>NZ_DATELF010000020.1:0-163284 GCF_035276945.1 Amycolatopsis sp. | reverse complement strand
ACACCGTTCGACTGGACCTTCACCCGAGACGACCTCCGCGACCTACTCGCAAGGATCGACCGACACGAACAACAAGAGACCGCCGTTCGCATCCCACAGGCCGCCTGATCACCCCCGAAAGACTTCCAAAACCCACCACTTAGGGAGCCCAGAACAGGTAGTTGGCGGTGTAGGGCACTGACGTCGTTGTTCCCTCTTCGCACGAGCCGGCCGGGGCGGCGCCACCGCGGGTGGCCAGGCGCTGGACGTAGGTGACCTTCGCGAGCAGCCCCGGCCCCCGGTTGCCGGTGGATTTCAGCAGCAGCTCGGGAATCGTGCCGGTGACGGGGGAGTTCGCGATCGCCGTTCCGGTCACCGAACTGCCGTCCAGGACCGATGTCCACACCGGACCGCGCGAGTGCAGCACCTGCGGGAGCCCCCGGTATTCGAGGATCGCGTCCGGCTGGACGAAGGTCCAGACGTTGTTCGCGCACTGATAGGTCTGGACACCGCGCGCCGACATCGAGGCGATCATCTGGTTGCCGTCGGGCACTCGTAGTTGCGGGGGCACTGGACGGTCCTCGGGGTGGGCGCTGGCGGAGCCGGCCGCCGCTCCCGCCATCAGCACCGTGGTCAGCAGCGCGACCAGCACATGTCTCATCCTCATGACTATGTATACGGATGCGCGCTTCACCCGGTTTTAACGAATATGGCAGTGAATCTGAATGGTGGTACCGGTGGGGGTGGTGTGCGTCCGGACCAGATCGGCGAGGTGGTTGACCAGCAACAAGCCTCGCCCGCCGAGCTGCCCCGGCTCGGTCGGCCGCCGCCCCGCGAGCGGATCGCGGAGGTAGCCGCTGTCGCCCGTTTCGGCGATCACGTCCGCGCCCTCGCGCCAGATCCGGATCCGGCAACTGCTGCCCGCGTGCGCCAGGCTGTTGCTGGCCAGTTCGTTGATCATGAGCGTGAGGTCTTCGACCCGCTCGCCGGCCAAGCCGAGTTCGCGGGCCCGGGTGGCGACGAACTGGCGGGCGAAGGCCAGGCCGGCGGTGTCGTTCACGACACACGTCGGAGCCTCCGCGGGGGCGGGAAGCTCCTGGTTGTAGTCGGCGACCACGCGTTCCGGCGCGTACTGTTCGCTGATCGACCGGCGGTCGCCCTCCCACAGCACGGGATGCGTGGCGACGGCATCCATGAGCGTGCGCGAATCGAGCCCGTCGGCGTCGTACGGGCAGACGATGGTGACGTCCCGGCCGGTGAAGGCCAGGTTGATCAGCGCCTCGTGCTGCACGCAGGCGGGATACTCGCGATCGGTGCGGCCGGGCCAGATGGGCTCGCCGATGATCCGCACATGCCCGCCGGTGTGCTGGTCCGCGAACTGCCGCAGCACCCCGGGGATGATCCGTCCCGGGTTGCGGCCCGCCCGGGTCATGTCGAGCATCCGCACCCCGTCCGCCGTCGGGCCGAGCGCGTCGCGCAGCAGGGCGAGCCGGTCGGCGGGGACGGCCATCGCCACCGGCTCGTCCAGGGAAAGACCTTCTTCGATGAACGGAACGAGACCGGCCAGGTACTCCTGGTCGCCCCGGTAGAAGAGCGCGGGATGCGTGAATCGCTCCGTTTGCTGGATTGCCGTCATAACACTGGCCAAGGATTCGGGGGATCTCCCCAGAAGGTTTCCCGGCCGTCCGACGTGGCAAACGTGCCCTTCATCCCAACCACCTTCGCAGGCAGGCGAGCAACTCGTCGGGTTCGATGGGTTTGATCAGATAGTCGTTCGCGCCGGCGGCCAGGCATTTCTCCCGGTCGCCGCGCATCGCCTTCGCGGTGACCGCGATGATCGGCAGATCGGCGAACCTCGGCATCTCGCGGATGGCGGCCGTGGCCGCGTAGCCGTCCATCTCCGGCATCATCACGTCCATCAGCACCAGGTCGACGTTCTCGGTGCCGAGCAGGGTGTCGATGCCCTCGCGGCCGTGCGAGGCACGAAGCACCAACGCGCCGTGATCTTCCAGGACACCGGTCAGCGCGAACACGTTCCTCGGGTCGTCCTCGACGAGCAGGATCTTGCGGCCGCGCAGTTGCCCGTCCGCTTCCGGTCCGGCCTCGTCCGGGCGGGAGGTGATCACCAGGGACGACGCGGGGCGCTCGGCGGGCGCGGTCACCGGCAGGTAGAGGGTGAACGTGCTGCCGCGGCCGAGTTCGCTCCGCACCTGGATCTCGCCACCCAGCCGGTCGGCGACCTCCCGGCTGATCGACAGTCCCAGCCCGGTCCCGCCGTAGCGGCGGCTGGTGGTGCCGTCGGCCTGCCGGAACGCGGTGAAGATGGCCGGGATGTGCTCCTTCGCGATGCCGACGCCGGTGTCGCGCACGTCGAACGCGATCCTGTCGCCTGCCATTCGCACGTGGAGCTCGACCTGCCCGGATTCGGTGAACTTCACCGCGTTGGACACCAGGTTCCGCAGCACCTGGCGCAGCCGTTGCTCGTCGGTGACCAGCTCGGCCGGCACGTCCGGATCGGCGGTCAGGGTGAACTCCAGCCGCTTCTCCGCGGTGAGCGGTTGGAAGGTGACCTGCACGTAGTCCAGCAGCTGGCGCAGCGGGAGCGGCGCCGGATGCACGTCGACCTTGCCGGCCTCGACCTTCGACAGGTCCAGGATGTCGTTGATCATCTGCAGCAGGTCGGTGCCCGCCGAGTGGATCACTTCGGCGTACTCGACCTGCTTGGTGGTGAGATTGCCCGCGGTGTTCTGTGAGAGCAGCCGGGCCAGCACCAGCAGGCTGTTCAGCGGCGTCCGCAGCTCGTGCGACATGTTGGCGAGGAACTCCGACTTGTACTTCGAGGCCAGCGCGAGCTGTTCCGCGCGTTCCTCCAGCTCGTCCTGCTGCGCGCGCAGTTCCGCGGCCAGCCGCTGCGACTCCTCCAGCAGCGCGTCGGTGCGGGCGCTGGCGATGATCGTGTTGAGGTTGACCCCGATGGTGTCCATGAGCTGCTCGAGAAACGCCTGGTGCACCGGGGTGAACGGGGCGAAGGCGCCGATTTCGAGCACCCCGAGCGTGCGGCCCTCGAACACGATCGGCAGCACGATCAGGCTGGCCGGCGCGGCCTCGCCCAGCCCGGACGAGATCTTGATGTACCCCGGCGGGGTATGGTCGACGATGATCGGCCTCCGGCTCCGCGCCGCCTGCCCGACCAGCGACTGGCCGAGTTCCACCTCCACGGGACCTTGGTCGTATCCGCCGTAGGCGGCGATCCGGCGCAACCGCCGGGGGTTTTCGGTGGCGGTCAGGAAGAACGCGCCGTACTGCGCGGACACCAGCGGCACCAGCTCGTCGAGGATCAATTCGGCGACCGTGGTGAGGTCGCGCCGGCCCTGGGCCAGCCCCGACAGCCGCGCCAGGTTGGTCTTGAGCCAGTCCTGTTCCTGGTTGGCCTGCGTGGTCTCGCGCAGCGACCGCACCATCGTGTTGATGTTGTCCTTGAGCTGGGCGACCTCGCCCTGCGCTTCCACGGCGATGGATCTGGTCAGGTCGCCGGTGGCGACCGCGCCGGCGACCTCGGCGATCGCGCGCACCTGGCGGGTCAGGTTGCCCGCCAGCTCGTTGACGTTCTCGGTGAGGCGCTTCCAGGTGCCGGAGACGCCTTCGACCTCGGCCTGGCCACCCAGCCTGCCCTCGCTGCCCACCTCACGGGCCACTCTGGTGACCTCCGCGGCGAAGGAGCCGAGCGTGTCGACCATCGTGTTGATGGTGGTCTTCAGTTCGAGGATCTCGCCGCGCGCGTCGACGTCGATCTTGCGGGTCAGGTCGCCCGAGGCGACGGCGGTGGTGACCTTGGCGATGTTGCGCACCTGGTTGGTCAGGTTGTTGGCCATCGAGTTGACGTTGTCGGTGAGGTCCTTCCAGGTCCCGGCCACGTTCGGCACCCTGGCCTGGCCGCCCAGGATGCCTTCGGTGCCGACTTCCCTGGCCACTCTGGTGACTTCGGCCGCGAAGGCCGACAGCTGATCGACCATCCGGTTGATGGTTTCCTTCAGCTCCAGGATCTCGCCGCGCGCGTCGACCCGGATCTTCTGGGACAGGTCGCCCTCGGCGACGGCGGTGGCCACCTGGGCGATCGAGCGGACCTGACGGGTCAGGTTGCCGGCCATGGAGTTGACGGACTCGGTCAGCGCGCGCCAGGTGCCGCCGACGCCCGGCACCCTGGCCTGGCCGCCCAGGATGCCTTCGGTGCCGACTTCCCTGGCCACTCTGGTGACCTCGTCGGCGAACCCGGAAAGCTGGTCGACCATCGTGTTGATGGTGTTCTTGAGTTCGAGGATCTCGCCCCGCGCGTCCACCGCGATCTTCTGGGACAGGTCGCCCCGCGCGACCGCGGTGGCCACCTGCGCGATGTCGCGCACCTGATCGGTCAGGTTGCCCGCCATGGCGTTCACCGAGTCGGTGAGGTCCTTCCAGCTCCCCGACACCCCGGTCACCTCGGCCTGCCCGCCGAGCTTGCCGTCCGTGCCGACCTCACGCGCCACGCGGGTCACCTCGGCGGTGAACCGGGCCAGCTGGCTGACCATCCCGTTGAACACCCGGGCGATCTCGTCGGTCAGCTCGTCCCCGACCTGGGGCAGGCGGGTGCTGAAGTCACCGTCGCGGACCGCGGTCAACCCGGCGAGCAGTTGCTTGAGCCGGGGGTCGCGCCAGCCCTTTTCCACCGCCGCCGTCGTTTCGGTATCCGTCACCAGCGCACTCCTGTCCGCCCGTGAAATAAGCGCCGCCACTGCAAGAATCTACGCTGTCATGGCTAGGATGAGATCTTCCGGCGGCGAAATGAGGGCGCGGTGACGACCGACCAGCCCGGCACCACCGACGCGACGATCGCGCGGCTGGCCGCCGTCGTGGAACGCCAGCAGCGCGAAATCGAAACGCTCCGCGCCGGCGATGCGCGGCGCAGGCTCGTGCACCTGGCCGAAGGCATGCTCATCGAGCAATTGCGCTGCCTGCCAACGGAAGCGGCCGAGCATCTGCGCCGGCTGGCCGAACGGGCCGGGGTCTCTTCGGCCGAGCTGGCCGCGGATCTGGTGGGGCAGCCGGAGGCCGTTGCGGGCACGGCCGGCCGGGATCAGCGGGTCCGGCTGAGCGTGGTCGACGCGGCCGCGCAGGTGGCCCGGGACGGGTCCGAGCTGGCTTCCGCCTTGCTGGGCGAAGCGCTCGGTACCGCGGGCGCGGTCGCCGTCGCGCTGTGGCAACTCGTCGGCGACGGTGCGCTGGAACTCGCCGGGCACGCGGGATTCGACGTGCTGGAAGCGAGCCGGTGGCAGCGCATTCCGCCGCAGATGGACGCGCTTCCACAGCGGGTCGTGCGCACCGCGCGCCCGCTCTGGCTCGCCAGTACCGTCGGCGTTCCGGTGCCGATCTTCGGCTCCTGGCCCGGCGGTGCCCGGGCGCTGATTCCCTTGTCCGGAGCCAAGAGTCTGGTCGGGGTGCTGGAGGTGGTCTGGCCGGACGAGCGGGCGGAGATTCCCCAACGGCTCCGGCGCGAACTGACGACGCTGGCCGGAGTCTGCGCACGTGCCGTCGACTTCCGGCTCGCACTCGGCGAACCGATGCGCCCCGACAAGACCGAAGCCGCGCTGATCTCCTCGGGGCTGCTCGCCCGTCCCGTCCGCGACGAGGCGGGCGAGGTGGCCGACTTCGAGATCACGCATGCCGGCGAGCACCTGGAGGATCCGGCGGGCCGTCCGCCCCGGCAGATCGTCGGGCGCGGCCTCACCCAGGCCTTCCCGTGGCTCGGCGCGAGCGAGGCGTTCGAGAAGGCGGTGGAGGTCTTCGAGACCGGCGCACCCTGCCGGCTCGACCGCGTGCCGTGCACCGCCCTGTCCCACGACGCGGTCACCCCGGCGGTCACCAGCGTGCGGATCATCCGGTTCTTCGACGGTGTGCTGATCGACTGGCGGCTCGATTACGACGCCGAACGGCTGGCCGCCCTGTTGCAAACCATGCAGCGCCTCGGCCGGATCGGTGGCTGGGAGTACAGCCTGGTGACCGGCGAGACGAGCTGGACCGGCGAGACCTTCGCGCTGTTCGGGCTGCCGGCCTCGGCCCGCCCGGCCGGCCCGCTCGAACTCCGCGACCACGTCCATCCCGGCGATGTGGCGGCGGTGAGCGTCTTCCAGGACATGTTGCGGCGCCGCGACGACGCGGTCGCCACCTTCCGGCTCATCCGGCCGGACGGCACGCTGCGGCAGGTCCGCGCACACGGCGAACCGGTGGTCTCCGAAGCCGGGGAACTGACCGCGCTGCGCGGGATCTACCAGGACATCTCCGCCCAGTACCAGAGCCAGGTCGCGCTCGCCGCCACCCAGGACCGGCTCGCCGACACCGAGGAGGAGGTCCGGCAGCAGCACCGGATCGCCCGGCAGTTGCAGGAGGCGATCCTGCCTCCGTCGCTGCGGCCGTCGGTGACCGGGCTGGAGGTCGCCGTCCGGTACCGGCCCGCCGAGCACGAGCACGAGGTCGGCGGCGACTGGTACGACGCGGTGATGCTCGCCGACGGCCGGGTGCTGCTGGTCATCGGCGACGTGGCCGGGCACGGCATCGAAGCGGCGACCGACATGGTCGCGCTGCGGAACATGCTGCGCGGGCTGTCCATCACGGGTGCCGGACCGGGCAAGCTGCTCGGCTGGCTCAACGCCACGGCCTGCCAGCTCGCGCGCGGCACGACCGGCACCGTGGTCTGCGGTCTCTACGAACCGGACAGGCGCGAACTTCGCTGGGCCAGGGCGGGGCATCTGCCACCGCTGCTGATCCGTGGTGACACGGCGGAGTTCCTGCCGCTGCCCAAGGGGGTCCTGCTCGGCGCGGTGCCGGACGCGGAGTTCCGGGAGGCCACCATCGAGCTGTGCCCGGGGGACACCCTGGTGTTCTACACCGACGGGCTCATCGAACGCCGTTCGGTGCTCATCGACGACAGCCTCGCCCGGCTCGCCCGCTCCGCGACGAGCCTGGCCGGAGACATCGAGCAAGTCGCCGACGAACTGCTGCACCACACCTCGGTGGACACCGACGACGACACATGCCTTATCGTGATCCGGCCCAGCCAAGCGGCCCCCTAGCCACCGCCGTTCGGCCCTGCCACGCCACGGCTTCGGTCGGGTATCTTCTGGTGGTTGACTGACCACGGAGAGAACATGGACGGCCAGCTCCTGCAAGTCGCGACCGAGCGACACGGTTCCGGCGTCTTCGTGCGCGCCGGTGGTGAGGTGGACATGAACACCGTCACCACTTTCCGCCGCGCGCTGGACGAGGCATGTGAAGCCGCCAAGCCACCGTTGAGGGTGGTCGCCGATCTGACCAAGGTGACCTTCCTCTCCTCGGCCGGGCTCACCGCTCTCCTGGACGCTCATCACCGATGCCGGGAGCAGGGCACACCGCTGCGGGTGGCGGTCACGCACCACACGGTCCGGCGGGCACTGGAGATCACTGGTGTGGACCAGATCCTGGACCTGCACGAGGACTGAGTAGTGTCGCGCAGGTGAAACCTGCCAGTGACGAACTGACGCCGGACGGCGGCGAGCGGGCTCGCGAAAGACCCGACCTCGAACAGCTGATGACCGCCCGGACCGGCGATCACGAAGATGTGATCATCGTGACGGTGGAGGGCGAGATCGACGGGCTGACCGCGCCCCGGCTGCGGACCGTGCTCGCCGAGGCCTTCGACCGGCTCGACGGACGGGTGCTCGTCGTCGATCTCACCCGAGTCGGCTTCCTGGGCTCCGCGGGCTTGCGCACGCTGGGCAACAGCGCCACGGAAGCCGTGCGGCACCGTGGTTTCCAACCCCTGCGTATCGTGGTCGACGAGTCCCGCCCGGTGATCCGGCCGATCGAGATCGTCGGACTGGACCAGATGCTGGCCTTGTACCACACGGTCACCGACGCGCTCACGCCCTGAAACCAAGCAGCATCACCGGAAACTGGGACAATAACTCTCGTGCCCCCGACATCCGAGCAGCAGGATGAACATCCAGCACACAGTGCGCAGGCGCCGGACGACGGCCCCGCCACGACACTTCATCTCCTCCTGCCCGTCGAGTGGGTTTCCCCGTCCATCGCGCGTGATCGCGTGCGGCACTGGCTGCGCGCTCACGAATGTTCCCCCGCGCATGTCGACGAACTCGTGCTCGCCGTCAGCGAAGCGGTGAGCAACAGCATCGAGCACGGCTATGGAGTAGCCCCGGAAAGCGCGGAACAGCTCACCGATCCTCCCGGTGTCATCGAGTTCGACGCCGAGGTGGTCACCGGTGACGACGGCCGCCGTGTCGAGTTCACCATCGCCGACAAGGGTCGCTGGCTCGACCCGTCACCCGTGAAGGGCTGCCGCGGGCACGGCCTCACCATCATCCGGGCCTGCGCCGACGAGGTCCGCATCGACGGGGGCGCGGGCGGGACGGTGCTCTTCCTCCGCAGCCGTCCCATCCCGCCACCGCTCTAGCTCGCTAGCCGGCGCCCTCCGTCGCCACGTCTTCTTCGACCGTGAACGAGGAAAGCAGGCCGGTCAGGTCGAGGATCCGCCGCGCGTACCGGTCGAGGTTGGCCAGCATCATCGTGCCTCCGCGGTCTTCGGCCTGCGCCCGCGCCCTGACCAGCGCGCTGATGCAGGCGGAATCGAAGAACGACAGGTTTTCGAAATCCATTACGAGCCGGACCGCACCGGCGTCGAGCAGTTCGTGCAATGCCTGGTCAAGCTGCGCGACCGCGCCGTGATCGATCTCACCGAACAGCAGGACGCGTGCCGTATCGCCGTCCACAACTGTCCGGACCACGGACGCGCCCGGTTCGCGGATTCCTTCGTGCCTGGTCATGGTCGGTTTCTCTTTCCCTCGTCGTGCCAGTCGTCCACGGGTCCAAGTTGTGTGGTGACCACGTCGTCACCCAAGTTTGCCGGAAGGCAACGAACTTCGCGGGCCGAGGACGATGACGACGACTTCCGAACGCAGGGCCACCGGCATCGTGGGCGATTTCCTGGCCGACCGCAGCGAAGAGCTGGTCACCGAGTCCTCCCGCGCACCGTTTTTCGGCCTGACGGGCGCCGAGGAGGAGCAGGTCGCCCGTGACTGTCGGGAAGTGGTGACCGGCTTGCGACGGGCCATCCTGGCCGACGCGGCGGAAAACCCGGCGGCGGAAGGCTTTTCGGAGCCGCGGGCGCTGCTCGCCGCGCTGACCGCGCAGCACGGCGGTGACGACCTGACCGCGGAAACCGCTGTCAAGACAAGCGGGCTCAAGGGGCCCTTGCTGCGGCTGTGGCTGGCCGACGAGCGGTCCGCCGAGGTGGCGACCGAAGGTGTCGTGCTGCTCTCCGCGGTGGTCGACACGCTGCGGCTGGTGTTGCTGGACACCACGTTGGGCTCGGTCCGGGAACCGTTGCCACACAGCGCGAGCAGCTCACCGAGCTGTCCACTCCGGTCGTCAAACTGTGGGACGGGGTGCTGGCCATCCCGCTGATCGGCACCCTGGACAGCATGCGCAGCCAGGTCGCCACGGAAAGCCTGCTCCAGACGATCGTGACGCACCAGGCACGGGTGGCCATCCTGGACATCACCGGCGTGGAGACGGTGGACACGATGGTCGCGCAACATCTGCTGAAGACCGCGCAGGCGGCCCGGCTGATGGGCGCGGAATGCGTGATCAGCGGCATCCGCCCGCAGATCGCCACGACCATGGTGCAGCTCGGCATCGACCTCGACGACGTGGTCACCAAGGCGCGGCTGGCCAGCGCCTTCGAGTACGCGCTCGGCCTGCTCGGCCTCACGGTTTCCGCCGTCGGTTCACGCTGATGCCGGCCGTCCCCATCGCCGACCTCGATGGTGTGCTCCTGGTCACGGTCGGCGAGGAACTTCAGGACCGGACGGTCGCCGAGCTCCAGCGGGAGCTGACCGAACGGGTCGTCGACACCGGCGCGCGCGGCGTACTGATCGACATCTCGGTGCTCGACGTGGTCGACTCCTACCTGGCCCGCGCCCTGCACGAGATCGCGGCCGCGACGGCGCTGCTGGCCGCCCGCACGGTCCTCGTGGGCATGCGGCCCGCGGTCGCCTTCACCCTGGCCGAACTCGGCCTGACGTTGCCCGGAATGAGTACCGCGTTGTCCGTCCGTGAAGGTATGGCGGCCCTGCGGTGACCTCGGCCTCCGCAACGAGCACGGCGCCGATCAAGGACGAAGGCGACATAGTGCCTGTCCGGCAGGCCGCCAGGGAAGCCGCGGCCGCGGCCGGGTTCACCCTGGTCCAGCAGACGAAACTGGTCACCGCGGCGAGCGAACTGGCCAGGAACGCGCTGGTGCACGGCGGTGGCGGGCAGGCCGAGATCTTTGCCGGGGCCAGCGGGGTGCGCATGGTCTTCCGGGACTCGGGGCCGGGCATCGCCGACATCGAGCAGGCCATGACCGACGGCTTCACCACCGGTTCCGGCCTCGGCCCCGGACGCGGCGGCGCCAGAAGGCTCGCCGACGGGTTCCGGATCGACTCCGCGCCCACCGTCGAGATCAGCATGTCCGCGCACCGCTGATGACCCGTGACGACATCGTCGTGTCGGAGCCGGGTCACGTCGGCCGGGCCCGGCTGCTGGCGCTGGCCGCGGCGCGGCGAGCGAATCTTCTCGGGCAGCGGGTTTCGCTGGCCGCCACCGAGCTCGCCTCCAATCTGGTGAAGCACGCCGGGCGCGGGCTGTTCGGCGTGGTGGCGTGGAACGGCCGGCTCGACCTGCTCGCGATCGACTCCGGGCCGGGCATCCGCAGGCTGGCGGACAGCCTGCGGGACGGCTACTCGACCACGGGCACGCTCGGCGCCGGGCTCGGCGCGGTCCGCCGTGCCGCCGACCTTTTCGACGCCTACACCCTTGCGGGGGCCGGCGCAGTGGTGCTCGCGCGATGGCGTTCCGAGCCCACGTCAGGGCCGCGGGTCGGGGCGGCGTTGTTCACCGCACCGGGTGAAACCGACTGCGGCGACATGTGGACGGCGGTCGGTTCCGCGGGCGCGTTGACGATCGCCGTCAGCGATGGTCTTGGCCATGGCACGCCCGCCGCCGAAGCCAGCCGGGTGGCGATCTCCACCGTCTCGGAGAGCGCGGCACGTGCTCCTGGTTCTATCCTGGAATCGGTGCAGCCGAGGATCGCCCGCACCCGTGGTGCGACCGTCGCCGTCGCCCAGGTGCGTCCTGCCGAAGGAAAAGTGCGTTTCGGCGGGGTCGGAAACGTCGCCTGCCGGCTCTATTCCGCTCCGGGCGCCCGTGCCGCGCGCCTGGTTTCGCGGCCGGGCATCGTGGGCGCGGCCGGGGCAAAGCGTGCCGTGGAGTCGACGGCCGACTGGTCGAGGGAAAGCCGGCGGCTCCCGCGGACCGACGGCGTGTCGGACCGGTGGAGCGCGGGGGACTGGCCGGGACTGTTCGGCCATGATCCGGCAACGGTGGCGGCATGGGTGCTCGGCCGGCGCGGCCGCGGGCGTGATGACGCGTGCGTGGTGGCGGTGACAGGTGAGTGACAGACGGGACGGCCACCGGATTTTCCCTGCCGATCCTCGCACGGAGGCGGAAGAACTGATCCGTTCCCTGCGCGAAATCGTCGAGCAGCAGCGAGAGGAACTGGAACTGCAACCGGAGCGAATTGGCCCAGACCAACGCGGGGTTGCTCGCGTTGCATACCGAGGTCGAGCGCCAGCGCCAGCAATTGGCCTTTCTCGACGAAGTGACCAGGACGGTTTCCTCGTTCCTGCGCGGACACGAGGTCGTCAAGGCGCTCGTGCGGTTGATCGAGCGGGAAAAGCGTGGCCAGCTCGGCCGCCGTGTGGCTGTGCACCGACGGAGAACTACGCCGCGAGCCCGCGGACGGCATCCCGGACGCCGATGTGGAGCGGGTGCTGGACAACGGCAGGCCCGTGGTCCGCCCCCGTCGCCTGCTGATCCCGCTCACCGTCGGGCCCACCCTGCTCGGTGTGCTCGGACTCGCCCGCGAGACCGAGGATTTCACCAGGGAGGAACTGACGTTCCTGACCGCGGTCGCCGCCCGATCCGCGGTGGCCCTGCGCAATGCCAGTGAGTACGAACGGGAACGCGAGCTGGCCGAGCGGTTCAGCGGGCGATGTTGCCCACCTTGAGCGTGCCCGGTCAGCTGGAACTGTGCGCGCGTTACCGCCCGGCCGCGACCGGCGTGCACGTCGGCGGGGACCGGTTCGACGCGTTTTCCCGCCCGGACGGCACGATCACGCTGACCGTCGGGGACGTCACCGGGCACGGCCTGGACGCCGCGGTGATCATGGGGAAGCTGCAGAACGCTTTGCGCGCCTATGCCACCGAAGGCCACGGTCCCGCCGCGACCTTGAGACTGGCGCACGAACTGTTGCGCGGCTGGAAAAGCCCGCTGTTCGCCACCGCGGTGGTGGCCGGTCTCGACCCGGCCGCCGGTGTCCTCCGTTGGGCCAGCGCGGGACATCTGCCGATGCTGCTCGACAACGGCGCCGCGGACACGCGCTTTCTCGAATGCCCTGCCGCGCCGCTGCTGGGCTTCCCGTTCGGGTTCGAGATCACCGAGTACGAGACCGAACTCTCGCCCGGCGCAAGCCTGGTGCTCTACACCGATGGACTCGTGGAGCGCCGCGTCGAGCCGATCGACGCTGGTCTGGACCGCCTCGCCGAGGCCGTCCGGGCGGCCGCGAACCTGCCCGGCGAGGACGCGGGCGACCTGATCCTGTCCCACATGCTCGGCGACGACGAGCACGAGGACGACGTCTGCCTGCTGCTGTGCCGGTGGACCGGACCGGAGCCGGCCCCGTGTTTCGCCAACCCGGAACATGGGAAACCAGGGGTATGACCAGATCGCGAGTCTACGGCACCGGCCATCTCACGGCCGCCCGGTTGATCAGTGGAATCGGCGCCCTGTTCGCGCTCATCGAGGCCATCTACATCGTGATGGTGCTCCTCGGCGCCAACCAGGCCAACGCCTTCTTCGGCTTCATCCGCTCGCTGGCGGAACCGCTGGCGCTGTTCTTCCCCGGGCTGTTCCCGATCGGCAACTTCCAGCTGGCGGTCCTGGTGAACTACGGTCTCGCCGCGGTGTTCTGGCTGGTGGTAACCGGAATCATCGCCCGCATCTTCGCCCGCTAACCGCGGTCGAGTTTGGGGAAGAAGACCTCGTTGAGGAGCAGGCCGATCACGGCCGCGACCGGAATCGCGATGAACGCGCCGATGACGCCGAGCAGTGCGCCACCGACGACGAAGGCGACGATGGTGGTGACCGCGGGCACCCGCACGGTCCGGTCGATGATCTTCGGGACCAGCAGGTGGTCCTCGGCCACGCGGTAGGCGATGATGTATCCGCCGGTCGCCAGCGCGAGCGGCGGGGAGACGGTAAGCGCCACCAGCGTCACCACCAGCCCGGCGATGGTCGAGCCGACCACCGGGATGAGGTCCATGATGGCCACGAACAGCGAAAGCAGCACCGGGTAGGGAATCCCGGTCGCTTCCGTCCACGCGAACGTGGCCAGCCCCGCGATCAGCGACGTGATCAGGTTCCCGAGCAGGTACCCGCCGATCCGGGAGAAGATCTCGTCGCCGATCAGGATGACGCGGGGCCGCCGGGAATGGGGCACCATCCGGTAGATCGTGCGCCGGATGCGGGGCATGTCGGCGAGGAAGTAGATGGTGAGCACGACGACCGTGACCATCGACGCCACCGCGCCCAGCACGATCTGACCGGCGCCGATGACGCCCTGCAGCAGGCTACCGGCGTCGCCGCTCACCAGCGAGGTGAGCCGGTCCTGAAGGTGGAACCGGTCGTTGAGCCTGCCCAGCAGGGAGCTGTGGTTCTGCAGGTCCTGCCACCAGCGCGGCAACTGGCCGGCGAACGTGGTGGCCTGGCTGACCAGTGGCGGGATCGCGGCGGCGATGAACCCGCCGACGACGACCAGGACCGCGAACAGCACGACCAGCACCGCGGCCCAGCGGGGAAAACGCCGCCTGATCAGCCATTCGACCGCGGGATTGAGCCCGATGGCGAGAAACGCGGACAGCCCGATCAGGACCAGCACGTGGTTCGCGGTGACGAGCACCTGGAACAGGCCATAGGCGACACCGACGCCCAGCGCGCCGAACGGTCCGACGAAGAAGGGGGAGCGGCGGTCCATCGGCCGCCCCGGCGCGCCGAGCGGCCGCTCCCGCGTGCTGAGCCGGGCGGCCTCGCCTTCGGCCGCCGCGATCGGTTCTCCCTCGGCGCCGGCCACGAGTTCCGCATCCAGCTTGGTTCCGTCTCGTCCGGCACGGGGCCTGTGGTGGATTCGGCCGGTTCGTGGCGCCCCGGCGCCTGTGCTGCCCGCCATTCCCGGCGGCGCTCCCGGAGCGCCGAAAGCGTGCGCCGGATCGCCTGCCACGCCGTCATAACGGGAGCGGTACCCAGAAAATTGATCAGCCATGCCTGCGCCGCCCGGAAATCCTGGCGGCCGAGGCTGTCCACTGTGTACGTCCACTGGAAGAGCCCTGTACCTGGCCGGCTCGCGGTGGCTACCGTCTCCCCGTCCTTTGCCACTCACCGGTAGGAGGAACCGGCGCGACGGAGCAGGAGCGCGGCCCTGACGGGAATACTGGCCGAGGGAGTCCTCATGGCCCTTCCCGGCTCGCCGGCCACGGCGGGTGTGCGCAGAGTCGAAACACCGGTCGTGTCGAACTCGCCGGTGACCGGCGTGATCGAAACCCTGGTCCGGCTCCGGATCCCGGTGCCCGCTTCGGCCGGACCCCAGCCCGCCGAGTGCGACTGGATTCCCTACCTCCGGGACTTCCTGAACTTCCTGAACTTCCTGACCGGCAAGCCGTCCATTGAGGACTTCCGGCTGACGAACGCGGTGGCGCTGGGCGCGCTGATGGACGACAACCCACAGCCGCTCGCCTTTCTCGAGACCGGTGTCGGGTTCTTCGCCGGCGGCAAGGTGGCGGACAAGGACATCCCGTTCCCCAACGACGTCGGGGGCAATCCGGCGCTGATCTCCACCAGCCTGGCGCGGGTTAGCGCCGAGCCGCTCCCTTTTCGGACTTGACCACCGCGTTGCGACGATCCACGGCCGCACACCCGCGTCCGCCGGCTTCCGCTCGGTGAAGGGGACGAGTCCGGTGCCGGCGGACGCTCCTCCATCCTCTGCTGCTCCGCCTCGACAACCCCACGAGTGGCCCCTACCGCCGCTCGAGCCGCTTCTCCGCGGCCGAGACGGCCCGCTCGGCGGCCTTGACCGCCTTGCGGGCACCGGCGGCTTGCGCGCGTTTGTCCCGCGCGAGTTCGACGGCTTCGGCCAGCCGGGTGCGCAGGTCGGCCAGCGCCGCCGCGGCCTTTTCCGCTTCGCGTTCGGCCTTCGCCAGCGCCTGCCGGGCCCGGTCGCGCTCTCGGGCCGCTTCCTTGGCTTCCCTGCGCGCCTTTTCGAGTTCACGCTTTTCCGTCGCGCGCGTTCGAGTGGTGTGAGTCGCGGGCTTCTCCGGCGCGGGTACCGCCGGCTTCCGGCGCGGCCCCGGCTTCTGGGTCGGCACCGGCTTTTGGATCGGGACGGTGCCGGCGGTGAGCCAGTCCTCCGCGGAGCCGGGGGACAGTGCCGTGCTGAGCCGGGCGCCACGGACCGCCTCGGCGGCGTCGGGGCTGGAAACCATGGCTTCGAAGGTGTCCTCGATTTGGCGCGCCGTCGCGTCCCCGAACGGGTGGCCCGCCTTGCGCGCCAGCCATCGTGCGCGCTGGTTCAGTACGTCGATCAGCTCGTGCCGTTTCTTCGACAGTGCGCGCAACTCGGCCCCGGCGAGGTTCTGGTGGGCCTGCCGCAGGTCCTCGCCAAGCCGCGCGAGGCGGTTGATCTCCTCGGGATGCGTCCGGCTCACCTGGTTGACGAGCCAGGCCGCCACCGTCGGCTTGCGCAGCCGTCCGATCTTCTTCGCGAGCTCGGCGTCGGGGCGGGCCTCCCGCGCCCGTTGGTCGCGGAGCGTGGTGAACTCCTCTCGCGCCCCGGCGAACAGTTCGTCCGCCACCGACTCGAAATCCATCGAACCAGTCAAGCACACCGAATTGCCGATGTCAGATTCATGACCTTGCCCGACCGCCCAACGAGCCCTTGGACGGGCGGTCGCCGAAGCGCTTTCGGTCCCATGCCCCGAATTCGACGCGGGCGGCGGTGCGGCCGGTTGTGACGATACCGGCCGGTGGGAAGCCCGGGCGGCCAGCACGGAACGTGACCCCGCCCCATTCGTTCGGATGATGTCGGATCCGCACCGGCCATGCCAGCATAGAAGGGCCCAGCATAGAAGGGCAGTGTGCTGATCTTTTCCGGCTGTGACGGGCAGCTCACAGCGGCTTTGGTCTCGTTCGCGAGCCAATTCGGGTACCGGCACGGCAAAGTGGGTATCGGCACAGTGTTCGTCGTGTTCGTCGTGTCCACCATGTCCACCATGTCCACGAGAAAGGGGGACGGAAGATCGTGAACGGACCATTCGGGCGCCTTGCCCGATTCTGGCGCCGTATCCACCTTGGTTCAAACCCGTTGGCCAGAACCTCTGACCGGGTCGAGGGCGTGCTGCTGCTCGTCGTCATGCTCGGGCTGGTCGTCGCGCTGCCGCTGGCCGTGCTGATCGGCGTCGGCACCTACCATGGACAGGCCGCGGTGTCCGCGCAGCAGCGGGCCTCCCGCCACCTCGCCGTCGCGACGCTGCTCGAGAACGCGCCGACGCCCTCCACCGACGGTGCCTTCGCCGGCAACAACGCCGCCGGGGTGCACGCCCGGTGGACCATCGCGGGGGGAGCCGAGCGGGTCGGCATCATCGCGGCGGATCCCGGCACCGCGGCCGGCACCCCGGTCCCGATCTGGCTCACCGACTCCGGTGACCCGGCTCCGCCGCCGCTGAGCGATTCGGACGTCACGACCACCGGGGTGCTCGCGGGCGTGTTCGGCTGGCTGGTCATGGGACTGGGGCTGGCGGCCGTGTACTGGACCGCCCGGTTGGTCCTCGACCGGCGCCGGGTCCGGCGGTGGGACCACGAATGGGCGACCGTCAGCGAGAAGTGGGCGCGGAGTTAGGCAGGGCTCAGCGCACGGTGGTTTTCGCGGCGTGCGCGGGCGTGGACGTGTAGGCGGATCTTGGGTTTGGTTCCGTGTTGTCGTGGGGTCTTCGGCCTGGTGCGTTCGGTGGTCGGTTTGGGGGCCGCGCGTTGCGTTTCGCTCGGCGTACTGTGGTTCTCGCGCCTGCGCGCGGGTGTGGACGTGTAGATGGATCTTCGGCCCGCTCCCGTGTTCTCGTGGGGGCTTCGGCCTGGTGCGCTCGGTGGTCGGTTTGACCGCCGCGCCTCCCCTTTCTCTCAGCGTACGTTGTGCGGGCGGAACTGGATGCTGATCCGGGGACCGACCGGTCTGGCCGTCTTCGGGATGGCGTGCTCCCAGGTGCGCTGGCAGGAGCCGCCCATCACGATCAGGTCCCCGGGCCCGAGCAGTTGCCGGACCGTCCGGCCGCCCTTGCGGGGGCGTAGCAGCAGGTTCCGCGGCGTGCCGATGGACAAAATGGCGACCATGGTGTCCTCCTCGGCGCCCCGGCCGATCGTGTCGCCGTGCCAGGCCACGCTGTCCCGCCCGTCGCGATAGAAACACAACCCGGCCGTCACGAACGGCTCCCGCAGCTCACCCCGGTAGTGCCGGCTCAACGCGGAGCGCGCCTCCTCCAGGACGGGATCGGGCAGCGGATCGCGCTCGTCGTAGAAGCACAGCAGCCGCGGCACGTCGACCACCCTGTCGTACATCCGCCGCCGCTCGGCGTGCCACGGAACCTGCTCGGCCAGCCGCTCGAACAGCACGTCCGCCCCGGTCAGCCAGCCTGGCAGCAGGTCGATCCACGCGCCCTCGCTCAACGGCGTGCGCCGCACGGCGTCGAGCGGGCCCAGCGCGACCGTCTCGGTCGCCCCGAACAGTGACCCCTGCAGTCCCGCCACACCGCCACCATACCCCAAGATCGAACATCTGTTCTACCCGAATTCTTCACCGGATCCGAATACCGGGGATGTTTGACTGGTCCCGTGGGAGTGTCACGTGTCGCGGGGCGGGTCCTGGCCGGCCTGGTCTCCGCGCTCGTTCTGGGCAGCACCGGCCTCGGCTGGGTGCAGTTGAACCGGCTGAGCGGCCTGTCCACCGCCGACGTCATCGATCCCGGCGTGTCCTCGGTCGGCGCCGCGGACGAGCAGAACATCCTGCTGGTCGGTTTGGACACCCGGACCGACGCCCAGGGCAACCCGCTGCCCCAGTCCATTCTGGACCAGCTGCACGCGGGGGAGTCCTCGGACGGCGGGGACAACACGGACACCATGATCCTCATCCACATCCCGGCCGGTGGCCAGGGCGCGGTCGCCTTTTCGATTCCCCGTGACGCCTACGTCAGGTTGGCGGGCGGCTACGGCATGCACAAGATCAATTCCGCCTACACCTTCGCCCAGGTGGCCGCGGCGAACCGCCTGCGCGCGCAGGGAATCGACGGGGCACAGCTCAACGTGCAGGCCGCCCAAGCCGGGGCCAAGAACGCGATCCAGACCGTGGAGCAGCTCACCGGGCTCACCGTCAACCACTTCGCCTCGGTGAACCTGGTCGGTTTCTACGACATCAGTGAGGCGGTCGGCGGGGTTCCCGTCTGCCTCAAGGAGGCGGTCGACGATTCGTTCTCCGGTGCGAAGTTCCCGGCCGGGCCCCAGACCGTCGCCGGCGCGCAGGCGCTGGCCTTCGTGCGGCAGCGACACGGCCTGACGGGTGGCGACCTGGACCGGATCAAGCGGCAGCAGGCGTTCATGGCCGGGATGGCGCGCACCGTGCTCTCCGCGGGCACCCTGGCCAACCCCGGAAAGCTGAACGCGCTCATCGACGCGGTCAAGAAGAACGTCACCCTGGACCAGGGCTGGGATGTGCTGTCCTTCGCGCAGCAGATGCGGAACCTGAGCGCGGGCCGGATCCAGTTCGAGACCATCCCGGTGGTCGATGTGGACTACAAGACCCCCGATGGCGATTCGATCGAGGTGGACCCCGCACAGATCAAGAAGTTGGTCTCGGCCGTGGCCGGCCCGTCCGCGCCGTCGGGTCCCGACCCGTCCTCCTCACCGGTTTCCCCCGGTCTTGAACTGCGGGGTCCGGCGCGGGTGACGATCGATGTGGACAACGGTACGGGGATCACCGGCCTCGCCGCCCGGCTGATGCAGGACCTGGCCGCCCACGGGTACACGGCCGGGACTGCGGGCAACGTCGCCGCACGGGGTTCCACCGTCGTGAGCTACGCCGGCGGTGAGCGTGCCGAAGCGGAGAAGGTGGCGCAGTATCTGGGCAGTGGCGTCACCGTGTCCGCCGGTACCGGTCTGCGCGCGGGCCACCTCCGGGTCCTGCTCGGTGCCGGATACACCGGGCCGGTCAGCCAGGCGGACACGGCCGCCGTCACCGCGCCGGCATCGTCCACAAGCAACACGCCGCCGGCCATCACCGCGGGCCAGCAGAACTGCGTGGACTGACGCGCTCCCCGGCACGCGAGTCCCCTCCCGCGGTACTCAGGGTGCTCGTGCGTAGGCGTCGGCGTTGCCGAAGACGTCCTGGGCGTAGCCGACGGAGTTGTTGTAGGCCAGCACCGCCTTCCACCAACCGTCCGGGGTGCCGAGATTCCCGCCTTGGGCGCACAGGTACCGCGCGGCGGTCACGGCGGCGTCGTCGATGTTCTGCGGGTCCGGGGACGCACCGTCGCCGGAAGCGTGCACGCCCCACCTTCGCCACGTCTGCGGCAGGAACTGCAGCGGCCCGACGCCGCGGTCCCACACGGGATCTCCGTCGAGCTTGCCGTCATCGGTGTCGGAAACCTTGCGCAGGCCGGGGGATCCGTCCAGCGCGACGCCGATCACGGGCGGGGAAGCGACGCCGTCCGTGCCGATCCTGGACTCGCCGTGGTTGCCGTGCCGGGATTCGGCTCTGCCGATGCCGGCGAGGGTGGCCCAGTCGAGGTGGCAGGCCGGAGTGCCCGACCGCGTCCGCACTTCCGCGGTCGCGTAAGCGGTCAGCGCCCGGAGCGGAAGGTCCGTCGTCGACGAGAGGTGCGTGAGCCAGGGTTCCCGGTCCTCGGGAACCCGCGTTACGGCCGGGATCGCCGAACGGGGCGCGGGCTTCAGTTCCGGCACCACGAACGGCGGAGGACCGGTCCACTCCGGTGGCCGCGAAGCGTCGTGGAGCGCGATCCCGCCCCACACCCCGGCGGCGATCAGGACGACCGCGAGGACGACGCGGGCCACGGGGCGGCGCCGTGGAGGTTCGCAATAGGGCGACGGCAAGCGATCGCTGCGCGAACTCGGCGGCGGAAGGCCCACGGTTCCACCGTACGCGAGCCCACCTCGCCGCCCCGGCCGGTCAAGACCCGCGCGAGTCCCATGTTGGCCGCGCGCGAGTTCGGCGGCCGACGACGGGAATGTGGCACACGCGCGACCGGAGTGTGGGACTCGCGTGACGGGAGTGTGGGACTCGCGTGGAGGCCGACGTGGTGTCCGGCTTGTTTGTTGGCCGGACGTCATCCGGGTCGTTCTTACAGGCGTTCCTGGAGCGCTTCGGCGGCGGCGAGGAGGTCGGCGGCCCACCGCACGCCGGGTTTGCGCCCGATGCGTTCCACCGGGCCGGAAACGGAGACGGCGGCGATGATGCTGCCCGAGGAGTCGCGCACGGGCGCGGAAACGCTGGCGACCCCGGGCTCGCGTTCGGCCACACTTTGCGCCCAGCCGCGCCGGCGGACCTCCAGCAGCGTCCGCTCGCCGAACACCGCGTCGGCGAGGATCGCGCGCTGGGTGTGCGGATCCGCCCACGCGGCCAGAACTTTGGCGCCTGAACCGGCGGTCATCGGCAGCCGTGTGCCCACCGGAACGGTGTCCCGCAGACCACTGGCCGGCTCCGAGGCGGACACGCAGACGCGCTGCACGCCGTCGCGACGGTAGAGCTGGACACTTTCCCCAGTGATGTCACGAAGTTTCGGCAGGATCGAACTCGCGGCGTCGAGCAGTGGATCGGTGGTGCCGCCGGCGAGTTCGCCCAGCGCGGTGCCCGGCCGCCACCGGCCGTCCGGTCCGCGGCGCAGCAACCGGTGCACCTCGAGACCGACCGCGAGGCGGTGCGCGGTGGCTCGCGGCAGTCCGGTCCTGCTGCACAGTTCGGCCAGCCCGCAAGGATCCTCGGCGACGGCCTGCAGCACGGCCACCGCCTTGTCGAGAACGCCGATACCGCTGTGCTGTTGAGAAGAGCTATGCTGTCCCACGACGCGATACTATCTTCCCGAATCATGGGAAGTCCACAATCTGGGAACCGCCGGACTCGAAGTGTGACGAGTTCTTTGCTTCCCAACCAAACCTCGTGGGAGGAGCGCAGATGACCACCACCCGGGCCCGCACGCTGGCCGAGAAGGTGTGGGAGGCGCACACGGTGCGCCGTGGCGAAGGTGCGGAGCCCGACCTGCTCTACATCGACCTGCACCTGGTGCACGAAGTGACCAGCCCGCAGGCATTCGACGGGCTGCGGCTGGCGGGCCGGCAGGTCCGGCGGCCGGATCTCACCATCGCCACCGAGGACCACAACGTCCCGACCGTCGACATCGAGCTGCCCATCGCCGACCCGGTTTCCCGCACGCAGGTCGACACGCTTCGCCGCAACTGCAAGGAGTTCGGCATCCGGCTGCACCCGATGGGCGATGCCGAACAGGGCATCGTGCACGTGATCGGACCGCAGCTCGGCCTGACCCAGCCGGGAATGACCGTGGTGTGCGGGGACAGCCACACCTCCACGCACGGCGCGTTCGGCGCGATGGCCTTCGGCATCGGCACCTCCGAGGTGGAGCACGTGCTCGCCACCCAGACCCTGCCGCTGCGTCCATTCAAGACGATGGCGATCAACGTCGACGGAAAGCTGCGGCCCGGCGTCACCGCCAAGGACGTCATCCTCGCGGTCATCGCGAAGATCGGCACCGGTGGCGGTCAGGGCTACGTGCTGGAGTACCGGGGCAGCGCGATCGAAGCGCTGTCCATGGAAGCCCGCATGACCATCTGCAACATGTCGATCGAAGCGGGCGCGCGCGCCGGGATGATCGCCCCGGACGAGACCACCTTCACCTACCTCGAGGGTCGTCCGCACGCCCCCAGGGGCGCCGACTGGGACGCCGCGGTGGCCGCGTGGCGCGAGTTGCGCACCGACGAGGGCGCGGTGTTCGACGTCGAGGTGCACCTCGACGCGAGCGAGCTGACCCCGTTCGTCACCTGGGGCACCAACCCGGGCCAGGGCCTGCCGCTGTCGGAGTCGGTGCCGGACCCGGCCGCGATCGCCGACGAGACCGAGCGCTTCGCCGCCGAGAAGGCCCTGTCCTATATGGATCTTGAGCCGGGCACCCCGCTGCGGGAGATCGCCGTGGACACGGTGTTCCTCGGCTCGTGTACCAATGGCCGGATCGAGGACCTCCGGGCCGCCGCGGAGGTGCTGCAGGGCCGCAAGGTGGCCGCCGACGTGCGGATGCTGGTGGTGCCGGGCTCGATGCGGGTGCGGCAGGCCGCCGAAGCCGAGGGGCTGGACAGGGTGTTCCTGGACGCGGGCGCGGAGTGGCGGCAGGCGGGCTGCTCGATGTGCCTTGGCATGAACCCGGATCAGCTCAAGCCGGGCGAGCGCAGCGCGTCCACCTCCAACCGGAACTTCGAGGGCAGGCAGGGCAAGGGGGGCCGCACGCACCTGGTTTCCCCGTTGGTGGCCGCCGCGACCGCGGTGCGGGGCACGCTGTCCTCGCCGGAGGACCTGCTTGCAGGGTCCGACCGTTGACGTTGAGGACCTGCTTGCAGGGTCCGACCGTTGACGCTGAGGACCTGCCCGCCGGGTCCGACCACTGACCGTACGAGACCTATCGACAAGGAGCCGACCAGATGGAGCCGTTCACCAGCCACACCGGCATCGGGGTGCCGCTGCGCAGGTCCAACGTGGACACTGACCAGATCATCCCGGCCGTCTACCTGAAGCGGGTCAGCCGCACCGGTTTCGAGGACGGGCTGTTCGCCGCCTGGCGCGCGGACGAGAACTTCGTGCTCAACCAGGAGCCCTTCAAGGCGGGCAGCGTGCTGGTCGCCGGGCCGGACTTCGGCACCGGCTCGTCGCGCGAACATGCTGTCTGGGCACTGATGAACTACGGGTTCCGGGTGGTCATCTCGTCCCGGTTCGCCGACATCTTCCGTGGTAACGCGGGCAAGCAGGGTCTGCTGGCCGCCCAGTGCGAGCAGGCCGACGTCGAGCAGTTGTGGAAGATCCTGGACAACGGGCCCGGCACGGAGGTCATCGTGGACCTCGAGGAGAAGACCGTGCGAGCCAAGGACTTCACCGCCCCCTTCACCATCGACGACTACACCCGCTGGCGGTTGCTCGAGGGCCTCGACGACATCGCCCTGACCCTGCGACACGCCGAGGAGATCGACAAGTTCGAGTCCGGGCGTCCCAACTGGAAGCCGGTGACCACGCCGCAGCCGGTCTCGTAGCGAAGATTCCCTGCTCAGCAAGGGAATGGCGGGCCGGGCGAGAGCACGCCGGACGGCACGCGGAGCCCCCTGGAGGGTCGCTCAAGAGGCGGAAACCACTCTCGGGTGCGAAAAAATTCCGCGTGCCGTTTGGAATTTCCGGTGGTTTGGTAATACCGTGTGCGCAAGTCGGCCGTTGTGGCCGTATGACAGGTAGTTCTTCATGGAGGACTGGAATGGCCAACAAGGCCCAGCTGATCGAGGCGCTCTCGGAGCGTTTGGGCGACAAGAAGGTTGCGTCGGAGGCCGTCGACGGTCTCGTCGACATCATCATCCGCACCGTGAACAAGGGCGAGAAGGTGAACATCACCGGCTTCGGTGTGTTCGAGAAGCGCGCCCGTGCCGCCCGCACCGCGCGCAACCCGCGCACCGGTGAGACGGTGAAGGTGAAGAAGACGAACGTGCCCGCCTTCCGCGCCGGCACCACGTTCAAGGATGTCATCAGCGGCGCCAAGAAGCTGCCGAAGGCCACCGCGGTCAAGCGGGCGAGCACGGCGTCCACCCGTGCCACGGGCACCACCGCCTCGCGGGCCACCACTTCCCGGGCGACCGCGACCCGCCCGACGGCGACCCGCAGCACCACCACCCGTGCCCGCACCACCGCGGCCGCCACCAAGACGGCGGCGCCGAAGACCCCGGCCAAGACCACCGCGGCGAAGAAGCCGGCCGCCACCAAGGCGGCGGCGCCGAAGGCCACCGCGGCGAAGACCGCGGCGACCAAGACGACGGCGGCGAAGAAGACCACCGCCGCCCGCAGGAAGAAGTAACGCTGGAACGACGGCAAGGGCCCGCACTTTCGTGTGAAGTGCGGGCCCTGCCGCGTGTTCGTGGGGTTCTCAGGCGTGCGCGGGCTGGGGAGCGGGCAGCGCGGTGGGGTAGTAGTCCGCGGCGGCGAGCACGGGGCGGCCGTCGGATCCGGTGGGGTGGAAGGACAACATCCACACCGAGCCCTTCTTGCACGGCACCTGTCCGTTCCCGTTCAGCGGCAGTGCCACGCCGGTGTGCTCGGCGACCGTGGCCACCACGTCCGGAATGACCCCGCCCTGGCTGCACACCAGCGGACGGCAGTCGCCGGAAACGATCGTGAGCAGGCGGGACAGTCCCCGCGCCCGCGCCGGCCAGTAGCCTTCCTCGGACAGCAGGCGTTCGACACCGATCTCCACACCGAGGTCCGCCGCGGCGCCTTCAACCGTCTCCCAGCACCGCGAGGGTGGCGCGGAGAACACCCGGTCCACCCCGAACAACGGCGCCAGCTTCCGCACCGCTTCCGCCTGGCGCCGCCCGGCGGGCGAAAGCGGCCTCAGGTCGTCTTCTCCGGCCCACTCGGACCGCTTGCCGGCCTTCGCATGCCGGACGAGGAGAAGCGTGCCCAGCGACGCGGGCAGGGCCGTGAACGCGCGCAGCACATCGACGTCCGCCCGATAGCTGAGCAGATCCTTTGCATCCTCCGGGGAGAGCCAGCGCAACTCGTCGACTTCGTCGTTCGGGTGAAAAGCGCCCTCGACGGCCTGTGCGCTGAAGTACTCGACCGTCTTCGTCCCGGCGGCCACCGGATACCGGACCGTCCGCAGCCGCCTGCCGAGCACGGCGCGGAAACCGGTCTCCTCCGCCAGCTCACGGATCGCCGCGGCCGGCACGGTCTCCCCGGAGTCCAGCTTGCCCTTGGGCAGCGACCAGTCGTCGTACCGCGGCCGGTGCACGACCGCGATCCGCGGCTCCCGCGAGGCTTTTCGCCACAGGACCGCGCCGGCCGCCCTGATCTCGCGTGGCGGCCGTTCGCTCACCCTTCCGCTCCGTGCAGCCTGATCATCT
The DNA here is from genome assembly GCF_035276945.1 of Amycolatopsis sp. GTDB lineage: Bacteria > Actinomycetota > Actinomycetes > Mycobacteriales > Pseudonocardiaceae > Amycolatopsis_E. The sequence goes on along the minus strand of NZ_DATELF010000020.1, from coordinate 137,912 downwards.
CGACCTGGTGGTCGCGCACCTTCGAGCCCTCGGCGGGCGAGGGCGTCCACTCGCCGGCGGCGGTGAGCACCCAGCAGCGGGTTTCCGGATGCAGCGCGGAGTCCAGCATTTCGTCCAGCCGCGTGGTGAGTTTCGGGCCCTTCACCGACACCAGCGCCTCGATGCGGCGGTCCAGATTCCGGTGCATCATGTCCGCGCTGCCGATCCAGTGCGTGCCGCCGGCCCGGAAATGGAAGATCCGCGAATGCTCCAGGAACCGGCCCAGAATGGACCGGACCGAGATGTTCTCGCTCAATCCCGGCACTCCGGGTTTGAGTGCGCAAATACCGCGGACCACCACTTCGACCGGTACGCCGTGCCGGGACGCGCGGTAAAGCGCGTCGATGACCTGCTCGTCGACCAGCGAGTTGCATTTGACGCGGATCCCCGCGTCCTCACCGGCGTGCTTGCGGTCGATCTCCTCGGAGATCAGCCGCAGGATGCCTCGCCGGATTCCGCCGGGCGAGGTGAGGATGTTGCGGTAGGTCTGCTGCCGCGAGTACCCGGTCAGCACGTTGAACAGGTCGGTCAGGTCGGCGCCGATCGCGGGGTCGGCGGTGAGCAGCCCGAGGTCTTCGTACAGGCGCGCGGTCTTCGGGTTGTAGTTGCCGGTGCCGATGTGGCAGTAACGCCGGATCGTCGAGCCCTCCTGGCGCACCACCATGGCGATCTTGCAGTGCGTCTTCAGGCCCACCAGGCCGTACACCACGTGCACCCCGGCGCGCTCCAGCGTCCGTGCCCAGGTGATGTTGGCCTGCTCGTCGAAGCGGGCCTTGATCTCCACCAGCGCCACCACCTGCTTGCCCGCCTCGGCCGCGTCGATCAGCGCGTCCACGATGGGCGAGTCGCCGGAGGTGCGGTAGAGGGTTTGCTTGATCGCCAGCACCTTCTCGTCGTGCGCGGCCTGTTCGATGAACCGCTGCACGCTGGTGGAGAACGAGTCGTACGGGTGGTGCACGAGCACGTCGCCCTCCCGCAGCGTGGCGAACACGCTCTTGGGCGTCTCGTGCTCACCGAAGGCCGGATGGGTGCCCGGGACGAAAGGGCGGTCCTTGAGCTCTTTGCGGTCCAAAGCGGACAACTGGTGCAGGCAGGTCAGATCCAGCAGGCCCGGCACCTCGACCACGTCGTGCGGGTCCACCTCCAGTTCGCGCAGCAGCAGATCGAGGACGTGCTCGGTCATGTCCTGCGCGATCTCCAGGCGCACCGGTGGCCCGAACCGGCGCTGCGCGAGCTCGCGTTCCAGCGCCTGTAACAGATCTTCGTCACGGTCCTCGTCGACTTCGAAGTCCGCGTTGCGGGTCACGCGGAACACGTGGTGCTCGATGACCTCCATCCCGGTGAACAGATCGCCCAGATGCGCGGCGATCAGTTCCTCCAGCGGCAGGAAGGTCGCCGTGCGGTTCTCCCGCCGCTGCTCGACCCGGATCAGCCGCGGCACGTTGTTGGGCACCTTGACCCTGGCGAAGCGTTCGGTGGCGCCCTCCGGGTCCCGCACGGTGACCGCGAGGTTGAGGGAAAGCCCGGAGATGTAGGGGAACGGGTGCGCCGGGTCCACCGCGAGCGGGGTGAGCACCGGGAAGATCTGCTCGATGAAGTAGGTGGACAGCCGCTGCTGGTCCTCGTCCGCCAGGTCCGTCCAGGTGACGATGTGGATGTCGTGTTCGGCGAGTTCGGGGCGGACGTGCTCCTCGAAGGCCAGGGCGTGCCGCTCGACCAGATCCTGGTTGCGCTTGGCGATGTAGGCCAGCTGTTCGCGCGGGGTCAGCCCGTCCGCGCTGCGGACCGGGAGCCCGGTCTCGTCACGGCGTTTCAGCCCGGCCACCCGGACCATGTAGAACTCGTCCAAATTGGACGCGAAGATGGCGAGGAACTTCGCGCGCTCGAGCAGGGGTTCGAAGGGATCTTCGGCCAGCGCGAGTACCCGGGCGTTGAAGTCCTGCCAGGAAAGTTCCCGGTTGAAGTAGCGGTCGTCGGGCAGTGCTTCGCCCGCGGGCTCGGCCGAGGTGGTCACGGCCGGTGGTGCGGACGGCACGGCCCGGAACCGCGCCGCGGCCCGCCCGGCCGGATTTTCGGTGCGTTCGCTGGGTACGATCTCGTCGCTGCTCACACCCGCATTGTTCCCTACCTCGGCCTTGTTTGCCGATACTCCGGCCGCCGGGTTCAGCGTGAGATTCAGCAGTTCGCCGGTGGTCCGGAGGACGACGGCCAGAAGCCGACCGATCGGGCGCGAAAGGTTCACGCGACCCTCCTCTCCCACAGCAGTCCGGCGGTCTGCTCGCCGAGGCCGAGTTCCTCGGCTTCCGCCAGATCCGCCGGCGTGTCCACGTCGCGTCGCAGGCTGGGAGCCGTGACCGTGACCGCGATCGCCCCCGACGAGGCATGCGCGGCCGCGGAACCGGTCCCGAAGCGCGGATCGAGCGGCCCGCCCGCCGCGGACAGCAGAAGCGTTGTGCCGGTGCCTTCCGAGTCGGCGACGAACGCTCTTCGCCCGGCCGCCTCGGCGAGCGCGGCGGCCAGTTCCCCGGCGCGCAACGCGGGCAGGTCGGCCTGCAGCGCGCCGATCACCGCGTCCGGATCGGCGGCCCGCAGCAATGCCTCGCCCCGGCGCAGCGCGGAGTTGAGGTCGGGTGCCCCGGCGTCGTCGGCGATCTCCGCGCCGAACCCGCGCAACCGGGTGACGGCGGACGGATCGGTGGCCACCACCAGGATCCGGCGCACGACCGTGCTCGCCGCGGCGAGGGTGTCCGCGGCCAGCGCCAGCACGAGATCGGCGTGCGCCGCCTCGTCGACCGCGCCACGCAACCGGGACTTGCCGAGGTATGGCGGCTTCATCGGGACGAGCAGATCCACCATGGCCACATCCCCATCTTTCCCGACGAAGCGGCTTAGGATCACTCAGAGCCGTACACACCACAGCAGGAGGAGTCTTGGCCGGTCGCGAGAAGGGTGGCTTCTGGGTCGGAGCCGCCGCCGCCCTGTTCTACCCCGTCACCTGGCTCGCGCGGCGTGTCTACCTGGGAGCCGAACGGATTCCCCGGGAGGGCGCGGCGCTGCTGGTGCTCAACCACGTTTCGCACATGGACCCGGCGGTGGACGCGGTGTTCGTGCACCGGAACAAGCGCGTGCCGCGGTTCATGGCCAAGGACAGCGTGGCCAGCGCGCCGGTCTTCGGCAGGATCTTCCTCGGCTCCGGGGGCATCCCGGTGTACCGGGGATCCGCGAGCGCGGGCGACAGCCTGCGCGCGGCGCACCAGGCGCTGCGCGACGGCAAGATCGTGGTCATCTATCCGGAGGGCACGGTCACCAAGGAGCCCGGCCACTGGCCCAAGCGGTCGTTCACCGGGGCCGCGCGGCTGGCGCTGGAGAACGACGTGCCGGTCATCCCGATCGCGCGCTGGGGCACCCAGGACATCCTCGACTTCTACAAGAAGAAGGTGCGGTTCTTCCCGCGCGGGACGGTCACGCATTCGGTAGGCGAACCGATCGACCTGTCCGCCTACCGTGGCACCGAGCCGACCGCCGCCGTGCTCCGTGAGGTGACCGAGTTGATGATGGACCGGGTGACCGAACTTCTGGCCGACATCCGCGGCGAGCGGCCCCCGGCGACGAAGCCCCCGGCCGACGACACCACCTCGAAGTGAGGGGGCGGCCGGCCTTGCCCGAAGAACGAGCGGACGTGCAGCGCATCGCGGTCCTCGGCGCGGGTTCCTGGGGTACGACCTTCGCGAAGGTGCTCGCCGACGCCGGGCGGGACGTGACGATCTGGGCCCGCCGGGCGGAGGTCGCCGGGGAGATCCGCGACCGGCACGGCAATTCCCGTTACCTGCCGGGCGTGGCGTTACCCGCGCGCCTGACCGCGACCGCCGACGCGAGCCTCGCGCTGGAGGGCGCGCAAGCCGTGGTGCTCGCGGTGCCGAGCCAAAGCCTGCGGGCGAACCTCACCGCGTGGCGCGGGCTGCTGCCGCCCGGAGCGATCCTGGTCAGCCTCGCCAAGGGGGTCGAGCTGGGCACCCTCAAGCGGATGAGCGAGGTGGTCGCCGACGTCGCCGGCGCACGGCAGGACGAGGTGGTGGTGGTCTCCGGGCCCAACCTGGCACGGGAGATCGCGCAGGAGCAGCCGGCCGGTGCGGTGCTGGCGTGCACGGACCACGAGCGGGCGGTGGCGATCCAGCGCGCCAGTTCCACCGGCTATTTCCGGCCCTACACCAACACGGACGTGGTCGGTTGCGAGCTCGGCGGGGCCTGCAAGAACGTCATCGCGCTCAGCTGCGGGATGGCGGCCGGACTGGGCTACGGCGCCAACACGATGGCGACGCTGATCACCCGCGGGCTGGCCGAAACGGCCCGGCTCGGGGTGAAACTGGGCGCGGACCCGCTCACCTTCGCCGGGCTCGCCGGGGTCGGCGACCTGGTGGCCACGTGCTCGTCCGCGCTGTCGCGGAACCGGACCTTCGGGGAGCGGCTGGGGCGTGGTGAAACCGTGGAGCAGGCACAGGCGGCCACGGGCGGGCAGGTCGCCGAGGGCGTGATGTCCTGCACGTCGATCCGGGAACTCGCGCAGGCGCAGGGCGTCGACATGCCCATCACCGACGGCATGCACCGGGTCTGCCACGAGGGTGTCGACCCGCGCAAGGTCGGTGCGGAACTGCTGGGCCGGCAGCAGAAGCACGAGTGGTCCTGACCCGTCATCGTCGCGAGCGCCCTGGCGACCCGATCGCGGTCGCGCGCGGACGCGCGGGGAAGCGGTTTTGATCCTGTTCAGATAGTGAAACCCGGTTGACGCGGGCGTGACCGGGCTGGTTTCCTGGAGCCCATGTTGACGCGTGGCGGTACCGCACGGCGAGGCTGGCTTGGCCTTCGCCGGGTCGCCAGCGCGCTGTGTCCTTGTCGGTGATCCACCCCAACCTGGAGACCGACCCTTCCCGCTTCGAGGACACTTTTCTTCATGTTCGCCGTTCCGGACAACACCGTCGCTTTGACCGAAAAGCCCGTTCTGCGCCACCCGGTGCGCGTCGCCCTGGCCTACGCCGCCGACCGCGACACCTGGCGGCACCTGCTCCGTTACGACCCTGACCAGCGGTTCTCCACCTTGGTGACGCGGGACGAGGAGCAGGAGGTGTGGCTGATGGGCTGGCTTCCCGGCCAGCACACCGATCTACACGACCACGCCCTGTCCACCGGCGCTTTCACGGTGGTCAGCGGCCACCTGACCGAAACGGTCGCCCGCCGCGCCCCCGACGGCCGCGCCATCACCGAACTGCACGCGCTCGCGGCCGGCCAGTCGCGGGTCTTCGGCCCCGGCTACGTCCATCAGGTCCGCAACGAAGGCCCGGACCCGGCGATCAGCATCCACGTCTACCGCTCGGGCGGCCGCGCGATGCGCCCCTACCACCTCGACCCCCTCACCGGCCCGGTCCGCGCCTGACCCCCACACGCGAGTCGGCCTTTCGCGACGCGCGAGTCGGCCTTTCGCGACAGGCGAGTCGGCCTTTCGTGACAGGCGAGTCGGGCTTTTGTGACAGGCGAGTCGGGCTTTTGTGACAGGCGAGTTCCGGTTTCGCGTCGCGTGACAGTCAGCGGCGCCGCTGCCCGGCTCGACAACGTTCCGTCACGTGTGGCGGAATCGGCGTGTCCGCCGGGATGTAGCCGGCCGGAATCGGGGCGCGGAAGGTCGTGCGGACCGGCAGGACTCCGGCCCACGCGGTTCCCGTGGCGACGTCCTCGGGATCGTCGATCGGCTCGCCGGCGCGGACCTTGACCGACGCCTCGGCGAGATCCAAGGCGAGCACGCTGACTCCCGCGAACTCCTTGCGGTTGACGGCACGAGCGTGGTCCCACGAACCCGGGGCGAGATGTTCGGAAACCACGTGGAGGCCGTGCATTTTTTCGTCCTCGTTGTCAATGAGGCGTGCCGCGCCGTGGATGATCGCGCTGCGGTAGTTCATCGAATGATGGTTGAGGGAGCGCGCGTAGACGATTCCGTCCACCAGCGTGACGGTGACGCACACGTCGATTCCCGTCATGGCCGCGCGCAGGTTTCCGGAGCCGGGCGAACCATGCAGGTAAAGGGTGTCGCCGTCGCGGCCGTACCCGGTGGGCAGCACGACCGGCGAACCGTTGAGCACCAGGCCCAAATGGCAGATCAGGGCCTCGTCGAGGACTTCGTACAGGGCCGCGCGGTCGGTGGCGGCGCGGTCCTTCTTCCGGGTCAGGGTGCTGCGATGGGTGGGCGAAAGCGTGGTCATACGCCGAGCCTTCCTCGTATAGTGGCCTTGTCAAAGAGCCACTGTTGGATCAATGAGAAAGTCCACTTGTGCCTACCGCCCTCCCCGTCACCCTCGACCGCGATTCCGGCGTGCCGCTGGCGGTGCAACTCGCCGACGCGCTCCGCAAGTCCGCCGCCGGCGGGCACTTGCGCGGCGGCGATCGCCTGCCGTCCACCCGCGCGCTCGCGCAGCGGCTCGGCGTAAGCCGCACCGTCACTTCCGCCGCGTACGAGCAACTGCACGCCGAGGGCTGGATCTCGGGCAGGCACGGCTCCGGTACCTACGTCACCACTTCGCCGCCGAGCGACCGTCCGGTGCGCAAAGCGGTTCTGGGCGGAGTGCCCGAACCGGACGCACTTCTCGACCTCACCCCCGGCGCGCCCTGGGCGGCGGGGGTCGACCGGGCGGCGTGGCGTCGCGCCTGGCGTGCCGCCGCGGACACGCCACCGCTGGTGCGCGCCCCGAGCGCCGGGCTGCCCGAGTACCGGGCGGCGATCGCGGAACATCTGCTGCGGCACCGGGGCCTGGTGGTCGGCACGGCTTCCGTGCTGGCCACCGGCGGCACCAGCGCCGCGGTGGCGGAGCTGGCCAGCGCGGTGTTCGACGCGGGCGACGTCGTGGCCATGGAGGAACCCGGTTACCAGCGGGCGATGCGGGCACTGACCGCGGGGGGCCTGCGCGTCACCGGTGTGCCGGTGGACGAAGAGGGCCTGCGGCCGGACGCGGTTCCGGCGGGTGTGCGCGCGGTCTATTGCTCGCCCGCGCACCAGTACCCGATGGGCACCCGGATGAGCGCGGCTCGCCGGGTGGAGCTGGTCGAGCGGGCCCGCGCGGAGAACATGCTGGTCATCGAGGACGACTATGACGGCGAACTGCGCTTCGACGTCGCGCCGCTGCCCCTGCTGGCCGCGCTCGCCCCGGACGTGGTCGTGCATCTGGGCACCACGAGCAAGATCCTCACGCCCACGCTGGGTGCGGGCTGGATGGTCGCGCCCACCGCGGTCACCTCCGCGGTGCTGGCCTACCGGGACGGCACGAGCGTCCGCCCGTCACCGGCCGGGCAGCGGGTGCTCGTCGAGCTGGCCCGGCACGGCGATCTCGGCCGTCACCTGCGTAAACTCCGCCGCGCACTGGCCGAGCGCCGTTCGCTGCTGGTCGCCGCGTTGTCCTCGGCGGGCATCCGCGTGCTCGGTGACGACGCCGGCGCGTACCTGGTCGTACCGCTCGCCTCGGCCGAGGAGGAACGGAAGCGGCTCGCCGCGGCGCGGGCACGCGGGATCCGGCTCGACGGCCTGGGCTGGCATTTCGCCGGCACACCGAGCACTTTCGGTATCGCGATCGGATACGCGGGGTGTTCTCGCGAGGCGTTGCGCGACGCGCTGGACGTGCTCGTGGATCTGTTGTGTTGAGTCACCGGTAGTGTGCGGAGTCATGCGTAGCTCGGGGCAGGTCGCGGCAGCCACGGTGACCGGAGCGCGCGGCCCGGCGGCACGATCGCGGTCGCGCGCGGACTCGCGGAGGACAATGGCATGAGCGCACGGAAGACGCGGGTGGCCGTGGTGTTCGGCGGCCGCAGCACCGAGCACACCATCTCCTGTGTGTCGGCGGGCAGTGTGCTGGCCAATCTCGATCCCGACCGCTTCGAGGTCGTGCCGATCGGCATCACCCCCGAAGGCGGCTGGGTGCTGGGCGACTCGGACCCGGCGGCACTGGCCATCCGTGGCCGCGAGCTGCCGTCGGTGAGCGACGGAAAGGCGCTGGTGCTCGCCGGTGACCCAACGCTGCGCGAGCTGGTCAGTGTCGAGCCCGGCGCGGAGGCGCTCGGGGGCGTGGATGTCGTGTTCCCCGTGCTGCACGGGGCGTTCGGCGAGGACGGCACGATCCAGGGACTGCTGGAGATGGCCGGTATCCCGTATGTGGGCGCCGGAGTGCTGGCCAGCGCCGTCGCGATGGACAAGGAGTACGCGAAGAAACTCCTTGCCGCGGAAGGGCTTCCGGTGGGCCGGTACGCGGCTCTCCGCCGTGGACGGTCGACTTTGGACGACGAGGACCGGGAGCGGCTCGGGCTCCCGGTGTTCGTCAAGCCGGCCAGGGCGGGCTCGTCGATCGGGATCAGCAAGGTGACCGACTGGGCCGGCCTGGACGCCGCGATCGCGCTCGCCCGCCGGACCGACCCGAAGGTGCTCGTCGAGGCCGCGGTGGTGGGTCGCGAGGTCGAGTGCGGGGTGCTGGAGTTCCCGGACGGCCGGGTCGAGGCGTCGCTGCCGGCGGAAATCCGGGTGCTCTCCGAAGACGCCGACGCGTGGTACGACTTCGAGACCAAGTACCTCGGTGAGGAAGCCGAACTCGACATCCCGGCGAAGCTCGACGACGTGGTCACCGAGCGGCTGCAGGCGCTGGCGGTGCGGGCGTTCGAGGCGTTGGACTGCCAGGGCCTGGCCAGGGTGGACTTCTTCGTCGGAGAGGACGGCACGCCGACCATCAACGAGGTCAACACCATGCCCGGCTTCACCTCGACCTCGGCCTACCCCAAGATGTGGCAGGTCACCGGCGTCGATTACCGGACGCTGGTGACCACGCTCGTCGACACCGCGCTGGCCAGGGGCACGGGCCTGCGGTAGGCGGCCGCACCCCCGGAAGAGGCGATCAGCCGAACCGTGGCGGCACCTGCGGCAGCGTGGCCGCGACGGTGTCGGAAATCTCCTGCAGCGGCCCGGTTCCCGCCGAGTCGGGCACGGTCAGCGCGATGTAGACGGCCCGGTCGACGATGTACCAGGTCGAGGTGCCCTGGCCCGCCACCGGCAGCCACTCCACCCCGGACACCGCCCGCAGCTGCGTGCTCGGCGTCAGCTCCGACGGCCGTTCCAGACCGCACCGCAGCACGATCGCATCGGGCTGGCCCCAGGCCACGGTCGCCGGGGGAGCCGGGGCGGCCAGCTCGCGGCGGCCGAGTTCGGTGCCCTTGGAGGTCAGTTCGGGCGGGAGCGCGGCCAGCAAGGTGCCGCAGGCCGGCTCGTTCGCCTGGGGCGCGGGCACGGACGGCACGGCCAGCTGGTCCCTGGACGGCTCGTTCGAGGGGGCGAAGACCGCGACGACCGCGACGCCCGCCGCCAGCACGGCGGCGACGATCGAGGCGAGGACGATCAGGCGTCGCGGCGGTGCTCCGGTGTCTTGTGCGGGCACGGGTTTCCCGGGGGCGATCGTCACAGATGGACCACGGGACAGGTCAGGGTGCGGGTGATTCCCTCCACACCCTGAACCTTGGCGACGACGAGTTGCCCGAGCTGGTCCACGTTGTCCGCTTCGGCCCGGACGATGACGTCGTAGGGCCCGGTCACGTCCTCGGAGCTGGCGACACCGGGGATGGCCGCGATCTCCGTCGCGACCGCGGCGGCCTTGCCGACTTCGGTCTGGATGAGGATGTATGCGTGAACCACGGCGCGCCCCTTCGTCTTCTCCACCGAATTCAAGGTAGGAACGTGCGAAGAACCTACCCCACGCCTAATGACGATAGGCAATCCGACTTTCCGACCAAAAGCAGGAGGGCGGCATGAGCCACGCTGACGGAGCCTCGGGCGAGACGGTCGCCGCGCTCGGCGAGTTCGGGCTGATCCGCGCCGTGACGGAGAACCGAAGACAACCGGAGACCACGTTGCTCGGCCCCGGCGACGACGCCGCGGTGATCGCCGCGCCCGACCGCCGGGTGGTGGCCACCACGGACGTGCTGGTGCAGGGCGTGCACTTCCGGCTCGACTGGTCGACGCCGGAGCAGGTGGGGCGCAAGGCCGTCGCGGCCAACCTGGCCGATGTCGCCGCCATGGGCGCGGCGCCGACGTCGGTTCTGGTCGGGCTCGCCTGTCCGGCCGATACGCCCGCGGAGGTGATCACCAGGCTCGCGGACGGCATGTGGGCGGAGGCGGAGCGGGCGGGTGCCGGGGTTTCCGGCGGGGACATGGTGCGGGCCGATCAACTGGTGGTGAGCGTCACCGCACTCGGCGACCTCGCGGGGTGTGCCCCGGTGACCCGTTCCGGAGCGCGTGTCGGAGACGTCGTGGCGGTCCACGGCAGGCTCGGCTGGGCGGCCGCGGGACTCGCCGTGCTCGGCCGCGGGTTCCGTTCGCCGGTCAACGTCGTCAACGCCCACCGCGTGCCGGAGCCGGAGTACGCGGCCGGCCCGGCGGCGGCACAGGCGGGCGCCACCGCGATGATCGACGTTTCGGACGGGCTGCTGGCCGATCTCGGGCATATCGCCGAGGCCTCGAAGGTCGGCATCGACGTGCGCGCCGGACTTCTCGATGTGCCCCGCAGGCTCGTCGAGGTCGGCAGCGCGCTCGGTGCCGATCCGCTGCGGTGGGTGCTGACGGGTGGGGAAGACCACGCGCTGGCGGCGACCTTCCCGCCCTACGTGGAGGTTCCCGACGGCTGGCGGAAGATCGGGCTGGTGACCGAGTCCGGCGTCACGGTGAACGGTGAGCCGTATCACGAGGAAACGGGTTGGGAGCACTGGCGATGATGGGTACATGGATCTCCGCGTGGTGCCCTACGACGACCCCGACGCCCGGAAGCTGATCGCCGAAGTCCAGCAGGAATACGTCGTCCGCTACGGGGAGCCGGACATCACGCCGGTGGATCCGGCCGAATTCGCGCCGCCGCAAGGGCTTTTCGTGATCGGCTTTCTCGACGAGGTGCCGGTTGCCTGCGGTGGCTGGCGGGCGCACGACCACGATGCCGAGATCAAGCGCATGTATGTCGTCGCCTCCGCGCGGGGCAACGGATTCGCGCGAGGCGTGCTCGCCGAACTCGAGCGCACCGCGGCGGTGGCCGGGCATTCCCGCGTGGTGCTGGAAACCGGCACGATGCAGCCGGAGGCGATCAGCCTCTACCGGTCCTCCGGTTATCGCGAAATACTGGCTTTCGGGGTTTACAAGGACTCGGCGGACTGCGTCTGCTTCGCCAAGGATCTCTCACGGTAGCGGAGTACACGGTGGAGCTGTCTGTCGCTTGTGGACAGTCGACGGGATCGTCCTCGTGGCCAGGTGGACCCGGTTCTCGCCGCCCGAGCATGAGCGTGGTCCAATCTGACCAGACGTGAGTTGGAGGTTTCGTGGCCATCTACGCCCTGGGCGATCTCGAGCCCCAGATCCATCCGCAGGCCTATGTTCATCCGGACGCCACGGTCATCGGGGACGTGCGCATCGCCGCGTTCGCCTCGGTGTGGCCGCAGACGGTGCTCCGCGGTGACCACGGCTACATCGAGATCGGCGAGCGGTCGAACGTCCAGGACGGGTGCGTCGTGCACTGCACCCGGCAGGAACCGACGATCCTCGGCCCGGATTCGGCCGTGGGACACGCGGTGCACGTCGAGGGCGCGACCATCGGCACCGGCTGCCTCATCGCGTCCGGATCGGTGGTGCTCAACGGGAGTGTCATCGAGGACGGCGGGATGGTCGGCGCCGGCGCGGTGCTGTCCTACCGGTCTCATGTCCCCGCCGGGCACATCGCGCTCGGCGTGCCCGCCAGGACGCGGCCGAACTCCTCGTTCGGGCCGGAGGCGATCCAGCGGGTGGTCGACAGCTACGTGCGGCGCGCGCAGTTGTTCCGTGAGCAGTTGCGGCGGTTGGCTCCCTAGGGCACGCCCCTCTCCCACCACCCTCAACGACGGACACCGCGCCGCTGTCCGGAGCCGGGCGGGCCACCGCTAAAGTGCGGGCCGTGGCGAAATCGTTGCAGGAGATCATCGATCCAGGTTGGGCAGAGGCGCTCGCCCCCGTCGAGGGGCGCATCACGGCGATGGGGGAATTCCTGCGCGCCGAAATCGCGGCGGGGCGGAAGTACCTGCCGGCGGGGGAGAACGTGCTGCGGGCGTTCAAGCAGCCGTTCGACGAGGTGAAGGTGCTCATCGTCGGGCAGGACCCGTATCCCACACCGGGCCATCCGATCGGGTTGTGTTTCGCGGTCGCGCCGGACGTCCGGCCGCTGCCGAAGAGTTTGATCAACATCTACCAGGAGTACTGCGAGGACCTCGGCCACCCGACGCCGTCGAACGGGGATCTCACCCCGTGGACCGAGCAGGGCGTGCTGCTGCTCAACAGGGCGCTGACCGTCCGGCCCGGCTCCCCGAACTCCCACAAGGGCAAGGGCTGGGAAGAGGTCACCGAGCAGGCGATCCGGGCGCTGGCCGCACGCGGCAAGCCGCTGGTCGCCATCCTCTGGGGCAGTAACGCGCGCAGCCTCAAGCCGCTGCTGGGCGGTTACCCGGCGGTCGAGTCGGTGCACCCGAGCCCGATGTCGGCGCACAACGGCTTCTTCGGCTCACGCCCCTTCTCGCGGGCCAACGACCTTCTGGCCAAGCAGGGCGCGACCCCGGTCGACTGGAAGCTCCCGTAGTCATCGGCACGAAAAAATGGCGAGCGCTCTCCGCGAGCACTCGCCACCCAGCCCTGCGCGGTTACCCGCGGACGACCTTGCCCGCCTTGATGCACGAGGTGCACACGTTCAGGCGCTTGCGCTGGGACAGACCGATCTTGGCGTGCACGGTCTGGATGTTCGGGTTCCACCGGCGGTTGGTACGCCGGTGGGAGTGTGAGACCGACTTACCGAAGCCGGGTCCCTTGCCACAGACGTCGCACACGGCAGCCACGTCGAACTCCTCAACCAATAGGGAAAGTCAAAGCCCGACCATGGTAACCAGTGCTCCCGGTAACTGTCGGACCGGGTCGCTACCCTGGGGCTGACCTGGGAGGAGGCAGGAGTGGACAAGGCGGCGGTGCAGGCCTGGGCGTGGGCCTGCGTGCACAGCCTCGACGTGCTGCGCCCGGCGATCAACGGGATCAACGTGTACCCCGTCGCCGACTCCGACACCGGGTCGAACCTGCTGCACACGATGACCGGCGCGAGCCAGGCGCTGGCGGCCGAGCCCGGGGTGAGCGGGGCGGGGCAGGCGCTGGCCGTGCTCGCCCGCGGCGCGCTGCACGCGGCCAAGGGCAACTCCGGGGTGATCATCTCCCAGGTGCTGCGTGGTCTGGCCGAGGCCGCGCGGGAGGCCGGGGAGTTGGACGGGCCCACGCTGGCGAAGGCGCTCGTGCACGCGGACAAGGTGGCCACGGAGGCGGTCGCGCGGCCGGTGGCGGGCACGATGCTGACCGTCATGCACGCGGTCGCGGACGCGGTGTCCGGTGAGCCGCACCCGCTGGGCGATGTCGTCAAGGTCGCCGCGAAGGCCGCGTCGGAGGCGCTGGAACAGACCCCGCAGCAGTTGCCGGTGCTGGCTTCGGCCGGGGTGGTGGACGCCGGTGCCCGCGGCCTGGTCGCGGTGCTCGACGCGCTGGCCGCCGTGGCCAACGGCACTTCCGTCGAGCCCGTCCCGGCCCGAGAAACGGCGCCGCTCGCGGACGCCGAGCCCGCGCCGTACGCGTGGGAGGTCATGTATGTCCTGGAGGGTGAGCCCGACCTGTCGGCGTTCCGCCGCGCGCTGAGCGGGCTCGGTGACAGCGTGACGGTGGCCGGCGACGGCATGGGTGGCTACGCGGTCCACGTGCACTGCGCGGACATCGGCGCGGCCATCGAGGCTGGTCTGGACCACGGCCGCCCCCGCCGGATCCGGGTCGAGCCGCTGGTCACGCCCACCCCGCTGGAGCCGGCGGGGCCGGACCGCGAGGTGGCGGCGGTGGTGCACGGCGAAGGCCTGGCCGAACTGCTGCGTGCCGAGGGCGTCGCCGTGCTAGCGGTGCCCTCGGGCGCCGTGCCGAGCGTGGAGGAGTTGCTCGGCCTGATCGTCGAGCGCGCCGTCGGGCATGTCACCGTGCTCGCCGGTGGTCCGGAACTGACCACGGCGGCGGACGACACGGCGGGCCACCCGATGATCGGCGACCGGGACGTCGTGGTGATCCCGTGCATGTCACCGGTCCAGGTGCTGGCCGCCCTCGCCGTACACGATCCGGCCCGGCGCGCGAACGACGACGTGGTGGCGATGGCCGAGGCGGCCGCGGCCACCAGGCGAGGCGAACTCGTTGTGGCGCAGGAGGAATCGATAACCTGGGTGGGGCGGGCACATCCCGGTGACCTGATCGGCTTCGTCGACGGCGAGGTCGTGCTCGTCGAGCCGGCCGCGCGGCGGCCGGAAGTCGACCGGGCGGCTTGCCTGGTCACCGCGGCCATGACCGTGCTGAACCGGATGCTCGGCGCCGGCGGCGAACTGGTCACCGTGCTGACCGGGGAGGCCGCGCCCGAGGGGCTGGCCGAAGAGCTCGCGGACCGGTTGCGGGCCGGGCGGCCCGAGGTGGAGCTCGTGAGCTACCCCGGTGGCCAGACCGACGCCGTGCTGCTGATCGGGGTGGAGTGAGATGACCGTTCTGGGTGACAAGCTGACGATGCTGCTCGGCAAGTCGACGGCCAAGGCGCTGGGCGAGCAGCTCGGCCTGCACACGGTGGGCGACCTGCTCCGCCACTACCCGCGCCGCTATGCCGAACGCGGCGAGCTGACCGACATCGCCGGCCTGGAGATCGGCGAGCACGCCACCGTGATGGCGAGGGTCGAGAAGGTCGAGAAGCGGCGGATGCGCAACAAGCCCGGCTGGCTCACCGAAATGGTGATCAGCGACGGCAACCGCAGGGTCTCCTGCGCCTTTTTCGGCAACAACACGCTGCGGGACCGGGAGCTCCGCGTCGGCCGCATCGGATTGTTCGCGGGCAAGGTCAACGTGTTCCGCAAGACACTGCAACTGGCCAACCCCGAGTACCAGCTGCTCGACAGCGACGACGCGGGCGCGGTGGACGACTTCGTGGGCGAGCTGATCCCGGTCTACCCGGCGGCTTCCGGGCTTCCGTCCTGGGGGATCGCCCATTGTGTGCGCCAGATCCTGGCCACTTTGGAGCGCGAAGAGGACCCGATGCCGTCGGAGCTGCTGGCCAGGTACGGGCTGATGGATCTCTTCGACGCCCTCCATGCGGTCCACCGCCCGGTCGACCGCGGCGCGATCGCCTCCGCGCACCGCCGCCTCAAGTGGGACGAGGCGATGGCGGTGCAGCTGATCTTCGCGCAACGCCGGTACTCCGCGGTTTCCCGGCTCGCGCGGGCCTGCCCGCGCAAGCCCGGCGGTCTGCTCGACGCCTTCGACCGGCGGCTGCCCTTCGAGCTCACCGCGGGGCAGCGCGAGGTGGGGGCGAAGATCGAACACGACCTGTCCGGGCAGCATCCGATGAACCGGCTGCTCCAGGGCGAGGTGGGCAGCGGCAAGACGGTTGTGGCCCTGCGCGCGATGCTCCAGGTCGTGGACTCCGGACGGCAGTGCGCGATGCTCGCACCCACCGAGGTGCTGGCCGCGCAGCACGCCCGATCCCTGCGGGAAATGCTCGGAGACCTGGGCGCGGCGGGGGAACTGGGCGCGGCCGAAGAGGCGACGAAGGTGACGCTGCTGACGGGGTCGTTACCGGCCAGGGAACGCAAGCAGGCGCTGCTGGACACCGCCAGCGGCGAGGCCGGCATCGTGGTGGGCACGCACGCGCTGATCCAGGATTCGGTCTCCTTCGCCGATCTGGGTTTCGTCGTGGTGGACGAGCAGCACCGGTTCGGCGTCGAGCAGCGGGACGCGCTGCGGTCCAGGGGTGCCAACTTCACCAGCCCGCACGTGCTGGTGATGACGGCGACCCCGATCCCGCGCACGGTCGCGATGACGGTGTACGGCGACCTGGAAACCTCGTCGCTGCGGGAGATGCCGGCCGGGCGTTCGCCGATCGCCACCACCGTGGTGCCGGTGTCGGAGAAGCCGTTTTGGCTGGACCGGGTGTGGCAGCGGGTCGTCGAGGAGGTCGGCAAGGGGCACCAGGCCTATGTGGTGTGTCCCCGGATCGGCGACGAACCCCCGGCGAAGAACGGCGGTGACAAGCGGCCGGCGCTGGCGGTGCTCGACATGGCGGAGGAACTGTCCAGCGGGCCGCTGTCGGACCTCCGGCTGGGCGTGCTGCACGGGCGGCTGCCCAGCGACGAGAAGGACGCGGTGATGCGCGACTTCGCCGGCGGGAAGCGGGACGTGCTCGTGGCCACCACCGTGATCGAGGTCGGCGTGAACGTGCCGAACGCGACCATGATGGTCGTCCTGGACGCGGAACGGTTCGGTGTGAGCCAGTTGCACCAGTTGCGCGGCCGGGTCGGCCGTGGCGACGTGCCCGGCCTGTGCCTGCTGGTCACCGAGGTCCCGGAGGGCACGTCGACCCGGGACCGGCTGGCCGCGGTGGAGTCCACAACGGACGGTTTCGAACTGTCCAGGCTGGACCTCGAACTGCGCCGGGAGGGCGACATCCTGGGCTCGGCGCAGTCCGGCAGCCGCTCCGGCCTGAAACTCCTTTCGCTGCTGCGCGACGAGGAGGTCATCGCCGAGGCCCGCGCCCGGGCCCAGGAAATAGTCGCCGATGATCCAGCTCTGGGCAACCATCTCGGCCTCGCCCACCTCGTCTCCGCCGTCATCGACACCGACAGCGCCGAATACCTCGAAAAAACCTGACCCCCCGCGAGTCGGGCTTTCGCGTTGGGCGAGTCCGGCTTTCGCGCCGCGCGAGTCGGGCTTTCGTGTCGCGCGAGTCGGGGTTTTGTGTCGCGCGAGTCGGGCTTTTGTGTCGGGTGAGTTGGGGTTTCGCGTTGGGCGAGTCGGGGTTTCGTGCCAGGTGAGTCGGGCTTTCGCGCCAGGCGAGTCGGGCTTTCGCGATGGGCGAGTTGGGTTTTCGCGCCGCGCGAGTCGGGCTTTCGCGTCGGGTGAGTTGGGGTTTCGTGTCGGGCGAGTCGGGGTTTCGTGTCGGGCGAGTCCGGCTTTCGTGTGGGGTGAGCCCGACCCCCGATACGGCGGCTGGCCCTACCGACGAACCGGACGCCGTGAACTACGTTGGCGCCACGGAAAACGCGTTTCCTGCCCGGGCTGCACGGGGTCTGCCTGATGATCGGACCGGTTCTGTTCGTGCTGTCCACGTTCTTCTGGCTGCCGAACGGCAGCTACGGTGCCACCGCCGGCGCACTGATCGTGCTCTCTCTCGTGTTCTGGATCGCTGGGCTGCTCGGCGTCCTGGACACCTTGCGCGTGCGGATGCCGGTGTACTCGGGCCTGGTGCTGCTGGTGTTGGTGTACGGCGCGATCGGCGGGGCAACGATCAGTGCGCGCGGCCTGTTCGAGGAGACGATGCACTGGACGCGTCACGACTCGACGGCAGTGCTGTCGGCATCCGGGCTGGAGTCGAACGTGGTCTACTACTGGTCCGCTCCGCTGTTCCCGCTCGCCCTGCTCCTGATCGGCGCCGGGCTGGCGAGAACTCGTCTGGTGCCGCTGTGGACGGCCGGGCTGGTCTGCGTGGTCGGCGTCGCCTTCCCGCTGTCCCGGGTGCCGCGGGTTTCCTGGCTCGCGCACGTCGTTAACTTGATGATCGTCGTTGCGTTCGGCTACCTGGGCTACCTGTACGCCGGAAAACGTGTGGCCGGGGCCGCGCGGACCGCGTAGCTTCCGGACAATGCTGCCGTACAACGCCTTCGATCTGGACGACCTCGAACCGCTCGGTGAGTTGATCGGCGATGCGCGGATCGTGGCGATCGGCGAGAACAACCACCACATCCGTGAGTTCGGCGAGATGCGGGACCGGATCCTGCGGTTCCTGGTCGAGCGCAGGGGTTTCACCGTGCTCGGCTTCGAGTCGGGCTTCGCCGAAGGCCGTCTTGTCGACGAGTGGCTACACGGAGGTCCCGGCGACGTCGAGGACATCGGCCGCCACGGGTTCACCTTCACGCTCGGCGAATCGGCCGAGGTGCGCGAGATGCTCACCTGGCTTCGCGCGCAGGGCGGTGTGCGTTTCGCCGGGCTGGACGTGCCGGGTTCGGGAGGTTCGCCACTGCCCGCGCTGGCGGAAGTCCGGAAATACTTGGAGCACAAGGCTCCGGAGGCAGTGTCCTTCGTGGACGAAGCGATCGCCCGCACCGAGCCGTACTCCGCGGCCAGCAACGCGCTCGCGCCTGCCCGGTACAACTCGCTCGAACAGCCCCAGCGGGACGCGGCGATGGCGGCACTCGCGCGGCTGGTCGCGCACCTGGAGTCACTGGCACCGGTCTGTCCCGATTCCGCCGTGGCCTTGCACCACGCTCGTGGCGCCCTCCGGGTGGACACGTATCTGCGCGAACTTTCCGACCTGATGGCCGGCCGGGCCCCGGTCCTGCAGAGCAGTTCCCGGGACACCTATATGGCGCAGACCGTCCGGCTGCTGGGCGACGCCAGGATCGTCCTTATGGTCCATAATGGACACCTGCAGCGCGTGCCGGTCCGCTTGATGCCCACCGCGGTCACGCCGTCCATGGGCACTCACCTCGCCGCCGAACTCGGCGACGACTACTTCGCCCTCGCGCTGACGGCCGGCACCGGCACCACCACGGGCGTCCGGCCGGACCAGGACGAACGGCTCGGGTTCCGGGTGTACGAGCAGCCGCTCGACGATCCCGCGCCCCGTAGCGCGGAGCACGCCCTGTCCGGCCGGGGCCCGAGCCTCGTGAACCTTCGGGCCCTCCGGTCGACCGCCGGGCCGACGAGCATCCGCCACGCGCACCTGTACTCCGAAGTGGACGTCGTGTCGGCTTTCGACGCCCTGATCTACCTGCCGGAGATGCACAGCATCGCGGCCCGGTAGCCGGACGTTCCGGACTCGCGGGTCGCGGGAGGTGGACTCGCGGGTCGCGAAAGCTGGACTCGCGGGTCGCGGGAGGTGGACTCGCGGGCGATGGCCAGGCCGTCACCGGGGCGGGCGCCCCGGCACTCGGCAGTACCGCGTACGCGCCGGAAACCTCATGTTATTTCTTACTGCGCGGTTCCGGTTGTTGGTGAAATGTAACCAGGTGAGGGCGTTGTGTCCATCACGTGGGCATGAACTCCCGGTAACCGGGAATGACACGGTAACGTCAGTCACCTACCGATCCCGAACGCTCCAGGAAGGACCGGCCATGTTCCGCAAGGTGCTCGTCGCGAACCGGGGCGAGATCGCCATCCGAGCCTTCCGCGCCGCCTTTGAGCTCGGCGCGGGGACGGTCGCCGTGTTCCCGTACGAGGATCGCAATTCCCTGCACCGGCTCAAGGCCGACGAGGCGTACGAGATCGGAGAGCAGGGGCATCCGGTCCGGGCCTACCTGTCGGTGGACGAGATCGTCCGCGCCGCCCGGCAGGCCGGTGCGGACGCGGTCTACCCGGGCTACGGCTTTCTGTCCGAGAACCCGGACCTGGCCAGGGCGTGCGAGGAGGCCGGGATCGCCTTTGTCGGCCCGAGCGCGGAGATCCTCGAGCTGACCGGCAACAAGGCGCGCGCGGTCGCCGCGGCGCGCGAGGCGGGGGTGCCGGTGCTGGGGTCCTCGCGGCCGTCCACCGACGTGGACGCGCTCGTGGCGGCGGCCGGCGAAATCGGGTTCCCGGTGTTCGTCAAGGCGGTCGCCGGTGGCGGCGGCCGCGGGATGCGCCGCGTGGACGACCCGGCGACGCTGCGGGAGTCCATCGAGGCCGCCGCGCGCGAGGCGGAGTCGGCCTTCGGTGATGCCACGGTGTTCCTGGAGAAGGCCGTGGTCGAGCCGCGCCACATCGAGGTGCAGATCCTGGCCGACGGCGAGGGCAACGTCATCCACCTGTTCGAGCGGGACTGTTCGGTGCAGCGGCGGCACCAGAAGGTGGTGGAACTCGCCCCCGCGCCCAACCTCGACCCGGAGCTGCGGGAGCGGATCTGCGCCGACGCGGTCGCGTTCGCCCGTAGGATCGGTTACCGCAACGCGGGCACGGTGGAGTTCCTGCTCGACCGCGACGGCAACCACGTCTTCATCGAGATGAACCCGCGGATCCAGGTCGAGCACACGGTGACCGAGGAGGTCACCGACGTCGATCTGGTCTCCTCGCAGCTGCGGATCGCGGCCGGGGAGACGCTGGCCGACCTGGGGCTCTCGCAGGACGGGATCTACCTGCGCGGCGCGGCGCTGCAGTGCCGGATCACCACCGAGGACCCGGCCAACGGGTTCCGCCCGGACACCGGGATGATCAGCGCCTACCGCTCGCCGGGCGGCTCGGGCATCCGGCTCGACGGCGGCACCGCCTTCTCCGGCACGGAGATCAGCGCGCACTTCGACTCGATGCTGGTGAAGCTGACCTGCCGGGGCCGGGACTTCGGCACCGCGGTCCGCCGCGCACGCCGGGCGGTCGCCGAGTTCCGGATCCGCGGGGTGTCCACGAACATCCCGTTCCTGCAGGCCGTGCTCGACGACCCGGACTTCCGGGCGGGCCGCGTGACCACCTCGTTCATCGAGCAGCGGCCGCACCTGCTCACCGCGCGTCATTCCGCCGACCGCGGCACCCGCTTGCTGACCTATCTCGCCGACGTCACGGTGAACAAGCCCAACGGCGAACGTCCTCGCCTGATCGATCCGGCGGCGAAGCTGCCGCGGGTGCCGGTCGGGGAGCCGCCTGCCGGATCGAAGCAGAAGCTCACCGCGCTCGGCCCGGAGGGGTTCGCCCGGTGGATGCGGGAATCGCCCACCGTGGGCGTCACCGACACGACCTTCCGCGACGCGCACCAGTCGTTGCTGGCCACCCGCGTCCGGACGAAGGACCTGATCGCGGTCGCACCCGTCGTCGCGCGCACCGTGCCGAACCTGCTGTCGCTGGAATGCTGGGGCGGTGCCACCTACGACGTCGCGCTGCGCTTTCTCGCCGAGGACCCGTGGGACCGGCTGGCCAAACTGCGGGCGGCGGTCCCCAACATCTGCCTCCAGATGCTACTGCGCGGCCGCAACACGGTCGGTTACACGCCTTACCCGACCGAGGTGACCAACGCCTTCGTCGAGGAGGCCACCGCCACCGGCATCGACATCTTCCGCATCTTCGACGCGCTCAACGACGTCGAGCAGATGCGGCCCGCGATCGAGGCCGTTCGTGAGACCGGCACGGCGGTCGCCGAGGTCGCGCTGTGCTACACCTCGGACCTCTCGGATCCGGGCGAGAAGCTGTACACATTGGACTACTACCTGAAGCTGGCCGAGCAGATCGTCGGCGCGGGCGCGCATGTGCTGGCCATCAAGGACATGGCCGGGCTGCTCAGGGCGCCCGCCGCGGCGAAGCTGGTTGCCGCGTTGCGCAAGGAGTTCGACCTGCCGGTGCACATCCACACCCACGACACGGCGGGCGGCCAGCTGGCGACCTATCTGTCGGCCATCAACGCCGGCGCGGACGCGGTGGACGGCGCGGTGGCGTCGATGTCGGGGACGACGTCGCAGCCGTCGCTGTCGGCCATCGTGGCCGCGACCGATCATTCCGAGCGGCCGACCGGGCTGAGCCTGCGCGCTGTCGGGGACCTCGAGCCGTACTGGGAGATCGTGCGGAAGATCTACGCTCCGTTCGAGGCCGGGCTCGCCTCGCCCACCGGGCGCGTCTACGACCACGAGATCCCCGGCGGCCAGCTGTCGAACCTGCGCACCCAGGCGAAGGCGCTGGGCCTCGGCGACCGGTTCGAGGAGATCGAGGCGATGTACGCCGCCGCGGACCGGATGCTGGGCAGGCTGGTCAAGGTGACCCCGTCGTCCAAAGTGGTCGGTGATCTCGCCCTGCACCTGGTCGGCGCGGGCGTTTCGCCGGAGAAGTTCGAGACCGAGCCGAACCGCTACGACATCCCGGACTCGGTCATCGGGTTCCTCCGCGGCGAGCTGGGCGACCCGCCCGGCGGGTGGCCCGAGCCCTTCCGCACCAAGGCGTTACGGGGCCGCGCCGAGCCCAAGCCCGTTTCGGATCTGTCCCTGCAAGACCGCCGGGCCCTCGCCGAGAACCGCCGTGCCACCCTCAACCGGCTGTTGTTCCCCGGGCCGACGAAGGAGTTCGAGACGCACCGGGAGGCCTACGGCGACACCAGCGTGCTGCCCAGCAAGGACTTCTTCTACGGGCTGCGGCCTGGGGAGGAGTACTCGGTGGACCTGGAGCCCGGGGTGCGGCTGATCATCGAGTTGGAGGCGATCGGCGAGGCCGACGAGCGCGGTATGCGCACGGTCATGTCCACACTCAACGGCCAGCTGCGGCCGATCCAGGTGCGGGACCGCTCGGTCGCCTCCGACCTGCCCACGGCGGAGAAGGCCGACAAGAACAACCCCAAGCAGGTCGCCGCGCCGTTCGCCGGGGTGGTCACGCTGTCGGTGGCCGAGGGTGACGAGGTGGCCGCCGGTGCCACGGTCGCGACCATCGAGGCGATGAAGATGGAAGCCGCGATCACCGCGCCCAGTGCCGGCAAGGTCGGCCGGCTGGCCATCAACGCCGTGCAACAGGTCGAGGGCGGGGATCTGCTCATCGTGCTGGAGTAGGCCCCGATGGTGGTTTTCGCCACCCGTTTTCCACGGGCGGAAAGACAATGAACGTGCTTGAATCCATTGTGTGATCAGTGCGCATGGGGTCGCGGGTACCTTGGCGGATCTGGTGTCCACCGTGCTGGGCGACGAACTGCCGATTCGATTCCGGTGCTGGGACGGCAGCGTGGCCGGGCTGCCGGACGCGCCCATCCGGCTCACCTTCCGGCATCGCCGTGCCCTGCGCAGGCTGGTCTGGGCGCCGAACGAACTCGGCCTCGCCCGCGCGTACGTCTCCGGGGAGCTCGACGTCGAAGGCGACTTCGTGGACACGCTCACCGGGCTTTACCGGCTGATCAGCGACGGCTCGCTGCGCGCCGAACTCGGCTGGGCGGCCAGGCGCGACGTGGTCCGCGCCGTCGCGCGGGTCGGCGCGGTCGGCCTGCCGCCGAAACCACCGGCCGAGGAGATCAGGCTGACGGGCCGGATCCACTCGACGCGCCGTGACGCCCGGGCGATCAGCCATCACTACGACGTCGGGAATGATTTCTACGCGCTCGTTCTCGGCCCGTCGATGACGTATTCGTGCGCCTATTGGGACGATACGGCCGGAACGCTCGAACGGGCGCAAATCGCCAAGGTGGATCTGGTGGCCCGCAAGCTCGGGCTCACCGAGGGCATGCGGGTGCTCGACGTCGGCTGTGGCTGGGGCACCTTCGTCCTGCACGCCGCGCGGGAATACGGCGTGCGCGCCGTGGGCATCACGCTTTCCCAGGAACAGGCCCGGTTCGCGCGCAAGCGGGCCGCCGAGGAAGGGCTGGCGGACCGGGTCGAGATCCGGGTCCAGGACTACCGGCACGTGCCCGACGGGCCGTTCGACGCGATCGCCAGCATCGGCATGGCCGAGCACGTCGGTGAGGCGATGCTCCCGACCTACGGCCGGACGCTGTTCGACCTGCTCCGCCCGGAGGGCCGGTTGCTCAACCACGCGATCGCGCAAAATCCGCTGGTGCCGCCGCGGCCGGACCGGACGTCGTTCATCTCCCGGTACGTGTTCCCGGACGGCGAACTGGAGCCGTTGAGCGTGGTGATCGGCGCGCTCGAGGAGTCGGGTTTCGAGGTGCGGGACGTCGAATCGCTTCGCGAGCACTACGGGCGCACTCTGCGCGCTTGGGTGGCGAACCTGGACGAGCGCTGGGCCGAGGCCGTGCGTCTGAGCAGCCCCGGCCGGGCCCGGGTGTGGCGGCTCTACATGGCGGCCTCCGCGCTGGCCTTCGAAGGCGGCCGGATCGGGGTCAACCAGGTACTCGCGATCAAGCCCGGCGAACACGGCGCGAGCGGTATGCCCGCCACCCGCGCCGCGCTGCTGTCAGGCCGCTGGCCGGGTATTCCGCACATGAGCCGCTGACCTGCGGTGATACCCGGGAGATCATCTTGGTGCGGCCCGCTGAACAGCCGAAACGTGTCCATGTGCGGAGAACCGGGGTTAGGAGTGCGCTGAACAATGCCGATTTTGGGTGTTTATCACTTCAAAAAGGCTAGGTCAAAGACTTGCCATCCGAGACGAAACAATGTTATTCAGCGGTGCTCCGAGCGCTTTGTTTTCGGCCGGCGCCCGCGCGCGGGCACCAATTGTGAGTCAGTGCGTCAAATCCGCGACGAGTTCGTAGGAGCGCAGCCGGTCTTCGTGGCCGTGCGTCATGGTCGTGATGATCAGCTCGTCGGCGCCGGTGTCGGAAACCAGTTCTTCCAAGCCTTTCCGGACCGTCTCGGGCGCGCCGATGATGTTGCTGTCCATCCGGCCGGCGATGATCTGCCGTTCCACCTCGGTGTACGGGTAGGCGGCCGCCGCCTCGGGGGACGGTAGCGGGATCGGGCGGCCCCGGCTCAGGCTCAGGAAGGTCAGGCCGCTGGGCGCGGCGAGCCATTCCGCGCGTTCGTCCGTCTCGGCGCAGAACACGGCCGCGCCCAGCGCCAGGTACGGTTCGGGCAGTGTCGCCGAAGGGCGGAAGGACTCGCGGTAGAGCCGGACCGCGGGCAGCGTGTTCCGCGCGCTGAAATGGTGGGCGAAGGCGAACGGCAGCCCGAGCATCCCGGCCAGCTGTGCGCTGAACCCGCTCGACCCGAGCAGCCAGAACGGCGGCTTGTTCCCGGCCGCGGGAACCGCGTTGACCGCGCGGCCCTCGTCCGGCTCGAAGTAGGCCATCAGCTCGGCAAGTTGCTGCGGGAAGTCCTCCGCGCTCAGCGCCGCGCGTGAGCCACGGACCGCGAGCGCCGTGCGCTGGTCTGTGCCGGGCGCGCGGCCGATGCCGAGGTCGATACGACCGGGGTGCAGGGCCTCCAGCATGCCGAACTGCTCGGCCACGATCAGCGGCGCGTGGTTGGGCAGCATGATCCCACCGGAGCCGACCCGGATCCGCTCGGTCGCGTCGGCCACGTGCGAGATCAGCACCACGGTGGCCGAACTCGCGATGCCCGGCATGTTGTGGTGCTCGGCGACCCAGTAGCGGTGGTACCCGAGCCGTTCGGTGTGCCGGGCCAGGTCGATCGTGTTGCGCAGGGCCGTACCCGCGTCACTCCCGTCGGGGATCGGCGCCAGGTCGAGCACGGAGAGCCGGACATCGCTGAGAGAACTCACGGTCAATCCCAACGCGGCTCGCGTCCGGTTCCTTCCCGGGTGAACACGCCTCACGCATCTCCGCGATCGTGTTCAGGACATCATCGGCCCTGACCGCCGAGCGGGCCGCGATGGCGCGCCCGTTCCAGCGTCGGCGTTTCGGCTTCACCGGTGTGGGGCATGGACGGCGTCACAGCCAGTCGCGGTTGGTCGCCAGCACGGTGAGCTGCTGGGTGGCGCGGGTGAGCGCGACGTAGAGGACCCGGCGGCCGGTGGTGGACTCCGTGATCAATTCGGTCGGCTCGACGAGCACCACGGCGTCGTACTCCAGGCCCTTGGAATCCAGGCTGCCGACCACCTTGAGCCGCTCGTCGCCGAAGTTCCGCAGCCAGTCGGCGACCTCGGGCACCCGGTCCATCGCGCAGATCACGCCGACCGTGCCCTCGACCGCGTCCATCAGCTCCTTGGTCGCGGTCAGGACGCCGTCCTCCAGTCCGGCCGGGTCGACCATCCGCACGTCCGGTTGGATGCCGGTGGTCCGCACCGCCTTCGGCAGGTCGCCCTCCTCGGCGTGCCCGGCGACCACCCGCGCGGCCAGGTCGAAGATCTCCGCGGAGTTCCGGTAGTTGGTGCGCAGGGTGTACCGCCGCCGTGGGGTGCGCAGCCCGAACGCCTGGTCACGCGCCTGCGCGGCCTCCCCGGGGTCGGGCCAGGAACTCTGCACCGGATCGCCGACCACCGTCCAGCTCGCGTATTTGCCGCGACGGCCGACCATCCGCCACTGCATGGGCGACAGGTCCTGCGACTCGTCCACCACGATGTGTGAGTACTCGTCGTAGTGTTCCGGCCGATGCGGCCCGTGCTGCTCGGTGCCTCTGGCGGGCGGCGCCGCGTCGAGCTCGACGGCCTGTAGCCGGCGGCGGCGTTTCGGCGGCGGGCCGAGCAGGACGCGCAGCTCGTCGAGCAGGGCGATGTCCGCGACCGTCCGTTCGTGGGACTCCTCACCGAACGACGCCGCGAGCAGCTCGACCTCGCCGGAGTTGAGCACGCCCTTGGCGGCGCGCGAAAGGCGGGGCGCCTCGCCGAGCCACCGCAGGATCTCGCCCGGGTAGAGCACCGGCCACCACACGACCAGGAACCGGTGGAAGTCGATCCGCTCGCCGAGTTCGGTGATCAGCTCCTGCCGGTCGACCGACCTGCCGTCGGCGCGCGCGTTCTCCTCCGCCTTGTCCGCCAACGCCTCCAGCAGCGTCTCGGCGGCCCGCACCCGCGAGCGGTTGGGCGGCCCGCCCTGGGTATGGACCTTGCGGCGGACCTTCTCGAGCTCTTTGCCCTGCAGCTTCAGGACTTCGCCGCGGTAGACGATGCGCATTTCGTCCGGCACGTCCGGCGGGGCCTCGCGCAACGCCCGCAGCAGCACCTTGCGCATCCGCAGCGAGCCCTTGATCGCCGCCAGCGGCGCCGGATCCTGGCGGGTGGCGACCACACGGTCGAGCACTTCGCCGAGCGCGCGCAGTTCGACATTGGTCTCGCCCATCGACGGCAGCACGCGGGAGATGTAGTTCGTGAACACCCCGGACGGGCCGATCACCAGAACCCCGGCGCCCCCGAGCTGGCGGCGGTGCCGGTAGAGCAGGTACGCCGCGCGGTGCAGCGCGACCGCGGTCTTGCCGGTGCCCGGGCCGCCGGTGATTTCGGTGACACCTCGCCACGGCGCCCGGATCACCTCGTCCTGCTCGCGCTGGATGGTGGCGACGATGTCGCGCATCTTCTCCCCGCGCGACCGGCCAAGCGCCGCCATCAGCGCGCCTTCGCCGACGATCCGCATGTTCTCGGGCACGGCGTCGGGGATCAGCACGTCGTCATCCACGTCGAGCACCGTCTGGCCCGAGCAGCGGATCACCCGGCGGCGCACCACGTCCATCGGCGTCTCGGCGGTGCCCTGGTAGAACGCGGCCGCGGCGGGCGCGCGCCAGTCGGTGACCAGGTTGTCGAACTCGGCGTCGCGGATGCCCAGCCTGCCGATGTAGATCAGCTCCCCGGTGGTCTGGTCGAGCCGGCCGAACACGAGCCCTTCGTATTCGGCGTCCAGGGTCTGCAGCGTCTGATTGGCGTGGAACACCATCAGGTCGCGCTCGAACAGCATGGATGCCTGCTCGAAAACCGCCTCACGCTGGGCGCCGTGCCCCAGTTCGTAACCCTTGGCACGCATTGCCTCGGCTTGCGCCCGAAGCTCGGCGAGACGGGTGTACACGCGATCGACGTGGCTTTGCTCGATGGCGATCTCGGCCCGTCTGACCCGAGGTTCCGACACGCAGCGCTCCTACAGCTCACTCGCCGGCAACAGGAAGAACGACTCTACGCTGAACCTGTCGCGAATTGGCGTGGCGGTCCCGGTCTGCCGCCCTCCGTCGCGCGAAAACGGGAGAAAACACCCTGCGGAAAGGTGGTGTGGGTGACCAGGATCGTCGCCGGAAGGGCGGGAGGCAGACGGCTCAAGGTGCCGTCGCGGGGAACCCGGCCGACCTCGGAGCGGGTGCGGGAAGCGCTGTTCAACGCACTCGAAGCGGGCGGGGAGCTGCGGGACGCGCGGGTGCTGGACCTGTACGCCGGTTCCGGTGCGCTCGGCCTGGAGGCGTTGTCCCGTGGCGCGTCCGAGGCGCTGTTCGTCGAGGCGGACCGGAAGGCGGTGCGGGTCCTGCGCGAAAACGTCGCCGAGGTCGGGCTCGGTGGCTGGGTGCGGGCCGGGAACGTGGAGATGGTGCTGGCCCACGAATCGCCCGCCGCGCCGTTCGACATCGTGTTCGCCGATCCGCCCTACGTGCTCGACGGCGCGCGGATCAGCGCGATGCTCACCTCGCTGGCCAAGGGCGGGTGGATCGTGGACGACGGCCTGGTCGTGCTCGAGCGCTCCACCCGGGACAGCGAGCCGGACTGGCCGCGTGGCTACGAACTGATTCGCAGCATGCGGCACGGCGACACCGTCATGTACTGGGCGGAGTACGTCACGTCCGCGGGCCGGGAGGGCTGAGGGCTTGATAGCGTCGGGCACCATGCGGCGAGCGGTGTGTCCCGGCTCCTACGACCCGGCGACCAACGGGCATCTGGACATCATCGAACGGGCCGCCAAGCTCTTCGACGAAGTCGTGGTGGCCGTGCTGGTCAACCCGAACAAGAAGGGCCTGTTCCCGATCGAGGAGCGGCTCGAAATCCTGCGCGAGATCACCGCGGGGCTGCCGAACGTGCGGGTCGACTCCTGGCAGGGGCTGCTCGTCGACTACTGCCGCCAGCACGGGATCATCGTGATCGCCAAGGGCCTGCGCTCGGTCAGCGACTTCGACTACGAGCTGCAGATGGCGCAGATGAACCGTGAGCTGTCCGGGGTGGAGACCCTGCTGATGTCGAACAACCCGGCCTACGGTTTCGTGTCCAGTTCACTGGTCAAGGAGATCGCGAGCTACGGCGGCGACGTGAAGAACCTGGTGCCCGACGTGGTGTTCCAGCGCCTCTCCACGAAGCTCGCCCGCCCGGACAGCTGAGCCCGCCCGTCGCCCACCGCCACCCTCGACGGAGACGCCGCGCGTCAGCTCGTGCCGCCGGGCACCGAGTCGGCGTGGGTCGACCGGGACCGCGAGTACGGGCTGCTGGCCGGGGGTGAGCGGTGATGGCGGTCCCGCCGAAGCCGAAGCGGATGAGTGACGACGACGTTCGGCGTCACAGACACGCCGGGGGCTCATCCGTGGCCTTTCCCGGCCGAGCGGGCAGACTGGAACAAGCCAGTGGGGAAGGGCTATCAAGGGAGTTGCCGTGTACCGGGTTTTCGAGGCTCTTGACGAGCTCGTGACCATCGTCGAAGAGGCACGCGGGGTGCCGATGACGTCCAGTTGCGTCGTCCCTCGCGGAGACCTGCTGGAGCTCCTCGACGAAATCCGGGACGCGCTGCCCCGCGAGGTCGACGACGCGCAGGACGTACTCGACAAGCGCGACGACCTGATCGAGCAGGCACGCGCCGAGGCCGGGCGCACGCTGGCCGACGCGAACGCCCAAGCCGAGCGCCTGCTCGCCGAGGCACAGGCCCGCGCGGAGGGCATCATGGCCGACGCGCGGGCCGAGGCCGACCGCACGATCGCCGCGGGACAGGCCGAGTACCACAAGCTCACCGACCGCTCCCGGGCCGAATCCGACCGGGTGATCCAGGCCGGCCGGGAGGCCTACGAGCGGGCGATCGAGGACGCGCGGCACGAGCAGGCCCGCCTGGTCTCCCAGACGGAGGTCGTGCAGGCCGCGCACGCGGAGTCGGCGCGGATCGTCGACGAGGCGCACGTGGAGGCCGACCGGCAGCGCACCGAATGCGACGTCTACGTCGACGGCAAGCTGGCCGAGTTCTCCGAACTGCTCGCCACCACCCTGCGCACCGTCGATTCTGGCCGCAACCACCTGCGCACCCCGGGAAATTTCCCCGGCCGCGGCCAGGTCTATGACTTCCAGCCCTGACGGCATCACGCACCCGTGGCCGGCGTGCGTATCCTTGATGGGTCATGTCTGATCAGAAGAGTCCCTGGGTCGTCGACACACGTGAACTCGGCCGCCGCGCGGGCCTGAGCCGCGAGGTGCACCGGGCCGTCCCGGTCACGAAGGCGCTCGGCGTGCCCGACGTCATCGTCGTGCCCGAGGGTGCCGAAGTGGTGCTCGACCTGCTGCTGGAGTCGGTCGTGGAGGGCGTGCTGGTGACCGGCACGGCCTCGGCGCCCACCGCCGGTGCCTGCTCGCGCTGCCTCGACCCGATCGGCGGAAAGGTCGAGGTCGAGCTGACCGAGCTGTTCGCCTACCCGGACTCCACCACCGAGGCCACGACCGAAGAAGACGAGGTCAGCCACCTCGTGGACGACCGGATCGACCTCGAACCGATCGTGCGGGACGCCGTCGTGCTGGCCCTGCCGCAGGTGCCGCTGTGCGGTGAGGACTGCCCTGGATTGTGCCCGGAGTGTGGTGGGAAGTGGGCCGATCTCGAGCCCGGACACGGGCATGAGACGATAGACCCTCGGTGGGCCGCACTGGTCGAACGTTTCGGCGATTCCACTTAGTGGCGCAGCCCTCGGGCGAAGGCTTGACGAGTATTGGCTCGCAAAGCAAACCAGGCTCGCGCGAGCGAGCGAACACCTGATGAGGAGATCTAGTCGTGGCCGTCCCGAAGCGGAAGATGTCGCGAGCGAACACGCGCTCCCGCCGTGCCCAGTGGAAGGCGACCCCGGTGCAGCTGGCGCCCTGCTCCAACCGCGCCTGCCGGCAGCTCAAGCCGCCGCAGGTGGCCTGCCCGACCTGTGGCCAGTACGCCGGCCGCCAGGTTGTCGAGCCCGCCTGAGGTCGCTGACCGATATGGGGGGTAAGTCGAAGCCGGGACCGGCTACCGACCCAGCACCGTTACTGGAAGCGCTCGGCGTCACCGTGGACGCCGAGCTGCTGACCCTCGCGCTGACGCATCGCTCCTATGCGTACGAGAACGGTGGGCTGCCGCCGAACGAGCGGCTCGAGTTCCTGGGCGACGCCGTGCTCGGCCTGGTCGTCACCGATCATCTCTACCGGACGCATCCCGAGCTGCCCGAAGGTCAGCTGGCGAAGCTGCGGGCCAGCGTGGTGAACATGCATGCGCTGGCCGGTGTGGCACGCGCCCTCGGGCCGGGCGGGCTCGGCGCCCATCTGCTGCTGGGCAAGGGCGAGGAGCTCACCGGCGGCCGGGGCAAGGCGAGCATCCTCGCGGACGGGCTGGAGGCGCTCATCGGCGCGGTCTACCTGCAGCACGGGATCGAAGCCGGCCGTGGTCTGGTGCACCGGCTGTTCGACGGGCTGCTGGCCGAGGCGCCGCTGCGGGGTGCGGGGCTGGACTGGAAGACCAGCCTGCAGGAGCTCACCGCGCAGGCCGGGCTCGGCGTGCCCGAGTACAAGGTCGAGGACACCGGCCCGGATCACCGCAAGGAGTTCACCGCCACCGTGCTCATCGGCGGCCGCGATCTCGGCCGCGGGGAGGGCACCACGAAGAAGGAAGCCGAGCAGAAGTCCGCCGAGGCCGCTTGGCGCGCCCTTACCGAAGAGTTCAAGCCGAAATCCGAAGACGACGCCGAGTAGCCCGGCGACTCGCCGTTGCCGGGCTCAGCGGAAGCGGCTGGTGTCGAGGTGCCTCTCGATCGGCTTGGGGAGGTAGAACGGTCTCGTTGAACGGCAGCGTGGCGCCGCGCTGGTACTCGTCGTCGGCGGGTGCTGAGTAGTCACACGTGGACGGGGTTCGTCCCAGCGGTCGATCAGCAGGTAGGCCTCCACGCCACCTCGTGCGTAAGGCCTCTTCTTGGTGCTTCGGTCCGGGACGGGACCGTCCTTCGAAATGATCTCCACCTCATCAGGGCGTCTGTGGACAGCACGACTGTTTCTTCTTCCGGGTTGTCCACCAGTTCTTCGGGGACGACCACAATATTCGGGATGGAGCAACGCCTTTCCCCCGGCGATCTGTAATCCGAGCGTGTGGTGGATGCCCCACTCGTCGGGAAGGGCGCGGACGAGTTGCTTCGTTACCAGGGTGGAGATCAGGGTGGAGATGCTGTGCGCACAGCCTGGCGGCGTCTTTTCCTGTCAGGAGTGTCCCCTGGGGTAGGGTCCTGTCGTGCCTGAGCTTCCCGAGGTCGAGGTGGTGCGCGCCGGGTTGCAGGCGCACGTGGCGGGCCGCGTCATAGCCAAGGCCGAGGTGCTGCACCCGAGGGCGATCCGGCGGCACGAACTGGGCGCCGAGGATTTCACGGGGCGGCTCGAAGGCGTCCGGATCGAGGCCGCGCGCCGCCGGGGCAAGTACCTCTGGCTGGAGCTGGGGGAGGCTCAGGCGGTTTTGGCGCACCTGGGGATGAGCGGGCAGATGCTCGTCCAGCCCGAGGGCGCTCCCGACGAGAAACACCTTCGTGTGCGCTTCCGCTTCGCCGATGGTGGCCCGGAACTACGCTTCGTCGACCAGCGCACCTTCGGCGGGCTCGCGCTGGCCGAGCTGGTCGACTCCGAAGGCGAATCGCTTCCGTCGACGATCGCGCACATCTCCAGGGACCCGATGGACCCGGCCTTCGACCCCTCGGCGGCCGTGCGTGCGCTGCGGTCGAGGCGTACGGAGGTCAAGCGTGCCCTGCTCGACCAGACGCTGGTGTCCGGCATCGGCAACATCTACGCCGACGAGGCGCTCTGGCGCGCGCGCCTGCACGGGGCCAGGCCCACCGAGCGGCTGACCCGCGCCCAGGGCACGGCGGTGCTCGAGGCCGCCGGCGAGGTCATGGCCGAGGCGCTGCGGGCGGGCGGGACGTCGTTCGACGCACTGTATGTGAACATCAACGGGCAGTCCGGATACTTCGACCGCTCACTGAACGTGTACGGCCAGGCCGACAAACCCTGCCGCCGCTGCGGCACCCCGATCCGCCGGGAGCCGTTCATGAACCGGTCGTCCTACCTCTGCCCGCGCTGCCAGCCGAAACCACGTTGTTAGGAACAGGGCACAAGCCGGAAACGGAAGAGTGTTTGGCTGGGCGAGTGCGCTCCCAGGACGCAGCACTGACGAGTGTCGGGCCGGACACGTTCGACCTTCGTCACCGCGTGATACACGGCTACCGCCGCGCCTACCGGATGGCGGGCAGCGGTCCCGCCGTGCTGTTCATCCACGGCATCGGGGACGACTCGTCGACCTGGCTCGACGCGCTCGCCTCGCTGGCGGGTGACTTCACCGTGATCGCGCCCGACCTGCTCGGGCACGGCGGCTCCGACAAGCCGCGTGCCGACTATTCGGTCGCCGCCTACGCGTGCGGGATGCGGGACCTGCTGGCGACCCTGGACATCGACCGGGTGAGCGTGGTCGGCCATTCCCTGGGTGGCGGTGTGGCGATGCAGTTCGCCTACCAGTTCCCGGACCGCTGCGAACGTCTGGTGCTGGTCGCCTCGGGCGGGATCGGCCCGGCCGTGCACCCGATGCTGCGGCTGGCCGCCGCGCCGGGCACCGCCCTGCTGCTGCCGCTGATCGGCACGCCACCGGTGCGGGAGGCCATGAAGTGGTTCCACGGTCTGCTGATCGCGACCGGCGGGCTCGGCCTGGGCGAGGATCTGGACTACGTGTTCTCCAAGTACGTCCGGCTCGCCGAGTCCCCGAGCCGGCAGGCGTTCCTGCGGACCCTGCGCGCGGTGGTGGACTGGCGGGGGCAGGTGGTCAACATGCTCGACCGGGCGTACCTGACCGAGGGCGTCCCGACGATGCTCGTGTGGGGTACGGAGGACCATGTCGTGCCGACCGAGCATGCGGCGCTGGCGCACGAGACGATGCCGGGCAGCCGGCTGGAGATCTTCGAAGGCGCCGGTCACTTCCCGCACCACACCTCGCCACAGCGGTTCCTGGCGATCCTGCGGGAGTTCATCACCCAGACCCGGCCTGCCGAGCACGACGTCCAGCGCTGGCGCCGGCTGCTGCGGACAGGCCGAGGGCCCCGCGCCGAGCGTGCGCGCGAGGCCATCGATTCCGGAATCTCCAGCGGCTCCTAAGCGGTCTTCGCGGCGAGCTTGGCCAGCAGATCACGACCCTGCTCGGCGTTGCGCGGCTGACTGAGCACGTCGTAGCGCTGGGCGACCAGCTGGCTGGTGGAGACGAAGTCACGGCGGCCCCGGGTGGCGCCGTAGCCGATGGCCGCGAACACCACGTTGAACCCGACACCCGCGACCAGCCCGATCACGATCGGCAGCAGGCCGGACCCGGCGGTGAACATGCTCAGCAGCAGACCCACGAACAGACCGAACCAGGCGCCCGAGAGCGCCGCGTTGCCCAGCACCCGCCCCCAGCTCAGCTTGCCCGCGACCCGCTCGACGAGCATCGGCCCCACGCCGACGATGGTGACGTCGGCGACCGGGAAGTCGTTGTCCGCGAGGTGGTCGACGGCCCGCTGCGCTTCCTCGTAGGAGGAGTAGGAGCCGATCGGCCAGCCGGTCGGCATGGTGGGCAGGCTCGGGTTGGCTCGGGCGTTGGTGAAGGCGGTCTGCGTGAAGGCTGTGGTCATCTTGTCTCACCTCTCTACCTCGTCCAACGCCGATGGGTACCCACTTGTGCCCTATGCCCGATCTTTCACAGAGAAATTTCAGGATGTGAGCCGCAGCTCAGGGCGGTAGAGGTCGAACCAGTGGTAAAGGTCCAGAGCACGGTCCAGTCCGGCGCGTTCCTGCATCGTGATCTTCGCCGGGTCGCGCTCGACGGCCTCGGTGAGCCAGGACCGCTCCATGACCCCGAACACCGGGCTGTCGTGCTCGGCGAGCACCTCCTTCGCCTGCTGCTGCAGGGCCGCCGCGTAGCCGGGGTCCTGAGTGGACGGATAGGGGCTCTTAACCCGGTCCACAACGGACTGTGGCAAAACGTGTTTCGCCGCGTGCCGCAGGAGGCTCTTTTCCCGGCCGTCGAAGGTCTTCAGCGACCACGGTGTGTTGTAGACGTACTCGACCAGCCGGTGGTCGCAGAAGGGCACCCGCACCTCCAGCCCGACCGCCATCGACGCCCGGTCCTTGCGGTCGAGCAGCATCCGCACGAAACGGGTCAGGTGCAGGTGACAGACCGTGCGCATCCGGCCTTCGAGTTCGCTTTCACCGTCCACGTGCTCGACGGACGCGACCGCCGCGGCGTACTGGTCGGCCACGTAGGACTCCATGTCCATCTTCTCGACGACATCCCGCCGCAGCGGGGAAAGGCGGTCGAAGAAGCCGCTCTGGAAGGCCAGCCACGGGAAGGTGTCCGCGTCACGTGCGCGCCCGTCGTGGAACCACCGGTAGCCGCCGAACACCTCGTCCGCGGACTCCCCGGACAGCGCGACCGTCGACTCCGCCCGGATCGCCTTGAACAGCAGATACAGCGAGATATCCAGATCCCCGAGCCCGGCCGGGATGTCCCGCGCGGTGATGACGGCGCGGCGGGCGGCGGGGTCGGTGAGCGCGCCCGGGTCGAGCATCACGTCCTGATGGGCCGAGCCGACCAGCCGTGCCACGTCCCGCACGAACGGCGAGTCCGGCGTGCCCCGCATTTCGTCAGGCTGGAAGTTCTCCTCCTGCCCGAGGAAGTCGACGGAGAAGGTGCGCAGCTGCTCGTCGAGGCTCGCCGCGGCAAGGCCGGTGACGGCGCTGGAGTCGAGCCCGCCGGACAGCAGCACGCACCGGGGCACGTCGGCGACGAGTTGCCGCTCGACGATGTCGGTGAGCAGTTCGCGCACGCGGCCGACCGTTGTCTCCTGGTCGTCGGTGTGCTGCCGGGCCGGCAGTTTCCAGTAGGTACGGGTGTGCACGCCCTCGGCGTCGACCCGGACGATGGTGCCCGGCTCGACCTCCGACATGCCGTGCCACAGCGACCAGCCCGGCGCCTTCGTGAAGGCGATCAGCTCACGCAGCCCGTCGAGGTCGACGACCTTGCGGACCCTGGGGTTGGCCAGGATCGCCTTGGGCTCCGAACCGAAGAGCACGCCGTCGGCGGTCGGGTAGTAGTAGAACGGCTTGATGCCCATGCGGTCGCGGATCATGACCAGCTTGGCCTCGCGCGCGTCCCAGATCGCGAAGGCGTACATGCCGTTGAGATGGTCGGCGACCGCTTCGCCCCATTCCAGGTATCCGTGCAGCACCACCTCGGTGTCGCTGCCGGTCCGGAAGCGGTGGCCGAGGCCGGTCAGCTCGGCCCGCAGCTCGCTGAAGTTGTAGGTCTCGCCGCTGTAGACCATGACGACCTCGCCGCCCGGCGTGGGTACCGACATCGGTTGCCGCCCACCGGGCAGGTCGATGATCGCGAGCCGCCGGTGCCCGAGCGCGACGTGCCGGTTTACCCAGGTGCCGGAGTCGTCGGGGCCGCGGCAGGCCATGGTCGCCGTCATCGCGTCGACGGTCTCGCGCTCGCGGGTGAGGTCGGAATCGAAGGAAACCCAGCCGGTGATACCGCACATGCGCACGAACCTCCCAAGTGCTTAGCTACTGCAAGTGTGAGTAACACCGTGGTAACACATGACTGCGGTGAGTGTCTGCCCGAATTGGGCGGTTCACGACCATCGTTACCAGACGTGTGGCAGAGGTCACCGTTCGTCAAGAACGCGTTAACGGGAGCCGGTGGCACGTCAAGAGGCCGTCAGGAGGACTTAAGCGGACCGCCCGGCGCACGCACGCTGTCGGTGTGACTGATCTGCTGTACGGCGTCCTGCTGATCGCGGTGTTCGCGGTCCTGGCGCTCATCCTGCGCGGGCTGGAAAAGCTTTGAGCGGCACCGATCCGGTGGCCAACATCGTGGCGGGCGTGCTGGCGCTGGGACTGCTCGGCTATTTGTTCATCGCCCTGATCAAGCCGGAAAAGTTCTGAAATGACCGACTTCGAGGCTGGCCTGGCGCAGGTCGGCATCCTGCTGGTTACCCTCGCGCTGGTCTACAGGCCGCTCGGCGACTATCTGGCGCACGTGTTCACCAGTGAGAAGGATCTGAAGGTCGAGCGCGGTCTCTACCGGCTGTTCCGGGTGGATCCGAAATCCGGGCAGCGCTGGGTCACCTACGCCCAGGGCGTGCTCGGGTTCTCGCTCGTCTCGATCGTCGTGCTGTACCTCCTGCAGCGACTGCAGCCCTTTCTGCCGCTGAACTTCGGCCGGGGCGCGGTGGATCCCGGCGTCGCCTTCAACACCGCGGTCAGTTTCGTGACCAACACGAACTGGCAGTCGTATGTCCCGGAAACCACCATGGGCCACGTCGTGCAGATGGCCGGGCTGACCGTGCAGAACTTCCTGTCCGCCGGGGTCGGTCTCGCGGTGGCGATGGCGCTGGTGCGGGGGTTCGTGCGGTCGAGGACCGACCGGCTCGGCAACTTCTGGGTCGACCTGACCCGCGGCACGATCCGGGTGCTGCTCCCGATGTCGTTCGTGTTCGCGATCGTGCTGATCGCGCTCGGGGTGACACAGAGCCTGCACCAGGGTGTCGCCGTGACCAACCCGGGCGGTTCCCGGAGCACGATCGCGCTCGCGCCGACCGCGAGCCAGGAGGCGATCAAGGAACTCGGCACCAACGGTGGCGGGATCTACAACGCCAACTCCGCACACCCGTTCGAGAACCCGAACTCGTGGAGCGATCTTCTCGAGATCTTTCTGCTGCTGTGTATCCCGGTCTCGCTGACCCGGACCTTCGGGAAGATGGTCGGCAACCGGCGGCAGGGCTATGTGCTGCTGTCGGTGATGGGCGTGCTGTGGGCCGGCGTCCTGGCGGTGACCTGGTGGGCCGAGGCGCACCCGAACGGCCCGGCCGCGTTGCTGGCGGGCGCCGGCATGGAGGGTAAGGAACAGCGGTTCGGCATCAGCGCCTCGTCGCTGTTCGCCACGAGCACCACGGGCACCTCGACGGGCGCCGTGAACTCGATGCACGACAGCTTCAGCGGGCTCGGCGGCGGCGGGCCGCTGCTGAACATCCTGCTGGGCGAGGTTTCGCCGGGCGGTGTCGGCACCGGCCTCTACGGGATTCTGGTGCTGGCGGTGATCGCCATGTTCCTGGCCGGGCTGATGGTCGGCCGCACACCCGAGTACCTGGGCAAGAAACTCGGCAGGCGCGAAGTCACCGCAGCCGCGGTCTCGATGCTCGCGATGCCGACCGTGGTGCTGCTGGGTGCGGGGCTCGCGCTGACTTTCAAGAGCACGCCCGGATATCTGGGCAACAATGGTGGGCACGGCCTGTCGGAAGTCCTCTACGCCTACGCCTCGGCGGGCAACAACAATGGCAGCGCGTTCGCCGGCATCACTGCCACGAGCCCGTGGTTCCAGTCCAGCCTGGCGGTGGCCATGGCGATCGGCCGGTTCGTCCCGATCCTCGCGACGCTGTGCCTCGCCGGATCGCTGGCCGGGCAGAAGAAGGTGCCCGAAACCGCCGGCACGCTTCCCACCACCGGGCCGCTGTTCGCTTCGATGCTCGGCGGCACCGTGGTTCTGGTCGCGGCCCTGACGTTCATCCCGGCGCTGGCTCTCGGCCCGATCGCGGAGGCTCTGGCATGACTGTGACGGAAGAGAAACCCGTTACCCGGCAACCGGTCGAGCAGGCGGGGCGGGTCGGGGCGGGCGTGTTCAACGCCAGGCAGTTGTGGTCCTCGCTGCCCGAGGCGCTGCGTAAGCTGAACCCCGGGCACCAGCTCCGTAATCCCGTGATGTTCGTGGTGTGGATCGGCTCGGTCCTGGTCACGGTCTTCGCCATCACGGACCCGACCGTGTTCTCCGTCCTCATCGCGGTCTGGCTGTGGTTCACGGTCCTGTTCGCCAACCTGGCCGAGGCGGTCGCCGAGGGCCGGGGCAAGGCACAGGCGGAGTCCTTGCGCCGCACGAAGAAGGAGACCGTCGCGCGGCGGCTCACGCCCACCGGTGAGGAAGAGGAGGTGCCGGGCGTCGATTTGCGGGTCGGCGACCTGGTGGTGGTCGAGGCCGGTCAGGTGATTCCCGGTGACGGCGACGTCGTCGAGGGCATCGCCACGGTGGACGAGTCGGCGATCACCGGCGAGTCCGCGCCCGTCATCCGGGAGTCCGGTGGGGACCGCTCCGCGGTCACCGGTGGCACCACCGTGCTGTCGGACCGGATCCTGGTGAAGATCACCACCAGGCCGGGTGAGACCTTTGTGGACCGGATGATTGCGCTGGTGGAGGGTGCCTCCCGGCAGAAGACGCCGAACGAGATCGCGCTCACCATCCTGCTGTCCACGCTGACGATCATCTTCCTGCTCGCGGTGGTGGCGCTACAGCCGATGGCGGCCTACTCGGGCAGCCGGCAGTCGGTGATCGTGCTGACCGCGTTGCTGGTGTGCCTGATCCCGACGACCATCGGCGCGCTGCTGTCGGCGATCGGCATCGCGGGTATGGACCGGTTGGTGCAGCGCAACGTGCTCGCCACCTCCGGGCGCGCGGTCGAGGCCGCCGGCGACGTGTCCACCCTGCTGCTGGACAAGACCGGCACCATCACCTTCGGCAACCGGAAGGCGACCGAGCTGATCCCCCTCGGCGAGTCCACAGTGGACGAGCTTGCCGCCTCGGCCCGGCTGTCGAGCCTGGCCGACGGCACGCCGGAAGGGCGCAGCATTGTCGAACTCACCGAGCGGGAGCATGGCCTGGCGCCCGAAGCGGGGGCGGCGGCGGAGAGCGGCGAGTTCGTGCCGTTCACCGCACAGACCAGGATGTCCGGTATCGACCTCGACGGCCGTCAGGTCCGTAAGGGAGCGGCGAGCGCCGTGCGCGATTGGGTCACCGAACG
The DNA here is from genome assembly GCF_035276945.1 of Amycolatopsis sp. Taxonomy (GTDB): domain Bacteria; phylum Actinomycetota; class Actinomycetes; order Mycobacteriales; family Pseudonocardiaceae; genus Amycolatopsis_E. The sequence continues at coordinate 98,390 of NZ_DATELF010000020.1, read as the reverse complement.
CGGCGGGGAGTTCCCGGCCGAGACCGGCCGGGTGGTCGACGAGGTCGGCCAGCAGGGTGGCACCCCGTTGGTGGTTGCCGAACTGACCGATGGGACCGCGTTCGTGCGCGGTGTGATCCGGCTGTCCGACGTGGTGAAACCGGGCATGCGGCAGCGTTTCATGGAGCTGCGGGCGATGGGCATCAGGACGGTGATGATCACCGGGGACAACCCGTTGACCGCCAGGGCGATCGCCGAGGACGCCGGAGTCGACGACTACCTCGCCGAGGCCAAGCCCGAGGACAAGATGGCCCTGATCCACCAGGAACAGGAGGGCGGGCGGCTGGTCGCGATGACCGGGGACGGCACCAACGACGCGCCCGCGCTGGCGGCCTCCGACGTCGGGGTGGCGATGAACACCGGCACCATGGCGGCCAAGGAGGCCGGGAACATGGTGGACCTGGACTCCGACCCGACGAAGCTGATCGAGATCGTGGAGATCGGCAAGCAGTTGCTGATCACCCGCGGCGCGCTGACCACGTTCAGCATCGCCAACGACCTCGCGAAGTACTTCGCCATCCTGCCGGCCATGTTCGTCGCCATCTATCCGCAGCTGGCCGGGCTGAACATCCTGCACCTGGCCACACCGCGGTCGGCGATCCTGTCCGCGGTGGTGTTCAACGCGCTGATCATCGTCGCGCTGATCCCGCTGGCGCTGCGCGGGGTCCGGTACAAGCCGTCCAGCGCGTCGTCCCTGCTGCGGCGGAACCTGCTGGTCTACGGCGTCGGCGGGATCATCACGCCGTTCGCCGGGATCTGGCTGGTCGATCTCGTCGTTCGGTTCATTCCGGGAATCGGGTGAGTTTCGTGGTCAAACAGAGCTTGGCGGGCCTGCGCGTGCTGCTGGTGTTCACGGTGCTGCTGGGGGTGCTCTACCCGCTCGGCGTAGGGCTGGTGGCCCGAGTTCCGGGCCTGGAGGCGCACGCGGAGGGCTCGGTCGTCTCGGTGAACGGGCAGGCGGTGGGGTCGTCGTTGATCGGGATCGACCCGGTCGCACCGGACCCGGCGCACGACCCGTACTTCCACACCCGGCCGTCGGCGACCGCTTCGGACCCGCTGGGTCAGGGCAACCCGGCCATCTCCGGCGGCTCGAACAAGGGCGCGTTCAACGACGACCTGGTCGCGGCGATCCAGCAGCGCAAGAACGCGATCGCGGAGCGTGAAGGGGTTTCGCCGGCGGAGGTGCCAGCCGACGCGGTGACCGCCTCGGCCTCCGGCGTCGACCCGGACATCAGCGTCGCCTACGCCGATCTCCAGGTGGCCCGCGTGGCGCGGAACACCGGACTGTCCGAGGGCAAGGTGCGTCAGCTCGTGGCCGAGAACACCACCGGCTACGGGATCGGCCTTCCCGGGGTGAACGTGCTGACGCTGAATCTCGCGGTTCGGGCGGCGGGAGCACACTGAACCCGTGGACGGGCAGCGGCACACCGGCAGGCGGCGGCGAGGAGAGCTTCGCATCTACCTCGGCGCGGCCCCCGGTGTGGGCAAGACCTTCGCGATGCTGGGGGAGGCGCGCAGGCGGGTGGAACGCGGCACCGACCTCGTCGTCGGGCTGGTCGAGACCCACGGCCGGAAGAAGACGGCGGACCTGCTGGAGGGCCTGGAGGCGGTGCCGCGCCGCCGCGGCACCTACCGGGACCGGGAGTTCACCGAACTGGACGTCGACGCGGTGCTCGCGCGCAAGCCCGAAGTGGTCCTCGTCGACGAACTCGCGCACACCAACATCCCCGGTTCCCGCAACGGGAAACGCTGGCAGGACATCCTGGAACTGCTCGAAGCCGGGATCGACGTGGTGTCCACGGTGAACATCCAGCACCTGCAGAGCCTCAACGACGTGGTCGAGAAGATCACCGGCGTCCCCCAGCAGGAGACCGTGCCGGACGAGGTGGTGCGCCGCGCCGAGCAGGTCGAACTGGTCGACATCACCCCGGAGGCGTTGCGGCGGCGGCTCGCGCACGGCAACGTCTACCCGGCCGAACGGATCGACGCCGCGCTCGGCAACTACTTCCGGCCCGGCAACCTGACCGCGCTGCGGGAACTGGCCCTGTTGTGGGTCGCCGACCAGGTCGACGTGGCCTTGCAGCGGTACCGGGCGGAGCAGCGGATCACCGACACCTGGGAGGCCCGCGAACGGGTGGTCGTGGCGGTCACCGGCGGACCGGAAAGCGAGACGATCATCCGCCGCGCCAGCCGGATCGCGGCACGGGCCGGGGCGGATCTGCTGGTGCTGCACGTGCTCCGCGGCGACGGGCTGGCCGGTCTCGGGCCCGCCGAGATGGGGAAATACCGCAAGCTGGCCGAGGATCTGGGCGCCACCTTCCACACCGTGGTGGGCGACGACGTGCCGACCGCGTTGCTCGACTTCGCGAGCGGCGTCAACGCCACGCAACTGGTGCTGGGCACTTCCCGGCGCTCCCGCGTGGCCCGGCTGTTCGACGAGGGGATCGGGGCGGCGGTCGTGCAGTTGTCCGGCCCGATCGACGTGCACATGGTCACGCACGCCGAGGCCGGTGGCCGCCTGAGGACCTGGCTGGACCGGCGCAGCCCGCTGAAGCCGTCCCGGCTGACCGTGGGCTGGGTGCTGGCGTTCGCCGCCCCCGCGCTGGCCACGATCGCCGGGGTGCTGCTCCGCCGCCATCTCGACTTTTCCACCGACGTGGTCAGCTACTTCCTCGCGACGGTGATCGTGGCGCTGGTCGGCGGGCTGGGGCCGGCCCTGCTGGCCTCCGTGCTGTCGGCCGGGCTGCTCAACTTCTTCTTCACCGAGCCGTACTACAGCCTGGTGGTGCATTCGCCCCGCAACGTCGTCACGCTGATCGCGATGGTGATCGTGGCGGTGCTCGTCGCGCTCGTCGTGGACGCCGCGGCTCAACGCGCGGTGCAGGCCGCTCAGGCACGAACGGAGGCCTCCCTGCTGGCGTCCTACGCCCGCACGGTGCTCACGCACGCCGCGCCGCTGAACCGGTTGCTGGAGAAGGTGCGGGAGAACTTCGGACTGGATTCGGTGGCACTGCTGGAAAGGCAGGAAGGCCGGTGGCAATGCGTCGAGCAGGTCGGCGGCAACCCGTGCAAGGAACCGGACGAGGCCGACGCCGACATCCCCGTCACCGCCGACGTGCACCTGACCCTGCGCGGCCGGGCGCTGCCGGCGGCCGACCGGCGCGTGCTCGAGGCGGCGGCGGGGCAGGCGCTGCTCGCGTTGCGGCAGCAGCGGATGGCGGCCGCGACGGCACGGGCCGAGCGCAAGGCGGAGGCGACCGAACTGCGCACCGCCCTGCTGTCGGCGCTGGGTCACGACCTGCGCACGCCGCTGACCTCGATCAAGGCGGCGATCGGCAGCCTGCGGGCGCGCGACATCGACCTCTCCCCGGAGGACACCGAGGAACTCCTTGCCACGGCGGAGGAATCGACCGACCGCCTGGCCGGGCTGGTGGACAACCTGCTCGACTCCTCCCGGCTGGCCACCGGAGCGGTCCGGCCGCAGCTGCGGCCGGTCGGCTACGACGAGGTCGTCGCGCACGCCCTGTCCCATGTGGACGGTTCGGCGCCGGTGGTGGTGGATGTGGACGAGCGGCTGCCCGCGGTGCTCGCCGATCCCGGGCTGCTGGAGCGGGTGGTGGCCAACGTGGTCGACAACGCGCTGCGGCACGGCACGGGGCCCGGGCCGGTTTCGGTCCGGGGCAGCAGCTATGCCGAATACGTCGAGCTCCGGGTCGTCGATCACGGACGCGGGCTGAAGAAAGGCGCGGCGGAGTCGGCTTTCGCTCCGTTCCAACGGCTGGGGGACCGGGACACGACGCCGGGCATCGGCCTCGGGCTTTCCGTGGCGAAGGGCTTCACCGAGGCCATGGGCGGCACGATCCGGGCCGAGGACACCCCGGGCGGTGGGCTGACCGTGGTCATCTCGTTGCACACGTACCAGGCGCCTCAGGTGGTGCCACTGCAGGAGGTGCTATGAGCGGCAGAGTCCTGGTGGTGGACGACGAGCCGCAGATCGTGCGTGCGCTGCGGATCAACCTGTCGGCCCGCGGGTACACCGTGATCACCGCGCACGACGGGACGGCCGCGCTGCGCGCCGCCGCGGAGGCCAGACCGGATGTCGTGGTGCTGGACCTGGGGCTGCCGGACATGGACGGCAGCGAGGTGATCGCGGGCCTGCGCGGGTGGACCACGGTGCCGATCATCGTGCTCTCGGCGCGCAGCGATTCGCCGGACAAGGTCCAGGCGCTGGACGCGGGCGCCGACGACTACGTGACCAAGCCGTTCGGCATGGACGAGCTGCTGGCCCGCCTGCGCGCCGCCGTCCGCCGTTCCTCGGTGTCCACTTCGGACGATGCGGAGGCGGTGGTGGAGACCGGGGACGTGACCATCGACCTGGCGGCCAGGAAGGTCCGGCGCGACGGCGGCGAGGTGCACCTGACCAAGACCGAGTGGGGCGTGCTCGAACTCCTGGTGCGCAACCGCGGACGGCTGGTTTCCCAAAAGCAGTTGCTGCGCGAGGTGTGGGGCCCGGCGTACGAGAACGAGTCCCACTACCTGCGCGTCTACCTGGCCCAGCTGCGCCGGAAACTGGAACGCGAGCCCTCCCGGCCCCGTCACCTGCTCACCGAACCCGGCATGGGCTACCGGTTCGAACTCTGATCCCTCAGGCGCCCGCGCTCGATGCGCTGCTGCTGGTCGTGGTCGACGGCGGGGGATCGGACGTGGGGGGCGTGGTGGGCGGTTCCGACGACGACTCCTGCGGTTTCGAGGTCGGTGGTGGTGGCGGTGGCTGGAACCTGCTCGCGGTCGTCGTGACGACGCCCGGTGGAATCGGGCTGCCCGGCGGCAGGGTGACCGCGGTCTGGGACGAACCCGGCGGGGGCAGGAGGGTGACGGTCCGCTTGCCGTCCGTGCCGACGCTCACCAGCGCGGTCGGCGACGAGGACGTCGACGCAGGCACCGTCTCCGACGCCGGCTCGTCCACGGTGCCGCCCGGGAGCACCTGCTGGGAACCCGGGTTGTTGCTGCCGCCGTGCGAGTCCGCGCCGTCGGACGACGTCGACCGCGAAGCGAGCTGGGCGATGCCGCCGAAGGCCGTGGCGAGCACCACCCCGCTGACGGCGAGGACGAGGTAGGCGCTCCGCCGCGCGCGCGAGGCCGGCTCGGGCGGCGATGCCACCTCGATCGGCTGAGGAGATGATGACCCCGGATGGGCCATTGCCTGGCTCCTTGCTGGAAAAAACCCCGGACTCTGACCAGGCGAAATGGCCCGGACGGAGGATTTGACGCGAACATTAGCACCGTGAGGTGACCGAGCGCGAGCGGGAGTGCGCCCGTCGTTAACTGTCCGTAGTCGCCCTGGGTGGGGCGCCATGGGCGAAAATGGGCACGTGATGGACACCGTGGGAGACGAAGACGACATCGTGCGCCTGACCGCCTGGGTCGCCGGCCGCGTGCAGGGCGTGGGTTTCCGCTGGTGGACGCGGAGCCGGGCGCTCGAGCTGGGCCTGGTGGGCAGCGCGGCCAACCTCCGTGACGGCCGGGTCGAGGTGGTCGCCGAGGGCCCGAGAGATCACTGTGAGCAGCTTTTGTCGGCGTTGCGGTCCCCTTCATCGCCCGGATGGGTGGACCATGTGGTCGAGCACTGGTCCGAGCCTGCCGGCGACCTCACGGGCTTCGACGAGAAATAGCGCCACGGCGCGCCGGACGGGGTTACGCAGGGTGCCTCGGTAGACTTTGCCGACCGGCTGGTTCGGCCAGTGCCCCCGTGTCCGATGTCCCGCTTCGGAGGGTCCTAAGCGACGTGCACCTGAAAAGCTTGACGCTGAAGGGCTTCAAGTCCTTCGCCTCGGCTACCACCTTGCGTTTCGAGCCGGGCATCACCTGCGTGGTCGGCCCGAACGGCTCCGGCAAGTCCAACGTGCTCGACGCGTTGCGCTGGGTGATGGGCACCCAGGGCGCGAAGGACCTGCGGGGCGGCAAGATGGAGGACGTCATCTTCGCCGGCACCTCCGGCCGGGCCCCGCTCGGCCGCGCCGAGGTGACGCTGACCATCGACAACTCCGACGCGGCGCTCCCCATCGACTACACCGAGGTCTCCATCACCCGGCGCATGTTCCGTGACGGCGCCAGCGAGTACGAGATCAACGGCGGTTCCTGCCGCCTCCTGGACATCCAGGAACTGCTGTCCGACTCCGGTATCGGCCGCGAGATGCACGTCATCGTCGGCCAGGGCCAGCTGGCCCAGATCCTGGAGTCCAAGCCGGAGGATCGCCGCGCGTTCATCGAAGAGGCCGCGGGGGTGCTCAAGCACCGCAAGCGCAAGGAAAAGGCGCTGCGCAAGCTCACCGCGATGCAGGCCAACCTCGACCGCCTCGGCGACCTGACCGCCGAGCTGCGCCGCCAGCTCAAGCCGCTGGGCAGGCAGGCCGAGATCGCCCGCAAGGCCCAGGCCGTGCAAGCCGAGCTGCGCGACGCCCGGCTCCGCCTGCTCGCCGACGATCTGGTCACCCAGCGCGCCGCCATCGCCAAGGAGGAGGCCGACGAGCACGCCGCCCGCGCGCGCCGGGCCGAGGTCGAGCAGGCGCTGGAAGTGGTCAGCGCGGAGGAGAACCAGCTGGAGGTGCTGCTGGCGGAGGACGCGCCACGGCTGACCGCCGCACAGGAGACCTGGTACAAGCTTTCCGCGCTGGCGGAACGGTTGCGCGGCACGGTCCGGCTCGCGGTCGAGCGCCAGCGGCACCTGTCCGCCGAGGTCGAGACCGGCACGGGAGGGCGCGATCCGGAGGAACTGCTGGCCGAGGCCGAGCAGGTCGCCGAGCGTGAGGAAGAACTCGACGAGGCCGTCACCGAGGCGCGCGCCATGCTGTCGCAGACCGTGCAGCGCCGTGAGCAACTGGAGTACGCGGTCCAAGCGGCCGAGCGGGCGCACATGGCCGCCGTGCGCGCGATCGCGGACCGCCGCGAGGGCCTGGCCAAGCTGGCCGGTCAGGTGGAGGCCCTGCGCAGCAAGAACGGCGCCACCTCGGACGAGATCGACCGGCTCACCGCGGGCATCGGCGAGGCCGAGGCTCGCGCCGAACTGGCCACCGAGGAGCTGGAAGAGGCCAGGGCCGAGGGCGGTGTCGAGGAATCCGACGACGCCGAGCTGCTGGTGCGCCACGATCTGGCGGTCGAGGCCAACAACGCGGCCAAGGCCAGGGTGGAAGAGCTGGTCAAGGCCGAGCGAACGGCCGAGCGGGAGATCGCGTCGGAGAAGGCGCGGGTCGACGCGCTGTCGATGGGGTTGCGGCGCAAGGACGGCGCCGGTGCCCTGCTGGCCGCGACCGATCAGCTGCCCGGGCTGCTCGGCTCGGTCGCCGCGCTGCTCACCGTCGAGCCGGGATACGAGGTCGCGCTCGCCGCGGCGCTCGGACCCGTGGCGAACGCGGTCGCGGTACGGGGCGGGGAAGACGCCCTAGCCGCGCTGAAATACTTGAAGGACAACGACTCCGGCCGCGCGGGTGTCCTGCTCGGCGCGCTGGAACCCAGCTCGGGTACGGGTGTCCCGCCTTCTGGCTCGGGTACGGGTGTCCCGTATTCCGGTTCGGGTGTGGGTGTCCCGCCTTCCGGCTCGGGTGTGGGTGTCCCGCATTCCATTGTGGACGTCTCGTCCCGGCCGTCGCTGCCGGAGGGGGCCCGCTGGGCGACCGACGTCGTCAGGGCTCCCGAGGCGCTGCGTCCCGCGGTCGGGCGCGCGCTGACCCACATGGCCATTGTGGACACTCTGGAGAGCGCGCGGCGGCTGGTGGCCGTGCATCCCGAGATCAGCGCGGTCACCGCCGATGGCGACGTGTTCGGTTCGTACTGGGCGGCCGGGGGATCGGCGGCGCGCGGCGAGAGCGTGATCGAGATCCAGGCCGCCGTCGACGAGGCGCAGGACCGGTTGCTCGCGGCCGAGCGCTTGCTGGAACGCACCACCGCCGAGTTGGAGGGCGCGCGCGCCGAGCAGCAGGCCCGCCGTGAAGAGGTCGGCCGGGCCAAGGACGCGCTCGGCGAGGCGAAGGTTCGCAAGGCACGTTCGTCGGAACGGCTGAACCGCCTGCAGCAGGCCGCGCGGTCCGCGGAGGCCGAGGTCGCCCGCCTGCGGCAGCAGCGCGAAAAGGTCGAGTCCAGTCGCGAAGAGGCGTGGACCAAGCTCGCCGAGCTCGAGGAGCGGCTGGCCGCGGTCGCCGAGCAGCCCGTCGACGAGGACCCCGACACCACGGAACGCGACCAGGTCGCCGAGGAACTGGCGGTCGTCCGGCAGGAGGAGGTCGAGGCGCGGCTCGCCCTGCGGACTTCGGAGGAGCGCGCGCGGAGTATCGCGGGCAAAGCCGAGTCCCTGCGCCGTGCCGCGCATGCCGAGCGGCAGGCCCGGGAGCGTGCCGAGCAGGCGCGGTTGGCCCGGGCGAAGGGCGCGGCCATCGCGACCGCGGTCGTCGACGCGGGTGAGCTCGCGCTGGACCGCATCGAACTGTCGGTGCAGCGTGCCGCCGCCGAGCGTGACGAGGTCCAGGCCATGCGCCAGGAGCGGGAGAGCGCGCTGGGCCGGGTGCGCGGCCGGGTCCGTGAACTCACCGGCGAGCTGGAAAAGCTCACCGACGCCGTGCACCGCGACGAGGTGCTGCGGGCCGAGCAGCGGCTGCGCCTGGAGCAGCTGGAGATCAAGATCGCCGACGACTTCGGCATCGGGCTCGACGAGCTCGTGGCCGAGTACGGCCCGGAGGTTCCGGTGCCGCCGAGCCCGGCCGAACTGGCGGAGTACGAGGAGGCCAGGGAACGCGGCGAGACGGTGACCGCGCCACCTGCCATTCCCTACGATCGCGGCACGCAGGAGCGCCGCGCGAAGCGCGCCGAAAAGGACCTTTCCCTGCTGGGCAAGGTGAATCCGCTGGCACTGGAGGAGTTCGCCGCGCTCGAGGAGCGTTACAAGTTCCTGTCGACGCAGCTTGAGGACCTCAAGGCGACCCGGAAGGACCTGCTCCAGGTCATCAAGGAGGTGGACGAGAAGATCCTCGAGGTCTTCAGCTCCGCCTACCAGGACGTGGCGCGGGAGTTCGAGGTCGTGTTCTCGGTGCTGTTCCCCGGCGGTGAGGGCCGGATGGTGCTGACCGAGCCGGGTGACATGCTGGCCACCGGCGTCGACGTCGAGGCGCGGCCGCCGGGTAAGAAGGTGAAGCGGCTTTCGCTGCTTTCGGGCGGCGAGAAATCGTTGGTGGCGGTCGCCATGCTGGTGGCGATCTTCCGTGCCCGGCCCTCGCCGTTCTACGTGATGGACGAGGTCGAAGCGGCGCTGGACGACACCAACATGCGCCGGCTGATCGGCCTGCTGGAGCAGTTGCGCGAATCCTCGCAGCTGATCATCATCACCCACCAGAAGCCTACGATGGAGATCGCGGACGCGCTCTACGGGGTGAGCATGCAGGGTGACGGCATCACGAAGGTCATCTCTCAGCGCCTGAAGCAGGACGCATAGCCGGCCACCTTGAAAGCTTTCTGCCGGAGGCGCGTCGGGTGCCGCGACACGCTTTTCGTCGCGGCACCGGTCGACACAGCCCGAAGCAGGACGCGTCGTCACACAATGGGCGGATCCGCGGCCGCCACACCTTGCACGGGCCGTTTTCGTCGGACCTGATCGGTAGAGTTCCCTCGTCCGGTTTCGCACGAAATGGGTGGTGAGGAATGGCGGTCGAGCCTGAACAGGTGAGTGTTCTCAGTGTTCTCAGTGTTCTCCACGAGGAAGGGATGCGACCCACCTGCCTGGCGGTGAAAGCGCTTCCTCACCAAGGATGACGGTATAGACCACCCTCGTGGCGGGTTGCCACGTGGGTGTTACGGTGGCTTAACTTAGCCGGCAATCGTTTACTCGTGTTTTCCGACGCGGGTCCCCTGTCATGCTGTGGAGTCCACATCGTGCCCAAGAGTTGGTTTGTCGCGCCCAAAAACGCGCGAAGATTCCTCGCCGCCGCCCTGCTGCTCACCCTCGCGCCGAGCGCGTTGCCCGCGCGGGCGGCGGCAGCGTCCCCGGCGGTGTCGTCGGCGGTGTCCTCGGTCGAGGCCGACAAGGGACCGGTGGGCTGGGAGACCTACCGCTCCCTCAACGCCCTCGCGCGGCTGCGGCCCGGCGAACAGGTCAAGCAGTTCTCCAGTTACGACCGTACCGGCGACAACGAGGACGGGTTCAAAGGAATCTATTCCTGCCTGCGCGATGAGCCCGACGGCCAGTGCGTGATCGCCGAAGCGCACGGCGCGGGCGAGATCTCCTCGATCTGGTTCACCTACGCCAACACGTCGGTCTCCGGGATCGGCCGGATCACCGTCGAACTGGACGGCCGTGTGGTGCTGCAGGGTTCCCTGCAGGACATCGTCAACGGTGCCAGGGGCGCCCCGTTCGTGTGGCCGCTGGTGGGGAACTCGGCCGAAACCATGGGCGGCTCGGTGATCAAGGTGCCGATGCCCTACACGAGCACGATGAAGATCGTCACGCAGAACAATCCGCGCTTCTACCACGTGACCTACCGCCAGTTCGCCGATGCCACCGGGGTCCGGACCTTCGACCCCACCGACCAGGCGCTGGACGTCATTCAGCGGCTGCGCGGCTACGGCGTCCGTGACCCGAAACCGGCCGCCGCGGGCGCGGAGACCCAGCAGGCCCCGCTCACGGCCCTCGGCCCCGGCGCCACGGCCTCGATACCGCTCACCGGGGGTTCCCGGCAGATCACCCAGCTCGCCCTGCGCATCCCGCGGGCGGTGGCCGGGCCGGGACTGTTCGACGACGGCCGCGCGTACGGTCCGGGTGGCAGCTCGTTCACCGCCACGATCGACCCGGCCAACCAGGGGGTCCGGATCACCCGGCGCTTCGACGCGGGAATCGGCGACCAGCACGCGAGCCTCAGCGTGGACGGTCAGCGCGTCGGCGAGTGGGCCAGCGGCGCGGCCGTGCCCGGTGGTGGCTGGGTGGACCAGACCATTGAGGTACCCGCGTCGGTGACCGCGGGCAAGTCGCGGATCCGGATCGCCAGCACCTTCCTGTCGTCGAGCCAGGACGTCAACGAGTTTCGCTACGAGGTGCACAGCCGGGTCGGCGACGTGTGGGTGCGCACCGATGTCATGGATGTCGGCAACAACCACGTCAGCGACGAAGGCGTGCACGGCTACCAGATCGCCGGTGCGCGGTGGGAGGGGCTCCGGTGGTTCCGGTACGCGGCCAACGACGACCTGGTCTCGGCGTCCGAGACGCTGTTGAACGGGCTGCGGCTGCGGATCACTTTCGACGGTCAGACCACAGTGGACGCTCCGGTCGGTGAGTTCTTCGGCTCCGGGCTGGGCAAGTACGCCTCGCGTACCCTCATGCACTCGATCGACACCACCGAGAACGGCGCGTTCACCTCCTGGTGGCCGATGCCCTACGCGCGCACGGCGACGATCCAGCTGGTCAACACCACCACCGTCGGAATCCTCACGGGCAACCTCCTGATCACCACGGCGCCGGACCCCACGGCGGCCACGGGCCTGGCGGACGGCTCGCTCGGCTACTTCCACGCCACCCAGCAGCGGGCGGACACCCAGGCGGGCAAGGACTGGAACTTCCTGACGACGTCCGGGCGAGGACTGTTCTACGGGGTGACCACCACCATGCGCGGGCTGATCCCGAGTGGTCAGGTTCCCCAGATGAACTACCTCGAAGGCGACGAACGGATGTACGCCGACGGCGCGGCCAGCCCGACCGTGTACGGCACGGGTTCGGAGGACTTCTACGAATCCGGCTGGTACTTCCAGGACGGCCGTAACGGCGGTCCCGAAGGCGTGCCGTACGCGATGCCGCAGGCGGGCCTGGTCGCCCACCAGACGGCCGAGTACGGATGCCAGTACGTGTGCCTGGGCGCCTACCGCCTGATGATGTCCGACGCGGCGCCGTTCGGGAACGGCATCGAGTTCGACATCGAACACGGGAACCGGTCGTCGATGCCGGCGAACTACAGCTCCACGGCCTACTGGTACGGCCAGTCCTCGCCCTCCCTGGCGAGCAGCGACATCGTGGACATCACCGGCACCAACAGCCGCGCCGTGCACGGCTACTCGGCCACCGGCGAGACCACCGGCACGCTGACCTCCACCTTCGAGGGCAAGGGCGACCGGACCCAGGTGACCATGGGCACGTCGGCGTCCACCGGGCCGGTCCGGTTCACCGCCAAGGCCGACCCGGCCAACGAAGGGGTGCGCCTGCGCCGGACCTCGGACCAGAACATCGGTTACCAGCGGGCCAACGTCTTCATCGACGACCGGTTCGTCGGCGAGTGGTTCCAGCCACTCAAGAACACCTACTCGCGCTGGCTCGATGACTCCTTCGACGTCCCGGGCTGGGCCACCGCGGGCAAGGTGGCCGTCCAGGTCCGCCTGGAGCCGGTCGGGGGCGCCCCCGCCTGGTCGGCCGCGCGCTACTCGGTGTTCTCCCGGACCGGCCAGCTCACTTCGACCGGCACCGCCTCACGTGCGTAGCCCGCCTTGTCCCGGCCAGGTCAATCCTGGCCGGGACAAGCGGTCAAAAGACCCCCGGATCCGTGAAGCCACCCGCGAGCGTTCGGATCTCGCGATCGATTTCGATGCGGTACAAGCTCTCCAGCACGGAGGGCGCACGGTCGAGGTCTTCCGGGGCGTGACGGCGAGGAGCCTGGGGAAGCTCGACCTCGACGAGTGCGGACGCCACGCGTGGCAGCTGGACACGTCCACCCAGCCAAGTGGTCAGTTCTCCGCTGTGGGCCTCGGTGTGCCGATGTGGGCCACCACCTCCGTGACGTTCGACTTCAGCCACGGACGACAGGAAGTTCACGCACGACTCGGCCGTGCGTGTCCGTGTTTCGGCATCCACCTACATCCACCTACACCGACTCCGCTTCCTTTTCGGCCTCTCGGGCCACATTCGGGTCGGGCGTGCGGTGACGGAGGGAAAGCAGCCCGCCGACGACGAGCGTGATCAGCACGCCGAGCAGCGTGTACCAGGGGAACGCCAGCCCCACGGCCTTCGCACCGGGCGCGGGAGTGATCCTCACATCGAGCACCACATACGCCATCGCGGCGACGGTCACCGCGAACGCGATGATCGCGTCGAGCTGGCGGGCACGCTTGATCAGCAGCCCGAGGAAGAACGCCCCGAGCATCGCGCCGTAGGTGTAGCCGGTGATCGACAGGCCCTGCTCGATCACCGGGTTGTTCGTGCTGCTGAACAGGGACCCGAACACGGCGAACACCACCGCCCACGCCAGCGTCCAGATCCGCCCGTGCCGCAGCACCTTCGAATCCTCCGCGGGCCGCTTGGTGAACCGCTGGTACAGGTCGGCGACGGTCGAGTTGGACAACGCGTTGAGCGCCGAAGCCAGCGCGCCCATCGTGGAGGCGAGGATCGCCGCGATGAGCAGGCCCGCCACGCCGACCGGCAGTTCGCTGGTGATGAAGCCGGTGAAGATGTCGTCGCTGCTCTTGACGCCCAGTTCCTTGAGGTTGCGGAACCCGTTGTGCGCCCAGAGCATCGCGCCGACGAGCAGGAACAGCGCGAACTGGATGGTCACGGCCACACCGCTGCCGATCAGCGCCTTGCGCCCGTCGGCCACACTGCGGCAGGCCAAGAACCGCTGGACGATCAGCTGGTCGGCGCCGTGCGAGGCCATGGTGAAGATCGCGCCGCCGACCACCGCGGTGAGGAAGGCGTACTGGCTGGTCAGCAGGTGCAGCCCGGAGAAGTCGAAGTCGAAGAGCTTGAAAACGCCCTTCTCGGCGGCCTGCGAAGTCCAGCCCGGCGGCAGCTTGGTGCCGAGCACGATCAGCGCGGCCACGGCGCCGCCGACGTAGACCGACAGCTGGATGACGTCGACCCACACCACCGCCTTGATCCCGCCGACCAGCGCGTAGACGACGGTCAGCGCGGTGAGCACGATCACGATCTGCCAGTACTGGGTGCGCAGGCCGTAGTGGACGAGGATCACCTGGATCGGGATGGCGCCCGCGAACAGCCGCACCCCTTCGGCGAGGAGCCGGGTGACGATGAACGCGACCGAGGACACGCCCTGCATCGTCGAGCCGAACCGCTCACCGAGGAACGCGTACGCGGTGGACTGCTTTCCCTTGAAATAGCGGGGGAGCAGGATGAACGACACCAGGGTCCGGCCGATGATGTAGCCGAAGGGCAACTGCAGGTACGTGAACCCGTTGTAGTTGCCGGAGGCCGCCCAGATCAGGCCGGGTGTGCTGATCACCGTGAGGGTCGAGGTCTCGGTGGCCACGATCGAGAAACAGACCGCCCACCAGGGCAGGCTCCGCTCGCCGATGAAGTAGTCGGCCGCCGAGCGCTGCCGTCTGCCGACGAGGACGCCGATCGCGGGCATCGCGGCCAGATAGACCACGATGATCGCCAGATCCACCGGATGCATCGTCTCTCCTACTCTCCCTGGCTGTGCGCTCTGGGGGTGCGACCTCGGGACCCCGCCCGGGGGCAAGCCCTCGGCCCCCCGCCGTCCACGCGCAGGCGGGTCACGGGCGTGGTGTGTGGTGCGGGCAAGGTCAGTGGCCCGGCGCCGGGGGTGATGCTGCCGAGCAGGCGTGGCGCGCGAGCGCCGGTGGCGCTGGGTACGTTCGCCGGGACGCCGTGCCAGGTCAACCACCCGAGCAGCGCGGTGAGGTAGGCCTCCTTGGCTCCGGTGGGCAGGCCGAACTCGGAGCTGGTGGCCAGCCGCGTGTTCCCCAGGTGCTCGGCGAGAGCGTGCATGAGTGTGGGGTTGCGCACTCCACCACCCGAAGCGACCTCCGTCCGTGCGTGGTGGCGCGAGCATGCCTCGCCGATGGTCTGCGCGGTCAGTTCGGTGAGCGTGGCCAGCAGGTCCTCGGGCCTGGGCGCCAGGCCGTCGGTGGCTTTCCGGAGGTAGCCGGCGTGGAACAGTTCCTTGCCGGTCGACTTCGGGGGTTCCGCCCGGTAGTAGGGCTCGGCGAGCAGGCGCGCCAGCAGTTCTTCGCACACCCGTCCCTTTGCGGCGATGGTGCCGTCGAGGTCGCTGGGCTGACCCGTGACCTGCCGGGCCGCGAGGTCGAGCAAGGCGTTGCCGGGTCCGGTGTCGTAGGCGATCGTGTGGCCGCCGGGTTCGACGACCGTCACGTTGGCGATCCCACCGATGTTGAGCGCGATCACGGGGTGGCCGGTGCGTTCGGCGAGGTCACGCAGCCAGAGGCGGTCGAGGGTGCCGGCCAGCGGCGCACCCTGCCCGCCCGCGGCGACGTCCCTGGCCCGCAGGTCGGAGATCACCGGCAGTCCCGTGCGCTCGGCGATCCACGCGGGTTGCCCGAGTTGGAGGGTGCCCATCGCGTGGCCGCCTTCGACCCAGTGGAACACCGTCTGGCCGAGCGAGCTGACGAGATCGGCGGGGCCGAATCGATCGAGGGCCTGCCGGGCGGCCTCCGCGAAGGCCTGGCCGACCAGCGTGTCGAGTTCGGTGAGCTGTTCCGCGGTGGTCGCGGCCGGCGGGAGGGCCGTGAGCAGGGCCGCCCGCAGGTGGTCCGGGTAGCCGAGTTCGAGGTCCCCCACCGGGGTCAGTTCGGCCAGGCCCGCCGAGGCGTGCAGGTCGGCCACCGCCACGTCGATCCCGTCCATCGAGGTGCCCGAAATGAGCCCGACGACCCGTACCGCCATGAGCGAGTGGTCTAGTCCTGCCTTGGCGAGGGCGCAACCCGGCTCGTGACTTCTTGTCCACACGGTTACCCGGCGCCGACACCCCTGATGTGGCCTGACCGGCGGATGCGAGGATTACGGAGTGTCCAACTACCTCTGGCTATGGATCGTCATCGTTGTCGTCGTGCTGCTGGCGATCGCGCTCGTCGCCGGACTGACCGTCGCGCGCAGACGGCGGATCAGCCTGATCGAGGCGGAACGCACGGAGGCGAGGCCGAAAGGCGGCGGATACGCCACCGACAACGGGATCGCGCTGGCCCCGGGCGGTGAACGGGCGCCGAGAGTCGAGCCTGAAGAGCGGGAAGAGCCGGAAGAGAGCAAGGCGCCACCGCATCCCGCCGGGGAACGGACCGAGGTCGACGGCCAGCCCGGGGTCGGCGACGACGCCGCGGTACCGCGGGACGCGGCCCGCCGGGCCATCGTGGACGTCGTCCTGCCCGAGGAAAAGGTCGTCCTGCCCGAGGAAAAAGAGGAGATCGCGCCCGCGGCCGGGCGGATGGAACGGCTGCGCGGCCGGCTGACCAAGTCGCGTTCGGTGTTCGGGCAGAGCCTGCTCGGCTTGCTCGGCGCCGGCGACCTCGACGAGGACTCGTGGCAGGACGTCGAGGACACCCTGCTGATGGCCGATCTCGGCGCCGCGACCACGACCGAGATCGTCGAGAAGCTGCGTGCCGAGATCACCAGTCGTGGCGTCCGGACGCCCGAAGAGGCCAAAACCGTCCTGCGGACCGTGCTCATCGGAGCGTTGCGGCCCGACTCGGACCGCTCGGTGCGCGCGCTGCCGCACACGGTCGACGGCCGGAAGCAGCCCGCGGTGGTGCTGGTCGCCGGGGTCAACGGCACCGGCAAGACCACCACCACCGGCAAGCTGGCCCGCGTGCTGGTCGCGCAGGGCAGCCGGGTGCTGCTCGGCGCCGCGGACACGTTCCGCGCGGCCGCCGCCGACCAGCTGCAGACCTGGTCGGAGCGGGTCGGCGCGGAGGTGGTGCGCGGCAAGGAGGGCGCGGACCCGGCGGCGGTCGCCTTCGACGCGGTCAAGCGCGGCGTGGAGGCCGCGGTGGACGCGGTGCTGATCGACACCGCGGGCCGGCTGCACACCAAGACCGGCCTGATGGACGAACTGGGCAAGGTCAAGCGGGTGGTGGAGAAGCAGGCCAAGGTGGATGAGGTGCTGCTCGTGCTGGACGCCACCACCGGGCAGAACGGCCTGGCCCAGGCCCGCGTGTTCGGTGAGGTCGTGAACGTGACCGGAATCGCGCTGACCAAGCTCGACGGCACCGCGAAGGGCGGCATCGTCTTCCAGGTGCAGCGTGAACTGGGCGTGCCGGTCAAGCTCGTCGGGCTCGGCGAGGGCCCTGACGACCTGGCGCCGTTCGAGGCCGGCGCTTTCGTGGACGCGCTCCTGGGCTGACCTGTCGCCAGTCACAGCCCGGAGCCGAGCATTGACAAACCGTACCGGGCTGTGAAAAGTTCACCCCCGAAATCAGCGGGTGCCGGCGAGGGGCCGGCGGGTGATCCGCTCGAGGGGGGAACCACATGGCGGACGGATTCCGTGCCGTCTTCGACGACCTGCACCAGGCGGCAAACGAGATCGGCGACTGGGTGCAGGGCGTCGCCGGACTGCCGTGGCAAGGCCCGAGCGGGGACTACGGGCATGCCGGTGTGCGGGCGGGCTGGACACAGTTCATCGGGGATGCCAGGGCGGAAGTCGCGCAACTCGCCGCGAAGGCGGGCGAGCACCGCGATGGGCTCCGGGCCGCGGCGGGCCGCTACCTCGAGTCGGACGACGAGAGCGGTTTCGTTGTCGCCGACCTCGGCACCGTGCTCGATTCGAGCGGCGGATTCACCGGAGGAATCTCCGACGTCGTCGGCCGAGCGACCGGTGAGGCCGGTGGACGGCCGGGGTTCGTGAACCCCGGCGTGACCGCGCGGCCGGATCCGGACGGTGGAATCGCGAGCCGGCTCGACCCCGAAGGACCGCTCTACTGATGGCGGCCGGACTGGGGGAGACCACCGATCCCCACGAGCTGATCCCGGGCGAGCCGGATCTGATCGCCGAGGATCTCCGCCTGCTGGTCGCCAATGTCGAGCGGATCGGCCTTACCGGCGGCGGTCTCCGGAAAATCGACCCCGGGCAGTGGACCGGCGAAGGGGCCGACGCGTTCCGGGAAGCGTTCGGTGAAGAACCGCCCAAGTGGTTCCAGACCATCGACGTTCTGCTCCATGGCGGCCAGTTGCTCGCCGACTACGGCGACGTACTCACGTGGGCCCAAGCCGAGGCGCAGCGTGCGATCGAGATGTATGTCCAAGCGCAAGCGGCCTCCCGTTCCGTCGCCGCGATCCCCGGGCTGTTCGACGACGCGGCCGAGATGCTCGCCAAGGAGGCGCAAGCGGTCCTGGACAACGCCCGCGAGCGGCTGGCGGCGGCGGGTGGGCTCGCGGCACGGGCCTTCGGCTTCGAACCCGATGGTGCGGGCGGCTACTCGATGGACCTCGGTGACGGCAAGGAGTTCGGTGCCGCCGAGCGGAAGAACGACGCACCGGGCCGGCAGAAGGGCAGAGACGGAAAGACCTACCGGGGCGAGTGGGGCACCACCCAGTCCGACGGAATGCTCACCGACACGGTCGGTGACACGCTCAGGGCGCTCGGCTTCGACATCTCCGAGAAGACCTGGGCGGCTTCCGCGGGAACCGCGGTGTTCGGCGGAAGTCTCGACGGACAGTTCGCGTCGGGGCCGTGGTCGGGTACCGGCAAGCTCGGGGGCTCGATGTTCGGAGCCGATGCCGACGCCACGGCGACCGCGAGCGCACTGGGCGTCACGGGAGCGGCCGGTGCCGAGGCGTACCTGGCGAAGGGAAGCGCCGAGGGCGAGGTGAAGCTGGGCGATCACGCCGGAGTTTCGGGCCGGTCCGAAGCGATCCTCGGCGCGGAGGCCGGCGCCAAGGGAAGCCTCGGCTTGAGCGGGGTGCAGGGCAGCGGGGAGGCCTTCGCCGGAGCGAAGGTCGAAGGCGACGCCCGTGCCGAGGTCGCCGGTGTCAGCGCCGGCGTGCACGGCGAAGCGTGGACGGGCGCCGGCGTCGAGGCAAGCGGTCAGCTGGGCATGGGCGACGATGGCACGTTCCACGTCGGCGCTTCGCTGGGCATCGGGCTGGGTATCGGTGGCGAGATCGGTTTCGACATCGCGATCGATCCGGAAGAGGTCGTCGATACGGTGAAGGACGTGGCGGACGATGTCGCGGACATCGCTTCCGACGTCGGACACGGGATGACGGACACCGCCGAGGCCATCGGCGACTTCCTCGGCTTCTGACGGGAGAAAGGCGTGGCTACCACGATTCCGGTGCCGATCGAGTTCTCGCTGCCCGAGGGGTGGCGAGCGGTACCGCCGGACGCGGTCAACGCGGGCGAAGCGGGTTTCGTCGCGTTGCACCCGCCCGCGCTCAAGGGATTCACCCCCAACATCACGATCGGTGGCGAGCTCCACGATCGCGGCGTGACGCTGAGCCAGCTGGCCGACGAGGCCCTGGAACGGCTGCGCAGGGGCGCCCCCGACGTTCGACCCGGGCGCCGCAACGAGGTCGGTTCGGTAGGTGGTCCGGGCCTCACCCAGGCCGTGCGCCTGTCGCTCCTGCTGAACAACCAGCCCGAACAACTCGTGCAGCTGCAGGTGTTCCTCGGCATGCGGGACACCGGCGACGAAAGCCGGTACGCGGTCCTGCAGATCGTGCTGAGCGCCTTGGCGGAGCAGTTCGACCAGGTCGTCGGCGACTTTCAGAAGTTCCTCTCGACCATCCGACCCGAAGGGGCACGATGAGCGAGTACGCCAGGCAGTTGTCGCGGCGCATAGAGGCCATCGATACCGCGGTGGCCGACAACCGCCGGCGTGCCGAGGCCTACCAGCGGATGGCGGGCGAGCTGAAGGACGTGGAAGGCCGTGCCGCCTCGCCCGACGGTGTGGTGAGCGTGGTCGTCGGGCCTGGTGGAGAGGTCAGGGGAATCACCTTCGGCGACCAGATCGACGCCGTCAGCCCGGCCGCGCTGTCGGCCACCGTCATGCGCACGGTTGCCGCGGCAAGAATGGCGGCCGCCCGGCAGCAGGCCGAAGTGGTGCGGCGCGGCCTCGGCGACACGGGATTGCTGGACAAGGTGCTCGACTCCGACGAGCGGTTGTTCGGCGACCGGCGGCCGCGCGACCCCGGCCCGGCGCCGGTCGCCATCCGTCGTCCAGAACCCGCGCGGGACGACGAGTTCTTCGAGAATTTCGCCGCGCTCGGGGACGGGTGATGAGCGTCGGAGCGGCCATCGCGCTGGCCGTCGGCGGAACCCTCCTGATGGCCGCCGGGCTCACCTGGATGGCTCTCCGCTTCAACCGGGAGTACAACGAGCACGAGAAGGCGGCGCTCGCCCGGCTCCGGCAGGAGTTGCCGAAGCGAGGCTGGACCTTCGCGCCGCGCGACGACTCGATCGTCGAGTTGTACAACTGGTGGACCGAGGAACGCACCTGGCGCAACCCGCTTGAGCCCTTCGTCAAGCCGCCAAGGGCCAAGGCCGCCCGTGACGTGATCACCGGATCCCACCGGGGACGACCGTTTGTCGCCGCGGTTTTGGACACTCACTACCAAGGCGAACACGTGTGGGCGCGATGCATCTGGATCCGCACACCGGCGGTCCGTCCCGCGCTGGGCGTGAGCAAAGTGCCCGCACTGGAGAGCGGGATCAACGCCGGCCCGGGCATGGGCGACCTCCGGTTCGGCAATCCGGAGTTCGATGACAAGTTCGAGGTCAGGACCGGCAGCGACGCGTTCGCGGCCGCTGTGCTCAACCCCGCGGTGATCCGGTTCCTCCTCGCCGAGCGGTGCAGGTTGAGAGGGCTGCGGTTCTTCGGCGACCAGTTCGATGTCTCCGACCAGTACACCTTTGATCATCGTGATCCCGCGGAACTGATTCCGGCACTGGATCTGCGTTGCGACATTCTCGACCGAATTCCATCCGCTGTCTGGGCTCAGGGGGCTTGATTGTTCCGCCGTATTTTCGGCGTCGCGCTGTTGTGCTTCGGGTCGATGGCGCCGGGTGCCTGCTCCGTGACGGTGACCGCGGGCCGCACGGTCGACAGGGACACCCTGGAACGAAAGATTTCCGACGTGCTGGCGACGAAGGTCCGCCGGCCGGAGTCCGTGGCGTGTCCCGGTCCGATCAAGGTCGAGGCGGGGGCGAAAGCCTGGTGTGTCCTAACCGGTGACCGGGTGCGCTACGGCGTCACCACGACGGTCACCGCGGTGGACGGCGCCAGGTACAAGTTGGACGTCAAGGTCGGTGACAGGCCTTTGCCTGCCGGGGCCTGACCAGCGGCGCTCACGCGCTCAGGTCCGTGCTTGCCAGATGGGCCGACAAGGTCGCGGCGACCCGCTGGACCACGGGCGCGATCCGCGACACCGCCTCCTTGGTCAAGCGGCCTTCGGGGCCGGACACCGACACCGCCGCGGGGGCGGGCGTACCGGTGAGCGGCACGGCGATGCAGCGGACGCCCAGTTCCTGCTCGCTCTCGTCGACGGCATAACCCTGGTTGGCGACCTTAACCAGGTGCCGCAGCAGCTCGTCGGGGTCGGTGTAGGTGTGTTCGGTGTAGGCGGGCATGCCGGTGCGGGTCAGGAGCGCGCGCACCTCGTCCGGCGGCAGCCGCGACAGGATCGCCTTGCCGACGCCGGTGCCGTGCGGCAGGACCCGCCGGCCGACTTCGGTGAACATGCGCATCGAGTGCTTTGACGGCACCTGGGAGACGTACACCACTTCGTCGCGTTCGAGCACCGCGAGGTTCGCCGTCTCGCCGACCTCGTCGACCAGTTCGGCGAGCAGCGGCCGGGCCCAGGTGCCGAACTGCATACTCGCGTTCTCGCCCAGGCGGATGAGCCGGGCGCCGAGCGCGTAGCGGCGGTTGGTGTTCTGCCGCACGTATCCCAGCGCCACGAGGGTCCGGATCAGCCGGTGGATGGTCGGCATGGGCAGTCCGGAACCGCTCGCCAGCTCGGACAGGCTCGCCTCGCCCCCGGCGTCGGCCAGCCGCTCCAGCAGTTCGAAGGCCCGCCGGAGCGACTGCACGCTCCCGTCGCGCCCGCCCTTGTCCTCGGTCACCCCGGTCTCCTCGCGTTGAGTTTCCGCTATGCAGAAACTATAGTCCGAGATGTAAAAATGTACGGACGTCTTTTGGGAGTGTCGCATGTCTGAGGTCAAGGTGCTCGGCGGCTCGATCGAGCGGGGCGACGAGATCCTCACTAAGGAGGCACTGGAGTTCCTGGCCGGCCTGCACGACAACTTCGCGGCGCGCCGTGACGAACTGCTCGCGGCCCGGGCCAAGCGCCGCGAAGAGGCCAAGCGCACGGGGCGACTCGACTTCCTGCCCGAGACGAAGGAGATCCGAGAGTCGGACTGGCAGGTCGCCGAGGCGCCCCCGGCGCTGCGTGACCGGCGGGTCGAGATCACCGGTCCCACCGAGCGCAAGATGACCATCAACGCGTTGAACTCCGGTGCCAAGGTGTGGCTGGCGGACTTCGAGGACGCCAACACGCCGCACTGGGCCAACGTCGTCGGCGGGCAGGTCAACCTCCGTGACGCGATCCGGGGCACCATCGAACTCGACTCGGGCGGGAAGCACTACGCGCTGCGTGACGACATCGAGCACGCGACCATCGTGGTCCGGCCGCGCGGCTGGCACCTGGACGAGCGGAACCTGACCTTCGGCGGCCGCAAGGGCGTCGGCGCGCTGGTCGACTTCGGCCTGTACTTCTTCCACAACGTGCGCGCCCTGCTGGCCTACGACAAGGGCCCGTACTTCTACCTGCCGAAGATGGAAAGCCACCTCGAAGCCCGGTTGTGGAACGACGTGTTCAGTTACGCGGAGAAGGAGCTGGGCATCACGCACGGGACGATCAGGGCGACCGTGCTGATCGAGACCATCCCCGCCGCCTTCGAGATGGAAGAGATCCTTTACGAGCTGCGTGAGCACGCCTCGGGCCTGAACGCGGGCCGCTGGGACTACCTGTTCAGCATCATCAAGTACTTCCGGGACGCCGGACGGAAGTTCGTGCTGCCGGACCGCAACAGCGTGACCATGACCGCGCCCTTCATGCGCGCCTACACCGAGTTGCTGGTGCGCACCTGCCACAAGCGCGGCGCGTTCGCGATCGGCGGCATGGCGGCGTTCATCCCCAGCAAGGACCCCGAGGTCAACGAGACGGCGTTCGCGAAGGTCCGCGACGACAAGGCACGCGAGGCGAGCGACGGCTTCGACGGCTCGTGGGTCGCGCACCCGGGCATGGTGGACCTCTGCCGCGAGGAGTTCGACCGGGTTCTCCGCGACAAGCCGAACCAGTTGGACCGCGCCCGCGACGAGGTCTCGGTGACCGCGGAGCAACTGCTCGACGTCGCCGCCACCGAGGGCGAGGCGACCGAGGCCGGGTTGCGCGGCGCGGTCGACGTCGGTGTCCGGTATCTGGCGTCCTGGCTGGGCGGTAACGGCGCGGCGGCGATCCACAACCTGATGGAGGACGCCGCGACCGCGGAGATCTCGCGTTCCCAGATCTGGCAGTGGGTCAGCAACGGTGTGGAGCTGTTTAATGGCGTCAAAGTGACCGAGGAACTGGTGCGCACGGTGCTCGACGAGGTGCGTAAGGAGCTCGACGGGGTCATCCCGGCCGAGTTGCTGGACCCGGCGGTCGAGCTGTTCGAGCAGGTGGCGCTGGCCGACGAGTTCCCGGACTTCCTCACCCTGCCCGCCTACGAGCGGATTTCGTAAGCGGTGCCCGGCCGGCTCACGGAGGAGGTCTACGCGGGCGTCGACGCCCGGCTGTCCGAAGTAGACGCCCGGATCGCCGCCCGCTATCCCGGTGAGCCGGCCGGGCGGCAACCCGTGCACACGGTCTACGTTCCGGCGAACCGGTTTTCGGCGGACCTGGTCGCGAAGTGGGGCGAGCAGGCGAGCGAGGTCTTCGCGAAGCACGGCGACGAACTCGGGCTGGATCCGGAGATCGCCGAACGGGTACGCCGGAAGCTCGCCCGGGAGCCGATCGAGGACCTGCGGATCGACTTCGAGGACGGCTACGGCCATCCTGGCGACGAAGCGGAGGACGCCGCCGCCCTCGCCTGTGCGCGCACCCTCGCGGGGATGGCCGTGCGGCCCCCGTTCGCCGGCATCCGGTTCAAGAGTTTCGAGCGGGCGTCCCGGCGGCGGGGTATCCGCACGCTCGACGTTTTCCTGGACGGGCTGGAGGGTGTGCTGCCGCCCGGGTTCGTGGTGACCCTGCCCAAGGTGACGGCCGTGGAGCAGGTCTCCGCCGCGGCCGGGGTGATCGCGGACCTGGAAGCCGTCTACGGCCTGGCGCCGGGCGCGTTGCGGTTCGAGGTGCAGATCGAGACCTCGCAGTCCATTGTGGACGCCGAGGGGTCCGTCGCGGTGGCCAGGATCGTCCAGGCGGCGGCGGGCCGGTGCACCGGGCTGCACTACGGCACCTACGACTACAGTGCGGGACTGGGCATCGCCGCCGGGTACCAGAGCATGGACCATCCGGCGGCGGACTTCGCCAAGGCGTTCATGCAGGTCGCCGCGGCGGGCACCGGGGTGCGCCTGTCCGACGGCTCGACCAACCTGCTTCCGGTCGGCGATGCCGTCCTGCCCGCTTGGCGCGAGCATCTCCGGCTGGTCCGGCGTTCGCTGGAGCGGGGCTTCTACCAGGGCTGGGACCTGCATCCCCACCAGTTGCCCACGCGGTTCGCCGGCACCTACGCCTTCTTCCGGGAGGGCCTGCCTTCGGCCGCTGCCCGGTTGCGCGACCATGTGGGCCAGGCCGAAAGCGGAGTCCTCGACGAACCCGCCACCGTGCAGGCGCTGGCGACTTTCCTGTTGCGCGGCCTCGACTGTGGCGCGATCGACGAGGACGAGGTGACCAAGCTGACAACGCTGGAACGGTCACACCTCTTCCGCTACGCCCGGCGGACCGGTTGACGGAACGGGAAGCTACTACTCGTTGAAGCGGCCCTCACCTGGCTTCCAGCGCGAGATACACGTCGACCTGGGTCGGGAAGTCGGTGAGGTCGAGGCCGAGCACTTCGCAGGCGCGGGCGATGCGGTAGCGCAGGGTGTTGACGTGGACGTGCAGGGCCTTCGCCGCGGCGGTGGGGGAGCAGGCGCTTTCGAGGAACACCCGCACGGTCCGCACGAGGTCGGTACCCTGCGCCTGGTCGTAGGCCAGCAGCGGGCCGAGGACCCGGTCGCGGACCGACCGGCGCAGTTCGTCCGGCGCGCCCGCGACCAGGAGCCGGTGCACGGGGATGTCCTCCCCGGCTACCACTCCGATCCGCTCGCCCCGCCGCGCGGCGACTTCGACCGCGTAGCGCGCTTCCTGGCTCGCGCCTCGTAATCCGCTCACCGTCGCCGGGCCGCCGATGCCGATGAAGACCGGTGAAAGCCCGGCTACCTGATCCAAAATGGACAGCGCGTCGCTGGCGCGGGCCGGCCATTCCCACGGCCATTTCTCGTCGGCCGCCACGACCGCGTAGGTCTCGTCACCGACGACGCCGGCACTCGAGGACACGTCGGCCAGTAGCTCGCTGAACACTTCCAGGCCGAGTGCGGTGTCGTCTGGTGTCCTGGCGAGCAGCACCCGCACCGGTGCTGCCGCGGGCAGGCCGGTCGCCGCGAAGGCCCCCGCCGGGTCCCCGGCGCCGCCGGCGAGTAGCCGGAACAGCGGCGCGGCCGCCCGGTCGCCGGTCTGCCGGACCTGGTCGGCCCGCGCCCGCGCCAAACCGATCAGCCCCGCCAGCTCGTCGGCGATCGCCTCCGGCCACGAGGTCGCGCGGATGGCCAGCAGCCACGGGATGCGGAACCGGCCGCCGATCGGCAGCAGGGCGTGCTCGCCGTGCACCGGCCGGTGGGGCGCGAACCGTTCGACCAGCCCGGCGGGCGCGTCCGGCTCGGTGCCTGCGACCACCCGCCCGGTGCCCGAAATCACCCAGCACGGGGCGCCCAGCTCGATCGCGCCCTGACGCAGCAGCACCGGCAGTGACATGTCCCCGGCCGCGGACAGCAACCGGCGGTGCGCGTCACCCGGCGCGGTGCCCCGGTCGGCGGCCAGCGCCAGCACGACCCGTTCGGTGATCACCGCGAACGACAGGTCCGCGGGCACCTCCAGCAACGGAATCCCGTGCTGCGCGCAGGCCTGGATGACGTCGTCGGGAATTCCGCCGGTGTCGGCGCCGGACGCGGCAAACGCCGCCACCCCCGCCCGCGCGAGCGCGCCGACGAACCGCTCGGCGTCACCCGGCCGCCGCCACCACAGCAGCCCGCTCAGCACCAGCTCACCGGCCGAGACATAGCGGCTCGGGTCGGGCAGCTCGGTGACATAGATGCGGCTGATCGCGCGGCCGAGCAGCCGGGATCCGGTACGCACCCGCAGCCGGAGCCCGGGAATCTCCAGCAGCGTCTTGACCAGTGTCACGGGCGCGAATCCTAGCAATTTAAGCGTTGACTTATATAAGGAGCGATTGAGATGATTCCGGCGTGCACGCGTTCGACGTTCTCGGTGATCCCGTCCGGCGGCGGATCCTGGAACTGCTGGCCGACGGCGAACGGGCTTCCGGCGCGATCAGCGAGGTCATCGAGCGGGAGTTCGGGATCTCCCAGCCCGCGGTCTCGCAGCACCTCAAGGTCCTGCGGGACAACGGGTTCACCACCGTGCGAGCCGAGGGCTCCCGGCGTCTGTACGCGGTGGACAGTGCCCCGCTGGAGGAAATCGATCTGTGGCTGGGGCGTTTCCGCGGGTTCTGGGCGGGACGGCTGGACGCGCTGGGCACCGAAATCGCGCGCGGCAAGCGTGCACGCCGTGCTGGAGGAAAGGACACGTGATGGATATCGTCGGGCAGATCAACTCGGTGCACCGTGCGGTGCGGTCGGTGGGGGAGACCAACTCGGTGCTGCTCCGGAGAACCTATGAGGCGGAGGTCGAGGACCTCTGGGACGCGTGTACCGAACCTGACCGGATCAGCCGGTGGCTGACGCCCGTGACCGGCGACTTCCGGCTCGGCGGCACCTACCAGCTGAAGGGCAACGCCGGCGGGAAGATCCTCCGTTGCGAACCTCCTCGCCTGCTCAGGGTGAGCTGGGTGTTCGGCGACATGCCGCCCTCCGAGGTCGAGGCCCGGATCACCCCGGCGGGTGACGGAAAGGCCCAGCTCGAACTCGAGCACGGCGCCTTGGCCGATGACGACCACTGGGACTCCTACGGGCCGGGCGCGGTCGGGATCGGCTGGGACCTCTCCCTGCTCGGTCTCGGCCTGCATCTGCGCGGCGAGCACCTCGAAGACCCCCAGGCGTGGATGGTGACGGCGGAGGCGAAGCAGTTCATGACGCGGAGCAGCCAGGATTGGGGATCGGCGTATGAGGCCTCCGGGGCGAGCCCGGAGCGAGCCGCCGCCGTTACCGAGCGCACCACGGCGGCCTACCTCGGGGGCTGAGTTTTTGAAGTTTTCACCGCCGTCATCCGCCTTGTACGAAAGTACAAATTCGGCTCGTCGGGCCGGCCGCCGTTCGTACGCCGGCACCGTTGTCGTGCCGTGGGTCGCGGAGGTGTACTGGCAGCGTGGACTTCCTGCGACCGAAGACGCTTGACGAGGCGCTGGCCGTCAAGGCCGGGCGCCCGGACGCGGTGCCCATCGCGGGCGGCACCGACGTCATGGTCGAGCTGAACTTCGACCACCGCCGCCCGGCGGCCCTGCTGGACCTCAACGGTGTCGCCGAACTCGCCGAATGGTCCGCCGCGGACAACGGCATCCGTCTCGGCGCGAGCGTGCCCTACACCCGCGTGATCACCGAGCTGGGTGAGCGGCTGCCCGGGCTGGCGATGGCGTCGCGGACCGTCGGGTCCCCGCAGATCCGCAACCGCGGGACCGTCGGTGGCAATCTCGGCGCGGCCTCTCCGGCCGGGGACACCCATCCCGTGCTGCTGGTCACCGGGGCGGTCGTCGAAGCCCGGTCGGTTCGCGGCACCCGCCTGATTCCCGCCGACGAGTTCTACCTCGGCGTCAAGCGCAACGCCCTCGCCGAGGACGAGTTGATTACCGCGGTGCGCCTGCCCGCGGACGCCGGGGCTCAGCAGTTCGCGAAGGTCGGCACCCGCAACGCCATGGTCATCGCGGTCTGCTCGTTCGCGATCGCGCTGAAGGCGGGCTCGGCGCGGGCCGCTATCTCCTCTGCCGCGCCCACCCCCCGGCGGGCGCCGGAGGCCGAGGAGTTCCTGAACGCCGAGCTGCCCTGGGATTCGGAGCGGGCGCCACTGAACGATTCGCTCAAACGCCGGTTCGGGGATCTCGTCGCCTCGGCGGCCGCGCCGATCGACGACGTGCGCGGCACCGCGGCCTACCGCAGGCACGCACTGTCCGTCCTGGCCCGGCGTGCGCTGGGCTGGGCTTGGACCGAGTTCGTTTCCCAGGAGCAGGTATGCGCGTGAATGTCACCGTGAACGGCGAAGCCAGGCAGGCCGACGACGTCTGGGAGGGCGAGAGCCTGCTCTACCTGTTGCGCGAACGGCTCGGGCTCCCCGGCGCCAAGAACGCGTGTGAGCAGGGCGAATGCGGCTCGTGCACGGTGTACCTGGACGAGGTCGCGGTGTGCTCGTGCCTGGTGGCGGCCGGGCAGGTGGAAGGCCGTGCGGTGCGCACGGTCGAGGGGCTGGCCGAGGGCGACCGGCTCGACCCGGTCCAGCAGTCCTTTGTGGACGCGGGCGCGGTGCAGTGCGGGTTCTGCACGCCGGGACTCGTCGTCGCCGCACACGACCTGCTCCGGCGCGTCCCCGACCCGGGCGATGAGGAGATCCGCGAGGCGCTGGCCGGGAACCTGTGCCGGTGCACCGGATACGAGAAGATCATCGAGGCCGTGCGGATGGCGGCACGATGATCACCGTGATCGAGCACGCGGCGATTTCCACGGTGGACGCCGACGGCACCGAGTTCCGCGACGGCCACGTGGTCATCGACGGCGAGCACATCGTCGCCGTCGGCGAGGGCACGGCCGAGGTGGCCGCCGGCCGGCGCGTCGACGCGGGCGGGTGCCTGCTCACCCCCGGCCTGGTCAACACCCACCACCACCTCTACCAGTGGGCGACCCGTGGCCTGGCCGCCGATTCGACGCTGTTCCAGTGGCTGGTCGAGCTGTACCCGATCTGGGGAAGGCTGGATGCCCGGATCACGCACGCCGCGGCGAGCGCGGGCCTGGCCCGGCTGGCGCTGACCGGGTGCACCACGGTCGCCGACCATCACTACGTCTTCCCCGCCGAAGGCGGCGATCAGGTGGCGGCGCTGGTCGCGGCGACCCACCGCATCGGTGTCCGCTCGCACATCGTGCGCGGGTCGATGGACCGGGGCGCTTCCGACGGCGGCCTTCCGCCCGACAACCTGGTCGAGGACACCGAGGCCGCGCTGCTCGGCACCGAGCACGCCATCGACGCCCACCACGACGGGGCGCCGAACGCCCGGGTCCGGATCGCGGCCGGGCCGTGCTCGCCGTTCTCGGTCAGCGAGCGGCTGATGACCGGGGCGGCGGAGCTGGCCCGCCGCAAGGGCGTCCGGTTGCACACCCACCTCGCCGAGACCCTCGACGAGGAGACCCGGTGCCTGGCGGAATTCGGCTGCACCCCGGCCGAATACGCGGACAAGCTCGAATGGCTCGCCGACGACGTGTGGCTGGCGCACACCGTGCACCTCGCCCCCGCCGCGATCCGCAGGCTGGGCGCCACCCGCACGGGTTCCGCGCACTGCCCGACGTCCAACGGCCGGCTCGGCACGGGAATCGCCCCGGTCCGCGATCTGCTCGACGCGGGATCGCCGGTCGGGCTCGGTGTGGACGGTGCCGCGTCCAACGAATCCGGCGGACTGGCCGAGGAACTGCATCAGTCGCTGATGCAGGCGCGGCAGCGCGGTGGCCCGACGGCGCTGACCGTGCGGCAGGCGCTGTGGATGGGCACCATGGGCGGGGCGCGCTGCCTCGGCCGGGAGCGCGAGCTGGGCTCGCTGGAGCCCGGCAAGCTGGCGGACCTGGCCATCTGGGACTTGAGCGGCCTGCGCTACGCCGGAATCGAGGACCCGGTGGCCGCACTCGTGCTCGGCGCGGTCCCGCCGCTGAAACTGTTGCTGGTCTCG
The DNA here is from genome assembly GCF_035276945.1 of Amycolatopsis sp. Lineage (GTDB taxonomy): Bacteria > Actinomycetota > Actinomycetes > Mycobacteriales > Pseudonocardiaceae > Amycolatopsis_E. Next base: position 68,454 of record NZ_DATELF010000020.1, on the reverse strand, counting down.
GGCGAGACCGTGGTGGCCGACGGGGAGCTCAAGACCGCCGATGAGTCCACTTTGGCCAGTGAGCTCGCCGCCGCGAGCAGGAGGCTGCGATGACGACTTCCCTCCAGGAAACGGCGAACGGGGTGGGCGCCAGCGCCCGGCGCCCGGACGCGACCGTCAAGGTGCGCGGGGAGTTCGCGTACTCGTCGGACATGTGGCACGAGGACATGCTGTGGGGCGCCACCTTGCGCAGCCCCCACCCCTACGCCGGGATCACGGGCATCGACATCACGGAAGCCGTTGCGGTGCAAGGGGTTTACGCGGTGCTCACGCACGAGGACGTACCCGGGGTGAACCGGTACGGGCTGGAACGGCCCGACCAGCCGGTGCTCGCCGCGGACGTGGTGCGGTACCAGGGCGAGCCGGTGGCCCTGGTCGTGGCGGATCATCCCGAGACCGCGCGCCGGGCGATGCGGCGGATCAAGGTGGGCTACGAGGTTCTCGAACCGGTCACCGACGCCGAGCGTGCCGTGGCGGGGGAGGGACCGGAGCTGCATCCAGGTGGGAACGTGGTGCGGCACGTCCCCGTCCGGTTCGGCGATTCCGATGCGAAGGCCGACATCGTGGTCTCCGGTTCCTACGAGGTCGGCATGCAGGACCAGGCGTTCCTCGGCCCGGAGTCCGGGCTGGCCATCCCGGCCGAGGACGGCGGGGTCGACCTGTATGTCGCCACCCAGTGGCTGCACGTGGACCAGCGGCAGATCGTCACCGCGCTCGGGCTGCCCGCGGAGAAGGTGCGGCTGACCCTCGGTGGCGTCGGCGGCGCGTTCGGCGGGCGCGAGGATCTGTCCATCCAGGTGCACGCCTGCCTGCTGGCGCTGCACACCGGAAGACCGGTCAAGATGGTCTACAACCGCGAGGAGTCCTTCTACGGGCACGTCCATCGCCATCCGGCGAAGCTGTACTACGAGCACGGCGCCGACCGCGACGGCAAGCTGGTCTACGTCAAGGCGCGGATCTTCCTCGACGGCGGCGCCTACGCCTCTTCGACCCCCGCCGTGGTCGCCAACGCCGCGACACTGGGCGTCGGGCCTTATGTGGTGCCGAACGTGTCCGTCGACTGTTGGGGCGCGTACACGAACAACCCTCCGTGCGGTGCGATGCGCGGATTCGGTGCGGTCCAGGCTGGTTTCGCCTATGAGTCGCAAATGGACAAACTCGCCGAGGCATGCGGTCTCGACCCCGTCGAGGTCCGCGTCCGCAACGCGATGAGCCAAGGTTCGCGGCTGCCCACCGGCCAGGTCGTCGATTCACCCGCACCGGTCGCGGAGTTGTTGCGGCGCCTGGAGAACAAGCCGTTGCCGCCGGAACCGGCCGGCGAGCGGGACCTGCGGACGCTGCCGGGCGGCGTATCCAACACCACGCACGGCGAGGGCGTGGTCCGCGGCGTGGGTTACGCGGTGGGGATCAAGAACATCTGTTTCTCCGAAGGTTTTGACGACTACTCGACCGCCCAGGTGCGGCTGCAGGTGGTCGGCGGGGAGGCGGCGGCGACCGTGCGGACCGCCGCGTGCGAGGTCGGGCAGGGCCTGGTGACCGTGCTGCAGCAGATCGTCCGGACCGAACTGGGGGTGGAGCGGGTCGCCATCCTGCCGGTGGACACCGGCATCGGGAACGCGGGCTCCACCTCGGCGTCCCGGCAGACCTACGTCACCGGTGGCGCGGTCCGGGCCGCGTGCCTCGCCGTCCGGTCGGCGCTGTTCGACCACGCGAAGGGTCGGTATGGCGACCTGGCCGGGGAATACCGCGTCGCGGGCGGCGAACTGGTGTCCACTCAGGACGGTGTGATCGCGGACCTGGCGGAGGTGCTGGGGTCCGAGGTGCTCGAGGAGACCGTCGAGTGGCGGCACCGGCCCACCGGGACGCTCGATCCCGAGACCGGCGCGGGCAACGCGCATGTGCAGTACGGGTTCGCCGCGCACCGGGCGGTCGTCGACGTGGACACCGAGCTGGGCCTGGTGAAGGTGGTCGCGCTGGACTGCGCCCAGGACGTCGGCCGGGCGATGAACCCGCAGGCCGTGCTGGGGCAGATCCAGGGCGGGTCGGCGCAGGGCCTCGGGCTGGCGGTGATGGAGGAGATCCAGATCGCCGGCGGCCGGATCCGCAACCCGTCGTTCACCGACTACCTGATCCCGACCGTGCTCGACATGCCGCCGATGGACATCGACGTGCTCGAGTTGGCGGACCCGAACGCGCCCTACGGCCTGCGCGGGGTCGGCGAGCCACCGACGATCTCGTCCACTCCGGCGATCGTGGCCGCCATCCGGGCCGCGTCCGGCCGGGCGCTCACCCGCGTCCCGGTGCGGCCGGAGCACATCACGGGAGTTGGCTGAGCGAAACGTCCGGCGGCCTGGAGCCGGCCCGGCGCCATCCGAACTGGCGACCGGGTCTGCCGGGGGAGCCCGCGCGCTGGCGACGGCTGTCAGGCGGCACGATTCAGGGCTACCCGAGCCTGCCCGTGTAGGCGACCACGACTCCCGCCCCGATCGTCGCGATGACCAGGGCCGTCAGTACCGCCAGGGGCAACTTCGGTTTGAAGGACACGGGCGATCTCAGCCGGTGCCGGGCCATGATCCCTCCTGGCGGTGTGCGGTCGATACGGCCTGCACACGGTCCGCACGGCGGCGCCGGTTCAGAATTTGCCGATACTGGTCAATGCGGGGCGGAAAACCCTCCCTCGCGGGCAAACAGGTGCCGCTCACGCCTCGTGCCCGTGGATCAGCGGAGAACCAGGACGAGCGGCAGCGCGCTGACGAACGCGCCGGAGGCGGAGTGGACGATGATGCCGAGCCAGGCGCTCCGGAATCTCCGGGTGGGATATGCGTACAGGAGTGTGCGGCCGACGAGGCTGCTCGGGATCGACCACGGTTCGTGCGGGTGGTGGAGACCGGCCAGGATGCCGTTGACGGTCCAGTCGGCGCGCCCGGACGCACCGCGCATCCGCGGCAGCAACAGGTTGCGGAACAACAATTTCTCACCGAGCACTGTGTTGAACAGCAACATGGTCACGACCAGGGCGAGCCGGCCCCCGTTGCCGCTGAAGGCTTCCTTGCCCGCCGTGGAGGAAAGAAAGGCGTTCAAATTGTGCCCGTCCGGCGCGGGAAACTTGAGGCGAAGCAGTTGCAGCGCCGCCGTGCCGGCTGTGAACACGAGCACCTACCACCACTTCCGGCCACCGCGGCGTCCCGTGGAGCCCGACGGTGCGCGCAGCCACCGCGCATCACGCAGCGCCCGCCAGGGCAGGCCGCGCTGCTCGTGCGCGAGCAGCACCACGACCAGAACGAACTGCCGGATCAAGCCGGCGGTCAACGCCTTCACAGCGCGACGAAGAACTGTCTGCCGCCGGACCCGGTTCCGGCCAGCGCCGGGGTGAGGCACCCATGCCGGCGGTCCCATCGGCACCGCCGCGGCGGCCCGCACCGCCAGTACCATCGAGCGTGAATACCGGCGTGGCAACCACGCCCGGCGGGTTGGCCACGACGGCGGACATAGTGGCTCCCAGGGCTGCGGCAACCAATCCGGCTCCGCAACCTGGCATGCCCAGGCACCGCGGTCACCGCGGGAATCCCCCGGTCTTTCCCTGAACGTCCCGGTCAGGGATCTCCCGGGGGCGAGGGATCAGCCCAGTTCCCAGGCCGGCCCGGGATCTTCGGCGTCGTCGCGGAGCACGGTGCCCTCGATCAGGCCGTACGGGCGGTCTGCCGCGTAGAAGACCTCGTTGTCGTTGGTCAGCCCGAACGGGCTGAGGTCCACCAGGAAATGGTGCTTGTTCGGCATTGACAGCCGGATCTCGGCCACCTCCGGCCGCTGCCGCAGCACCGCTTCGCCCATCGAGTACAGCGTCTGCTGGAGCGAGAGGCTTTGCTTGGTGGCGAAGGTTTCCAGCAGGATCCGGCGGATTTCGCCGAAGCTTTTCCGCCAGTCGATTTCCGTGCCCTGATAACGCCAGCGGGCGCTCACCGCGGTGGCGAGGACGCGGTCGTCCGTTTCGGCCAGCGTGGTGTATTTGTCCTTGGGAAAACCGTGGAACTCCGACCCCGTGGACTTGAGCACCACGAGATCACGCAGCCCCGAGACGACCCACGCGCGATGGGGCTGAACGGTCACCGCGGTGGTTCGTTTCTCGTCGCTCGTCCGGGAGAACGAGTGGTCGTGCGGCTTGCCGTCCACGCTGATCCGGTCCCAGCCGTGTTCGTCGATCATGATCCGCGCTTCGCCGATGCTGGCGAACTCGCCGGTGAAATGGCGGCCGAGGCGCAGTGCGAAGTCCTCGATCTCGCCGATTCCGCCTTCCTTCGCGAAGGCGTACACGGTGTTCTTCTGGGTGTCGGTCGCCACGACCGCGGCGTTCTCCCCGGTGAGGTGCGTCGCGGCCAGGTCGCCGCGCAGCGCCGTGGACACCGTGAGGTCCTTGATGTGGTGGACCTCGCCGGTCCGGGTGACCGCGACCAGCCGGACCTCGGCCTTGCCGTACTGGTTGGGGCCCAGGGTGATGGCCACGCGGATCAGCTCCCTCGGTAGGTGGAGTAGCCGAACGGGCTCAGCAGAACCGGGACGTGATGGTGTGCCTCGCCGTCGAGGATCCGGAAGCTGATGGCGATTTCGGGGAAGAACGCGTCCGGGCCGAGATAGTCCTCGACGTCGAAGACGAGCCGGTACACCCCCGGCGCCAGCCGGTCCGGGCCCAGTTCGCGGATCCGGCCGTCCTCGTCGGTCCGCGCCCGCGCCAGGATCGTGCCCTGGAACTCCAGCCGCACGTCGACGCCCTGCGCGGGCTTGCCCGCGGCGGTGTCCAGCACATGCGTCGTCACCAGGCTCACGAGACGGCTTTCCGCAGCCGCAGTTTGGCGATCTCGATCAGTTCCCGGCCGGCGACCGCCAGCTCGGTCTCGGGGTCGTTGCCCATCCGCCGCTGGAGGTCGGCGAGGAGTTCGTCACCACCGCGGCCGCTCGCGCACACCAGGTACACGTGCCCGAACCGCCGCTCGTACTCGGCGTTGGCGGCGCGGAACTTCTCCGCGGCCGCACTGTCCACACCGGACTGTTCGGAGCGTGACCAGCCGGTGGCCTTCTCGCCGATCCGGGGATGCGCCCCGATCGCCCGCCGAGTTTCCCCGGCCGGCAACGGGCCGGCGGCCTCGGCCGCGGCCACGAGCGCGTCGAGGTCCGGGTAGGGGCGTCCGGCGAGCACGGCGTCCACCCAGCGCGGGACCGCGAGGCAGGCCGTGAGCACGGGCCGGACTTCGTCGGGCGGCGCGGCGTTGAATCCGGCGAGGTCGAGGGGCACCGGGCGATCGTGCGTCAACATTTTGTTGAAGTCAACCACGGGTCAGCCGTCCCGGTTCAGGTAGTTGTAAACCGTGAACCGGGTGACGCCGAGCGCTTCGGCGATCGTGACCACGGCCTTCCGCATCGCGAACGCGCCCCGTTCCTCCAGCAGCCGGACCGCGCGCTGCTTCCCGGGCCGGTCGAGTTCGCTCAACCTGCCACCAAGCTGGCCTTCGACGTCCTGGATGAGGCGCGCAAGCGTTTGCGGTGGCGGCTCTGGCCGGCTGGACGTGCGTCCTGTGGACAACTGGAACGTCAACCGGGTGGCGCCGCCGTCGAGGGCGGCTCGGGCGATCGACGGCAAGGCGTCCAACACCGTCTCGGCGTCGCCGCGCGCGGTGGTCCCGAGCGGGCCGAAATCCACGGTCAGTCCCGCCTCGGCCGCCGCGTCACGGGCGCGCACCGCGTGCTCGGGTGGCTCGCCCTCGCCGTGGAACGGCTCCGTCGTGAACTCGGCTTTCAGTTCCACGCGGCGACGGTAGCGGAGTTGACGCGGGGAACGCTACGGGGATACTCTCGTTTTACGGAAATATATTTCCGTATTGCGGAAGGTGTGATCCATGCGGTACGACGTGAACCTGTCCATCCTGTTCACCGAGCTTCCGTTGCTCCAGCGCGCCGAGGCGGCCCGCGAGGCCGGGTTCGGCGCGGTCGAGTTCTGGTGGCCGTTCGGCACCGCCGTGCCCGCCGACGCCGAAGTGGACGCGTTCGTCCGCTCGATCGCGGACGCCGGGGTGAACCTGGCCGGGTTGAACTTCTTCGCGGGCGACCTGCCCACGGGTGACCGTGGCGTGGTCTCCTGGCCCGGCCGGGAACGGGAGTTCGCCGACAGTGTCGAGGTCGCGGTCGGCATCGCCGAACAGCTCAGCTGCCGCACGTTCAACGCCCTGTACGGCAACAGGATCGAGGGGGTGGACCCGGCGGCCCAGGACGAGCTCGCACTGTCCAATCTCGACTTCGCGGCCACGGCGGCGAAGCGGATCGGCGCGACGCTGGTGATCGAGCCGCTTTCCGGCGCGCCGCGCTACCCGTTGCGCACGGCCGTCGACGCACTCGGTGTGATCGGCAAGACGGGCCGGGACAACCTCGCACTCCTGTTCGACCTCTACCACCTCGCGGTCAACGGTGACGACCTGGACGCGGTGATCGCCGGCCACCTCGAGGGCATCGGTCACGTCCAGATCGCCGACGTGCCGGGACGGCACGAGCCGGGCACCGGTTCGCTGGACATCGAGGGATACCTGGCCAAACTCGCCACGGGCGGCTACGACGGGTATGTCGGGCTGGAGTACCGGCCGTCCGGCCCGAGCGTGGAGTCCTTCGGCTGGCTTGAAGATCGTTGATTTCAGGGAGGCGTGGTGACCAAGGTCGGTTTTGTCGGGCTGGGGATCATGGGTGGGCCGATGGCCGCGAACCTGGTCAAGGCCGGGTTCGACGTCACCGGGTACAACCGCAGCAGGTCCAAAGTGGACAATCTGGTCGCGGCCGGCGGCCGTGCCGCGGACAGTGTGGCGGAGGCGGTCTCCGACGCCGACGTGGTGGTCACCATGCTGCCCGACTCGCCCGACGTCCGCGCGGTCGTGCTCGGTGAGGACGGAGCGCTGGCCAACGCCCGCGAGGGCACCTTGCTGATCGACTGCAGCACCATCCACCCCGGCGTGTCGCGCGAGGTCGCCGAAGCCGCCGCGGCCAGGGGAGTCCACGCCCTGGACGCGCCGGTGTCCGGTGGGGAGCAGGGTGCGGTCGAGGGCAGCCTGTCGATCATGGTGGGCGGCGAGGCCGGGGCGTTCGAGGCCGCCCGGCCGGTGCTGGCGGTCCTCGGCGACACGATCGTGCACGTCGGCGCCGCCGGGGCGGGACAGACCGTCAAGGCGGCCAACCAGCTGATCGTCGCGGGCACCATCGAACTGGTCGCCGAGTCGCTGGTCTTCCTGGAGGCCCACGGGGTCGGCACGGATGCGGCGATCAAGGTGCTCGCGGGCGGGCTGGCGGGAAACCGCGTCCTGGACCGCAAGGCCGCCGCGATGGTCCGGCGCGAGTTCACCCCGGGGTTCCGGGTCGAATTGCACCACAAGGATCTCGGCATCGTGACCGACGCCGCGCGCGAAGCGGGCGTGGTGATCCCGCTCGGCGCCGTGGTCGCGCAGCTGATGGCTTCGCTGCGGGCCCAGGGGCACGGCGCGCTCGACCACGGCGCCCTGCTCAAGCTCGTCGAACAACTTTCCGGTCGCGAACAGGAGTAGTTTCACGCCCGGGGTTCTGGTGATGCGGTTCCGGTTGAAGCACAGGCGGGAGGCGGCGTTGGACCTGGTGTTCCGGGCGCGGCGGGCGGTCACCGCCGCGGGGGAGGGGCCGTGCGAGGTCGGCGTTTCCGGCGGCAAGATCGTCAGCATCGACACCGCCGGTTCGGGTCTCACCGGCGAGAAGGTCGTGGAACTCGACGGCGACGTCGTGCTGCTGCCCGGGCTGGTCGACACCCACGTGCACGTCAACGACCCCGGCCGTACCGAGTGGGAGGGTTTCGAGACCGCGACCCGTGCCGCGGCCGCCGGTGGCGTCACGACCATCGTCGATATGCCGCTGAACAGCCTGCCGCCCACGGTGGACGTGCCTTCCCTCGAGGTCAAGCGCAAGACTGCGGAAGGTCGCGGGTACGTCGACGTGGGCTTCTGGGGCGGCGCGATTCCGGGCAACGGCGGCGCGCTGGCGGCTCTGCACGAGGCCGGGGTGTTCGGATTCAAGTGCTTCCTGCTGCCTTCCGGTGTCGACGAGTTCCCGCCCCTGGACGAGGCGGAGCTCGAAGCGGATCTGCGGCGGCTGGCGGACCTGGGCGCGATGATGATCGTGCACGCCGAGGATTCCGGCACCATCGAGCACGCCCCGGAACCACACGGCTCGCGGTACGCCGACTTCCTGCGGTCACGGCCACGGGGAGCGGAAAACCTGGCCATCGCGCGTGTGATCGACCTCGCCCGCCGGACCGGCGCCCGCGTGCACATCCTTCATCTGTCTTCTTCGGACGCTCTCCCGGTGATCGCGAGTGCCCGCGCGGACGGCGTCCGGGTGACTGCCGAGACCTGCCCGCACTACCTGACTTTCAGCGCCGAGGAGATCACCGACGGCGCGACCCAGTTCAAGTGCTGCCCGCCGATCCGCGAGTCCGGCAACCGTGAGCTGCTGTGGCAGGGGCTGCGCGACGGCGTGATCGACTGTGTGGTCAGCGACCACTCGCCGTGCACACCGGAACTGAAACGCTTCGACACCGGCGATTTCGGCCAAGCCTGGGGCGGCATCTCGGGTCTGCAACTGGGCCTGCCCGCGGTGTGGACCGAGGCACGGCGGCGGGGGTTCACGCTCAGCGACGTGGTGCGGTGGATGGCCGAACGCCCGGCCGGGCTGGCCGGCCTGTGCGGCAAGGGAACGATCGAACCCGGCCGCGACGCCGATCTCTGCGTGTTCGCCCCGGAGGAGGAGTTCGTCGTGGACGCGAAGTCGTTGCGCCACCGGAATCCGGTCAGCGCTTACCACGGCCGGCGGTTGACCGGCGTGGTCCGGAGTACCTGGCTGCGGGGACGGGAGATCGAGCAGGCGGACGGCAGGCTCCTGAGGAGGATGCCGTGACCGGCCGTCCGGAGTGGACCCGGCAGCCCGATCTCGCGTCCCGGCGGGTGGGCGGCAGCGTGCTCTGGGCCAACGACGAGCTGTTCGCCGAGCGGGAAAACCTGATCAAGCCGGCGCCGCCGGAGTTCCAGCGCTGGAGCTTCGGCCACAAGGGCCAGATCTACGACGGCTGGGAGACCCGGCGCCGCCGCGAGCCCGGCAGGGACCAGGCGATCGTCCGGCTGGGCCTGCCGGGCGTGGTGTCCGGGGTGATCGTGGACACCACGTTCTTCACCGGCAACTACCCGCCGTTCGCCTCGGTCGAGGCACTGGCGGTGGACGGCTACCCGAGCCCGGCCGAACTGTCCGAAATGGACTGGACGACGATCGTGCCGCACGCTTCCCTGACCGGGGACGCCGAGAACTTCTTCCCCGTCGGCTCGGCCCGCCGGCACACCCACGTGCGGCTGACCATTTGTCCCGACGGCGGCGTCGCCCGGTTCCGGGTGCACGGCACCCCCGTCGCCGACCCCCGGCTGCTCGACCTCGGCTCGCTCGATCTCGCCGCGCTGGAGAACGGCGCACGGATCGTCGAGGCCAGCAACATGTTCTACGCCTCGCCCGGCAACCTCATTTCGCCCGGTTTCGCCGCCGTCATGGGCGAGGGCTGGGAGACCGCCCGTCGCCGTGACGACGGCAACGACTGGGTGATCGTCGAGTTGGCCGCCGAGGGCGTGCCCAGGCTGGCCGAGCTGGACACCACGCACTTCAAAGGAAACGCCCCAGGCTGGGCCGCCCTGAGTGGAAGGCGTGACGGGTCATGGTTCGAGGTGCTGCCACGCACCCGCCTGCAACCCGACACGCGGCACCGCTTCCTCATCGAGGACTCCCGCGAACTCACCCACCTCCGCCTCGACATCTATCCCGACGGCGGGATGGCCCGCCTCCGCCTCTACGGCGCCCTGACCGCCGCCGGCCGCGAAACCCTCACCACCCGCTTCCACCAAACCACCTAACCGCCCGCGAGTCGGCCTTTCGCGACAGGCGAGTCGGCCTTTCGCGACAGGCGAGTCGGGCTTTGGTGACGCGCGAGTTCCGGGTTCGGCGCGTGTCCGCGACCATGGCGGCCCATCCACGGCTTCACCCGCGCCGTCCCACCTGAAGTTCAGGCCTCGAGCGACCAGGTTTCGCCCGGTTCCAGCAGATGGAGGCGGTCGGTGAGGCCCGCCTCGGCGAACGCCTTGCGGACGCGGTCGGGACCTTCGCTGAAATGTTTCCAGCCGCGGGTGTGCAGCGGGATCACGTGGCGGGCTCCCAGCATCCGGGTGGCTCCCGCGGCCGCTTCGCTGGTGAGCGTGAGCGGAGCCCCGCCGAACAGCGACGTCCGGGCCGCGCCCGCGAACATCAGCGCGACGTCGACGCTCCGTAGCCGCCGCGAGATCTGCTGTACCACTTCCAGGGAAGCGTTGTCGCCGCTGACGTAGACCGTCGGGAGGTTAGCGCCGCTGAGCACGAATCCGGTGACTTCGCCGGTGACCCGCTCGGCCCCCGGTGGCCCGTGCTGCGCCGGCACGAAGGTGACCTCCACCGGGCCCAGCTTGATCGTCGCCCAGGGCGGCAGGCCCTGCGCGGTGCCGCCAAGCCGCTTGGCGCCGCTGAGCGTGGTCAAGGTCAGCAGCATCCGCTCGACCAGCTTGCGTCCCGCCGGGTCGAGGTTGTCGGCGTGCTGGTCGTGCGACAGCAGCACGGCGTCGACCTCGCCGATCTCGTCGGCGCTTATCGCGGGGTCCTCGGTCTTGGTCAGCGGACGCCCCGGCACGGTCTCGTAGACCGCTGCCGGGCTGAACGTCGGGTCGGTCAGCAACCGCTTGCCGCCGATCTCCAGCAGGGCGGTCGGCCCGCCGACGAACGTGACGCGCAGAACTTCGATCATATCAGCCGTAACTTCCCACACCCATGCATTCTTCCGCCCCTCACGGCTCGATCCGGCGGCGCGAGCTGATCACACCCGTGTTGAACCCGGCCAGATGCAGGCCTCCGGCGAACCGGGCGTGCTCGATCTTGACGCACCGGTTCATCACCACGTCGAGCCCGGCTTCCGCGCCGCGCTCGGCCGCCGCTTCATGCCACAACCCGAGCTGTAACCACAATGTGGAAGCACCCGCTTTGACGACCTCCTCCGCCACCTCCGGCAGGTCGTCGTGCTTGCGGAACACGCTGACCAGATCCACCCCCCCGGGAACATCGGCCACCGAGGCGTACACGGGCTGCCCGAGCAGTTCGTTCAGCCGGGGGTTGACGAAGTTCACCCGGTACCGGCTGGAGGACAGCAGGTAGGTGGCCACGAAGAAGCTCGGCCTGGCCGGGTTGGCCGAAGCGCCGACGAGGGTGACCGACCTCGTACGGGAAAGGATGGCCAGCCGCTGCCTGGCCGTGGGCGGAGTCCAGGTCACTGCTTCACCGCCGCGGTGAGTGCCTGGTCGATGTCCCAGAGGAGGTCGCCGACGTCTTCCAGCCCGATCGAGAGCCGGATCAGGTCCGGCGTGACCCCGCCTGCGCGCATTTGCTCGTCGGAGAGCTGCCGGTGTGTGGTCGAGGCGGGGTGGATGACCAGTGTGCGCGCGTCGCCGACGTTTGCCAGGTGAGACAGCAGTTCCACCGACTCGACGAACTTCTCGCCCGCCGCGCGCCCGCCCTTGACACCGAACGAAAACACCGCCCCCGGACCCTGGGGCAGGTACCGCTTCGCCCGCTCGTGATGCGGGTGATCGGGCAAGCCCGCGTAGCTCACCCACGCGACGCGGTCGTCCGCCGCCAGGAACTCCGCGACCGCCCGGGCGTTGGCCACCTGCGCGTCCATCCGCTGCGGCAGCGTCTCGACTCCCTGCAGCAGCAGGAACGCCGAGTGCGGGGACAGCGCCGCCCCGATGTCCCGCAACTGCTCGGCCCGCAGTCGCGTGCAGAACGCGTACTCGCCGAAGTTCTCCCAGTACTTCAGCCCGCCGTAGGAGTCGACGGTTTCGGTCATCCTCGGGAACTTCCCGTTGCCCCAGTCGAACTTGCCGGACTCGACCACGACCCCGCCGAGTGTGGTGCCGTGCCCGCCGAGGAACTTGGTCGCCGAATGGAGCACGATGTCGGCGCCGTGCTCGATCGGGCGGCACAGGTACGGCGTGGCCAGCGTCGCGTCGACGACCAGCGGGATGTCGTGCGCGTGCGCGAGGTCGGCGAGACCGGCGAGGTCGGCGATGCCGCCGCCCGGGTTGCCGATGACCTCGGTGTAGATCAGGCGCGTCTGGTCGGTGATGGCGGCGGCGTAGCCGTCCAGCCCATCGCCGGACACGAACGTCGTCCGCACCCCGAACCGGCGCAAGGTGCCGTCGAGTTGGGTGACCGTGCCGCCGTAGAGCCCACTCGCCGACACGATGTGCTGCCCCGCTTCGGTCAGCGCGGCGAAGGTCAGGAACTCGGCGGCCTGGCCGCTGCTGGTGGCCACCCCGCCGATGGCGCCTTCGAGGCTGGCAAGGCGCTCTTCGAAGGCGCTCACGGTCGGATTGCCGATGCGGCTGTAGATGTTGCCGTACTTCTGCAGGGCGAACAGGTTCGCCGCGTCGGCCGCGTCCTCGAACACGAAGCTCGTGGTCTGGTAGATCGGCACCGCGCGGGCCCCGGTGGCCGGATCGGGCGTGCCACCGGCGTGCAGGGCGCGGGTGCGGAAGCCCCAACTGCGATCACTCACACGGCTGACCGTACCCACTCACTCAGGATGGGGCTATTTCTTCCAGTGGACGGACTTGCCGAACATCCCCCGAGCCGTGTGGTCACGTGGTGGCGGCAGGCGGATCCGGCACCTCATCGCGTCCTAAGTGGACTTTTCGTCACGACTGGCCGGGCCACCACATGGCGTCCTGCACGGCCCGCAACCGACTTGTCGATTTCCCTGCTCGCGACATCCTCGTCGAGCGTGGCCCGCACCACGGCCACCGCCGCCGAGGACGCGTGCAGGTTCTTGACCGGCGGCAACAGCGCGGCCCCGGGGTCGGCGGTATCGACCTGCCCCGCGACCGCTTCGGCCGGCAGCGTCCCGGGGGTCACTTTCCGCGCGCCGGCCATGATGGTGCCGAGGCCGAGACCCGGGTAGAACAGCGCGTTGTTCGCCTGCTCGATGGTGTACCGCACACCGTCGTACTCCACCGGAGCGACCGGGATACCGGCCGCGGTCAGTACCTTTCCGTCCGACCAGCGGATGAGGTCTTCGGGCATGGCTTCGATGCGCGAGGTCGGGTTGGACAGGCGCGTTCGGCCTGCTGCCCCAGCGTCAGCACGGCCGCGGGGCAGCCGCCCGGTGAGCCACAGCTCCGCTCGTTCGGCTTCGGTGAACGCCACGGTCGGGTCGCGGACGGGATCGAGCAACACTTCGGGCACGGTCGGACCCCGGCGAGCGGACACGCTCATCGGACAGCTCTCTCCTGTTCGGTTCGCTCCTCACCGGGACGGGTGCCCCGCCCGAGGCCTTTTCACGCTGGAGGCGGTGGGAGGTCCTGACGGAGAGCCGTCCAAAGGGCCTCGCGGCGAGGGTCGGCGGGCAGCGTTCTGAAGGCGATGTGGGACGGCTCGAGATCGGCCACGCTGCGGGCGAGACCGAGCAGATCAGGTAATGAGCCGAGCCCCGAGTCGGTGGTCAGCGCCCTGGTGACGGTGTCCGCGATCTCCACCAGCTTCACCGGGTTGACCAGCAGGCCGGAGCCGATCACCGCCTTGGGAAGGTCGAGTTGGCCGTCATCGCCGTGGATGGTGCGGCCAAGTGCCCCGGCAAGCCTGGTGAAGCACGAGAAGTCGAGGTCAAGCAGGTGGTCGACGCGGACGTCGCTGAGCCGTTCGACGGTCTTGACCACACATACCGGGCCGCCCACGGAGTAGGCCGTGCCGAAGACGACAGCGGCCGCCGGGGGAGCGGTGCCCCCGTCCTGGAGCGGGCAGGCGGGCCGGGGCACCACGGTGTCGCGCGGGATGGTGACGACGATGGCACTCGTACGCTCCTGGGCGAGGTGCACGAACATCGCGGTCTCGGCGCGGGCGCCGCCCGAGTTCGAGCCGAGCAGCAGGATGTTCAGCGCGCCGGGGGCGTCCCGTGCCGGTCGATCGTCACCGAGCACCCTGTCGACGTCGATCGCCGTGATATTGGTGTCAAGACGGGTGTAGGCCAGCAAACCGGCGAGGGTGATCGTGACCGCGGTGACGGTGGCCGCTTTCCAGGCGAAGCCCATTGCGGAGATCACCTCCCGAAATCCGGATGATCCCGGCTTTTCCGAAGTGTAGGGGACAAGCAACCGTTTCGCGTGAATTCCTTTCCCGGGGAATTGCCGGAAATGATGGTGTGACTATCCGAGTGCCGTACGCAGGCGACGGTCGCGATCGGCGGGATGCTGGCGCGGGCAGCTCGTGCATTTGGGCAGGCCCACCTGGTAGATCAGGCAGCAGGAGGCCCGGCGTACAACGCGGTTCGAGCCTATGAGGACGTAACGCGGCCGTGGCATCCGTTGGCCGATCGCGGCGATCAGCGGTTCCGCGCGTTCGGGGGCGCCGGAGAAGAGCAGGCGGTTGGCGATGGAATCGGTCGCGATCGCGCGCAAGGCGGGGGAGCGGGCGCCGCTGACCGCCTCGACGCCTGCGATCGCCGATTCGAGCGTTTCGCCCAGCGCTTTGCCCAGCTTGTCCTGGCTGCCGTCGAACGGCCGGCCCGATCGGGCGCCGAGGAGCCGCCCGTCGTCGGTGACGTCCAGCGTGACCGAGGACAGCGCGGGGTCCAGCGCCCGCCCGGTGCTCGCCAGGGCTTCCAGCGTGGGCGCGACCAGCACGGACGACGCCGAGTACCACCAGATCGTGCCGAGGACCCCGGCCGGTGCGCAGCCGTACCGTCGCGCCGCGAGGCCGAGTTGTGCCCGCAGCCAGGCAGGGTCGGTGATGGCTGTCGCCGGTACCGCGCTCACTTCGCCAACCTACGCGGCCGGTAAACGGAGATCAGGAACGCCGTGGTCACCTCGATCGCTTCGGCGACCTGGTCGAGACGCCTCAGCCGCCGGGGATGGTGCGCGCTCGGCCCCATCAGCACGGCCCGTCGCACGTCGTCCGGGGGAAGGGTCACCCGCCGGACGGCCTCCTGCCTGCCCAGCGGCTCGAACTGCCCGCCGAGGCGGTCGTCCAGCCGCTCGTCCTTGCGCCCGTCGACCCCGAGCAGGTCCACCACCGAAGCCAGTTCCCGCAGGTGCCCGGCCAGCGGCGACACCACGACGAGCAGCCCGTCCGGCCGGAGCACCCGGCGGAACTCGGGGCCGTTCCGCGGTGCGAACACGTTCAGCAGCACCGACGCCGATCCGCTCGCTACCGGCCACGGCTCCCACAGGTTCCACGTCACCGCGCCCAGCCGTTCGTGTGCCTTGGCGGCGCGGCGCAGGGCCACCGCCGACACGTCCAGGGCGAGCCCGGTCGCCGTGGGCAGCCGGTCGAGAACGCGCGCCAGGTGGTAGCCCGTGCCGGCCCCGGCGTCGACGACCAGGCCGGTTCCGGCCGTGGCCACCTGGCCGGCGACGAGATCGGCCAGTTCCGAGTAGTACCCGGCGGCGAGGAATTCCACCCTGGCGGCCACCATCTCCGTGGTGTCGGCGGTCCCGGCGGGCACTCGCGCGTGCAGCATGTTGACGTATCCCTGCTTGGCGAGATCGAAGGAATGCCGGCGCGCGCACCGCACCGCCCGTCCGGCGAGCTCGACCGGCTCACCGCACACCGAGCACCGAAGCGCCTGAGTGACCGCGGCGGGGAGCGTCATGGGACCCATCTCAACAGACCGCGGCCGGGTCCCTTCCTCCCCCCGGAGCCATCCGTTGAATCCGATGGCCGTCACCCCGCTGGCGCAATCGGCGGACCACGCGGGCGCGGACCGTGACACACCGACAGGTGTCACTCACCGTATCTGACTACGACGTTTCGTAGACCCAGGTTATCAGGGAGGTAACAGGAAACGTGCTCGTAACAAGAGCGCCCGGACAGTTCACCCCGCTGAAACCTCGCAAGCCTTCCCGTGAAACACGGCAAACCAAAACTCCCGCCCATATCCGGAACCGGGAGGACAATGTGCTGAACGCAGGAGACACCGCATGGGTGTTGGCCAGCGCCGCGCTGGTCATGCTCATGACACCAGGATTGGCGTTCTTCTACGGCGGGATGGTCCGCTCGAAGAGCGTCCTGAACATGCTCATGATGAATTTCATCTGTCTGGCCATCGTGTCGGTGCTGTGGATCCTGTACGGCTTTGGCGAGTCGTTCAGCAGCGACGCGTTCGGCGGATTGATCGGTAACTTCGCCAACGCGGGAATGGCCGACACCTGGGGTCACCTGGCCGGCTTCGCCGCCACGGCGACCAGCAGCACTCCCGCGGTGCCGTGGCCGGGCCCGGACGCCCTGCCGGTGCTCGCCTTCGTGATGTTCCAGCTGATGTTCGCGGTGATCACCCCGGCGCTGATCTCGGGCGCGATCGCCGACCGCGCGAAGTTCTGGGGCTGGGCGCTGTTCGTGATCCTCTGGGTCACCGTGGTGTACTTCCCGGTGGCGCACTGGGTGTTCTCGTTCGACGGCTTCATGGGCCCCGACGCGGTAGGTGGCTGGATTTCCAGCAGGCTGAAGGCACTCGACTTCGCCGGTGGTACCGCGGTGCACATCAACGCCGGTGCCGCGGGCCTGGCGCTGGCGATCGTGCTCGGCAAGCGCAAGGGCTGGCCGAAGGACACCGGCCGCCCGCACAACGTACCGTTCGTCCTGCTCGGTGCCGCCCTGCTGTGGTTCGGCTGGTACGGCTTCAACGCCGGTTCGGCGCTGTCCGCGGGTGACCTGGCGGGCGTCGCGTTCACCAACACCACCGTCGCCACCGCGGCCGCGGTGCTCGGCTGGCTGCTGGTGGAGCAGATCAAGTTCGGCAAGCCGACCACCCTCGGCGCTGCCTCGGGCGCGGTGGCCGGCCTGGTCGCCATCACCCCGGCTTGTGGTTTCGTGACCCCGCTCGGCGCGATCGTGATCGGTGTGCTCGCCGGTGCCATCTGCGCGCTGGCGGTCAGCCTGAAGTAC
Organism: Amycolatopsis sp.; assembly: GCF_035276945.1. Lineage (GTDB taxonomy): Bacteria > Actinomycetota > Actinomycetes > Mycobacteriales > Pseudonocardiaceae > Amycolatopsis_E. The sequence goes on along the minus strand of NZ_DATELF010000020.1, from coordinate 51,369 downwards.
AAGTTCGGCTTCGACGACTCGCTCGACGTGGTCGGTGTGCACCTGTTCGGCGGTCTCGTCGGCACCCTGCTGATCGGCTTCTTCGGCACCACCAGCGTGAACGCCCTCGGCGCGGACGGGCTGTTCTACGGCGGTGGCCTGACGCTGCTCGGCAAGCAGGCGGCCGCGGCGTTCGCCGTCATGGGTTACTCGTTCGTGTTGAGCCTGATCATCGGCTTCGTCATCAAGGCCGCGGGCGGGTTCCGGGTCAGCACCGAGGACGAGGTCAGTGGCATCGACGAGGCGCAGCACGCGGAAAGCGCGTATGACTTTGTCGGGTCCGCCATCGGTCACGGCGCGCACGCCCCCGCCCCGGCACCGTCCAAGGACGGCGCGGCCCTGGAAGGAAGCAAGGCATGAAGCTGATCACCGCCATCGTCAAGCCGTTCACCCTCGACGACATCCGCGCGGCGCTGGAGCAGTTGGGCGCGCTCGGCATGACGGTCAGCGAAGTGCAGGGGTACGGCAGGCAGAAGGGCCACACGGAGGTCTACCGCGGCGCCGAGTACGCGGTCGACTTCGTGGCCAAGCTCCGGGTCGAGGTCGTCACCGACGACGCGAACGTGGAAAAGGTCATCGAGGCCATCGTCAACGCCGCGCACACCGGCAAGATCGGTGACGGCAAGGTGTGGGTGACGCCCGTGGAGACCGTCGTCCGGGTGCGCACCGGCGAACGCGGCACGGACGCGCTCTAGGCGGGGGAGATGGTTCTCGGGGGGGAACTCGCCAAGGCGACCAACCGGCTGCTGGAAGGCCGGCACGGGCGGCTCGGCGCCGCGGCGTTACGCGCCGCCCTGGTCGACCTTTACGAGTTCTGGTTGAGCAAGGCCGCCGCGGCGGCCGGCGTGGACACCGCCGAACCCGGTGTCGCGCTGGTCGCCGTCGGCGGTCTCGGCCGTCGTGAGCTGACGCCGTTTTCCGACCTCGACCTGGTCCTGGTGCACGACCAGAACCCGAAGGTCGCCGAAATCGCCGACGCGTTGTGGTACCCGCTGTGGGACGCGCGTGTCGGCCTCGACCACGCGGTCCGCACTCCCAGCGAGGCGTTGCAGGTGGCCTCGGAGGATCTGCGGACCGCGATGGGCCTGCTCGACACCCGGCATCTGGCCGGCGACGCCGAGCTCAGCGGGCGACTGGCCGCCGCGGCGCGCGACCAGTGGCGCCGCACGGCCCGCAAACGCCTGCCCGAGCTGATCTCCTCGGCCCGTCAACGCTGGCAGCGCAGCGGTGAGATCGCGCAGTCCGCCGAACCCGACCTGAAGTACGGTCGCGGCGGGCTGCGCGATCTCGGCATCCTCGACGCGCTGGCGATCGCGCAACTGATCGACCGTCCCGGCGAGGAACTACGGGAAGCTCGGGGACTGCTGCTCGACGTGCGTACCGAGATGCGCCGCGAGCTCAGGCGTGACCGTGACGTGCTCGGCGCCGCAGACGCCGAGCTGGTCGCCGCCGAGCTGGGGTTCGGTGACCGGTTCACCTTGGCGCGCAGGCTTTCCGGCGCGGGCCGCGCGGTCAGCTACGCGGTCGACGTCGCGCTTCGCTCCAATGTGGACGCACCGAGGGGACGGTTCGGCAGGCGTCCCAGCCGGACCCCGCTCGACGAGGGAGTGGTGTTGCACGGCAACGAGGTCGCGCTCGCCAGGGACGCGGTGCCGGCCAGGGACCCCGCGTTGCTGCTGCGCGTCGCGGCGGCCTCGGCGCGGACCGGCATGCCCATCGCCCACGGCACCTTGCGCACCCTCGCGGACTCGGCGCCGGAACTGCGCACGCCGTGGCCGATCGACGCCAGGGACGCGCTCACCGAAATGCTCGGCGCCGGTGAAGGACTGGTCGACGCCGTCGAGGCGCTGGACCGGACCGGACTGTGGGCCAGGCTGTTCCCGGAATGGGGCGCGATCCGTGATCTCCCGCCCCGGTCCCCGGTGCACACCTGGACCGTGGACCGCCACCTGGTCCAGACCTGTGTGGAGGCGGCCAAACTCACCACCACCGTGGGCCGCCCGGATCTGCTGCTGCTCAGTGCCCTCCTGCACGACATCGGCAAGGGCCGCGAAGTGGACCATTCCGAGCTGGGCGCGGCGATCTCGGCCCAGGTCGCGCGCCGGATCGGGCTCTCCGACTCGGACGCGGCGATCGTGTCGGCCACGGTGCGGCACCACCTGCTGCTGCCCCACACGGCCACCCGCCGTGACATCGAGGAACCGACCACGATCAACCGCATCGTCAAGACGGTGGACAACGACGTCGTGCTCCTCGAGTTGCTGCACGCGCTCACCCAGGCGGATTCGCTCGCCACCGGGCCCGGGATGTGGACGGACTGGAAGGCCGGACTCGTGGCCAACCTGGTGGCCCGCTGCCGTCAGGTCGTGCAGGGCAAGGGATTCAGCGCGCCCGAGCCGCTCGAGGCGAGCCAGCGCGAACTGGTCGCGACCGCGGTGCGCACGGGCCGTGGCGAGGTGGAGATCTCCTCCGACGGCAACATGGCGACGGTCGTGCTCGCCGTGCCGGCGCGTACCGAGCTGCTGGCGCCCGCCGCCGGCGTGCTCGCGTTGAACTCGCTCGAAGTGCACACCGCGACACTGCGCGGACACGGCGGCGGGCGGGTCGGAATCTTCACCGCTTCGCCCAAGTTCGGGTCACTGCCCGACCGCTCACTGCTGCGGGAGCAGTTCGCCCGCGCGGTGGCCGGCGGGCTCGCGCTGGAGCAGAAACTTGCCGCGAAGGAACGGGACTACCTGGTACCCGTGCGCGCCGCGGCCGAGCCGAAGGTGCTGTGGTTCGACGACGAGACCAGTGGCTCGACCACCGTGGTCCTGGAACTGCGGGCGAACGACCGGATCGGGCTGCTGTACCGGGTGGCCGGCGCGCTGCAGAGGGCCGAGGCCGAGGTGCGGTGGGCGAAGGTCGCGACGCTCGGCGGCGCCGTGGTCGACTCGTTCGCGGTGTCTCCGCGCAACGGGCGGTTGGACCAGGCATGGCGCCAGCGCGTGGAGCAGGCGGTACTGGTGGTCACGGGTTAGCCGCTAACCCAGGGCTAACCCGTGACGGTGCGGTAGGGACGGAAGAACGCGCGCAGCTCCTCCGCGTACAGCTCGGGCTCCTCGAACGGCGCGAAGTGCCCGCCGCGCGCGGGCTCGGTCACCCGCACGACGTTCGCCGTGCGGTCGAGCCACGCCCGCGGCGGGCGGATGATGTCGCCGGGGAAGAGGGAGAAGCCGGACGGCACCTCGACCCGGCGGGCGTGCTGTGCGGGCGGGATCCCGGCGTTCGCGCGGTACATGCGCATCGACGAGCCGATCGTCCCCGTGAGCCAGTAGATCGTGACGTTCGTGAGAATCTCGTCCTTCGTGAAGCGCCGCTCGATGTCGCTGTCACAGTCGCTCCACGCCCGGAGCTTCTCGACGATCCACGCGGCAAGCCCGGCCGGCGAGTCGGTGAGCCCGAAGGCGGCCGTCTGGGGCTTCGTGCGGTGCATGGCGGCGTAGGCGCCCTCGGCCGCGCCCCAAGCCGCGGCGCCCTCGAGCCAGGCGCGCTCCTCGGGTGCGAGGTCCGCCGGGTCGCCGGTGAAAACGGGCAGGCCCGCGTCGGTGCGGTGGACGGCCACGACCCGGTCGGGGTGGTCGAGCCCGAGATAGCGGCTCACATGGCTGCCGATGTCCCCGCCCGCCGCGCCGAACCGCTTGTAGCCGAGGACGCCCATGAGCTCGGCCCACAAACCGGCGACGGCGATGGCGTCCAGCGGCGGGCCGGCGGGGCGGTCGGAGTACCCATAGCCCGGCATGTCGGGCACGACCACGTCGAACGCGTCGGCGGGATCGGCGCCGTGCGCGCCGGGGTCGGTCAGGAGCGGGATGACCTTCGCGTAGCGCCAGAACGAGTCCGGCCAGCCGTGGCTGAGGACCAGCGGCAGGACGGGCCCGGCCCGCGTGACGGCCCGGACGTGCGCGAAGTGGATCCGGACGCCGGCGAGCGGGACGCGGAAGCGGGGGAGCCGGGCGAGCGCCGCCTCCTGCGCCGGCCAGTCGAACCCGTCGGCCCAGTAAGCGACGAGCTCGCGGAGGTAGGCGAGGTCGGTCCCGAGCGACCACCCGGCGTCCTCGGGCATGTCCGGCCAGCGCGTCGCACGGAGCCTCGCGCGGAGGTCCTCCAGCGCCGCGGGGACGGTCCGCGGGGTGAACGGCTCGGGACGGGGCGGGGCGTCCGGCATGCGGCTCATCCTACTGGCCGCGGTGCGCTACTCCGCGAACACGCTGAGCAAGCGCCCAGGCCGGCCGCGCCCACGACCAGGCCCCGGGGATCCGTCGCGATCAAGGCGTGATTTTCGCGCGTGTCGCGCCGGGAGATCAGCGGGCGCGATGGCAGGATGTCCGCCATGCCGGAGCTCGAGCCGTCCGTCCTCCCGGTCACGGTGGCCGCGTCCCACCTGCGGGCCTGCGCCGCGGAACTGTCCACCGCCGAGGCCACCAGCCTCGGCGAACTCACCGCGGTGATCGGTGACGTGGTCGCCGCGCAGCGTCACCTTTCGGGGGCGCTGGCCGCACTGGCCGGCCGCGTGCACGACGGGCGGGACAGCACGCTGGCCGCCGTCCCGTCGCCCGAACTCGCGGCACTCGCCGAGATACTCCAAGCGGCGGCAAGCGCTCTCGGCTATTCGGCCGACGCGCTGACCGAAAGCGCGCCGCTCGCCCGGTCGCTGGCCGAATTCGCGGGCACGGACACCCGTTTGTAGCTATTAGTTCCGCACGTGCGCTCGATATCCTTTTCGAATGCGCACAGTGTGGAAGGGCACGATCGGTCTGGGCAGTTCGGCCATTCCGGTGAAGGCCTATGCCGCGACGGAGGACCACGGCACGCCGCTGCACCAGCTCCACCTGACCGACGGCGGGCGGCTGCGGCAGAAGCGGGTGTGCGAGGTCGACGGCGCCGAGATCCCGCCCGGTGAGGTCGGCAAGGGCTACACCCTGCCCGGCGGTGACGTGGTGGTCCTGACCGACGAGGATCTGGCGTCCCTGCCCCTGTCCTCGGCGCATTCGATCCAGGTGCTCGGCTTCGTCCGCCTGGCGCAGATCGACCCGGTCTACTTCATCAAGAGCTACTACCTGGAGCCGGAGGTGCCGGCGACCAAGCCGTACGTGCTGCTGGCCGAGGCGCTGCGGCAGGCGGACCGGGTGGCGGTGGTGAAGGTGACCATCCGGCAGCGGGAGACGCTGGGTACGCTCCGCGTGCGTGACCAGGTGATCATGCTCGACACGATGCACTGGCCCGACGAGATCCGCCGCCCGGACTTCCCGTTCCTGCACGAGGACGTCGACGTGCGCCCGCCTCATCTGCGCGCGGCGGCGAACCTCATCGAGAACCTGTCCCGCGACTTCGAGCCCGGTCTTTACACCGACAGCTACAGCGAGGCGTTGAGCGCGCTGATCGAGGCCAGGATCGAAGGCCGCGAAGTGGTCCAGCCGACCGCGGAGACCCAGGACAAGGGTGTCGAGGTGTTGCTCGAGGCGCTGCAGGAAAGCGCCCAGGACCGCGCCGACGCCGACGCCGCGGTAGCGAAGGCCAAGGCGGCGTCGGAGAAGGCGAAGAGCGCCCGGTCGGCGGCGCGCAAGGCCGCTTCGAAGCCGAAGTCGGCGTCCAAGTCCCGGCGCTGACCCTCCCGGATCGAACTTTTCCGCCTGATCTCGCGTCATATGCCGAGACGGCACGTGTCACACGGGTGCGCATCGGCGCGGCCGGAACGGAACCTGAGTAGATCTACGCAACGCTACTTGGGGGTGTTCACGCTGCCGGCTCCACCTCCCGCAGGGCAGGCTGAGGACATCGCACGAGAGGTTGTCCGGCCGCCAGGTCACCGGGTGCTGGGGGTCCGGTGAGCGAGGTGTTCCGGCGGCCTCGGCGCGACACGTGCGGGTGGCTCGGCGAGGGGGCGAGCCACCCGCACGCGGGTGTCACAAGTCCGCCACACGCATCATCAGTTTCGCGGCCATCCCCAGCAGGTCCTGCTCGGTCTCGGTCAGCGTCTCGGCCATCGCCGCGGCCAGCCACCGCTCCCGCTGTTCGCTGTAGGCGCGCAGGGTTTGCAGCCCGCGGTCGGTGATGTCCACCAGTACCTGACGCCCGTCCTCGGGGTCGCGCCCGCGCGAGATGAGGCCGTCGCGGTCCAGCGCGGCGAGGACGCGGGTGAGCGACTGGGGCTGGATCTTTTCGGCTTCGGCGAGTGCTTTCGGGGTGTGCGTGCCCGCCCGGTACAGCCGGCTGAGTACCGACAGCACCAGCGGGCTCGGGCCGCCGCGGTCCCGTTCGGCTCGCATGCGCCAGTTGAGCCTGCCCACGCCTTCCCGTACGACACGGGAAAGCTCGGTCAGGTCGCGCTCGGGCATACCTCGGAATTCTAGGGTGGTGGTGGGAAGGGGGCCGGCCCTAGTGCAGGGCCGCGGCCAGCCTGGCGTAGCGACCACCCAGTGCGGACAGTTCCGCATGGGTGCCGCGTTCGACGATCCGGCCCGCGTCCAGCACCACGATCTGGTCGGCGTTTTCCACAGTGGACAGCCGGTGTGCGATGGTGACGGTCGTGCGTCGTGCGGCCAGCCGGTCCAGCTCGGCCTGCACCGCGGCCTCGGTCCGGTTGTCCAGCGAGCTGGTGGCCTCGTCGAGGACGAGGACCGGCGGGTTCCGCAGCAGAACCCGGGCGATGGCCATCCGCTGCTTCTCGCCTCCGGAGAACCGGTACCCCCGCTGGCCCACCATGGTGTCGTAACCGTCGGGCAGCCCGGCCAATGTTTCGTGGATGTGCGCGGCCTTGGCGGCCTCTTCGATCTCTTCGTCGGTCGCGTCCGGCTTGGCGAACCGCAGGTTTTCGCGCACGGTCGCGTGGAACAGGTAGGTCTCCTGGGAGACCATGCCCACCGCGGCGGCCAGCGAGTCGAGCGTGACGTCGCGGATGTCGACGCCGTCGATCAGTACCTGGCCCTCGGCCGGGTCGTACAGCCTCGCGACCAGGTAGGCGAGCGTGGTCTTGCCCGAACCCGTGGCGCCGACCAGCGCGGTGGTGGATCCACCGGGAATCTCCAGGTCGATTTCCCGCAGAGTCGGGGCGTCTCCGTAGCTGAAGGACACCTCGGACAGCCGCACGGTTCCCCGCGACACCTCGAGTTGCTTGGCGTCTGTCCGCTCGGTGATCTCCAGCGGCAGGTCCAGCACCTCGAAGATGCGGGCGAACAACGCGGTCGACGTGGCGAAGTTCTGGCCGATCGACTGCATCGCGGTGGCCGGCCCGACCAGCCGGTTGAGCATGCTGGTGAAGGCCACGACGGTGCCGATCGTGGTCGGGCTCGCGCCGCCGGCCAGTGCGATCCCGGCGAGCCAGTACACGATCGCCGGGACGCTGGTGAGGGCGATCCGCCGGGCGGCCAGCTGCCATCGCCCGGCCAGCGCCGACTCCCGTTCCAGCCGGGAGATCTCGCGGGACTCGGCCGCGAACCTTTCCCGCAGCTGGCGGGCGTTGCCCATGGTTTTGGTGAGCAGGACGCCCGACACCGACAGCGACTCCTCGACCATGGTGGTCAGCCGGGCGAGCCTGGCCTGCCTGCCGCGGGCCAGCGAACGGCGCCTGCGCCCGAGCCGCAGGGTGAACAGCAGGAACAGCGGCACGACGATCAGGCCGAGGATGGCCAGCTGCCAGTCGAGGACCACCAGCGCCACGGCGATGGCCAGCGTGGTGATCCCGTTCTGGACCACCGAGCTCGCGGTCGTGTTGACGACGTTGTCCACGCCGCCGATGTCGTTGAAGACACGGGAGAGCACCTCTCCGGTGCGGGTGCGGGTGAAGAAGGCCAGCGACATCTTCTGCAGGTGGCCGTAGACCGAGACGCGCAGGTCGTTCATCACGAACTGGCCGATCGTGTTCGCCAGGCCGGTGGTGGCCACGCTGAGCGCGCCGCTGCCCAGCGAGGAGGCGAGCATCCCGAGCGCGAGCAGGCTGATCAGCAGCGTGTCGCGGTGGGGCAGGGCGGTGTCGAGGATTTCGCGCAGGAAGAACGGCGCGGCCACGCCCAGGCCCGCCTGGACCACGATCACGGCCAGCAGCCCGGCCAGCCGCCGCCGGTAGGGGCGGAACAGCGCGAAGATCCGGCCCAGCGGAACCCGTTGATCGACGTCGTGCGCCGGTTCGGTCAATGAGGTCATAAACGTCAGCGTACTAATTTGGCTTCACAGGGCCAAAATGTTTGCACGAACTGCAAGATTTAGTAAACTTAGCTTTACTACCTGTGCCAGTGAGTACCCTGGAGGTGCAACCTCGACCAGCTGGAGCGTGCACCCCCGTGTTCGACACTCTCTCCGACCGGCTCACTTCGGCCCTGCAGAGCCTGCGGGGCAAGGGAAAGCTGACCGACGCCGACATCGACGCCACCGCGCGCGAGATCAGGATCGCGCTGCTGGAGGCGGACGTCGCGCTGCCCGTGGTGCGGGAGTTCATCGCACAGATCAAGCAGCGCGCCAAGGGGGCCGAGGTTTCCGCCGCGCTCAACCCGGCGCAGCAGGTCGTCAAGATCGTCAACGAGGAACTGATCGGCATCCTCGGCGGCGAGACCCGCCGGATCACCCTGGCCAAGAACCCGCCGACCGTCGTCATGCTCGCCGGCCTGCAGGGTTCCGGTAAGACGACCCTGGCGGGCAAGCTCGCGCTCTGGCTGAAGAAGCAGGGGCACGCCCCGCTGCTGGTGGCCTGTGACCTCCAGCGGCCCAACGCGGTGACCCAGCTGCAGGTGGTCGGCGACCGGGCCGGGGTACCGACCTTCGCGCCCGAGCCCGGCAACGGCGTCGGCGACCCGGTCGACGTGGCCCGGCGAGGGATCGCCGAGGCCAGGCACGCCCAGCACGACGTCGTCATCGTCGACACCGCGGGCCGCCTCGGCGTGGACGAGGAGTTGATGCGGCAGGCCGCCGACATCCGCGACGCCGTCCAGCCGGACGAGACCCTGTTCGTCGTCGACGCGATGATCGGCCAGGACGCGGTGACCACCGCGGAGGCGTTCCGCGACGGTGTCGGGTTCACGGGTGTGGTGCTGACCAAGCTCGACGGCGACGCGCGAGGCGGTGCCGCGCTGTCGGTCCGCCAGGTCACCGGGCAGCCGATCCTGTTCGCGTCCAACGGCGAGAAGCTCGAGGACTTCGACGTCTTCCACCCGGACCGGATGGCCAGCCGCATCCTGGGCATGGGCGACCTGCTCACCCTGATCGAGCAGGCCGAGCAGGCCTTCGACCAGGAACAGGCGGAGAAGGCCGCGGCCAAGCTGGGCAGCGGGCAGCTCACCCTGGAGGACTTCCTGGAGCAGATGCTCGCGGTCCGCAAGATGGGCCCGATCGGCAACCTGCTCGGCATGCTGCCCGGTGCCGGCCAGATGAAGGACCAGCTCGCGCAGGTCGACGACAAGCAGCTCGACCGGCTGCAGGCGATCATCCGCGGCATGACCCCGGCGGAGCGGACCGATCCGAAGATCATCAACGGCTCGCGCAGGCAGCGCATCGCGCTCGGCTCGGGCGTCACCGTGCGCGAGGTGAACGACCTGGTGAACCGGTTCTTCGAGGCCCGCAAGATGATGCAGCAGATGGCGGGCCGGTTCGGCCTCGGTGGCGGGGGCAGCAAGAGCCGCAAGGGCAAGAAGGGGAAGAAGGGCAAGGGGCGCGGCCCCACGCAGCCCAAGGTGCGCGGCGGGTTCCCCGGCGGGATGCCGATGCTTCCCCCGGGCGGCGGGCCGGACCTTTCCCAGCTGGGCGGCGGTCTGAACGACGTGCCGGGCTTCGATCCGACGAAGTTCAAGTTCCCCAAGAACAAGTGACGACCGGGCCAAAGCAGCTGCGCGGCGTCGTGCTGCCCGACGGCGAGTCGCGGGATGTCTGGATCGATGGCGGCCGGATCACCTTCTCGCCCGTCGAGGGTGCGGAAACCCTTGTCACCGAAGGGTTTCTGGTTCCTGGCCTGGTCGACGCGCACTGCCATCCCGGCATCGGCGCGCACGGACCGACCACAGTGGACGAAGCGGTCACCCAGGCGCTGACCGACCGCGACGCGGGCACGCTGCTGATCCGGGACTGCGGACTGCCGATCGACGCCAGGCCGTTACAGGCCCGCACCGATCTGCCGAAGATCATCCGGTCGGGCCGGCATCTGGCCCTGCCCAAGCGCTACATCCCGGGCCTGGGCATCGATCTCGGGCATCCGGACGAACTGCCGGCCGCGGTCGCCGAACAGGCGGCCGACGGCGACGGCTGGGTCAAGCTGGTCGGCGACTGGATCGACCGGTCGGTGGGGGACCTGGCCCCGCTGTGGCCCGGCGACGTGCTCGCCGAAGCGATCAAGGTCGCGCACGAGGCGGGCGTGAGGGTCACCGCGCACGTGTTCGGCGAGGACGCCCTGCCGGACCTGATCGACGCCGGGATCGACTGTCTCGAGCACGGCACCGGCCTGAGCCGTGACCTGCTCGGCGAGATGGCGCGCCGGGAGATCGCACTCGTCCCGACGTTGATCAACATCGAGAACTTCCCCGGGATCGCGGACAAGGCCGGGAAATATCCCCGTTATGCCGCGCACATGCGCGCCCTCCACGCGGGGGTGGCGGAAATGATCGGCACCGCCCTCGACGCCGGTGTCGCCGTCTACGCGGGCAGCGACGCCGGGGGCATGATCGAACACGGCCGGATCGTCGACGAGATCGAGGCATTGAACCGGTGCGGTATGAGCCGGGAAGAGGCGCTGGCGGCCGCCTCCTGGTCGTCGCGCGCCTGGCTCGGCCACCCCGGTATCGCTGAGGACGCCCCGGCCGACCTGCTCGTCTTCGACTCCGACCCGCGCGAAGATCTCGCCGTCCTTCGCGCGCCCCGGCACATCGTGCTGCGCGGCGCCGTGATCCGCTGAAGTCACACGGCAGGGTCAACTCGTCGCGTCCCGTTACCCGGTGTGGGGTATGAAGGGAAGGTGCGGGTCAATCGGGAAAGCGGCGTTCTGCAAGGCACCCGCGCCCGGGCCAGGTCCCGCACCCACTGGGGCTTCCCGGCCTTCTTCGCCGGCCTCGGCGCCTACCACCTGCTCACGCTGGGCATGACGGCGTTGAGGTCGGGGCATGCGAGCGCCGATCCCTTCGAACTGCCCGACGTCGGTCCGATGCTCCTGCTGGCCTTCCTGCCGAGCCTGGTGCTCGGGCTCGGACCCGTGATCGCTTCGTGCCGGTGGGGCGACGGTCCGCACGCGGACTTCGGCTGGGTGCCGAACCTCAGGGACGTCAAAGTCGGCCTCGCCTGCGGCGGGCTCGCGCTGCTCACCGGATATCTGCTTAACCTTCTGCTGCTCGGGGTTTACGGAGTCGGCAGGGTGGCCGACGGGCCGCTGGGCGGTCTCGCCGAAGGCGTGGACGCGGGCGACACCGTCTGGCTCGTGCCGGCCGCGGTGATCGTGGTCGCCGTGACTCCGCTGGCCGAGGAAGTGCTCCTGCGCGGCGCGCTGTGGGGCGCGCTGGAGCATCACCGGCTTCCCCCGTGGGTGATCATCGTGCTGACCGCGGTCGTGTTCGCCTACCTGCATGGCGAGCCGTCACGGACGATCGCCCTGCTCGGCCAGGGGCTGGCGATCGGCGTGGCCCGGTGGAGGACCGGCCGGGTGGGTGCCGCGTTCGTCGCCCACGCGGCCAACAATTTTCCGCCGGCGTTGTCGCTGTTCACCGGCTCCTGAACGGCGATGTGATGGGGTCTAGGCTCGACAACTGGTTCTACTGGATCAAACGGAGGATCGGCGTGACGTCAACCCACTCGGGGGAGCCGGTTTCCGACCTGAACCCGATCGAGTTGCCGGAGGTCGGCGGGCAGGTGCCACCACACCGCTGGGGTTTCGGTGCCTTCCTGCTGGTCGAGGCGGTGTTGCTGGCCTCCGCGGCGTTCGTGAGCGCGTTGCTCGGTCCTGCCCCGCCCGGCGGGCCGGTGCCCGTCCGGGACGTGCTGATCGGCACGATCGCCCCCGCCGTGCTCGCGGCCGGTGTGGCGGTGTTGATCACCGTGTGGCGCGGCAACGGCCCGCTCACCGATCTGCGCCTGGCTTGGCGCTGGTCAGACGTCCGGCTGGGGCTCAAACTCGGCTCGCTGGGTCTGGTGCTCACCACGTTCGCCACGTTCGTCTGGTCGGAGACGGTCGGCCAGAACAAGGCCACCTCGGCCATCACCGCGCTGGTCGACAGCCAGCCGATGTCGGCCACCGCCGCCGTGATCATGTTCTGCTACCTGTGGCTGGTCGGGCCGATCTGCGAGGAGGTCATCTACCGTGGCCTGCTGTGGAACGCGGTGGAACGGCTGAACTGGGGCCAGGAGAAACGGGCGAGGATGGCGGCCTTCCTGCTGTCCACGGCCGTGTTCGCGGTCAGCCACCTGGAACCGCTGCGCACCACGCTGCTGCTGGTGATCGCCATCCCCATCGGACTCGCCCGCCTGTTCACCGGGCGGCTGCTGGGCAGCGTGGTGGCGCACCAGATGAACAACTTCCTGCCCGCGCTGGCGCTCCTGCTCACGTCGCTCGGCGTGGTGACCCTCTAGCCGTGGCGAGGCAACGCGTCTGGCAGAATAGACGCTTGCCCGCTCCGGCCGGTCCCTCTCACCGTGCCGTGGCGACTCAACGCTTCGGGTACCCAGGTCCGTTTCCCCACTCGGATCGTGTTCCCGACACCACCGAGCACGACAGAGAACTCAAGGAGTACCCACACCCGTGGCCGTCAAGATCAAGCTGCAGCGCCTGGGCAAGATCCGTGCGCCGTACTACCGCATCATCGTCGCTGACGCGCGCACCCGCCGGGATGGCAAGGCCATCGAGACGATCGGCAAGTACCACCCCAAGGAGGAGCCGAGCTTCATCGAGGTCGACTCCGAGCGGGCCCAGTACTGGCTGGGTGTCGGCGCGCAGCCGACCGAGCCGGTGCAGCGCATCCTCGAGATCACCGGTGACTGGCAGAAGCACAAGGGCCTGCCGGGCGCCGAGGGCACGCTGAAGAAGCGCGAGCCGAAGCCGTCGAAGCAGGACCTCTTCAACGCCGCGCTTGCCGCCGCCGGTGAGGAGCCCACCGCCGAGGCCACCACGCCGAAGAAGAAGGCCCCTAAGAAGGCCGAGGCCGACGAGGCGGGCAAGGACGAGGCGTGAGCCCCGTCGAAGCGCGCGAACTCGTGGAGGAGACAGCGTGAGCTTCCTCGCCGACTCTCTCGAACACCTGGTGCGCGGGATCGTCGACAACCCGGACGACGTCCGGGTCGAACTGATCACCACCCGGCGTGGCCGCACGCTCGAGGTCCACGTCCACCCGGACGACCTCGGCAAGGTGATCGGCCGCGGCGGGCGGACCGCCACGGCACTGCGCACCGTGATGGGCGGTATCGGTGGCCGCGGCGTCCGCGTGGACGTCGTCGACACCGACCGCTGAACCGCTGCCGTGGAGGTCGTGGTCGGCCGCGTCGCCAAGGCGCACGGGATCCGCGGTGAGCTGACCGTGGAGGTGCGGACCGACTCGCCGGAGGAACGTTTCCGTTCCGGTGCCGTGCTGACTTCGCGGCGCCGGGACGGCAGCACCGCCGAGCTCACCGTGGCCGCCGCCCGCCCGCACAGCGGGCGGCTGCTGGTGACCTTCGAGCAGATCCGGACCCGCGAGGACGCCGAGGCGATTCGTGGCGCGCTCCTGCTCGCCGACACCGCGGACCTTCCGCCGACCGAGGACCCGGACGAGTTCTACGACCACGAGCTGGAAGGCCTGCGGGCCGAGCTCACCGACGGCACCGTGGTCGGGACGATCCAGGAGGTCGTGCACGCCCCGGGCGCTGAACTGCTGTCGCTCGACCGCGAAGGCCAGACCGTGCTGGTGCCGTTCGCGCGCGAGATCGTCCCGGTCGTGGACGTGGCCGGCGGCCGGGTCGTGCTCGATCCCCCCGAGGGCCTCCTGGACGGCTGACGTGCTCATCGACGTTGTCACGATCTTTCCCGAGTACCTGGCCCCGTTGCGAGCCGCGCTGCTGGGACGCGCGATCGAGCGCGGGCTCATCCAGGTGAACGTGCATGACCTGCGCGACTGGACGCACGACGTGCACCGCGCCGTGGACGACGCCCCGTACGGCGGCGGCCCCGGCATGGTGATGAAGCCGCAGGTCTGGGGCGACGCCCTGGACGGCGTCTGCGACGAGAAGACCCGGCTCGTCGTGCCGACCCCCGCCGGGCGGCCGTTCACCCAGGAAATGGCCCGCACCTACGCCGCCGAAGAGCATCTCGTGTTCGCCTGCGGGCGCTACGAGGGCATCGACCAGCGGGTGATCGACGACGCCGCCCGGCGGATGCCGGTCGACGAGGTGTCCATCGGCGATTATGTGCTGGTCGGCGGCGAAGCCGCGGTGCTGGTCATGGTCGAGGCGGTCGTCCGGTTGCTGCCCGGCGTGCTGGGCAATCCCGTTTCGGCCGAACAGGACTCCTTCTCGGACGGGTTGCTGGAGGGCCCCAGCTACACCCGTCCGGAGGCCTGGCGCGGCCTTGCCGTGCCCGAGGTGCTGCGCTCGGGCAACCACGCGCTCATCGAACGCTGGCGGCGCGACCAAGCGCTGGAACGCACCTGGCGACGCCGGCCGGACCTGCTGGACCGGCTACCCGAAGGTAGCCTCGACGAGCGCGATCACGCCGTGCTCGAGCGTGTTCGCGGCGAGGCCCGGCAGGCCGGGTGACCCGGCCGGGATCGGGTCTGTCATACTTGACCGGTTGGCGCGCGGCGGCAGCCATGTGCGCGCCGCCTTTGAGCCCCCGGGTCGATTGCCCTCAAGCAGGCGTGCGCCCGGAGTTACCAGACATAGAAGGACGAGGACGGACCACCGATGAACACCCTGGACGCCCTGGACGCTCAGTCGCTGCGTTCCGACATTCCGAACTTCCGCCCGGGTGACACGCTGAAGGTGCACGTTCGCGTCATCGAGGGAAACCGCGAGCGGAACCAGGTTTTCCAGGGCGTGGTGATCCGTCGTCAGGGCGGCGGAATCCGCGAGACCTTCACCGTGCGGAAGGTCTCTTTCGGTGTCGGCGTGGAGCGCACCTTCCCGGTGCACTCGCCGAACATCGCCAAGATCGAGGTTTTCAAGCGTGGTGACGTGCGCCGGGCCAAGCTCTACTACCTGCGTGAACTGCGCGGCAAGGCGGCGAAGATCAAGGAGCGCCGCGAAGCCCCAACCGCGTCCTGAGCCCGTTCCCGGTAGCCTGGCCAAGTGGTCGAACCCGTGCCCTCCAGCGCCGCTGAGGACGAGCCAGAACGCTCCGAACCGGACAAGCTGACAAGATCCGGAAGAAGCGGCAACAAACGGCGGCGGAAATCCCGGAAACAACGTTCCTTCTGGGTCGAACTGCCAATCCTGGTCGTCGTGGCGCTGGCGCTGGCATTCGTGTTCCAGCAGTTCTTTGCCCGGGTCTACACGATCCCTTCGGGATCGATGGAAACCACATTGCACGGCTGCACGGGTTGCTACGGCGACAAGGTGCTCGTGGACAAGATCGTCTACGACTTCACCGGCCCGACGCCCGGCGACGTGGTGGTGTTCAAGGGCCCGGAGCCGTGGGTGGAGAACGAGGTGCCCTCACAGGAGTCCAGCAACGCCGTGGTCCGGTTCTTCCAGAACGTCGGCTCGGTGTTCGGGCTGGCCCCGCCCGACGAGCGGGACTTCGTCAAGCGGATCATCGCCGTCGGCGGCCAGACCGTGCAGTGCTGCGACGCCCAGAACCGGGTGCTGGTGGACGGTAAGCCGCTGAACGAGCCGTACATCCACTGGGAAGACCCGGACAATCCGAGGCAGGAGCCGTTCGAACCGGTCAAGGTGCCCGACGGATACGTCTGGGTGATGGGTGACAACCGCAACAACTCCTGCGACTCGCGCTGCCAGGGTGGCGGCGGGTTGCGCGGGGTGGTGCCCGTGTCGGACATCATCGGTAAGGCGAGGGTCATCGTGCTGCCGCCCAGCAGGTGGGGCGGCGTGAGCGACACCAACCCGCAGGCCGCCACCCAGTCGGCCGCACTCGGGCTGAGCGCGCGGAGCTGGCAGGAAGGCATCCCGCTCGGCTTCGGCGCGATCGCCGCGTGGCCGGCCCTGGTGCTCGGCCGCCGGTTCGGTGCCGGGGTGCGCGGGGCGGTCGAGCGGAAGCGGTAGGCGAGTGCGTAGCTCTTCGGCGCTCCGGCCACCCCGGGCGGTCATCCGGGGGGAGACGTCCTGGGGTCTGCAGTCGGCCCTGGACCGGCGCGGCCTGGGCCCGGTCGCCGGCGTGGACGAGGCGGGCCGTGGCGCCTGCGCGGGCCCGCTCGTGGTCGCCGCGTGTGTCCTCCGCCCGGGGGACGCGGCGAGGTTGACCGAACTCGACGATTCGAAACTGCTCACGCCGCTGGCACGCGAACGGGTGTACGAGCGGGTGTTGGCGAGGGCCCTCGACTACTCGATCATCGTGGTCTCGCCGGACGAGGTCGACGCCCTCGGCATCCACGTCACCAACATCGAGGGCATGCGCCGGGCGGTGGCGGCGCTGAGGGTCTGCCCCGGCTATGTCCTGACCGACGGGTTCCGGGTGCCCGGGCTGCCCGCCCCGAGCGTTCCGGTGGTCAAGGGCGACCGTGCGGTGGCCTGCGTCGCGGCGGCGTCGGTGCTGGCCAAGGTGACCAGGGACCGCATCATGACCGACCTGCACGCCGAACACCCGATCTACGGATTCGACGTGCACAAGGGTTACAGCACGGCCGAGCACGGCGCGGCACTCACCGAACACGGCCCGAGTGAGGTACATCGGTGGTCCTATGCCAACGTGGCGACGGCGGCCGCCGCCCACGGGCGGCGCTCACCCCGCCGGGTGATGCTGAGCGTGGCCGCGCTCGGCCAGGTCGGTGCGCCGGTGCGTGCCCTCGACGGCGGCTTGAGTCAGAATGAGAGTTCCGTCGCCGGATACCGGTTCAGCTCGCAAGGAGGGGCGCCGATTCCATGAGCGCAGAGGATCTCGAGAAGTACGAGACCGAGATGGAGTTGTCGCTGTACCGGGAGTACCGGGACATCGTCAGCCAGTTCTCGTACGTGGTGGAGACCGAGCGCCGGTTCTACCTGGCCAACGCGGTGGACGTCCAGGTCCGCGACGCTGGCGGTGAGGTCTACTTCGAGGTGCGGATGTCCGACGCGTGGGTCTGGGACATGTACCGCCCAGCGCGCTTCGTGAAGAACGTCCGGGTGATCACCTTCAAGGACGTCAACGTCGAGGAGCTCGAAAAGCCAGACCTCCGGCTTCCCGAAGACGGCCCGTTCTCCAGCTGAACCCCCTCGGCTGGGGGACGGATCGTCCTGTCTTCGCTGCCCGTGGCGAAAGTTCCTCCGTCTGGGCTGAACACGATCGAGCGAACGAAACCGGCGTGTCCGACGAGCTGGCGCGTTCTTGCCCGGTTCGTGTGTCGCACAGCCGTGCCGCCGGGCTACCTTCGGCGCCGCTGCCTAACACAGAGGGCCGACAGTCCCGCGGAAAACCCGTGCGGAAGACCCTGTTTATCCACATGGGGCGGGTTGTCCACAGGTGGTCGAATTCGTTCTGGTGTCCCCGCCGCCGCACCTGGCAGCGTCATGGGCAGGCGAACGATCCGACTCCCAGGGGGATAGCAACGATGAGCACTCTGACAAGGCATGCCCAGCCCGAGACGATGGCACCGCATCTGCGGCTCGGCCGGAAAGGCGAGGACCTGGCCGCACGGCATCTGGCGAAGCTCGGCTTCGTCGTGCTGTCCAAGAACTGGCGATGCCGTGAAGGCGAACTCGATGTGGTCGCCACCGATGGCCGGACACTCCTCGTGTGCGAGGTCAAAACCCGCGCCGGGACGAGATTCGGCGATCCGGCCGAAGCCGTCACGCCCGAAAAGATCGCCCGCATCCGGCGGCTCACCGGCCAGTGGCTGAGCGCGCACCGGGTGGGGTGGTGCCATATCCGGTTCGACGTGATCTCGATCTTGCTACCCCGAGACGGGGAAGTCCGGTTGCGGCACATCGAAGGTGCGTTCTGATGCCGATCGCGCGCGCCTGGTCGGTGGCCCTGCTGGGCATCCAGGGCCGGCTGGTCGAGGTCGAGGCCGATATCGGCGGCGGGATGCCCGGCGTCAAGCTCGTCGGCCTCCCCGACGCCGGGCTTCGCGAGGCGAAGGACAGGGTGCGCTCGGCGGTCCGGAACTCGAACCAGGAGTGGCCGAGCGAGAAGGTCACTCTCGGGCTGTCCCCGGCCAACCTGCCGAAGCTCGGGTCGGGTTATGACCTGGCCATCGCGGTCGCGGTGCTGGCGGCGGCGGGCCGGGTGCCCACGACTCGCCTGCTGGGCACCGTCCTGCTGGGCGAACTCGCACTGGACGGCAGACTCCGCGAGGTCCGGGGCGTTTTGCCCGGGTTGCTCGCCGCCCGCAACGCAGGCATGAAACGCGCGGTCGTTCCCGCGCCCTCGCTGTTCGAAGGGGCCCTGGTGGACGGACTGGAGGTGCGAGGAGCGGCCAGGCTCCGCGACGTCGTGGCGTGGCTCCACGGCGAGAACGCGCTGAACTCGCCTGACCCGCCCGACGAGGTGGAGCCGCCGCGGGTCCCGGATCTGGCGGACGTACTCGGGCAGCCGGAGGCCCGCTGGGCGCTGGAGGTGGCGGCGGCGGGCGGGCATCACCTGCTCCTGACCGGCCCGCCCGGGGTGGGAAAGACGATGCTGGCCAAACGGTTGCCCGGCCTGCTGCCGCCGTTGTCCGTGGAGGAATCGCTGGAGGTCACCGCCGTGCATTCGGTGCACGGCTCGCTGTCCCGGACGTCTCCGCTGATCAGTGTGCCGCCGTTCGTCGCCCCGCACCACTCGGTCTCGGTGGCGGCGTTGATCGGCGGCGGGGTCGGTCTCCCCGGGCCCGGCCTGATCAGCAGGGCGCACCGGGGGGTGCTCCTGCTGGACGAGGCCTGCGAGTTCGCCGCGGACCGGCTGGAATCGCTCCGCACCGCGCTCGAAGAGGGCGAGGTCCGGCTCGCCAGGAGCCGGGGGATGGTCTGCTACCCCGCTCGCTTCCAGTTGGTTTTGGCGACCAATCCGTGTCCCTGCGCACCGCCGCGGGAGGTCGACTGCTGCTGCTCGGCGGCAGCACGCCGACGCTATCTGAGCAGGCTTTCCGGTCCGTTGCTGGACCGGGTGGACCTCCGGGTGCGAATGCGCCCCATAACGGCGATGACCACGCGTCAGGGCGACGTGCCCGAATCCACCGAGGTGGTCCGGAAACGGGTGCTGGCGGCCAGGGCACGGGCCGCGGAACGGTGGGCCACGCACGGCTGGCGGACCAACGCCGAGGTGCCCGGCCCGGCACTGCGGCGCGAGTTCGCCCTGCCGTCCAACGTGACGGAACTGCTCGATCGCGGGCTCGACAGAGGTCTGGTGACGGCACGAGGCGCCGATCGCTGCCTGCGGCTCGCCTGGACTCTCGCCGACCTCAGCGAAGCCGCCCGGCCGGACGGCGATCACGTGGCCGCCGCGCTCGAATTCCGGGACAGGAGAGCGGCATGACCAGCCTGGCCGAGGAGCGGCTCGCGCGGGCATACCTGCTGCGGGTTGCCGAGCCGCCCGCAATCGGGCTCAACGCGTTCGTCAACGAGCTGGGGCCGGTGGCCGCGGCGAAGGCCGTCCGGGCGGGCGAGTGTCCCACGCGGGTCCGCGAGGAGACGGCGGCGCGCCGGGAGATCGACCGCGCGGAAGAAGATCTGGCGGCGGGGGAGGAAATGGGGGCGCGCCTGGTGATCCCCGAGGACGGCGAATGGCCCGCCTGGCCGCTGCTGTGCCTCGACCAGGCCAGCCGACGGGGCGTGCAAGGCATGGCGCAGCCACTCGCCCTGTGGGTCCGGGGAGAACCACGGCTCGACGAGACCACCGAGGCGGCGGTCGCGATCGTGGGGTCCAGGGCGGCCACCGGATACGGGGAGCACGTCGCGGGCGAAATCGCGTACGGGCTCGCCGGGCGCGAGCTCTCGGTCTTCTCCGGCGCGGCCTATGGCATCGACGGCGCCGCACACCGAGGAGCGCTGGCGGCGACAGGGGTGACGGTGTCAGTGCTCGGCTGCGGCCTGGACGCGGGCTATCCGGCCGGACACGTGACGCTCCTGACCAAGATCGCCGAGCTAGGGGGGCTCGTGGTCAGTGAGTATCCGCCCGGCACTTCGCCGGCTCGCCACCGATTTCTGGTGCGCAACCGGCTCATCGCCGCGCTGAGCCAGGGCACGGTGGTGGTGGAGGCCGGACGGCGCAGCGGTGCCCGGAACACCGCGACCACGGCCGGTGTCCTTGGCAAGGTCGTGATGGCCGTACCGGGCCCGGTCACCTCGGCGATGTCCGTCGGCTGCCACGAACTGATCCAGGCGGCCGCGGCCACCTTGGTCACCTCCGTGGAGGACGTGATCGAGAACGTGGGAAGGCTGGGTGAGCCGCTGCCCGGCAAGGTCAGTCCCCGAAAGCCGACGGACCGGCTCGGCCCCGACGCGCTCCGCGTGCACGAGGCGCTGGACCGGCGCGAAGGCAAGTCCGCCGAGCGGATCGCCGCCGAGTCAGGGGTGCCGCTGTCCCGGGTGCGTGCGCTGCTGCCGGCGCTTGAGTTGGACGAGTTCGCGGAGCGCTGCGACAGCGGGTGGAAGCAGGCGGCCCGCCAGCGCGGCAGTCCGGACGGTGGGCGCCCGGCCGCCGAACAGGATGGAGGTGGTGTCGCGGGCTCTCGGGAGCGTGGCGATGCTTGACCATCGGCTCCGTTTAGCCCAGCGTGAAGGGTATGTCACCGAACGATCGCGATCATCGGGTTGATCTCCGGCGCCTGCGGGCCGCGTTACCGGAGTCCGCTGCCCGGTTGGTCGACGCCTTCGAGCGGCACCTCGGGCTGGAACGCGGCTTGTCCGAGCACACCGTGCGCGCGTACGTCGGTGACATGGTTTCCTTGCTCGGATTCCTGTATCGGCTGGACGGCACCAGGAAGGACGGTGATTCCGGCACCGATCCGGCGGACTGCGTGAGCCCGGATTCGGAGCGAACATCCGCGGAGAGTCGTGCACTCGAAGGGCTGGATGTCGCCTTGCTCCGGGCGTGGCTGGCCCGCCAGCACAGCACCGGGGCGGGCCGCACAACACTGGCCCGGCGGGCGGCCGCCGCACGAACGTTCACCGCCTGGGCGCGCAGGCAGGGGGCGCTCACCGGGGACCCTGGGGCCCGGCTGATGGCGCCCCGCACACATCGCACTCTCCCGGCCGTGCTGAGCCAGGACGAAGCGGGCGAGGTGCTGGCCGCTTCGGGTTCCGGTGCCGCCCAGCAGGATCCTCAGGGCCTGCGTGATCACGCCGTCCTCGAACTGCTCTATGCCACCGGGCTGCGAGTGTCGGAGTTGTGCGGACTCGACATCGGCGACGTCGAGTTCGGCCGCCGGGTGGTCCGGGTCCTGGGCAAGGGGGGCAAGGAGCGGGTCGTCCCGTTCGGGTTCCCGGCCGAACGAGCGCTGCGCGGCTGGCTGGAGACCGGCAGGCCGGCTGTCGTGAGCGAAGTGCGGCGGGCGGATGAGAAGGCCCTGTTCCTCGGGGTTCGCGGCGGCAGGCTCGACCCGCGAACCGCGCGGCGGGTCGTACACGACGCGGTTGCTTCGGTCCCCCAGGCGGCGGATGTCGGCCCGCACGGGTTGCGACACTCGGCCGCTACCCACCTTCTAGAGGGAGGCGCGGACCTTCGCAGCGTTCAGGAACTGCTCGGTCACGCTACGCTTGCCACGACACAGCTTTACACTCACGTGACAGTTGAGCGGCTGAAGGAGATTCATGACCAGGCTCACCCCCGTGCCCGATGAACGCGGGTGAGCACCGGAAGGACTGCCGAAGCCGACCGATCACGCCTGAGCCCGGAGACCGAACTGAGACCCCTGCCGAGAGCGTCCACCGCGTGACAGCCGACCTGCGACTGACCGACGCCCACCATTCGGACGGCCACCCGAACGGCGATAGCGACGTACCTGCGTGCGGCGGTCGCTCCAAGGCGGCCGCGGACGCCGGCACAGCGCCGAACGACGCAGCCCCGAACGACCCAGCCCGGAATGATGCGGGTTCGAGCGATGCGGTCCGGAACGATTCAGCGTTGAACGACGTAGCCTGGAGTGACCCAGCCCGGAGCGATGCGGTCCGGAATGATGCGGGTTCGAGCGATGCGGTCCGGGATGATCCAGCGCCGAACGACGTAGCCTCGAATGACCCAGCCCGGAATGACGCGGCTTCGAACGACGCAGCACTGAATGACACGGTCCGGAACGATGTCGAAGCCGGCATTCAGGCTCTGTGGTGCGAGTTCCGCGACCACCCCAACCAGCGGTTGCGGGAGCGGCTGGTGCTGCACTACGCGCCGCTGGTCAAGTACGTCGCGGGTCGCGTGGGCACCGGGCTGCCCACCCACGTGGACGTCGGCGACCTCGTGCAGTCGGGCATCTTCGGCCTGATCGACGCGATCGAGAAGTTCGATCCCGACCGCGGGCTGCGGTTCGAGACGTATGCGATGCAGCGCATCCGCGGTGCCATCCTCGACGACCTCAGGTCCCAGGACTGGGTGCCCCGTGTGGTGCGCAGCCGCGCACGTGAGGCGGAGCGGGCGATGGAGCGGCTGGGGGCGCGGCTGCGCCGGACGCCGACCGACAGCGAGGTGGCCAACGAGCTCGGCATCGGCGTCGACGAGCTGCGCGACCTCTACCGCCAGCTGCAGCTCACCAGCGTCGCGGCGCTGGAGGACCTGATGGCCGCCGGTAAGGAGAGCGGCTCGCTGGTCGACACCCTTCCGGACGACGGAGCGGTCGACCCGGCGGCGGTGCTGGTCGACCGGGACAATCGCCGCCAGCTCGCGGAGGCCATCGCGCAGCTGACCGAGCGCGACCGGATCGTGGTCAGCCTCTACTACTTCGAAAGCCTCACCCTCGCCGAGATCGGCAAGGTGCTGGGCGTCACCGAATCGCGGGTCAGCCAGCTGCACACCCGCGCCGTGTTGCGCCTGCGTGCCCGGCTTACCGAACAGGCCGGCGTGTAGGACTTCAGGCGGCACGAGCCGCTAACCGTCACCGCGAGCGCCACCCGCCACTCGGCGAACTCCGGCACCGCGCTCAGGGGCCGTTCCACGGTTTCAGGCGGATCACCGACTCCGTCCGGATCAGCCCGAGCGGGTTGAGGTACTCCCCGTCCCGGAGGACGCCCCAGTGCAGGCAGGCCGTGGCCGCGCAGCCCGGATGTCCGGGGTTCACGGTGCCCACCGGCTGCCTCCGGTAGACCTGGGTCCCCGCCATGACCGCCACGGTCACCGGCTCGTACGTGGTGCGAAGCCCGCCATCGTGGTCGATGGACAGCACACCCTGCCCGGCCACGACCCCGGCGAAAACGACGACTCCGGGCCCGGCCGAGAGCACCGGCTGACCGGGCGCGGCCGCCAGATCCACGCCGCGATGACCGGCGCCGTAGTCGGTCGCCGGGCCGTCGAACGGCCTGGTCACCGCCGGTTCCGGGGACAGCGGCCAGGAGAACCTCGGCTCCATGACCTGCGCCGCGGCCGGCCCTGGCACCACGGGCAGGGCAAGGAACGCCAGGAACAGTTTGAAAGCGGTCATATACCCAGCGTGGCGCCTTGGGAACCGGAATGGGACGGGGATCGGAAATCTGTGGACAACCAGGGTCCATGTGGACAACTTGCCCGGATTCGCCTTGCCCGCGCTGAAGTCGTCGGGGGCTGGGCGTACACTATCGGCGCGGCCTGTCACAGCACAGGCTGACTTCGCGTGTACGTGCATGTTCCACGTCCAGAGTGCTCCGCAGGACCGGTGAACGCACGGCGCCCGGCGGTCCCCGCTCGTGATCGGCGGGGTCCGGGCCCCGGCACGGCACCAGGGCTGCCGGCCACCTGGCCGACGGCGACAAAACCGACCATGCGGCCGGGGCGACCCGGCGCGCTCAACACAGATAGAGGTGCGGATCCGGCCATGGCCGTCGTCACCATGAAGCAGCTGCTCGATTCCGGCGTGCACTTCGGGCATCAGACCCGGCGCTGGAACCCGAAGATGAAGCGCTACATCCTCACCGAGCGCAACGGCATCTACATCATCGACCTGCAGCAGACGCTGACCTACATCGATCGCGCGTTCGAGTTCATCAAGGAGACCGTCGCGCACGGCGGCACGATCATGTTCGTCGGCACCAAGAAGCAGGCCCAGGAAGCGATCGCCACCGAAGCGCAGCGCGTGGGCATGCCCTACGTCAACCAGCGCTGGCTGGGCGGGATGCTGACCAACTTCCAGACCGTGCACAAGCGCCTGCAGCGGCTGAAGGAACTCGAGTCGCAGGAGCAGACCGGTGGCTTCCAGGGGCTGACCAAGCGCGAGGTGCTCACGCTCACCCGTGAGAAGGAGAAGCTGGAGAAGACTCTCGGCGGTATCCGCGACATGGCGAAGGTGCCGAGCGCGGTGTGGATCGTCGACACCAAGAAGGAGCACATCGCCGTCGGCGAGGCGCGCAAGCTGAACATCCCGGTCGTCGCGGTGCTGGACACCAACTGCGACCCGGACGAGGTCGACTACCCGATCCCGGGCAACGACGACGCGATCCGTTCCGCCGCGCTGCTCACCAAGGTGGTCGCCGAAGCCGCCGCGGCCGGCCTGCTCGCCCGCTCGGGCCGCAACGGCTCCGCCTCGGAGGGGCAGGACAAGCCCGAGCCGGGTGTGGCCACCGACGAGCCGCTGGCCGAGTGGGAGATCGAGCAGTTGACCGGCGGCGAGCAGGCCGCGGAGCAGACCACCTCCTCCTGATTTCGAATCCGCGCTGGCGTCTCAGCCGGTCGCCGCGCGGCACTGGCAATTCCGAAGGGAACGGAAAACGCACGATGGCGAACTACACCGCGGCTGACGTGAAGCGTCTCCGCGAGCTCACCGGCTCCGGCATGATGGACTGCAAGAAGGCCCTGGAGGAGGCGGGTGGCGACTTCGACAAGGCGGTCGAGTTGCTGCGCATCAAGGGCGCGAAGGACGTCGGCAAGCGTGCCGAGCGCGCCACGGCCGAGGGCCTGGTCGCCGGTGACGGCGGCGTGCTGGTCGAGCTCAACTCCGAGACCGACTTCGTCGCCAAGAACGAGCAGTTCCAGCAGCTGGCCGACAAGATCGTGGCGGTGGCGAAGACCGTCCGCACCGACGACGTGGAGAAGTTGTCCTCGGCGGAGATCGAGTCCGGCAAGACCGTCGGCGAGGCCGTGCAGGAGCTGGCGGCCAGGATCGGCGAGAAGCTGGTGCTGCGCCGCGTGGTGGCCTTCGCGGGCACGGTCGAGGCCTACCTGCACCGCCGTGGCGCCGGCTTGCCGCCCGCGGTCGGCGTGCTGGTCGAGTACACCGGCGGCAACGCGGAGGCGGCCCGTGGCGCCGCGCTCCAGATCGCGGCGCTCAAGCCGAAGTACCTCACCCGTGACGAGGTGCCCGCCGACCTGGTCGAGGCCGAGCGCCGGATCGCCGAGGAGACCGCGCGCGCCGAGGGCAAGCCGGAGCAGGCCCTGCCGAAGATCACTGAAGGCAAGGTCAACGCCTTCTACAAGGACACCGTGCTGCTGGAGCAGCCGTCGGTGACCGACAACAAGAAGACCGTGAAGCAGCTGCTCGACGCGGCGGGCGTGACCGTGACGCGGTTCGCCCGGTTCGAGGTCGGTCAGCAGTAGCCAGGCTGTCGTGAACCGTGAGGTGACCGCCGAGCGGGGATCGCGACAGCACGAGCTCACCGGTAAACGTGCCCCGTCTCCCGTGGCAATCGGGGGACGGGGCACGATTACGAGCAAGGATGGACCGAGCCAGATTCGACACGCGCTTGGTGAGGCAGGACGCGCCCGCGAAGCTACGGGGGCGAGAAGGCAGGCCGGGATGAACGACGACAGGGCCGGCGCCGGTTGTTACCGGCGAGTGCTGCTGAAACTGGGTGGCGAGATGCTGGGAGGCGGCTCTCTTGGCGTCGACCCGGACGTGGTGCACTCGGTGGCCGTGCAGATCGCGGAGGTCGTCCGCACCGGCGTGCAGATGGCGGTGGTGATCGGCGGCGGCAACTACTTCCGCGGCGCGGAGCTTTCCCAGCGGGGGATGGACCGCGACCGCGCGGACTACATGGCCATGCTCGGCACCGTGATGAACTGCCTCGCCCTCCAGGACTTCCTGGAGAAGGAGGGCGTGCCGACCCGGGTGCAGAGCGCGATCACCATGGGCCAGGTCGCCGAACCCTACATCCCGCGCCGGGCCGAGCGGCATCTGGAGAAGGGGCGGGCGGTCATCTTCGCCGCCGGTGTCGGCATGCCGTACTTCTCCACCGACACCGCCGCCGCCCAGCGGGCGTTGGAGATCGGCTGTGAGGTCGTGCTGATGGCCAAGGCGGTCGACGGCGTGTTCACCGCCGACCCGAAGCACGACCCCGGCGCCAAGATGTTCGACGAGATTTCGCACCGCGAAGTCCTCGAACGGGGGCTCAAGGTCGCCGACGCCACCGCGTTCAGCCTGTGCATGGACAACAACATGCCGATCATCGTGTTCAACCTGCTCACCGAGGGGAACATCGCTCGTGCGGTCCGTGGTGAGAGGATCGGCACACTGGTCAGTACCCCCGCCGTGGGCTGACGCCCCGGCCGGTGGTGGGATCGCAGTAGGACGACGAGACAACGGGAGTAGCCGTGATCGACGAGACCCTCCTCGATGCCGAGGAGAAGATGGAAAAAACGGTGTCCTTCGCCAAGGAGGATCTTTCGTCGGTGCGGACCGGTCGGGCCAACCCGGCGATGTTCTCCCGGATCACCGTGGAGGCATACGGCGCGACCATGCCCCTGAACCAGGTGGCGAGCGTCAGCATCCCCGAAGCGCGGATGGCGGTCGTCAAGCCGTATGACCAGAGCCAGCTCAACGCGATCGAAAAGGCCATCCGCGACTCCGACCTCGGGGTGAACCCGAGCAACGACGGCACGATCATCCGGATCGTGATCCCGCAGCTCACCGAGGAGCGGCGGCGCGAGATGGTCAAGATGGCCAAGAGCAAGGGCGAGGACGCGAAGGTGCACATCCGCGGTATCCGCCGTAAGGCCAAGGAAGAGCTGGACCGCATCGCCAAGGACGGCGAGGCCGGCGAGGACGAGGTCGCGCGCGCGGAGAAGGAGTTGCAGCACCTCACCGACAATTACGTGGGCCAGGTCGACGAGCTCGTCAAACACAAGGAAGCCGAGCTTCTCGAGGTCTGATGGTCCAGGTGGGCGAAGAGCGGGGCAAGGTCGTGACGCCGTCCCCGGACAGTCCGGCCGACAACCGTGACTCCGCTGGTCACGGCGAACGGCCGACCGTGCCCGTCGAGGGCAACGGCTCGCCGGGACCGGTTCCCCCGCCGGACGAGCACGCGGTGCGGGGTCCTGACCAGGCGAACGGGGTGGAGCCCGGCCAGGACGGCGCGCAGCCGTCGGAACCGGCCAAGAAGGCATCGCGGGCCGGCCGCAACCTGCCCGCCGCGATCGGCGTCGGGCTGGTGCTGGGGGCGGCGGTCCTTGTCTCGCTGCTCACCGTGCGGTACGTGTTCATCGGCGTCATCGGCGCCGCGATCGCGGTCGGCACGATCGAGCTCGCGCAGGCGTCGCGCCGGGCGGCGGGGATCAGGATCGCGCTGGTCCCGGTGCTGGTCGGGGGCCAGGCCATGATCTGGCTGACCTGGCCGTTCGGCCGTGACGGCGCCCTGGTCGCGTTCGCTGTCACGGTGCTCATGTGCCTGTTGTGGCGGCTGCCCGGCGGTCCGAAGGGCTATCTGCGCGATGCCACGGCGTCGATCTTCGCCGCCGCGTACCTTCCGTTGTTCGCCTCCTTCGCCGCGATGCTCGTGCTGCCGCCCGACGGGGTGGGGCGGGTGCTCACCTTCCTTATCGGCGTGGTGGCCTCGGACACCGGCGGGTATGTCGCGGGGGTGCTGAGGGGCAAGCATCCGATGGCACCGTCGATCAGTCCGAAGAAGACCTGGGAGGGCTTCACCGGATCGATGATCACGGGCGTCGTGGCGGGCTCGCTGACGGTCTCGCTGATGCTCCACGGTCACGCCTGGCAGGGCGCGATCTTCGGGGCAGCCATCGTGCTCACCGCCACCCTCGGCGATCTGGTCGAGTCGCTGATGAAGCGGGACCTCGGTATCAAGGACATGGGCACGGTGCTGCCCGGCCACGGCGGTCTGATGGACCGCCTGGACTCCCTCCTGCCGTCGGCCGTCGTCTCCTGGGTGCTGCTGACGGCGTTTGTCGGCTAATCGTCATAGGGGTCGTCGACTTCGGCGCGACCCCAGTCGTCGAGCGTCACCGAGTGGTCGATGATCGAAAATGTGGCGCCCGCGGGGTCGGCGAGGATCGCGATGCGTCCCCAGGGCGTGTCGTAGGGGTTGACGACGACGCTGCCGCCGAGGAGCAGCGCGTGCTCCGTGGCCGCGTCGGTCCCGCGGTCCGGATGGACCTGGAAGTAGACCATCCAGTGGGGCGGGGTGTCCGGGGGATACTCCGGCCCCATCACGTACCGGTACAGCACGGGCTGGTTGCCCAGCCGCCATTCCATGTAGTCGATACCGTGGTGGTCGCCGATCTGGACGGCGGTGTAGTTGAACAGGCGGCAGAAAAAGTGGTCGGCAGCCGTGCCGTCGCGTGTGTTGAGATCGGCGCCGGAGAAGGTGTTGGGCTCACCGGAGGCGAAGTCCCAGGTTTCCGGCGGTTGCCAGAACACCACGGGTGTGCCGCCCGGGTCGCTGGCGCGCAGGATGCTGCCGTGATGGGGGATGCTGACCGGCGCGCGGGTTACTTCGCCGCCGAGGTGTTCCACCCATTCCGCGGCATTGATGGTGTTGCGCACCGCGACGTTGATCGTCCAGGCGCTCCGCTGCCCCGGTTCGGCCAGGTAGAGACCACCGACGTCCGCATCGTCCAGTGAGGCCAGCAGGTAACGGCCGTTTCTGGTGGCAGGATGGCGGATGGCCCGGTAGGTCCAGCCGAACAGGCCGCCGTAGAACGCCTGCGCGGCGTTCTCGTCTGCCGTCGCGAGTTCGACCCAGCATGGCAGGCCGGAAGGAAGTAGGGATCGGGTTGCGGGGACGCTGCCTAACATGCTCACTCCCTGGGGAAGGCCATACATCTTACGGCCAACCGGAGGGGTTCACCGCGCCAAATATCCTTGCGTCGTGTGGAAGCCTGCCCGTCGCGGCGTCGTACCGAGCCCGAACATCTGGTATCACCCGGACGTCTACGAGCTCGAGAACCGCGCGCAGGATATCGGCGGCGAGATCTGGCGGGTACTGGCCGAAGAATGCGACTGGTCCGGGCGGGACGTGGTGGACGTCGGCTGCGGTGATGGTTTCCACCTGGCGCGGTTCGCCGAGTCCGCGAAGTCGGTGATAGGTGTGGAACCCCATGAGCCGCTCGTGCGGCGGGCTCGGCGGCGAGTCAGGGAATTGCCTTCGACCGAGGTTCGCCATGGTTCGGCCCAACGGCTCCCGTTGCCCGACAGCTGTGCGGACGTGGTGCATGCGCGGACGGCGTACTTTTTCGGCCCTGGTTGCGAACCCGGCCTGCGCGAAGCGGATCGCGTGCTGCGGCGGGGCGGGGCGCTGGCGATCGTCGATCTCGACGTGACGTCTGGACCTTACGGCGACTGGATGCGGGCGGATCTGCCGCACTACGACCCACCGGCGGTCGAGAGCTTCTTCGCCGGCCAGGGTTTCCGCTGCCGTCGCGTCGAGACCCGGTGGTGGTTTCGCGACCGCGCGGCCTGCGAGGCAGTGCTGAAGATCGAGTTCAGCCCCGTTGTGGCGGCCCGCGCCATCGAGGAAGTTTTGCGCCGCAACGGAAATTCGGACGGTGGGTACACGCTGCCGGTGGGCTATCGGGTTCATGTCCGCGAAAAGCCCGCCGGCATCATGCTCTCCGGTCAGCGGTAGCGCTGTGCCGATGGATACCAAGCCGATGGATACCAAGCCGACCGAAAGTGCCGCGGAATCCCACACATGGGCCGGCCGCCGGTCGTGCCGCCTGACTTACTCCAGGTCTCCCTCGTAACTAATTGTCGTCCTCTTCACCTTCGTCGGTGTCGATCTCGCCGAGGATTCCGTAGAGCGAGCGGCGAGCTTCGTCGAGCACCTCGACGGCGCGCGTCTTCTGGCTCGGCGTGCCCGCCTGCGACACCTGGATCGCGGCGGCGGCCAGTGTCGCGCCCGCCTTGCGCAGGTTCACTTCGGCGGGGTCGACGTCGAGTGCGATCTGCTCCCAGGGCGGCGCGCCGTCCTGGGATTCGGCGGCGGCGCGACCGGTTTCGGTCAGTTCGAACAGCTTCTTGCCGCCCTCGTCCCGGCTGCTCACCAGGCCTTCGTCGGCCAGCAACTGCAGGGTCGGGTAGACGGAGCCCGGGCTGGGGCGCCAGAACCCGCCGCTGCGCTCGGCGATTTCGCTGATGATCTCGTAGCCATGCCTCGGCTGCTCGGCCAGCAGTGCGAGGATCGCCGCGCGGACGTCACCACGCCTGCCGCGCCTGCCGCGACCGCGCGGCCCACCGCGACCTCGTGGCCCGCCCCAGGGCCCGCCATGACCAGGCCCCCAGCCGGGCGGGAACTCGCCGAATCCACCACGTGCCCACGGGCCGAATGCCGCTGCGCGCGCTTCAGGTCCGGGAAAAGGTCCCCGGAAGTTTCGCTGCCTCATGTTCATGCCTCTCGAGTTCGTTGCGAGCCGCCTCTTGACTGCTCGCGTTGTATTCCGACATGTTCACGATATATCGGGAACGATCGAATGGCAAGCAAGCCCGTCGCGGCTCTCCGTGGCTCCCCTGTGGGACACTTGACCGGTTATGACCGCTCTTCCCCTCGTCTTCGACGCGCCCAAACGCGGGCTGCCGCCGCGTCACCTCGCCGACCTGACCGCCGCCGAACGCGCGGCCGCCGTGGCCGAACTCGGTGAGAAGCCGTTTCGCGCCAAGCAGCTGTCGAACCACTACTTCTCTCGGCTGACCGTCGACCCCGCGGCGATGACCGACATCCCGGCGGCCGCCAGGGAGCGGCTCGTGGCCGAGCTCATGCCGCCGCTGCTGACCGCGGTCCGCGCGCTGGCCTGTGACGACGGCAGCACCCGCAAGACGTTGTGGCGCGCGCACGACGGCACGTTGCTGGAGAGCGTGCTCATGCGTTACCCCGACCGCGCCACGCTGTGCATCTCCAGCCAGGCCGGATGCGGGATGGCTTGTCCGTTCTGTGCCACCGGCCAGGGCGGGCTGGAGCGCAACCTGTCCACCGCCGAGATCGTCGACCAGGTCCGCTCGGCCGCGGCCGTGATGCGGGACGGGCTGATGCCCGGCGCCGACGGCGGGCCGAGCGCCGGGCGGCTGTCGAACATCGTCTTCATGGGCATGGGCGAGCCGCTGGCCAACTACCAGCGGGTGGTCGCGGCGGTCCGGCGCATCACCGATCCGGCGCCGGACGGCCTGGGCATTTCGCAGCGGTCGGTGACGGTGTCGACCGTGGGGCTCGCGCCCGCGATCCGCAAGCTGGCCGACGAAAGGATGCAGGTCCGGCTGGCGGTGTCGCTGCACACGCCGGACGACGAGCTACGGGACACCCTGGTCCCGGTGAACAACCGCTGGCCGGTCGACGACGTGCTGGCGGCCGCACAGTACTACGCCGAGGTGAGTGGCCGGCGGGTGTCGATCGAGTACGCGCTGATCCGGGACGTCAACGACCAGCCGTGGCGGGCGGATCTGCTGGCGAAGCGCCTTCGCCGGCACCTCGGCCAACTCGTGCACGTCAACGTGATCCCGCT
The DNA here is from genome assembly GCF_035276945.1 of Amycolatopsis sp. Lineage (GTDB taxonomy): Bacteria > Actinomycetota > Actinomycetes > Mycobacteriales > Pseudonocardiaceae > Amycolatopsis_E. Next base: position 19,448 of record NZ_DATELF010000020.1, on the reverse strand, counting down.
GAACCCGACGCCGGGCAGCCAGTGGGACGCCAGCCCGAAGCCGGTGGAGCGGGAGTTCGTGCGCCGGGTCAACGCCGGGGGAGTGGCGTGCACGGTTCGCGACACCCGCGGCCAGGAGATCGCCGCGGCCTGCGGCCAGCTGGCCGCGGAAGGCTGAGAGCCTCAGCGGCGCCAGGCGGTGCGCTGGCGGCGCAGGTCGATCAGCAGCAGGATGACGATCGCGAGACCGCCGCCGATGAGCCACACGTTCTCGGTGTTGTTCTCGTGGTTGTTGTAGATCATCGCGAACATCACGATCGCGCTGATCCACCCGGCGATCCGTGTCGCCTTCGGGAAGGAGCCGTGCCAGCCCCACTCGGCCGACGGCTCGTCACGCGGGTCCACGGTCCTGACACCGCTCTGCTGCCGCTTCTGAACCGCCTTGCCAGCCACATTCACTCCTAGAAGACACCCATCACGTCCGTCCCGATGGTCCCACGAGACAATAGCCGTGATGAACTCACCCCGTACCGTGCTCGTGCTCGGTTCCACAGGTTCCATCGGCACGCAGGCCCTCGACGTGGCGGTCCGCAACAAGCCGTTGTTCCGCGTCGCGGGCATCGCCGCGGGCGGTTCCGATCCGGGTGCGCTGGCCGCACAGGCGATCGCGCACGAGGTCGACGCGATCGCGGTGATCAAGCCGACCGCGGTCGAGGACCTGCAGCTCGCCCTGTACGCCGAGGCGCAGCGGCGTGGGTACGCGCGCGGCGAATTCCGGCTGCCGCGGATCTTCGCCGGGGCGGACGCGGTCACCGAGCTGATCGGCGCGGTGCCGGTGGATGTGGTGCTCAACGGCATGCCCGGCTCGCAGGGACTCGCGCCGACACTCAAGGCGCTGGAAACCGGCGCGACCCTCGCCCTGGCCAACAAGGAGTCCCTCATCGCGGGCGGCCCGCTGGTGCTCAAGGCGGCCAAGCCGGGACAGCTCGTGCCGGTCGACTCCGAGCACTCCGCGCTGGCACAGGTGCTTCGAGGCGGCCGCAAGGAGGAGGTCGGCCGGCTGGTGCTCACCGCCTCGGGCGGGCCGTTCCGTGGCCGCACGAAAGCGGAGATGGCCGACGTCACGGTCGAGGACGCGCTGGCCCATCCCACCTGGTCCATGGGCCCGCTGGTCACCATCAACTCGGCCACCCTGGTGAACAAGGGCCTGGAGCTGATCGAGGCGAAACTGCTGTTCGACGTGCCCTGTGACGCGATCGACGTGGTGGTGCACCCGCAGTCGATCGTCCACTCGATGGTGACTTTCACCGACGGTTCCACGCTGGCCCAGGCCAGTCCGCCGGACATGCGGCTGCCCATCGCGCTGGCGCTGCACTGGCCGGACCGGGTGCCCGGCGCGGCGCGCCCCTGCCGTTGGGACCAGGCCGCGGCCTGGACCTTCGAGCCGCTGGACAACACCGCCTTCCCCGCGGTCGAGCTGGCCCGGCACGCCGGCACGGTCGGCGGCTGCCTGCCCGCCGTGTTCAACGCCGCCAACGAGGAACTGGTGGCGGCCTTCCTCGGCGGGAACATCGGTTTCACGTCCATCGTGGACACCGTCGAACGGGTGGTTCAGGCGGCGCTCGGCTGGCATCGCGAGCCGCGTGACCTGCAAGATGTATTCGCCGCGGAGGAGTGGGCGCGCGCCCGCGCCGCCGAAATCGCCAGAACTGGAGGGAAGTAGCGCGTGCTCGCCTACATTTTCGGGGTCGCGCTGTTCGCGCTGGGCATCTGCGTGTCCGTCGCGCTGCACGAGGCGGGGCACATGCTCACCGCCAAGGCTTTCGGCATGAAGGTCCGGCGTTACTTCATCGGGTTCGGGCCGAACATCTTCTCGTTCCGGCGCGGCGAGACCGAGTACGGCCTCAAGTGGATTCCGCTCGGTGGCTTCTGCGACATCGCCGGGATGACCGCCCTCGACGAGGTGACTCCGGACGAGGCGCCACGCGCGATGTGGCGGTTCAAGACCTGGAAGCGGACCGTGGTGCTCGCCGCCGGCTCGGTCACGCACTTCGTCCTCGGGTTCGTCGTGCTGTACGCGATGGCCGCGACCATGGGCCTGCCGAACCTGAACGGCACCCCGGTCCTGTCCTCGATCTCGGACTGCGTGCGCGACGGCACGACCGTGCAGGAGGTCAACAACCCGGTCTGCCGCGCCGGGGACGCCGCGCCCGCCAGGCAGGCGGGTCTGCAGGCCGGCGACAAGGTGGTCTCGGTCGGAGGCAAGCCGACAGCGAGCTGGAGCGACGTGGTCGCCGCGGTGCAGGCGGCTTCCGGCCCCACGGTGGTGCAGGTGGAGCGCGACGGCCGGACGCTCGCGCTGACCATCGACGTGCCGAGGGTGATCCGCCCGAACAACTCCGGCGAAGGCACCCAGCAGGTCGGGGCCATCGGCGTCGCGCCGACCAAGACGTTCACCTACAACCCGGTCACCGCGTTCGGCGGGGCGGCGGGCTACACCGCCGACATGTTCGTCGGGGCCTGGCAACGGCTGCTCGAGTTCCCGCAGCGGATCCCCGCCGTCGTGCACGCGATCTTCGGCGGCGAACGGGACCCGAACACCCCGGTCAGCGTGATCGGTGCGAGCCGGATCGGCGGCGAGGCCGTCGAGAACGGGCTCTGGCAGCTGTTCCTGATCCTGCTGGCAAGCTTGAACTTCTTCGTCGGTGTGTTCAACCTGCTGCCGCTGCTGCCGCTCGACGGCGGCCATATCGCGGTCACCTGGTACGAACGGGTGCGCGACTGGGTCCGCAAGCTGCGCGGCAAGACCGCGGGCGGGCCGGTCGACTACACCAAGCTCTCCGCGATCACTATGGTGTTGGTGTTCATCGGGGGCGCTGTAACCTTGCTCACCGTCACAGCCGACATCGTGAACCCGGTTCGCCTGCAGTAGGTAGGCTGGCGGTGAAGCCCGAAGGTGACCTTGAGGCGTCAAACCGCATCAGCTGAGAGGATTCGATGAGCGTTGCGCTTGGTATGCCAGCCTTGCCGCCTCCGGTGCTCGCCGAGCGCCGCCCGACCCGTCAGCTGATGGTCGGTTCCGTCGGCGTCGGCAGCGAGCACCCCATCTCGGTCCAGTCGATGACCACCACCCTGACCGCCGACGTCAACGCCACCCTGCAGCAGATCGCCGAGTTGACCGCGGCGGGCTGCGACATCGTGCGCGTGGCCTGCCCGTCCGCCGACGACGCGGAGGCGCTGCCCGCCATCGCGAAGAAGTCGAAGATCCCGGTGATCGCCGACATCCACTTCCAGCCGAAGTACGTGTTCGCCGCGATCGAGGCGGGCTGCGCCGCGGTGCGCGTGAATCCGGGGAACATCAAGAAGTTCGACGACAAGGTGCGCGAGATCGCGCAGGCCGCCAAGGATCACGGCACGCCGATCCGGATCGGTGTGAACGCGGGTTCGCTGGACCCGCGGCTGCTGAAAAAGCACGGCAAGGCCACGCCGGAGGCGCTGGCGGAGTCGGCGCTGTGGGAGGCGAGCCTGTTCGCCGAACACGACTTCCACGACATCAAGATCTCGGTCAAGCACAACGACCCGGTGGTCATGGTCCGGGCGTACGAGATCCTGGCCGGGCAGTGCGACTACCCGCTGCACCTCGGCGTGACCGAGGCTGGCCCGGCCTTCCAGGGCACGGTCAAGTCGGCGGTCGCGTTCGGCGCCCTGCTGCGGCAGGGGATCGGGGACACCATCCGCGTCTCGCTGTCCGCGCCTCCGGTCGAGGAGGTCAAGGTCGGCACCCAGATCCTCCAGTCGCTGAACCTGCGGCCGCGCAAGCTGGAGATCGTGTCCTGTCCCTCGTGCGGGCGCGCCCAGGTGGACGTGTACAAGCTGGCGGACGAGGTGACCGCGGGTCTGGAGGGCATGGAGGTGCCGTTACGGGTCGCCGTGATGGGCTGCGTGGTGAACGGGCCGGGCGAGGCGCGTGAGGCGGACCTCGGGGTGGCTTCCGGTAACGGCAAGGGACAGATCTTCGTCAAGGGCAAGGTGATCAAGACCGTGCCCGAGCACCAGATCGTGGAGACACTGATCGAAGAGGCCATGCGGATCGCGGAGGAAACGGGGGACGCGGGAGACCGCGGTGAGCCCGTCGTCACGGTGGGTTAGCCTGCTGTCCCGGAAGGCGCGGTCGGTGCGTCTTCGCCGCTCTCCTGGAGAGCACGATGGTGGACGGCAAGGGACGGGGACTCTTATGAGCGCCGTCTTCGTGGATTCCGGGTTGACCGGGGAGTACCTGCTGGACACCTGGCCGGACATGAAGGTGCCCGAAGGCTGGCGGCCGGAGCTGACCGTCGAGAAGACGCCGCCATCGGGGGGAAACGCACAACCTGATCGCCGCACGGATGCATCGCGCACTATTGCCGGCTGTTCCTGACGGTTGTCGAGGTCTTCCAGACCCAGCGAGTGGGTTTCCGGCGGACCGGAGGCAGCTACGTCCCGGACATGTGTGTCGCACCGGCCGCGAGGATCCCCCACGGCCCGGACCCCGTTCCCGCCGAGTACGTGCTGCCGGCCGTCGAGATCACCTCACCCGGCAATGCCGAGCACGATCGGAGGAAGAAGCGGTGGGCCTACGCCCACGGGCCCGTCCCGCGGTACCTGCTGATCGACGCGTTCGACGACGAAGGCCCGGCGGTGTCGTGTTCAGCCAAACCGGTCAAGGGTGTCTACAGCCGCATGATCCCGGGTTCCGTTCGGGGAACAGGTCAAGATCGGCACGCCCTACGGTGTCGTACTCGACACCACCGGTTTCTGAGGCACAGCGTGGGACCGCGGTTTCGCGTTGCCGGGGGTCATCTGGCAATCTGGATACTGTGTTGCGGCTTGCCGGTGCACGGCTGCTCGGGGACCGGGACTTTCCGGCGGTGCGTGCCGTATTGGCGGCCGACCCGGTGGCGAACTGCATGGTCAGCGCCCGGGTCGAGGTGGCGGGCCTCGACCCGTGGCGGCTGGGCGGGGAGTTGTGGGCGGCCGACTTCCGGGGTTCGAGGTCCGGGCGTCTGCCCGGCCTCTGCTTCTCCGGACCCAATCTGATTCCGTTGCGGGGAAACGCTTCCGCGATAAGGTCTTTCGCCGACCGCGCACTGCGCCGGCAGCGGATCTGTTCTTCCCTGGTGGGCCCGGCCGAGCAGGTCCTGGGTCTGTGGGACGAACTGGCAGGCGAGTGGGGACCGGCCAGGGAGGTTCGTGAGGACCAGCCCCTGATGGCCCTGGGCGGTCCGCCCGAGGCGCCTGGGGACCCGCTGGTGCGGCCGGTGCGGCCCGACGAACTGGACCGGTACCTGCCCGCCGCGATCGCCATGTTCATCGAAGAGGTCGGGGTCGATCCCCGGGCCGGCGACGGCGGCACGAGCTACCGGGCGCGGGTGGCCGAGTTGATCGCGAGCGGGCGTGCCTTCGCCCGGTTCGAGGGCGGCGAGGTCGTGTTCAAGGCCGAGGTCGGCGCGCTGTCCCGCAGCGTCGGCCAGATCCAGGGTGTGTGGGTGCATCCGGAGCGGCGCGGCCACGGGCTGGGCACGGCGGGCACCGCCGCGGTGGTCACCCGGCTGGTCACCGGGATGGGGCGGACGGCGAGCCTGTACGTCAACTCGTTCAACGGCCCCGCGCTGGTCGCCTACCGCCGGATCGGCTTCCGCCAGGTCGGCCGCTACGCCACGGTATTGTTCTGACATTGTTCTGACCAAGTGATTCGTGCGGCGCGTACGGCAGGCGATGACGCCGAGCGATGAGCCCGCGCCGTTCTCGCAGTCCTGAGCTTGATTTCCATGAACGAGGATCTGCTGTGCGCTCCCTCGATGCGATTCACCTGAGTTCCGCACAGCGGTTTCGCGGCGTCCTCGGCGTTCTCGGCGTCCTTGTCGTTCTTGTCGTTCTTGTCGTTCTTGTCGCCTACGACCATCGCCTGCTGGGCTCCGCGCAACTGGCCGGTCTTCCGGTCGTCGCGTCTGGCACGTCGTAGGGTGGGAGTATGTCCCAGCGTGACCCGTTGAAGCCGGGCGTCCAGTCGCCCCGCCGTCCCGTCCCCGCCAGCATTCCGCGTCCCGAGTACGTGGACAAGCCGGCGCCCGCGCGCGACAACGGCAACGGGGTGCGCACGCCGGAGGTCATCGAGGCGATGCGCGTGGCGGGCCGGATCGCGGCGCAGGCGCTGGAAGAGGGTGGCAAGGCGGTCAAGCCCGGCAACACCACCGACGACGTGGACAAGGTGGTGCACGAGTTCCTGCTCGACCACTACGCCTACCCGTCCACGCTCGGCTACCGGTACTTCCCGAAGTCGTGCTGCACCTCGCTGAACGAGGTGATCTGCCACGGTATCCCGGACTCGACGGTGATCGAGGACGGCGACATCTGCAACATCGACGTCACCGCCTACATCGGCGGCGTGCACGGCGACACCAACGCCACGTTCCTCGCCGGCGACGTGCCGGAGGAGGCCCGCCTGCTCGTCGAGCGCACGCGCGAGGCGACCGCGCGCGCGATCAAGGCGGTGCGGCCGGGGCGCCGGCTGAACGTGATCGGGCGGGTCATCGAGTCCTACGCCAAGCGGTTCGGCTACGGCGTGGTCCGCGACTTCACCGGGCACGGCGTGGGCCCCGCCTTCCATACCGCGCCGACGGTGCTGCACTACGAGGAACCGTCGGTGACCACGGTGATCCAGCCGGGGATGACGTTCACCATCGAGCCGATGATCACCCTCGGTACGATCGAGTACGACGTCTGGGACGACGACTGGACGGTCACCACCAAGGACAAGAAGTGGACGGCGCAGTTCGAGCACACCATCCTGGTGACCGACACGGGCGCCGAGATCCTCACCCTTCCGTGACGGGCCGGTGGGCGGCCGTGTCGATCAGGAGCTGATCCAGGAACCCGCCCGCCTCGGCCGCCGCCCGGTCCGGGTCGCCGTCGGCGATGGCTTCGAGTAGCCCGCGGTGCTCGATCCGCCGCTTTTCCGTCAGGTGGTCCGGCGAAGTGGCGGCGACGCTCGCGGTCACCGCCTCGGTGATGCCGCGATAGAGTTCCGCCAGCAGCGCGTTGTGTCCACATTGGACGACCGTGAGGTGGAACTCGGTGTCGGCGCGGATGAATTCCGCCAGCTTGTCCGCTCGCTGCGCCTCGTCCCGCCGCGCGAGCAGCTCGGTGAGCCGGGCGAGCTCGGCTTCGGTCCGGGAGGTCGCCGCGAGCCGGGCGGCCTCCACTTCCAGGCCTCGCCGGACCTGGAGCACCTCGCGTAGCTCGGGGCCGCAAAGCCTGCGGATCGCGCCGGAAACCTCGCTGGTCGCCCGCACGTAGGTGCCGTCACCCTGGCGCACGTCCAGCAGCCCGCTGTGCGCGAGCGCGCGGACGGCTTCGCGCACCGTGTTCCGGCCGACGCCGAGCCGTTCTCCCAGCTCGGCCTCGGTCGGGATCCGGTGTCCCACGGGCCATTCGCCCTGCTTGATCGCTTCCCTGAGTTGCCCGATGACCTGGTCGACCAGCCCGGTCCGGCGTGTGGTGGCGAGTGGCACATCCCCATTCTATTCGCCCTATCATCCTATGTCTGCGATAGTGAAGGGGTGGCGGAAACATCGGTGAAACAACGAGCGGCGGGCCGCGCGCTGACCGGAGCCGGTCTGCTGGGTGTCGCCGTGGTGCTCGCCGCGCTCAACCTTCGCCCGGCCGTGACTTCGGTGGGCTCGGTGCTCGACGAGGTGCGGAATTCGCTCGGGGCTTCCTCGACCTGGTCCGGGGCGCTGACCACCGTCCCCGGCCTGTGCTTCGCCGTGGCCGGGTCCACCGCACCCTGGATCGCCAGGCGGATCGGCGTGGCCACGACGGTCACCGTGTCGCTGGCGCTGCTCACCGGTGGTCTCCTGGTGCGGGTGCTGGACGGCCCGTTCGTCGTGCTCGGCGGGACGCTCGTGACCACCGCCGGGATCGCCCTGGCCAACGTGCTGATCCCGGTCGTGGTCAAGGACGCGTTCGCCACCCGGATCGGCCTGATGAGCGGCTTCTACACGGGCGCGTTGCAGACCGGTGGCGCGCTCGGCTCGGCGGTGACCCCGCCGGTGGACCTCGCGCTCGGCGGCTGGCGGCAGGGACTGGCCGGCTGGGCCGTGCTCTCCGGCGTGGCGCTGCTGCTGTGGCTGGTCGCCGCGCGAACCAAGCCGGCCTTGGCCGTCTCGGCGGGTAGACCGCACAGCGGCGGCCGCTCGCTGCTGGGGAACCGGCTCGCGTGGACGGTCACGCTGTTCTTCGGCCTGCAGGCGTGCCTGGCCTACATCGTGATGGGCTGGCTGCCGGAGGTCTTCGTGGAGGCGGGCGTGAGCCGCGGTGGTGCCGGTCTCCTGGTCGGGCTCATCTCGTTGCTCGGCTTGCCGGTGAGCCTGTTCCTGGTGCCCCTCGCGGCCCGCTCGCGTGGCCAGAGCTGGTGGGTGGCCGCGCTGGGTGTGTTCGGGCTCGTGGGGACCGCGGGGGCGATGGTCGCGCCGGGAGCGCAGCCGCTGCTGTGGTCGATCTGCCTCGGCATCGGGATGAGTGTCTTCTCCCTCGCGATCACGATCATCACGCTGAGGGCCCGCACCGGAGAAGAGACCGCACGCCTGTCCGCGATGGCGCAGGGGTTCGGTTACCTCCTCGCCGCGCTCGGCCCGTTCCTGTTCGGCCTGCTGCGCGAGGAGACCGGTGGGTGGACGGTCCCGTTCGCCATGCTGCTCGCCGTGTGCGCGGGGCAGACTTTCTTCGGCTTCCTCGCCGGGCGGCCGCGGTTCGTCTGAGCCGCTACTCGAGTGGGAGGTTGAGCAGGGCGTTTTCGATCAGTTCGGGCAGTGCGGGGTGGATCCAGTACTGACCGCGCGCCATGGTGCGCGCGTCGAGGCCGAAGCTCATCGCCTGGATCAGTGGCTGGATCACCGTGGACGCCTGCGGGCCGATGATGTGCGCACCGAGCAGCAGGCCGGTGTCCGGGTCGGCCAGTAGCTTGACGAATCCGGTGGTGTCCTCCGTCGCCCAGCCGTAGGCGATACCCGCGTAGTCCTGGACGGCCGTCACGTACCGCACGCCCTGTTCGCGCGCCTGCTCCTCGGTCAGCCCCACGGACGCGATCTGCGGCGAGCTGAACACCGCGTGCGGGACGATGCGGTGGTCGGACCTGATCCGGTCGTCGGGGTGCAGCAGGTTGTGCTGCACCACCCGGGCCTCATGGTTGGCGACGTGCTTGAGCTCGTGTGGCGACGAGAGGTCGCCGAGGGCGTAGATGCCCTCCACGGAGGTTTGCTGATATTCGTCGACCGCCGCATGTCCGCTGTCCAATGTGGATACTCCGGTGGCGGCGACGTCGAGCAGGTCGGAGTTCGGCCGCCTGCCGGTCGCGATCAGCACCTCATCCGTTTCGACGGTCTCGCCTTCGGCGAACTCGAGCACGATCCCGGATTCCGTGCGCCGGGCCAGCTTCGCGTGACGGTTGAGGCGAACGTCGAAGCGTCGCGAGGCGAGTTCGGTGAATCGCGTGCTGATGTCGGCGTCCTCGTGCCGCAGCAGCGCGCCCGAGCGGGCGACAACGGTGATTTCGACGCCGAAAGACGCGAACACGTGTGCGAATTCGGCCGCGACGAACCCGCTGCCGATGATGACCAGCCGCGACGGCAGCTCGTCCAGCCGCATCACCGTGTCGGAAGTGTGGTAGCCGATCTCCTCGAGACCCTCGATGGCGGGGATCACCGGCCTGCCGCCGGCCGCGAGCACGAACCGGTCGGCGGTGAGCGTCTCGGTGCGGTCCCGGACGGGGGTCTCGGGGCTTGCCCCCGGCCTTCTGGAGGTCGCACCCCCAGAAGGCCGGGAGACCGTCAACTCCTTGTACCCGGTGAAGCACCCCTCGCCTTCGTAGACGGTGACGTTCGCGTTGTCCTCGTGTCTCACGCGGTAATCGCGCCCGCCGGCCGCGATCGGGTCGATTCGGCCGAAGATCCGGTCGCGAACGTCGCGCCACCGCACCCCGAGCAGCTCTTCGTCCACGCCCAACCGCGAACTGATCGACGGCGTCGCGGCAAGATCCGCGGTGTGCACGAACATCTTCGTCGGGATGCAGCCGACGTTGAGACACGTGCCCCCGAAGACGCCCTTCTCCACGATCGCCGTTTTCCAGTCCGCGAAGCGGGGGTCCAGGATCGAGTTCCCCGAGCCGCTCCCGACGATGATGAGGTCGTAGTGAGGCACGTTCTGCTCAACTTCGTTACGCCGCACTTTGTTCCTCAAGTTCCGGGTTCCTCAAGTTCCGGTGGCGCTGAAGTGCATCCGGTCCGTGGGAGAGACCCACTTCCCGCCCCAGCTCCAGCCGATCGCCGAAAACGCCCGGACCGTCGCGTCGCCGGGCAGGATCATCCCGGGGCGGCGCCAGGACCGGTCGAGATAGGCCGAGGCCAGTTCGGGCAGCACCAGGTCGCCCCTGGAGTAGGGGTTGCAGAAGGGATCGAGGTCGACGGCCAGCCCGTAGGCGTGCGCCGACCAGTTCGGCTGACCGCGCACCGGGCGGCAGACGAACGCGCTGGTGTTGTTGCCGTCGCCGGTGGGAGCCGCGTCCAGTTCATCCGCCCGCGTGACGCGCATCTCCTCGATCGGGAACCGGGCCGCGAACAGCCGGCCGAACACCTGGGTGACGTCTTGCGCGACCGAGGCGTTCACCAGCATCTCGCCGGTGTGCGCCCTGCCGTCGAAACCCCAGAACGCCATCGTCAGGTAACGCAGTCGTGTCCTGTCCACCGGGCAGCCGGCCTGCCAGGTGCTGCGGGCGAGCACGTCGGCGGGGACCTCGCTGATCGCCGAGGTGTATTCGCCGTCGGCCGGCGGCGGGAGGCTGTCCCTGGTCGGAAGAACGCGGTTCCGCAGCGCCACCGGGGTGGATTCGACTTCGCCGAAGCCGTCCGGGCGCCTCGGCAACGGGTGCGCGCCGATTTCCCATCCGTCCCAGCTGCCCGCCGTACTCGGCGTTGTCGTCGGTGGTGCGCTCGAAATGAGCGGAGCAGGGGCAACGGCGCTCGGCTGAGGCCGCGCGGACGCGTCACATGCGGCCAGCCCAGTGACCAGCGTGAGGGTCGGCAGCGCGACGGCACGGGTTCGCACGGCGCCAAGCTTGTCACAACCTCGACAGAGACCACCCGATTCAGTGACAACGCGTAGCGGTCCCATCAACTACTGTGTTCGCGTCTGGAGAGGGAGGGGTTCGCATGGCGAAGCATCGCCGCCGTGATCGCAAGTTCCGCTTGACGTGCGCGGCCGTGGTCGCGTTCGCCGCGTGCCACCCGGTCGCGGCCATGGCCGACACCGCGCGCGCCGCGCGGCCGTTCGTCGTCGGCGGGGACCCGGCTTCGATCAGGGACTACCCGTACACCGTCTATCTCACCGACCCCAACGGCAACCAGTTCTGCGGTGGGGCGCTCGTCGGCCCGTCGGCGGTGGCCACGGCGGCCCACTGCGCGGGCGCGATCGACAGTGCCAGTATCCGCGTGGTCGGGGGCAGGCAGGACAAGCGAAGCAACGACGGCACCGTGGCCCGCGTCTCCGGCGTGTGGATCGAACCGGGTTTCACCGACCCCGGGAAGGGCGACGACATCGCCGTGCTCAAGCTCGACCGGAGCATGTCGTACCGCCAGGTGAACCTGCCCGACGGCAACGACCCGGCGCTCTACGGAGAGGGCACCAAGGCGACCGTGCTCGGCTGGGGGCGTACGAGCGACGGCGGGCAGCGTTCACTGGTGCTGCGCGAGGCAATCGTGCCGGTGGTCAGCGACGCGAGCTGTGCGAACAGCTTCAGCGTCTACGACGCGCGGAGCATGGTGTGCGCGGGCTACCCGCAGGGCGGTGTCGACGCCTGCCAGGGCGACTCCGGCGGGCCGCTGGTGGTCGGGGACACACTGATCGGCCTCGTGTCCTGGGGCGAGGGCTGCGCCCAGCCCGGCAAGCCCGGCGTGTACACCCGTGTGTCCACCTATGCCGATGAAATCAAGGCGCACTCGGGTCTGCGGCTACTTCCCTGATAGTAAGGACCCGTGAACCTTGCGGGAACCGAGCTGGCGCCCAGGCAGCTGTACGACATTCTGCGATTGCGCGTCGACGTGTTCGTGGTGGAACAGAACTGCCCGTACCCGGAGCTGGACGGCAGGGACCTGTTGGCCACGACCCGCCATTTCTGGCTCGGCGAAGTGGATTCCTACCTCAGGGTGCTGACCGAGCCGGACGGGACCTACCGGATCGGCCGGGTCGTGACCGCGAAGCACGCCCGTGGCCAGGGGCTCGCGGCGCAGCTGATGACCGCCGCGCTCAACTTCGTGGGCGACGCTTACAGCGTGCTCGATGCGCAGACCTATGCGCAGGGCTTCTACGCGAAGTTCGGCTATGTGGCCGAGGGTGAGGAGTTCGAAGAGGACGGCATCCCGCACATCACGATGTGGCGGCGGGTGGCGCGGCCTCGCTGATCACCTTCGCCGCGGTGTCCACATCGGACTCGCCGAGGTCGGCTCGGACGGTCAGGCGCAGCCGGGACACGCCGTCCGGCACCGACGGCGGCCGGAAACAGCCGACCCGTACGCCGAGCTGGGCGCAGCGCTCCGCCCAGGCGACCGCGGCCTCGGGCGAGGGCGCGTGCACGGAGATCACCGCCGCGTGGGGCGTGCTCACGGTGAACCCACCGTCGCGCAGTTGTCCGGCGAGCCTGGCCGCGGCCGTGTGAATCCTGCCGGGTAGCCCTGGTTCCGCTTTGAGCACGCCGAGTGCCGCCAACGCGGCGCCCGCGCTCGACGGCGCGAGCCCGGTGTCGAAGATGAAGCTGCGGGCGGTCTCGACCAGATGCCGGATCACCCGCCGCGGCCCGAGCACCGCGCCGCCTTGGGCGCCAAGGGCTTTCGACAGGGTGATCGTGGTCACGACATCCGGTTCGCCGATGAGTCCCGCGGCGTGCACCGCACCCCGGCCACCCTCACCGAGCACGCCGAAACCGTGTGCGTCGTCGACGAGCATCGCCGCGCCGTGTGCGCGGCAGGCCCCGGACAGTTCGGCGAGCGGCGCCAGGTCACCGTCCACGGAGAAGACCGAGTCGGTGACCACCAGGGCCCGTGGCTTGCGCCTGGTGTTCAGTGCGTGCGCGACCGCCACGGGGTCGCGGTGCGTGACGGCGGCCACGTCGGCGCGGGACAGGCGGCAGCCCTCGATGAGCGAGGCGTGGATGTACTTGTCGGTGACGATCGCCGATTCCGCGCCGGACAGGGCGGTGACCGCGGCCAGGTTGGCCAGGAACCCGGAGGAGAACACCAAGGCCGCCTGGACTCCGCAGAACCGGGCCAGCTGGTGTTCGAGTTCGGCGTGCAGTTCGGTGGACCCGGTCACCAGCCGGGAACCGGTCGACCCGGCTCCCCAGCGCAACGCGGCGGCCGCGGCCGCCCCGGCGACCCGCTTGTCCCTGGCCAGCCCGAGGTAGTCGTTGCCGGCCAGGTCCAGTTCCGCAGCCGATGCGGGTCGTGGCCGGAGCTTACGTGTGAGCCCGGCCTCGGCCCTGCGCGCGGCCTCCGCATCCAGCCAGTCGAACACCTGCTCGGCGGGCACCGCGGGAACAGTGGGACGCGGGTTCATTCCGGCAGTGTCTCAGAGCACGCGGCCGGCGCTCATGCGTGGGGTACGGCGATTTGCCGCTGGGTGCCGGGCGGAGCCGGGCACCCAGCGCGCCGCTAGTTGCTCTGCTGCCTGGCGGGACCGCGGCCGAAGCGGTGTGGGCGGGAACCGTCGCGAGCCTGGCGGTGACCGCCGAAACCACGAGAGCGGCCGCCGTTCCGGTCGCCACGCCGGTCGGCATGGTAGCGATCGGCATGATAACGGTCGCCGCCGCGCGGGGCACCGCGACGAGGTTGCGGTTCGCGCCGCCGCTCGGGCACCGGCTCCCCACTCGGCTCACGGGCACCGGTGATCCGGGCCAGCTCCGCGTCGCCCGGCCGGATCGCGGTGCTCTCGACCCGGATCCCGGCCCGCTCGGTCATCCGGCGGACGGTGCGGCGCTGGTCGTGGGTGACCAGGGTGACCACAGTGCCGGACGCCCCGGCTCGCGCGGTGCGGCCCGCGCGGTGCAGGTAGTCCTTGTGATCGGCGGCCGGGTCGACGTGCAGCACGAGGCTGACGTCGTCGACGTGGATGCCGCGCGCCGCGACGTCGGTGGCGACCAGCACCGGGGTGTGGCCTTCCTTGAAGTCGGCGAGTACGCGGTTGCGCTGGCCCTGGGTCTTGCCGCCGTGCAGCGCCCCGGCCGCCACCCCGCTGGCGCGCAGCCGCTCGGCGAGCCGGTCGACGTGGTGCTTGGTCCGTACGAACATGATCGTGCGGCCCTCCCGCGCGCCGATCTCGGTGACGACCGTCTGCTTCTCCTGGTGCGACACCTGGAACACGTAGTGCTCCATGGTGTCCACGCTCGCGGTGACCGGCGCGACCGAGTGCTCGACCGGGTCGGTCAGGTAGGCGTCCACCAGCTTCTTGACGTCACCGTCGAGCGTGGCGGAGAACAGCAGGCGCTGGCCGCGGGCGGGGGTCAGGTCGAGAATCTCCCGCACCTGCGGCAGGAAGCCCATGTCCGCCATCTGGTCGGCCTCGTCGAGTGCGACGAAGTTCACGTCGGACAGCATGCAGGTGCCCTGCCGGGCGTGGTCGGAGAGCCTGCCCGGCGTGGCGATCAGCAGGTCCACACCACGCGCCAGCGCGTCGGCCTGGCGGGTGAAGGCCATGCCGCCGACCGCGGTCCGGCACCACAAACCCATCGCCTTGGCCAGCGGGGCCAGCGAGTCGGCGACCTGCATGGCCAGCTCGCGGGTCGGCACCAGCACCAGCGCCCGCGGGCGCTTCGGCCTCGCCTTGCCACCGGCCAGCCTGGCCAGCAGCGCGAGCCCGAAGGCGAGTGTCTTGCCCGAGCCGGTCTGGGCGCGGCCCAGCACGTCACGGCCGGCGAGCGCGTCCGGCAGGGTCGCCGCCTGGATGGGGAACGGCGCGTCGATCCCGGCCTCGCTGAGCGCCCGGAGCAGCGGCTCCGGCAGGCCGAACTCGCCGAAGGACTTCGCCGACGCGGTGAACGCGGCCAGCTCGGCGCGCTCGGTATGGGTACGACGCGGCTTGCGGGCCGGGCGCACGGACTTGCCGGACTCGAAGGTGATGCTCACTCAGTTCCTTTCGGATGCCTCTGGCGACGCTGGCACGTCACAAGGAGGCCCGATTTGCCGGCACGCGGGCAGGCAGGAATGTTGTCCATGGGCGTTCACAGGGACGAACCCGGCGCATTGTGCGCCGCTGCTTGGGGGTCGATTACCGCCGGACGAGACCGTTAAGAACAACGTTGCCGGCCTCGCCGCGTTACGCGGCCGGTGATCAGTGTAGCCGAAGCAGTGGCCATGGCTTGCGGCGGTGGCCGCTGTGACTGTGGTCACGCCAGGTTCAGCCCAGGCCGGCCCTGTCGCGCAAAATTTCGATCACCTCGGCGACCTCGACCTCCAGTCCCTGCGCGGTGAACCAGCCCGCCAGGTTCCGCACGTCCCTGGCCAGGAACTCCGGGCCGCGCGGGTTGGCGATCAGGTCCACCACCTGCGGCAGGTCGATCAGGATGAGCCTGCCTTCGTCGACCAGCACGTTGTAGGCGGACAGATCGCCATGCGCGAGCCCTTCATCGGCCAGGCGCTCGAGGGCCACCACGGCCTGGAACCACAGATCCGCCAGTTCGCCGGGGCCGGGCCGCAACTGCGCGAGCCTCGGCGCGGCGGTGCCGTCCTCGTCGCCGAGGAATTCCAGCAGGACTTCGGTGCCATGGCGCTGCACCGGATAGGGTACCGGCGCGCCCACCGTCCACAAGCGACCGAGCGTGGCGAACTCGGCGACCGCCCACTGCTCGGCGATCAGGTTGCGGCCGAACGAGGTGCGGTTGGTGATCGCGCGGTTCTCGCGGGACCGGCGCATCCGCCGGCCTTCCAGATAGCCGGAGTCGCGATGGAACTGCCGGTGCTCGGTGGCGCGGTACCGTTTCGCGGCCAGCAGGCATTCGCCCGAGCCGTCGGGGAGCGCGCGCCGGAGCAGGTGCACGTCGGCCTCCTTACCCGTCTTGAGCACGCCGAGTTCGGTGTCCACCGCGTCGAGTTCGGTGACCAGCCAGCCCGGGTACGGGCGTGGACCGCGCTCGCCGGTGTCCCACGTGGTGTACCGGTCGGCGCCGGCGGGAAGGGTGGGCTTGGCGTAGGCGTCTTCCCGGACCTGGGCCAATCGGGCGCGTTCCGCCTCGGTGAGGCGGCCGCTGCGGGTGGGCTGCTGCTCGTCGTCGAAGCGCGGGCGGCGACGGCGCATGGGGATGTCACGCACTGGTGGGTTCTCCTGGATGAGGGCCCCACCTCATGCGAAAAGATCAGCCGGGCGGGGCAGGCGGATGGGCGAAGAAGGGCAGCCTGAAGGCATCTGTCGACATTGGGCCACCTCCTCATCAGTCGTTCCGCATCAGTCGTTCCGCGAGGTCTCGATCTTCCGGGAGACGGCGGTGGGGTCGCAACCCATTAATTTCGGGCAGGCTTTCCGGTATACGCGTGATCGTCATCGGATCGGGCATCGCCGGAGCCGGCACCGCCGGTCAGCTCGCGCGGCGGACTGCCCACGTGACGGTGGTGGACGTGACCAGACCGGGCGTGGCAGACGGCCGCGGGGGCGGGGATCGTCTGCTCATGGATATCGCAGACGTCACAGACAGCACAGCGGAGCCACGCCGAAGTGCACCTGGCCTCAGCGGCGGCTTCCTGCTACCCGGAACTGGTGGCACAGCTTGCGGAGGACGGCGCGCCGGACTCTTCGTTCGAGGTGGTCGTCTCGGCCGACGAGACCGAACTGGAACGCGTTCACCAGGGGGTCAGCGAACGGGCCCGAAGCGCCTGCGGCCGGAGACGTGACCCGGCTGGATCCGGCGCAAGCCCGCGAACTGTTCGCGGTCCTGGCCTCCGGGCTCGGCGCGGTGCACGTGTCGGGCGGCGGCCGGGTCGAGGGGCGCCGGCCGCGGGAGGCGTTGCCCGCTGGGGCGTCGGCCCGGGGCGCCTCGATGATCGAGGGGCACGCGGAGCTGACCTCGGCCAGCGTCCGGGCCGGCGGCGAGACACCATGCGGACAAGATCGTCGTCGCCGCTGGGCGTGGAGTGCCGAGCTGGTCGCACCACTCGGCGTGGACCTGCCGGTGGCGCCACAGTGCGGTCAGATCAGTCATTTCGAGCTGCCCGGCACCGACATGAGCGCGTGGCCGGTCGTCCCGCCGATGTCGAGTCATTACCTGCTCGCCTTTCCCGGTTCGCGAGTGGTGGCCGGAGCGACCAGGGAGACCGGCTCGGCTTCGACTGCCGGGTGACCGCGGGCGGCCAGCACGAGGTGCTCGAGCACGCGCTCGCCGTGGCACCGAAGCTCGCCGGCGCGACTCTGGCCGAAACGCGGGTCGGGTTCCGGTCGGCGTCACTGGACGGGCTGCCGCTGCTCGGCCCGTTCGACGAGCGGCCGGATGTGCTGGTGGCCACCGGGGTCGGCCCGGTGGGACTCACCGTGGCTCCGTTCGCCGGTGTGCTGGTCGCGGCGATGGCGTTCGAAAAGCGGCCGCCTTCGACGTCAAGCCGTTGCGGCCAGGGCGGATCAGCCCGGCGTGATGAGCTCCAGCTCGGTGTCGCCGGTGCGCCACAGCCGGATCCCGGCGCGTTCCGCAGCGCCCACCAGACCGTCTATTGTGGACGGTTCGCGGGATGCAACGGCCAGCGCGGCGGCCAGCCTTCCCTTGTAGGCCTTGTTGTGATGACTGACCGTCCTGCCGTCTTCGGTGACCACTTTCACCGTCACCGCGCCCGGGATCCGGGCCAGCGACGCGTACGCCCCCGACCGCAGGTCGACGATCAGTTCGCCGAGTCCGGCGAGGACGGGTTCGAGGACTGGCCGCCACAACGCGCGCAACGTGCCGAGCGCGGGAAGGGAGGTGCCGCCCGAGAGCCGGTAGGCCGGAATCCGGTCGCTTCCGCGGAGGACGCCGAACAGCGCGGAGGCGACGGCGAGCCGTCGCTCGGCCTTCGCGCGCTGGGTCCGGGTGAACCCGCCGATGTCGAGTGCGTCGTAGAGGACGCCGGTGTAGCGCTCCAGTGCCGGCAGGGTGCGCGCCGACCAGATCGCGGCGTTGCGCGCGACCTCCTCCTCCTGCCGGGGCGACAGGCCGAGCGTGCGCAGCGCGGTGGGGACGTCGGCGGCGAGGTCGACGAGTGCGTCGGCCAGTTTGCGGCGGACGGGAGTGAGGCCTGGGAAGGGCAGGCTGTCGAGGTCGAGGGGCGGGCCGTCCCCGCCCGGTGCCTTGGTTTCCGAAGGGGGGAGCAGTACCAGCACCCGAGCAGGGTAACCGTCAGGCCGGACTCGTCCGCGTCACAGGTCGCGCCGCATGCACACCCGTGGCCAGCGGTCGAGCCCGGCCGCCGCTTCGGAGGCCCGGATCGCGTGCAGGCCCGATGTCAGCTCATCGGGTGAGAGGCGCCGGAAACCGCACCGTTCGTAGTACGGCGCGTTCCAGGGCACCTCGGTGAAGGTGGTCAGGGTCAGCGCGGGGACCGTGTTCGCGACAGCGTGGCGCGCGAGGTGATCCAGCAGCGACCGGCCGATTCCCCGCCGCGCGCTCGTCGCGTGTACCGACACCTGCTTCACGTGCAGGCCGCCGTCAACGGGTTCGGCGACGAGGTAGGCCACGGCGTGGTCGTTCCCGTTGACCGCGACCCAGACGAGCCCGGCCCGCCGGTGACGGTCGAGCTCGGTCAGCGGGGGCGGGTCGTCCTCGGCGATCGCGTGCATACCGAGATCGGCGAAGCACTGGTCCCGCGGAGACCTCGATCTCTTGAAGGACGGTCAGCTCGTCGGCCCTGACCGGCCGGATCATGCCGATCCATCCGAAATGGACAGTGGGCGAGGAGGGTGCGTGGACATCGCTACCTTCCGTCCGCCAGCTGGTCGATGATCTTGGCAAGGGCGTTGCGCAGGTGGTCACGCTCCTCCTCGGTGAGCGTGGCCGTCGCGTGCCGTTCGAGCTCACCGCGTGCCCGTTGAATGGGGTCCTGCGCGGCCTTGGCCTCTTCGGTGAGATACACGCGGACCAGCCTGGCGTCCGTGGGATCGCGCCGCCGGACCACGAGCCCGGCCTTCTCCATCCGGGTGGCGGTGTTGACGATCGTCGGCGTGGTGACGTGCAGGCGGGTGGCGAGTTCCCCGGGGGTCAGGCCGTCCTCTGCCCACAGCACTTCGAGCACGAGGTTCTGTCCCAGGCGTACCCCGTGCCTGCTCATCGCCTCGTCGGAAGCCGCGCTGAGCAGCTTGTGCGCGCGCCTGAACAGGGTCAGGAGCTCGGTCATGGAACGAGCCTAACGATTGCCGCTTGCCTGCTGGCGACCCGT
>NZ_DATELF010000019.1:0-2109 GCF_035276945.1 Amycolatopsis sp. | reverse complement strand
CGGGCGCCGGCCGAAGGCGACGCTGCACTGGCTCTCGTCCGAGCACGCCGTGCCCGCCCAAGTGCGTATCTATGACCGTCTCTTCACCCGCCCCGATCCCGGCGCTGACGGCGACCTCTACGCCGACCTCAACCCCAACTCGGAGACGGTGCTCCAGGAGTGCCTGGTCGAGCCTGCGCTCACGGAACTGCCGGTCGGTGAGACCGTGCAGTTCGAGCGCCTCGGCTACTTCTGCCCGGATCCCGACTCGACGCCCGGACGGCTCGTCTTCAACCGCACCCTCGGCCTCAGGGACACCTGGGCCAAGCTCCAGGCGCAGGCCGCCAGGCCATAACGACCTGTAGCAGCGCCGCAGCTCATCAGGCCCTGGCGGTTCAGGGAAAACAGTGGCGGGCAGGCGCCTCCGAACAGGCCGGCCCCCGGACGGCGAGCCAGGTATTGGCCAGCGTCACGGGCATGTCCGCGTGCACCACACCGAACGAGGCGAGCGCGTCCACGACCGAGGCTTCTTGTGGGGTGTCACAGCAGACCCGGACCTGCGCCAGGACGCCGATCGGCCGTTACCTGCGCGTGGGCGTGCGGCACAGGCTCAACCGCATTGCCGATCTGGATGGCGAGGTCGATGCGGAGCCGGGTTTGAAGATCCCGGGCGCTGTGCATCATTGCCCTGGCCGAGTTGGTTGAGCGGGGCTGTATCGAGGTGATCGTGACGACATTCTCGCCACGTTGATGTGACCGCATTGCCCGCGCGGGGATCGAGAGGCGCTCGCGCGCGGTGGCGTGGCCTTGCTCGCAGGCACCCACCGAATCCCGGGGCTTGTGTCCCTAGGGACTTCAACCCCCGAACTTGATCACCCGCAGCTTCTGGCCCGGCGCCAGCACCGTCGCGGCGGTGACCAGGCCGCCGTCCGCGAACCGGGACTCAGCCCGCACCGGGGCCGGGCAGTCGACGAGGTGATCCATAGCGGCGCCGACCCGCAGCCCGCTTCGCCTGGTCTTGTGCACCAGCACCACGGCCGTTCCGGTGGCGTCGTGGTACTCGCCGCGCAGCGGGTCCTCGAGCGCCGCGGCCACTCGGGGATCTGCGCCAGCCGGTGGCAGCTGCTCGTTGGCGGTCAGTTCGGACTGCACGGTAATCCGCGCCGGACCGTCCACCGGCTCGACCTCATAGCAGATCGCCGCGACCGGCCGGTGGGTGAATGACACCAGCCGGACCGAACAGACGCGGACCGTCCGCCCGGCGGGCGCATCGACAGGCGTGCGCCCGATCGGCCAATTCTGTACGCTGCAGCGGGCTGACACCGAAGGTACTGAAGCCGACCAGAACGGCGGCGATGCGCGCTTCGCTGCGGTCGAACGCCGATCACAGATCGTGGCGCCTACCCGGTCACGGTCGGCCGTTGCCTATGCTTTGCGGCCAGCGGCGATGAATCCCATGACCGCGGAGAAGAACGTCTCGGCCTCCCCGGCCTGCTCCAGGCCTGCCCACCATGCGGCCGCCTCGCTGGCGCTGAGCTGACCAGCTTGTACGGCCTGGTCGATCGTCCCCTTGTTGAGCCGCTGATAGAAGGCGAACCCGGCCGCTCCGGAAAAGCACAGGGCGTGCGGGACCACACGCACGTCGCGCAGGCCAGCGCGCTGGAACAGCCGGAACAACTGACGGCCGATCCAGGGGTGTGGCACCGCGGCATCCAGCACTTCGGCGATCCGGCGCACCAGCGCCGGGTCCGGCGCGTCGACCACGGTTTGATCGGAGTCGAAGTCAAAGGCCAGCACGGACCCGCCGGGACGCGTCAGGCGGACCATCTGTGCCACCACGGCCTCGGGCCGGTCCACGTAGCGCAGGACGCGCTCGGTCCGGCACAGGTCGAAGCTGCTGCCCGGGAGCCCGACATGGTGGGCGTCGCCGACTTCGAAACTGACGGGGAGGGCCAAGCCCGCGCCGCGCCGGCGAGCCTCGGTGATCATGGCTGGATTGGCATCGATTCCGGCCACCCGTCCCTGCGGTCCCACTTGCTGGGCGAGGCGGCGCGCCTCGTGCCCAAGGCCACAGCCCACGTCCAGAACCTGATCTCCTGTCCGCACCGGGCAGACTTCTAGCATCCGCTG
>NZ_DATELF010000018.1:0-13379 GCF_035276945.1 Amycolatopsis sp. | reverse complement strand
GTGCACGGAGGGCTCCCGGCCGCGGGCGCGCGCCGCGGGCGCGGCCTCGTAGCCGCCCGCCCGCCCGGCACCGGGCTCACGGTAACGCCGCTGCGGGCGAGCCTCGTCCTCGAAGTTGTCGTAGCCTTCTTGGGCGTAGTCCTGCCGGTAGTCGTCGGTGTCGTACCCCTCGTAGTCCTCACCGTCGGCCATGCCGAAGTAGGCCTTAAGCTTCTGCAGCGCACTCATGCCTTTTCCTCCGCGAGTCTGCGCGCGACCGCGCCTCCCGGCCGTGGCGCACAGTCCGGGCGATCTCCCTAGGGCGAGGCTAAACCGCGGCCTCCCAGCAACGCGGTTCCGACACGCACACAGGTTGAACCGTGCGTGATCGCCGGCTCCAGATCCCCGCTCATCCCCGCGGACAGCTCGGTGGCGTCCGGATGGTCCCGGCACAGGCTCTCCCTCGCGCGGGCGAGACGTTCGAACGCGGGTTCCGGGTCCGCGCCGAGCGGGGCGACCGCCATCAGCCCGCGCAGCCGCAGCCCCGGCGCGCCGGCGATGTGGTCGGCCAGGGCGGCCAGCTCGTCCAGCGGGCAACCACCGCGCGCGGGGTCGCCGTCCAGGCTTGCCTGAACGAAAACGTCCAGTGGCCCCGCTTCCTCGGCGCCCACCGCCGTGTCCAGGGCGTCGGCGAGCCGGATCGAGTCCACGGACTGGACCTCGGCCGCCCAGCGCACCACCGAGCGGGCCTTGTTGCGCTGAAGCCTGCCGACCATGTGCCAGCGCACGGGCACCCCCGGCCGGAGTTCGCCCAGTGCCGCGGCCTTGGGGCCGGCCTCCTGGCCACGGTTCTCCGCGAACTCGCGCAACCCGAGATCGGCGAGCAGGGCCGCGTCGGCGGCGGGAAACGTCTTGGTCACAGCGAGCAGGCGCACCTCTTCGCGGGCCCGGCCGGCCGCGACGCAGGCACGGGAAATCCGGGCTTCCAGCTCCTCCAGTGCCTTGGCCAGATCCGCCCGGCGCTGTTCGATGTCCGAGGCGCCGGTCATGTGAGGTCGACCCAGGTCAGCCCGGCGATCCGGCCGCACCGGCCCGAACGCCGGTAGCTGAACAGGGTGGCGTCCTCGGCCGTGCAGCGCGGGTCCACACCGATCCTGCCGACCCCCGCCCCGGCGAGCTGGCGCCAGAGCCCGGCCCGGATGTCCAGGCCGGAAGTTCCCCTGCGGGTGTGGGAAAGGCTGTCGGGAAGGTGCGCCTCGACGTCCTGGGCCATGTCGGCGGGCACCTCGTAGCACTCGCCGCAGATCGCCGGTCCCAGCAGCGCCTCGATGCGGCCGGGCTCGGCCCCGGCTTCGACCATGGCGCGCAGCGTCGCCGGGAGCACCCCGACGCGGGCGCCGACCCGGCCGGCGTGCACCGCGGCCACGACCCCGGCCTCGGCGTCACCGAGCAGGACCGGGACACAGTCGGCGACGAGCACGGCCACCGCGACCCCCGGCGTCGCCGTCACCAGCGCGTCGGTGGCCTCGGCCGGGGCGGTTTCCGAGCCGTCCACCACGGTCACCGTGCGGCCGTGCACCTGCTCCATCCAGCAGACCGATGACAACCCCAGCTCGGCGGCCAGCCGCTTACGGTTCGCCGCCACCGCCGCCGGATCGTCCCCGACGTGATCGGCGAGGTTGAACGAGTCGTACGGCGGCGCCGAAGCCCCGCCCTCCCTGGTCGTGACCACCCGGCGAATCCTGAACACGGGTCGAGCCTAACCCGTGGCCACGGCTCAACGGCGCATGAACGGCGGGACGTCGACCTCGTCGTCCGAGGGGTCGTCGGCGACCGGGAAGGCCCGGCTCGGGCGCGGCGGCGGCGGGTAGCTCCGGCTCCCGCTCGGCTGCGGGAGTGGCGGGTAGCTGGTGGTGGACGGGGGCGTGCGCGGCTGCGCGACCGGGGGGAAGCTGTTGCCCGCGGGCGGGGTCGGCGGCGTGCGCACCTGGCCCGCTTCCGCCGACACCGTGGTGGACGGGCGCGATCCGAGCGCCGGGGTCTCCAGCTTCTTGTGCGTGGGCGCACCCGCGTCGAACCCGGCCGCGATCACCGTCACCCGCACCTCGTCGCCGAGCGAGTCGTCGATGATCGTGCCGAAGATGATGTTCGCCTCCGGGTGCGCGGCCTCCTGCACCAGCGACGCGGCCTCGTTGATCTCGAACAGGCCAAGGTCGGAGCCGCCCGCGATGGACAGCAGCGCCCCGTGCGCGCCCTCCATGGACGCCTCGAGCAGCGGCGAGTTGATCGCCTTCTCCGCCGCCTGCACCGCCCGGCCCTCGCCACGCGCCGAACCGATGCCCATCAGCGCGCTGCCGGCCCCGGACATCACGCTCTTGACGTCGGCGAAGTCCAGGTTGATCAGGCCGGGCGTGGTGATCAGGTCGGTGATGCCCTGGACACCGGAGAGCAGCACCTCGTCGGCCGAGCGGAAGGCGTCCATCAGGCTGACCCCGATGTCACCGAGCTGCAGCAGCCGGTCGTTCGGGATGACGATCAGGGTGTCGCACTCCTGGCGCAGCGCCTGGATCCCGTCCTCGGCCTGTTTGCTGCGCCGCTTGCCCTCGAAGGTGAAGGGGCGGGTGACCACGCCGATGGTCAGCGCGCCCAGCTTGCGCGCGATCGAGGCCACCACGGGCGCGCCGCCGGTGCCGGTGCCGCCGCCCTCGCCCGCGGTCACGAAGACCATGTCGGCGCCCTTGATCACCTCCTCGATCTCCTCGCGGTGGTCCTCGGCCGCCTTGTGCCCCACTTCGGGGTTGGCGCCGGCGCCGAGGCCGCGGGTCAGCTCCCGGCCGATGTCCAGCTTGACGTCGGCGTCGGACATCAGCAGTGCCTGCGCGTCGGTGTTCACCGCGATGAACTCCACGCCCT
Source organism: Amycolatopsis sp. (assembly GCF_035276945.1). Lineage (GTDB taxonomy): Bacteria > Actinomycetota > Actinomycetes > Mycobacteriales > Pseudonocardiaceae > Amycolatopsis_E. The sequence goes on along the minus strand of NZ_DATELF010000018.1, from coordinate 10,487 downwards.
TGAGGCCGACCTCGATCATGCGGTTGACGGCGTTCACGCCGCCGCCGCCGATGCCGACGACCTTGATCACCGCGAGGTAGTTGTGCGGGGGCGTCATCGGGTCCGCCTTCCTGATCGTGCCTTCACATACCGCCCAACAGCGCAAAACCCTTAACCTAAACTCAAGGCTTAGAGTTATGTCAACTGCCTGTTCCTTCAGGAAGGTAGGGATCACTCACGCAGGAATCCAGCAGCCACGCCGAGCGTCGTGGCGAGGAGTTTCGCCACAACACCTTTCCGTGCGCTCACTCGCCGGTCAAGCCGTCGGTCATCTCCCGCGACAGGTCCGGCTGACCGGCGTGCCTCGCGGTCTCTTCGATCATGTGGACCAGCACCCGGCGCGAGGCGACCCCGCGGCCGCCCGGGAAGGCGACCTCGAGTCGCACCGCCGACCCGGGTCGGTTGATCACCAGGGCAAGGTGCCCGGTCAGGCGGGTCAGGAGACGGTGGGGAGTTCGGGACTGGCGACGTCGTAGACGTGGCCCTGCCGCGTGAGCAGGACGGCGAGGACCTTCGCCTTGCGGTCGGGCTGGCCGGCGTCGCCCCAGCGGACGATCTTGCCGTTCCTCAGCGTGAACTCCACCCCGCCCGGAGTCTGCGCGCGGACGGCGGTGATCTGGCTCACCAGCTCCCGCGGCAGCGACGTCAGCACCGCGACCACGGAACGGGTCACCGGGTCGTCCGGGGCGGGGCGGGCCAGGGTGAGCTCGGGCAGCCCGGCGGGCCTGCCCTGCACCTTCTTGTAGTCGAATCCGGTGGCGTCCACGAGATGGAACGCGCCCTGGGCGGCGAAGAATCCGACCGGGTTCCGTTCGACCACGGTGATCTCGACGGTGGACGGCCACGAGCGGGACACGTCGACCGAAGCGACACCGGCCAGCCGGTCCACCTTCGCGGCGATTTCGCCGGTGTCGACCAGCAGCATGGGCAGGCCCTCCGGCACCGCGGCCGCCGCGCGGATCTCCTCGGCGGGAATGGTCGACGCGCCGGTCACCTCGACCGCGCTCACCCCGAGGAATGACGTGAAGAACAGGACGTAGCCCAGCCCCACGACGGTGAGCACGGTCAGCAGCGCCACCCGGCGCCGCCGCAGGAAGGTGTTCCGGTTCGGCTCCGGAGGCCGCCGCGTGGTCTCGGGGCGGCGACCACGCGCCGGGCGCGTCGTGCCGCGTCGCACCGGCGGCCTGCTGCGCTCCGCCGTGTCCCGTCGAGCACCCTGCCGAACCACCCCCGCGCCTCGCTACTCCCGGCCGGAACGGCGGTCGAGCTCCGCGATGATCTCCGGGCCGAGCTGGGTCACGTCCCCGGCGCCCATGGTGAGCAGCAGGTCCCCCGGCTTCACCAGGTCCGCGGCCAGCATGGCGGCACGGTCGAAGGCGGGCTCGTAGTGCACTCCCGCGCTCTTGATCTTCTCCGCGATGAGCGCGCCGGTGACCCCGGGTTCGGGTTCCTCGCGGGCACCGTAGACGTCGAGCACCACAACCTCGTCGGCCAGCCCGAGGGCGTCGGCGAATTCCGCGGCGAAGGTCTTCGTGCGCGAGTACAGGTGCGGCTGGAACACCACGATCATGCGGCCGCGCCCCGCCGCGTGCCGGACGGCGCGCAACTGCGCGGCGACCTCGGTCGGGTGGTGCGCGTAGTCGTCGTAGACGCGGACGTCGGCGGAGCGTCCCTTGAACTCGAAGCGCCGCCGCACCCCGCCGAACGCGGCAAGCCCCTCGACGAGGCCTTCGGCCGGCGCGCCCAGTTCGATGCCGGCCAGCAGCGCGGCGACCGCGTCGAACGCCATGTGCTCGCCCGGGACCGCGACCCGCACGGAAATCTCCTCGCCGGCCAGGGAAATCCGCACCACTCCCCCGCCGTCGGCGGGGGAGTAGCCGAGCACTCGCGCGTCGCCCTCCGCCGCCGCCGCCGCGGACCGTCCATATCGGACGACGCGCACGCCGTCGGCCTCGGCACGCTTGCCCAGCGCGGCGGCGCCCTCGTCGTCGGCACAGACGATCAGCAGCCCGCCGGGCACCACGCGCCGGGCGAAGGAGTCGAACACCGCGACGTAGGCCTCGACCGTGCCGTGGTGGTCCAGATGATCGGGCTCCACATTGGTCACCACCGCCACCGACGGCGAGTAGTTCAGAAAGGACCCGTCGCTCTCGTCCGCCTCGGCCACGAAGATGCCGCCCTCGCCGTGGTGCGCGTTGGCACCCGACTCGTTCAGGTCCCCGCCGATGGCGAACGACGGGTCGAGCCGGCAGTGCTGGAGCGCGACGGTGAGCATCGACGTGGTGGAAGTCTTGCCGTGCGTGCCCGCGATGCAGGCGATTCGGTGCCCCACCATCAGCGCGGCCAGCGCCTGCGCCCGGTGCAGCACCGGGATACCGCGCTCGCGGGCGGCCGCCAGCTCCGGGTTGGTCTCCTTGATCGCGGTGGACACCACCACGGCCGACGGGTCGTCCAGGTTCTCGGCACGCTGGCCTATGACGATCCTCGCGCCTTGGGCGCGCAGGCTCAGGAACGCGCGGGAGTCCTTGGCGTCGGAGCCCGACACCCGCGCCCCGCGCGCGAGCAGGATGCGGGCGATCCCGCTCATCCCCGCGCCGCCGATGCCGATCAGGTGCGCACGCTCGAGCTGGGCGGGAACGCTCATCGTTCCTCCGCGACTTCACGCGCGACCGCGATCGCGCCGACCGGGTTACCCATCATTTGCCTGCCGCCTCCAACACGATCCGGGCGAGGGTCTCGTCGGCCTCGCGGTGGCCGAGGCCGACCGCCGCCGCGCTCATCTTGGCCACCCGGTCCGGATCGGTCACCAGCGGGATGACCAGTTCCGCCACCTTGGCCGGGGTCAGTTCCGCGTCCTCGACCAGCAGCGCGGCGCCTGCCTCCACCGCCGGGCGCGCGTTGGTCGCCTGTTCGCCGTTGCCATGCGGCAGCGGCACGAACACCGCGGGCAGCCCGACGGCCGACACCTCCGCCACCGTCATCGCGCCCGACCGGCACACCACGGCGTCCGCCGCGGCGTAGGCGAGGTCCATCCGCTCCAGATAGGGCACCGGGACGTAGGGCGGCCGGCCCGGAAACTCCTGCACCACGAGGGTGTTCTTGGGCCCGTGCGCGTGCAGCACACCGACCCCGGCGTCGGCGAACTCCTTCGCCACGCCGGACACCGCCAGGTTGATCGACCGCGCGCCCTGGGACCCGCCGAACACCAGCAGGGTCGGCGCGTCCGGGTCGAGCCCGAAGTGCTTGCGGGCCTCGGCCCGCAGCGCGGACCGGTCCAGCGAGGTGATCGACCGGCGCAGTGGGATCCCGACCACCTCCGCGCCGGGCAGCGACGTGCCGCGGACGGCCACCGCGACCCGCTTGGCGAACCGCGCGCCCACCCGGTTCGCCAGCCCCGGCGACTGGTTGGCCTCGTGCACCACGATCGGGACGCGGCCCCGCGCCGCCAGGTAGGCCGGCAGCGAGACATAGCCGCCGAACCCGACCACGACGTCCGCGCCGACCTTGTCGAGGACCTCACGCGCCCGCTTGACCGCGTCGCGCACCTTCAGCGGCAGCCGCAGCAGCTCGGTGGTCGGCTTGCGGGGCAACGGTACCGGCGGGATCAGCTCCAGCGGGTAGCCGCGGGGCGGGACCAGGTCGTTCTCCAGCCCGCGCGGAGTACCGAGCGCGACGACCCGCGCGTCCGGGCGCAGGCGTTTGACCGCGTCGGCAAGGGCCATCGCGGGCTCGATGTGTCCGGCGGTGCCGCCACCCGCCACCACGACGGTCGGCGCTCGCCCCGTAACGGCGCTCACGTGTTCGGCCTCCGTATTCCTCGCGATCCTGTGCGCACGTTCGTGCGCCTGCGGTCTGCCGTCTGTGCCGTCCGGCTCGCCCGCGCGGACGGCCGGTCCCGTTTCGGGGTGGCCGCGGCCGGGCGCGGCCGCCGCTTGGTGGGCGGCCGGTACACCTCGGGTGCGGGCAGCCGCAGCAGACGACCGAATTTACCCGGTCCCTGCGACCGCAGTGCGGCCACCGACTCCGGTTCGTGCCGGGCGGCGTTGGCCAGCAGGCCCATGAGGAACATGGTGACCCAGATCGAGGTGCCGCCCGCCGAGATCAGCGGCAGCGTGACCCCGGTGACCGGCAGCAGCCCCACCACGTACCCGATGTTGATCCCGGCCTGCGAAACGGTGAACACGGTCAGGGTGCCCGCCACGATCCGGATCCAGGGGTCCAGGTTACGCGTGGCGGTGCGCAGGCCGACGATCGCGAGCCCGACGAACAGCCCGATCACCACGACACAGCCGACGAAACCGAGTTCCTCGCCGATCACCGCGAAGATGAAGTCGTTCTGCACGTTGGGCAGGTACGACCATTTCGAAGGCCCCTGCCCGAGGCCCTTGCCGAACAGGCCGCCGTCCGCCAGCGCGTACTTGGCCTGCGTGGCCTGGTAGGCCGCGTCGCTGGTGTCGGAGTCCGGGGACAGGAACGACAGCACCCGGGACAGCCGGTAGGAAGCCGTCAGCGCGAGTACCAGCGCCCCCGCGACACCCCCCGCCGCGAGCACCCCGAACAGGCGCTTCGGCGCGCCGGCGAACCACAGCAGCGACATCAGCACCACGCCGAGCGTGATCGTGCCGGACAGGTTCGGCTGAGCCATCACCAGCGCGAACACCAGCAGCGCCACCGGCACCACGGGCACCAGCAGGTGCCGCCACTGGTGCAGCACGGACTGCTTGGTGACCAGCATGTGCGCGCCCCACAGGGCGAGCGCGACCTTGGTGAACTCGACCGGCTGGAACGAGAACGGCCCGAGCACGAACCAGCGTTGCGCCCCGCCGCCCGCCGAGCCGAGCGGGGTGAGCACCAGCAGCAGCAGGGCGACGCAACCGAGCATGGCCGCCGGGGACAGCAACCGGGTCCGGCGCAGCGGCACCCGCAGGCCGATCCAGAACACCACCGCGCCGCTGATCACGAACACCAGGTGCTTCTTGAAGATCGAGTACACCCCCGAGCCGGCCTGGTTGATCGACGCGACCGAGGACGCGGACAGCACCATCACGATGCCGATCGAGGTGAGCAGCCCGGTCAGCGCCAGCACCAGGTGGAAGTCGGCCAGCGGCCGGGACAGCCACGCGGTCAGCGCGGTGTAGACCGACGCGACCCGGCTTTCCCGCCTGGCGCGCGGTCTCCGCTGGGCGGATCCGGGCTTTTCGTCAACCGCCGTCATGGGCACTCGCCAGGTCTCGCACCGCGGCGGCGAACGCATCGCCCCGGTGGGCGTAGTCGGCGAACATGTCCATCGACGCCGCGGCGGGAGCCAGCAGCACCACATCCCCGGAACGGGCCAGGCCACTGGCCGTCTCAACCGCCGCACTCATGGGTTCATGGTCACCCGGCGAGAGCCGCTTGACGGGGACATCCGGTGCGTGTCGCGCGAGCGCGTCCGCGATCACCCCCGCGTCGGTGCCCAGCAGCACCACGGCGCGCAGCCGGTCGGCGACGGCACGTACCAGGTCGTCCACGGAGGCGCCCTTGAGCAGGCCACCGGCGATCCACACCACGTGGCGGTGCGAGAGCAGCGAACCGGCGGCGGCGTGGGGATTGGTGGCCTTCGAGTCGTTGACGTAGCGGACGCCGCCGATTTCGGCGACCTCGGCGGCACGGTGCGCGCCCGGCCGGAATCCGCGCAGACCCTTCGCAACGGCCTCGGTGCCCACACCGCAGGCGCGGGCCAGCGCGGCCGCGGCGAGCGCGTTGGCGAGGTTGTGCGGGCCCGCCGGACGGACGTCGGTCACCGCGCACAACTCCTCGGCCTCGTGCGCGGGGTCGGCGACGAAGGCGCGGTCGACCAGCAGGTCCTCGACCAGCCCGAGTTCGCCGGCACGCGGGGTGTCCAGGCCGAACCCGACCCGCCGCGCCTCCGGCGACGCATGCCGAGCCGCGAGGCGGGCCGACCACGGGTCGTGCACGTTGCGCACGACGGTGGCGGACCGGTCGTGGATCTTGCCCTTGTCCGCGGCGTACGCCTCGACCGAACCGTGCCAGTCGAGGTGGTCCTCGGCGACGTTGAGCACGACGGAGGCCCGCGGCGCCAGGGAGTTCGACCAGTGCAACTGGAAACTCGACAGCTCCACGGCCAGCACCTGGTAGCCCGCCAGCACCGCTTCCAGCACGGCGAACCCGACGTTGCCGCACGCCACCGCGTGCAGCCCGGCCGCGCGCAGCATCGCCTCCAGCATGCCGACCGTGGTCGTCTTGCCGTTGGTGCCGGTCACCGCGAGCCACACCGGCGGACGCTCGCGCTCCTGGCCGATCCGCCAGGCCAGCTCGACGTCCCCGATCACCTCGATGCCCTGCTCCGCGGCGGCGGTCAGCAGGGGCGAGGACGGCCGCCAGCCGGGACTGGTCACCACGAGGTCGGTGCCGGGCGGCGGCTCGCTCAGCCCGGGCGCCAGTTCGGCGCCGAGCCCGTCCAGTCCGGCGAGACGTCCGGCGTTGCCGTCGGTGACCGTGACCCGGGCGCCCATACCGGTGAGGGCGGGCACCACCGACCGGCCGGTGACCGCGGCACCGGCGACGAGAACCTGGCGGCCCGCGAACACCGTGTCAGCCTCCCGCGCCCAGTTGCTCGCTGTAGAACAGGCCGAGTCCGAACATGCAGCAGATGGCGGCCAGCAGCCAGAACCGGATGATCACCGTGGTCTCTGCCCAGCCGGCCAGCTCGAAGTGGTGGTGGAACGGGGCCATCCGGAACAACCGCCGCCGGGTGGTCCGGAACACCGCGATCTGCAACACCACCGAGATCATCTCGACCATGAACAGGCCGCCGATCACAATCGCCAGCAGCTCGGTGCGCGTGGTGATGGACAGCCCGGCGACCATCCCGCCCAGCGCGAGCGAGCCGGTGTCGCCCATGAAGATCTTGGCGGGCGCGGCGTTCCACCACAGGAAGCCGATGCACGCGCCGGCCGCCGCCGCGGCGAGCACCGCGAGGTCCAGCGGGTCGCGGACGTCGTAGCAGGCCGCCTGCGGGGTGACCGTGCAGGACAGCCTGGCCTGCCAGAAGGAGATGACCACGTAGGTGGCCAGCACCATGGCCGACACACCACCGGCGAGCCCGTCGAGGCCGTCGGTGAAGTTGACCGCGTTGGACCAGCCCGAGATCACCACGTAGCAGAACAGCACGAACAGCACGGCCGGGAAGGTGATCAGCGTCAGGTCCCGGACGTAGGAGAGGTTGAGCGAGGCCGGGGTCAGGTGCTGCCCGTTGGGGAAGTTCACCACCAGGACCCCGAAGGCGACCGCCACCACCAGCTGCCCGACCAGTTTCGCGGTCTTGTTCAGGCCGAGGTTTCGCTGCTTGCGGATCTTGATGAAGTCGTCGAGGAAACCCACCACGCCCAGGCCGACCGCCAGGAACAGCACCAGCAGCCCGGACGCCGACGGGCGCTCCCAGCTCACCAGGTGCGCGCCGAAGTAGCCGGCGACCAGCGCGGTGATGATCGCCACCCCGCCCATGGTCGGCGTGCCGCGCTTGGACTTGTGTCCCTGCGGGCCCTCCTCGCGGATCTCCTGGCCGAACCCCTGCCGGGAGAACACCCGGATCAGGTAGGGCGTGAGCAGGATCGACACGCCGAGCCCGAACGAGGCCGCGATCAGGATGCTGATCACGCAACACCGCCTTCTGCCTGGTCCTCCAGCAGCGCGTCGGCCACCCGCCACAGCTGCGTGAAGTTGGAAGCCTTCACCAGCACGACGTCACCCGGCCGCAACTGCGCCCGCAGCAGCTCGATCGCCGCGTCGGTGTCCGGCACCAGCGTCGACTCCTCGCCCCACGAGCCCTCGTGGCTGGCGCCGGTGTGCATGGCCGCGGCCTGTTCGCCGACGACCACCAGCCTGCTGATGTTGAGCCGGACCGCGAGACGGCCGATCTCGTCGTGCGCGGACACGGTATCCGCCCCGAGCTCGCCCATCACCCCGAGAACCGCCCAGGACCGGCGGCCACGGCTCATGGAAACCAGTGCCTTGAGCGCGGCACGCACGGACTCGGGGTTGGCGTTGTAGGAGTCGTTGAGCACCGTCACGCCGTCGGCGCGGGTGATCACCTCCATCCGGCGGGCCGAGCGGCGCTGGACCGCGGTAAGCCGCGCTGCCACTTCGTCCACAGTGGACCCGAGCTCGAGCGCGGCGGCGGCGGCCGAGAGCGCATTGCCCACGTGGTGCTCGCCGTGCAGCGGGAGGTTCACCCGCGCCTGACCGTCCGGTGTGACCAGCCGGAAGGACGCCCTGGCCTGCTCGTCGAGCGTGATGTCCTCGGCACGGATCCGCGCGGACGGGCTCTCCCCGACGAACACGACCCTGGCGCGGGTGCGGCCCGCCATGGCCGCGACGAGCGGGTCGTCGGCGTTGAGCACGGCCAGCCCGTCTTCGGGCAGTGCCTCCACCAGCTCGCCCTTCGTCCTGGCGATCACGTCCCGGGAGCCGAACTCGCTGACGTGCGCGCTGCCGACGTTGAGCACGACCCCGATCCGGGGCGGCGCGAGCTCGGCCAGCTCCGCGATGTGGCCCGGACCGCGGGCGGACATCTCCAGCACCAGGTGGCGGGTGGTCTCGTCGGCGCGCAGCGCCGTCCACGGGTGGCCCAGCTCGTTGTTGAACGAGCCGGGCGGCGCGACGGTCGGTCCCAGCGGTTCCAGCAGCTGGGCGATGAGGTCCTTCGTGGACGTCTTGCCGGACGAGCCGGTGACGCCCACAACGATCAGCCCCGCACGGCTCAGCTCGACCACCACGTGCCGGGCCAGCCTGCCGAGCGCGGCGAGCACGGCGGCCCCGGAACCGTCGGAGTCCCCGGTCAGCGCGACGGACCGGTCATGCGCCTTGCCGGGCGGCAGCGGCGGCACGACCACGGCGGGCACCCCGACCGGACGCGCCGCCAGCACACCGGCGGCGCCGGCCTCGACGGCCTTGGCGGCGAAGTCGTGCCCGTCGGCCTTCTCCCCGGGCAGCGCGACGAACAGGCCACCGGGGGCCGGCTTGCGCGAGTCGAACTCCACCGAGCCGGTGACGACGGGCGTGCCGTCGGTGCCGTGCAAGGTCCCCCCGACGATGGCGGCGATCTCCGCCAGGCTGAGCGAGATCACGTTCTTGGTCCTTCCAGCCGGTGGCGGATCGCGGCTTCCAGCTCGTCCCGGTCGGAGAAGGGGTGGACGACGCCCGCCACCTCCTGGCCGGTTTCGTGCCCCTTGCCGGCGATCAGCACGACGTCGCCCGACCCGGCCAGCTCGACGGCCCGTTCGATGGCCGCGCGCCGGTCGCCGATCTCGAACACCTGGCCGCCCGCGCTGCCCACCGACCGCGCGCCGGTCAGCATCGCGGCCCGGATCAGTGCCGGGTCCTCCGAGCGCGGGTTGTCGTCGGTCACGATCAGCACCTCGCTGCGCCTGGCCGCGGCTTCCCCCATCAGGGGGCGCTTGCCGGTGTCGCGGTCGCCGCCGCAGCCGAGCACGGTGATCACCTGGCCCTTGGCCCTGGCCCGCAGCGCGTCGAGCGCCAGCGCGACGGCCACCGGCTTGTGCGAGTAGTCGACCACCGCGGTGAAGTCCTGGCCGAGGTAGACCCGCTCCATGCGACCCGGCACCTCGACGGCGGCCAGCCCGGCGACGATGTCGTCGAGGCCGACCCCGGTGGCGTCCAGGATCGCGGCGGCCAGCAGCGCGTTGGCCACGTTGAACTCGCCGGGCAAGGGCAGCTTCGCCCGCGCGCTGCTCCCGTCCGGCCCGTGCAGGGTGAACGACTGCTCGCCGGTCGGCATGGCCACCAGGTCGGCGGCCGTCCAGGTGGCGTCGGTGCCGGGCTCGGTGGACACGGTGATGGTCTGCGGGGTGACCAGCGCCTGGCCCCAGGCGCTGTCGACGACGACCACCTCGGTGGTGGACCGGCCGTCGAACAGCAACGACTTGGCGGCGAAGTACTCCTCCATGTCACGATGGAAGTCGAGGTGGTCCTGGGAAAGGTTGGTGAACGCGCCGACCGCGAACCGCGTCCCGTTCACCCGGCCGAGGGCGAGCGCGTGGCTGGACACCTCCATCGGCACGTGCGTGACGCCCTGCTCCACCATCACCCCGAGCAGCGCCTGCAGGTCCGGGGCCTCGGGGGTGGTGAAGGCGCTGGCCAGCCGCTCCCCCGCGATGCGGGTTTCCACCGTGCCGATCAGGCCGGTGGTGCGGCCCGCGGCACGCAGGCCCGAGTCGACGAGGTAGGTCGTGGTCGTCTTGCCGGAGGTGCCGGTCACGCCGAGCACGGCCAGCTCCAGCGACGGCTCGCCGTAGATCCAGGCGGCGACCGAGCCGAGCACGCCGCGCGGGTCGGGGTGCACCAGCACCGGGACGCTCGCGTCGCGCAGCGCCGGCCGCGCGGCGCCCTCCTCGTCGGTCAGCACGGCGGCCGCGCCCGAGGCGATC
>NZ_DATELF010000017.1:0-27433 GCF_035276945.1 Amycolatopsis sp. | reverse complement strand
CCGCTGGACTACCGGCAGCCCGGCGGTAGACGCATCGATGTGGTGATCTCCCGGGTGCGGAGCGCCAAGCCGGCCGCCCGGCGGGGTGTGCTGCTGCTCAACCCGGGTGGCCCGGGCGGATCCGGGCTGGCGTTGCCGGTGCTCCTCGGGTCCGTCGCGCCGCAAGGCCTGCTCGACAGTTACGACCTGATCGGGTTCGATCCCCGGGGCGTCGGCATGAGCACGCCGGTCGGCTGCGGTCTGACCGATGAGGAGAAGGACGAGGTCTACCCGTGGCCGTTGCCGGGCGGCGTGCCGGCCAACACCGCGGTGGCCAGGAGGATCGCGGACAAGTGCGGCACGTCGCCGACCGGTGGTCTGATGCCGTTCGTCACCACGGCCAACACCGCACGCGACATGGACGTGATCCGGGAGGCACTGGGTGAGGCCCGGATCTCCTACTACGGCATCTCCTACGGCACTTACCTGGGCGCGGTGTACGCGAGCCTGTTCCCGGAGCGCACCGACCGGTTCGTCCTGGACAGCGCGCTGGACCCGGCCGGCGTCTGGAGCAGGACGTTGTTCCGGGCCTTCGGACCCGGGGCCGAGATCCGGTTCCCGGATTTCGCGAAGTGGGCCGCGGCCCACGATGCCGCCTACGGTCTCGGGGCGACCCCGGAAGCCGTCCGCGCGAACTACTTCTCCCTTGCCGCCAAGCTGGACGCCCAGCCGCAGAACGGGTTCACCGGCAACATGTTCCGCCAAGCCACGTTCACCGCGCTCTACGCCGACGACGCTTTCCCGATGCTGGCCGAGACCTGGCGGCGCGCCGAACTCGGCACCCTGAGTTCGTCCGGCGGTCTGGACCCGCCGTCGGCGGACAACCTCGTCTCGGCGCAGCTGGCCGTGCTTTGCGGCGACACCACATGGCCGGTTTCGCCCGGCGAGTACGAGCACGACGTGCGGGTCGACGGCCACCTTTTCCCGCTGGTGGGGGCGATGGCGGCCGGTCCCTACCCGTGCGCGGTCTGGCCCACGCCGCCGCTCGAGCCCGCCGTGCCGGTCACCTCGAACGGCCCGGCGAACATCCTGGTCGTGAACAATCTCCGGGACCCGGCCACGCCGTATTCCGGCGCCGTGAGCATGGCCCGGGCGCTCGGGGACCGCGCCTGGCTGGTCACGGTCGACCACGGCGGTCACGGCGCCGCCTACCTGGGAGGGCCGCCCGACCCCTGCGCCGGCGACACCGCCACCCGGTGGCTGGTCGACGGGAAACCGCCGTCCGCCGCCGAGTCGTTCTGCGCGGCCGGTGATCAGGCCGCCGAAATGAGCCCGGCCCGGCACGTGGTGGCCGCCGAGGTTGCGAAAGGGTGGTGGTGACCTGGAGTCACTCCACGTCGACGGCACGCGCGAAGGTCAGTAGCGTCGTAGGGGTGAACCCCGAATCACTTCCCCGCACCCTCGGGGAGCTGCGCGCCGCCGGGCACCAGCCGCGCGGCGTCAAAACGGAAATCCACGACAATCTGCTCGCGGCACTGCGGGCGGGCCGGGATCCGTGGCCGGGCATCGTCGGGTTCTCGCGGACGGTGCTGCCGCAGTTCGAGCGCGCCCTGCTGGCCGGGCACGACATCGTGCTGCTCGGCGAGCGCGGCCAGGGCAAGACCCGCCTGCTGCGGACGCTCGCCGGGCTGCTCGACGAGTGGACGCCGGCGATCGAAGGCTCCGAACTGGCCGAGCATCCCCTGGAACCGGTCACCCCGGCGTCGAAGCGGCGCGTGGCGGAGCTCGGTGACGACCTGCCGGTCACCTGGGTGCATCGCAGCGAGCGCTACACCGAAAAGCTGGCCACCCCGGACACCTCGGTCGGTGACCTGATCGGCGACGTCGACCCGGTGAAGGTCGCCGAAGGGCGCAGCCTCGGCGACCCCGAGACCATCCACTTCGGACTGGTGCCGCGCGCGCACCGCGGCATCGTGGCCATCAACGAGTTGCCCGACCTCGCCGAGCGGATCCAGGTCGCGCTGCTGAACGTGATGGAGGAGCGCGACATCCAGATCCGCGGCTACACGCTGCGGCTGCCGCTGGACGTGCTCATGGTGGCCACCGCCAACCCGGAGGACTACACCAACCGCGGGCGGATCATCACCCCGCTCAAGGACCGCTTCGGCGCCGAGATCCGCACGCACTACCCACTCGACGTGGCCGCCGAGGTCGACGTCGTGCGTCAGGAGTCGCGGCTGGTCGCGGAAGTGGGGGAGCCGCTGCTGGAGGTGCTCGCCCGGTTCGTGCGGAACCTGCGCGAATCCACGGTGATCGACCAGCGTTCCGGTGTGTCGGCCCGGTTCGCGGTCGCCGCGGCGGAGACCGTCGCCGCGGCGGCGCTGCGGCGTGCCGCGCTGACCGGCGAGCAGCCCGCGGTGGCCCGCCCGGTGGACCTGGACGCCGTACCCGCGGTGCTGCGCGGCAAGATCGAGTTCGAGCCGGGCGAGGAGGGCCGCGAGCACGAGCACCTGGTGCACCTGCTCCGGCGCGCGGTCGCCGAAACCGCGCGGCAGCTCTACGGTGGCCTGAACCTGCGGCCGCTGGTGGAGGCCGTGGCCGACGGGCATCTCGTCGCCACGGGCGAGCGCGTGCCGGGCGCCGACGTGCTCTCCGCGCTGCCGGAACTGCCGGTCCTGCACGAGGTCGCGGCCCGCGCGGGCGTGTCGGCGGGCGATTTCCCCGGCCGGATCGCGGCCGCCGTCGAACTGGCGCTGGAGTCGCTCTACCTGGCCAGGCAGCTCGCCAAGGACTCCGACGACGCGACCACGGTGTACGGACCATGACACACCCTGTGCGAAGTCGCGGCAGCCAGGGCGAGCAGGGCTCTGCCGGCACGATCGTCCTCGCGCGCGAACTCGCGGGGGAGCAGGCATGACTGCCGTTCCCGAAGGCTACGAGTACGGCCCGTGGCACGACGGGCCGGACCCGCTCGCGCCGCCGATCGACGTCCGCGACGCGCTGGACGAGATCGGCCGTGACGTGATGGCCGGTTCCTCGCCGCGGTCGGCACTGGAGGAGTTGCTGCGGCGCGGCACCCGGAACACGGCCGGACTCGACGAGCTGACCCGCCAGGTCTGGCAGCGGCGCTCGGAAATCCAGCGGCGGCACCGGCTCGACGGCACGCTGCAGGAGGTCCGGCGCCTGCTCGACCAGGCACTGGAAGCCGAGCGGCGGGCGCTGTTCCCGGACCCGGCCGACGAGGCCCGGTTCGCCGAAGCACAGCTGGACGCCCTGCCTCCCGGGACCGCCGCGGCCGTGCGCGAGCTGGCCGGTTACGAGTGGCGGTCCGAGCAGGGCAGGGAGAACTACGAGCGGATCCGCGACCTGCTGGGCCGCGAGATGCTCGACTCCCGGTTCGAGGGCATGAAGGACGCGTTGCGGAACACGACGCCGGAGGACGTCGAGCGGGTCAACCAGATGCTCGCCGATCTCAACGCCCTGCTCAACGCCTACGCCCGCGATGTCGATGACATCGACGAGCGGTTCGCCGAGTTCATGCGCCGCCACGGCGACTTCTTTCCCGAGAATCCGCGAAACGTGGACGAGCTGATCGATGCGCTGGCCGCCCGCGCGGCCGCCGCCCAGCGGATGCTCAACTCGATGACCGACGAGCAGCGCGCCGAGCTGATGGCGCTTTCCCAGCAGGCGTTCGGCGATCCCCGGCTCGCCCAGCAATTGTCCAATCTGGACGGTCAGCTGCGGGCGCTGCGGCCCGGCGAGGACTGGACGTCCTCGGCCCGCTTCCGCGGGCAGGACCCGCTCGGGCTGGGCGAGGGCGCGCGGGCGATGGCCGACCTCGCCGAGCTCGACGCGCTCGCCGAGCAGTTGGCGCAGTCCTATCCGGGCGCCCGGCTGGAGGACATCGACCTCGACGTGCTGGCCCGCCAGCTCGGCGAGGACGCCACAGTGGACGCTCGCCGGCTGTCCGAACTGGAGCGTGAACTGAGGCGGCAGGGGCTGTTCGAGCGCGCTCCCGACGGTTCGCTCCGGTTGTCTCCCAAGGCGTTGCGGCGGCTGGGCGAAACCGCGCTGGTCGACATCGTGAACTCCTTGCGGGGCAAGACGGGGGAGCGGCAGACGGAGTCGGCCGGGGCGGCGGGCGAGCCGACCGGCGCGAGCAGGCCGTGGCAGTTCGGCGACATGCAGTCGTGGGAGGTCTCGCGGACGGTCCGCAACGCGGTGCTGAGGACGGCCTCGGCGGGCGGCGGGCGGGTGCGGCTCGACGTGTCCGATGTGGAGGTCGTGGAGACCGAGCACCGGTCGCGAGCGGCCGTCGCGCTGTGCGTGGACACGTCGTGGTCGATGGTCGCCGAAGGCCGGTGGCTGCCGATGAAGCGCACCGCGCTCGCCCTGCACCAGCTGATCTCGACCAGGTTCCGCAACGATGCCCTGCAACTCATCACCTTCGGGCGGTATGCCACGACGGTCGAGCTGGCGGAACTGATCGGCCTGGAAGGCGCATGGGAGCAGGGCACCAACGCGCACCACGCGTTGCTGCTGGCGGGCCGGCACCTCCGGCGCCATCCGGACGCCCAGCCGGTGGTGCTGATGGTCACCGACGGCGAGCCGACCGCGCACCTGGAACCGGACGGTGAGGCGATCTTCGACTACCCGCCGCAGACGCAGACGCTCCTCCGCACCCTTTCCGAGGTGGACAGGCTCGCGAAGCTCGGCGCGTCGGTCAGCGTGTTCCGGCTCGGCGACGACCCGCGGCTGGAGGCATTCGTCGACCTCATCGCCCGCCGTTCCGGCGGCCGTGTCCTCGCCCCCGACCCGGACGGTCTCGGCGCCGCGGTCGTCGGTGACTACCTCCGCACAAGACGCCGCTAGGAGGGACTGCCGAGCGGTTTGCGTGGCGGTGCGGGTCGCGGGGTGACCGAGATGTGGGCTCCGCGGCCGGGAACGCTGGTGATGTTTCGGGGGCGGGTGAGCTCGCGGCGGGGGCGGTCGGGGGACAGCCGGTAGCGGGTCAGCACCTCGCGGAGCACGATCGTGGCCTCCAGCAGGGAAAAGCCCGCGCCGAGACACCGCCGCGCCCCGCCGCCGAACGGGAACCAGGTGCCCGCGGCCGGCCCGTCGCCGAGGAACCGTTCCGGCCGGAACCGCGACGGATCCGGGTGGTGCCCGGCGTCGGCGTGGACCAGGAGGATCGAGGGCAGCACGACGAACCCCGCCGGGATCCGGTAGCCGCCGATCTCCACGTCCTCGGTGAGTTTGCGCGCCACCTCCGAGATCACCGGGTGCAGGCGCATGGCCTCCTTCGCCACGGCTTCCAGGTACTTCTCGTCACCGGCGTCGGCGGCCTGAATCGCCGTGGCGAGCCGGGCCTGGTCGCGGGCAAGCTCGTGGAAGGACCAGGCCAGCGCGGTCGCGGTGGTTTCGTGCCCGGCGAGCAGGAGGGTGACCAGCTGGTCGCGCAGTTCGGCGTCGGTCAGCGGGTCGTCCCCGGCCGGCGCGGTGAGCAGGCGGGACAGCACATCCGAGCGGTCGGCCAGGTCGCCGGCGCGGCGGCGTTCGGCGATCTCGGCGTAGATCAGGTCGTCCACCCGCCGCTGGTTCTCCGCGGCCCGCCGCCAGGGGCCGTAGCGGCGCAGTTTCTCGTTGTGCCAGCCGAAGATGTCCAGCACGCCGATGTCGATGATCTCGCCGAGCCTGCCACGGAGCTCCTCGAGCCGCGCCCCCTCGCTGACGCCGAACACCACCCGCAGGATGATCTCCAGGGTGAGGGCACGCACGCGGTCGTGTGAGCGGAACACCCGGCCGGACGGCCAGCGCCGCACCTCCTGCCGGGTCAGCTCGGTGATCATGTCCCGGTAGCCGCGGAGCGCGGCACCGTTGAAGGCGGGCATCAGCAGTTTGCGGGCGCGCAGGTGCGTGCCCTCGTCGGTCAGCAGCACGGAATGCTCGCCCATGACGGGTTTGAGCACCAGATTGCCCTCGCCCGCGTGGAACCGCGTCGCCGGCCCGCTGAACACGGCCTTGATGTGCTCGAGGTTGGCCAGGTGGACCACGTCGCGCTTCGGATAGAGCCGCAAATGGATGACGTCGCCGTAGTACCGCCGCAGCGCCGGCATCAGCGCCTGGCGGAAGTTGCCGAACAGCAGGGTCTGGACCGCGACCGGGGCCCGGGAACCCGGACCGGGCGGCAGCGGTGCGGTGCTTGTCCGGGACGGCGCGTTGATGGTCATCGCCCACCTCCTCCAGGCTCCTTTTTATACACGCGGACAAGGCGGTCTGTCATTGGCGGCCGCGCCGGCTGGTGGCTCGGTGGAACCGAGCGCGGGGCCGGCAGCGATGTGGGCGGCCTCGCGGCGAGAGCCGGCCTGAACACCGGGCCACTTGTCCGTCCACAGTGGACATGGAGATCTCGGCGGGAATCCGTTCGCGCTTGTCTCTCCGGCCACTGTCGGTGATCGCGGCCCGCGCCTGGCTTCGGTGCCACGATCGTTGTCGCGCCGTTGCCCATCGCACCACCCGAGGGAAGCCGATCATCCGTCCGGCGGGCGCTCCGCGCAGCCCGGCGGCCGGGCCGCGCGATCCGCGACCCCGTGATCGCCATCCGGTGCTTCGCCGGCGGTCCGTCATTCGTGAAGGGGTCACTCGCGCGTCGTGAGGGGGCACCTCGCCGGTTGGTTCGTTTTGGGCGGATCGCGTACGGTTACTGGGTGGCCGGCCGGTCCGAGCCGAATGGGTTCGTGGGTCGTCGGGAGGAGACGGCCGAGGTGAAGCGGATGCTCACCGCTTCACGGCTGGTCACGCTCGCCGGTCCCGGGGGCGTCGGGAAGACCCGGTTGTCACTGCACGTGACCAAGAGCCTGCGGCGCGCCTTCCCGGACGGCATCCACTTCGTGGACCTGGCCGTCGTAGCGGACCCGAACCTGGTCCCGGCCGCGGTGGCGGCGGCGCTGGGACTGCCCGACACCTCCGGCCAGGATGTCATGGACGTGCTCGAAGCCGCGCTGGACGGCACCCGGCCGCTGATCGTGCTGGACAACTGCGAGCACGTGGTGACGGCGGTCGTCGCGCTGGTGGAGCGCCTGCTCACGCGCGCCGCGGGGCTGCGGTTCCTGATCACCAGCCGGGAACCCCTCGGCGTTCTCGGCGAGCACGTCCTTCCGGTGCCGCCGCTGTCCACTCCGGACCCCGGCGCGCCGCTCACCGAGCAGGCGCTCGATGCGGATGCCGTCGCGTTGTTCGCCGAGCGGGCTTCGTCGGTGGCGCCCGAGTTCCGGCTCGGGCACGGAAACGTGGAAGCCGTGGTGCGGCTTTGCCGGCGGCTGGACGGCCTGCCCCTGGCGATCGAGCTCGCGGCCGCGTGGCTGCGCGCGTTCTCGGTCGAGGAGATCCTCGCCAGGCTGGACGCGCCGTTCCTGCTCCAGTCGGCGGGCGAGAAGACCGCACCCGCCCGTCATCGAACGCTGGAGGCGGCCGTGGGATGGAGTTTCGACCTGTGTCCCGGGCCGGAGCGTGCGCTGTGGGCGCGGTTGTCCGCGTTTTCGGGCAGTTTCGACCTGCGGGCGGCGGAAAGCGTGGGCGAGGGGCCGGAAATCGCGGGGCCGGACATCACCGAGGGGGTCGCGGGGCTGGTGGAGAAGTCCGTGCTGGTCCGCGAGGCCGCCGGTGCCCAGTCCCGGTACCGCATGCTCGAGACGATCCGGGCCTTCGGCCGGCAGCGGCTCGCGGTCATGGGCGAGCAGGAGTCGGTGCGGATCCGGCACCGGGACCACTACCTCGGCCTCGCCGAAAACGCGGAGGCGGACTGGTTCGGGGCCCGGCAGGCCGAGTGGCTGGGCCGGTGCCAACTCGACCAGCCCGACCTGTGGGCGGCGCTCGGCTTCAGCCTCGACGATCCGGACCAGATCGACTCGGGCGGCGACCTGGCGTATGCGCTGTGGTGGTTCTGGATCAACCGCGGTGTCCGGGACGGCCGGCGGTGGCTGGACCGCGCGGTGGCCGCGAGGCCTCACGGGAAGCCCAGACTGCGCTGGATCACCGGCTGGCTCGCCATCGCGCACGGGGACGTCCCCGGGGCGGTGCGCCTGCTCGACGGCCCGCCGGACGGGGTGCCGGTGCTCGACCAGGCCGTCGCCGACTACCAGGCCACCGGCATGTTCGACACCGCGTCGGGCCTCGCCTGGTGCAACCTGCCGACCGTGGCCGCGCTGCTGGGGGACGAGGACCACGCCCTCGCGCTGTGCGAGGACTGGTCCCGGATCTGCGTGTCGGCGGACGAGCAGTGGACCCGCTCGTGGGTGCTGTGGGTGCGTGCCGTCGCGCGCTGGCGCCGGGGCGAGACCACCGAGGCCCAGGACGACGCGATGGAATCGTTGCGGCTCAAGCGCCGGGTCGGCGACCAGCTGGGCACTCCCGCCGCGGTCGCGCTGCTGGCCAGGTTCGCCACCGCCCGGGGCGACGCCAAGCGTGCCGCGTACCTCTTCGGGACCGGTGAGTCGCTGTGGGAACCGATGGGACGGCCGGTGTTCGGCTGGGGGACTTTCCGGGACTGGGCCGAACAGTGGGGCGCCCGCGCCCGCGAAATGCTGGGGGAGCGTGCCTTCGACAGCGCCTACGCCTCAGGACGTGAGGCCGACACCGAGGCGGCGGTCGCGCTCGCGCTGGGGGAGGAGGCCGAGCGGGAGGCCGAGCCGGCCCCGGCCCCGGCAGGCGGGCCGCAGCTGACCCGGCGGGAGCTGCAGGTCGCGAACCTCATCGCCGACGGCCAGTCCAACAAGGAGATCGCGGCGACCCTGGTGATCTCGCAGCGCACCGCCGAAACACACGTGGAGAACATCCTGAGCAAGCTGGGCTTGAACTCCCGCACGCAGATCGCGGCGTGGATCAGCCGGCGGTGACGACTTCCCGGGCGGGCGCTTCGGCGGGCCAGGCCTCGGGAAGCTTGACGAGTTCGGCGGGCGTGCCGGCGTCCCCCACGAGGAACAGCAGCGCGACGGACTCGGCCACGAGCCGCCGCGAGGCGAACCCCAGCGCCTGCCGGGAGGCCTTGTCCAGCCGCTGGGTGTTGGAGATCACGCACACCAGCGGCCGCTTTTCGGCCGCGTGCGCGAGCAGGCTGAAGACCGCGAAGCCGACCAAGGAGGGGTCGGGTGTTTCGGCGGCCGGGTCGAACGCGGCGCGCAGGACCTCCCGCTGCGGTGGCGACAACCGTTCGAACTGGTCGAGGGCCTGGGCACACAGCTGGTGCAGCCCCGAATAGGTGAGTTCCCGGTCGGATCGCGCACCCGCGACCCGGCTGACCCGGAATTCACCCGGTAGGGCCAGTTCGCCCTCGCCGTGCACCACGAGGGCGGCGCTACGCCCTGTGCGCACAGCTTCGAGCACGTTGTCAACCGATTCCCGCTGCGTCGTGCGCATGTCCCGTCCCGGTGGTGGTCGTCCTGGTTGTGTGCAAGCTTGCCGTTCCGGACCCCTCCCCGTCGTCACCGCGAGCGGGCATTTGCGAGCTGTGGCTGACCGGCAGCGGGGGATACCTGCTGGCCGGTATTGACAGCACCGGCCAACAACCGGCCAAGAACCAGCCAAGCACCGGTGCCGCGTCAGTCGACGTTGTTCCGATTCGGTGTAGGCCGATCCTCGCTGTGGTGCGAGCGACTGGCGCCGAGAACGCCGGGCCGGGCCACACGCACGGTAGGCTCCAAGGCAGCGGGCCCACCCGCTCAGCGTCAGCCGAGGTGGTGCACATGACGGTGCCAGCGCCCCGAGCCAGCGGTACGGACAGCCCTCCGCGGGGCAAGGTCGTCGTCGCCGACGACGACGTGTTGCTCCGCGAGGGGATCACCAGCCTGCTCGAGCGTTCCGGTTTCGAGGTGGTGGGCCAGGCCGGCGACGCCCCGGGGCTGCTCAAGCTCGTTCAGGAGCACACCCCGGACCTGGCCATCATCGACATCCGCATGCCGCCCGCGCACCGGACGGAGGGGCTCGTGGCCGCGCACGAGATCCGGGAGCGCTTCGCCGATGTCGGGATCGTGCTGCTGTCCGCCTACGTGGAGGTGGAGCACGCGATGGAGCTGCTGGCCAGCGGGGAACGAGTCGGTTACCTCCTCAAGCGCCGGGTCACCGACGTGGGTGAATTCGTCGATACGCTGGAACGGATCATGAAAGGCGGGTCCGTCCTGGATCCGTCCCTCGTTCAGGAACTCCTGCGCGCCCAGCGCAAGGACGACCCGCTGGCCGCGCTGAGCACCCGGGAGCGGGAGGTGCTGGCGCAGATGGCGGAGGGGCGGTCGAACGCGGGGATCGCCCGTGCCCTGTGGGTGACCGAGGGAACGGTCGAGAAGCACGTGCAGCACATCCTCACCAAGTTGCAGCTGCCCGACAGCGGTGACGATCATCGCCGGGTCCTGGCGGTCGTCACCTTTCTCGAAGCCCGCTGCTAGCCGGGTATTCCGCGCGTGAGCCGCTGACCTGCGGTGATACCCGAGAGATCATCTTGGTGCAGCCCGCTGACCAGCCGAAACGTGTCCATGTACGGAGAACGGGGTCAGCGCGCGGCCTGCTCTTCGAGCAGCTCTTGGATGGCCCGCGCCGAAAGGGAGGACTTGGGCAGGAACCCCACCACGGGGCTCGAGCCGATCAGGTCCTCGAAGTCCTTTTCGGAGTGGGTCGACACGAGGATGATCGGGAGTCCGTCCGGTGGCGAGACTTCCGTGTCGTGGAGCCGGTGTGCCACGTCGAACCCGGTCTCGTCGCCCAGGTCGATGTCGAGCAGCACGACGTCCGGGCGCCCCTCGCGGGCGAGCCGCACAGCGTCGGCGCCGGTCGAGGCCACCTCGACCTCGGCCCCCTGCCGTTCGAGCAGCTCCCGGGCCGACCGGAGGAACTGGGCGCTGTCGTCGATCAGAAGGCAGCGCATAGCCATGGCTCCAGCATGGCCGCCGGCCACCCCGGTCGCATTACGGCTAGCCCGAACATTTCCGGGCGGTGCGCGCTATTTCCCGGAGAATCGGGGGGCCCGCTTTTCCCGGAACGCCGTGGCGCCTTCGGCGAAGTCGGCGGTGGAGAACAGCGCGGTCTGGCCTTCGTGCTCGCGCTCGAGCGCGGTTTCGAGCCCCGCGAGCGCGGTGGCGTTGAACGCGTGCTTGGTTTGTGCGTAGGCGGCGGTCGGCCCGGCGGCGAGCTTCGCCACGAGCTGCTCGACCTCGGCCTCGAGGTCCGCGTCGGGAACGGCCTGGGCGATCAGGCCCCAGCGTTCGGCGGTGCGCGCGTCCACCCGTTCGGCGAGCATCGCCATCTTGGTGGCCCTGGCCCGGCCGATGGCGGCGGGCAGCAACGCGGTGGCGCCGCCGTCCGGCATCAGCCCGATCCGGGCGAAGGCCAGCAGGAAGTAGGCGGACTCGCACGCGACGGTCAGGTCGGCGGCCAGCGCGATCGAGCAGCCGACACCCGCCGCGGCCCCGTTGACCGCGGCGACGACCGGCTTGGGTACCGCGCGCAGGGCGCGGATCAGCCGGTTGGCCGCGCGGACCGTCTCCGCGGAGGGCGGCTCGTCGTCCGCGGCCCGCAGGTCGGCGCCGGAGCTGAACGCGCGCCCGGCCCCGGTGAGCACCAGCACCCGCACGCTGTCGTCGTGGCCTCGCGTCTCGACCTCTTCGGCAACTTCGGCCAGCATGGCCGAGGTGAGTGCGTTGAGTGAGTCCGGCCGGTTGAAGGTGATGCGGAGAACCGCGCCGGTCTGGTCACTCAGGATGGCCGGGGACGCGCTCGCCATTGATGCCTCCTCCAGTTCGCGACAACGTCGGTGTTCAACGATCGCCAGGGGCGAGTCTGATATCAAGATCGTCGGCGTGGCAAGGAACTGGAGACTTGTGTCACCGGAGCTACCTCTCGACCGCCAAGTAACGCTAGCGTCCGATATCCGCCGTCCCCTGACCAGGGTCCGGGGCAGCAGCGCATCCCCGACCTGCTGTCCCGGCCCGTTCCACGTAGTGCCCGGGAGGCCCTCGTCGCGCACCGGCCTCCGCGGTGCTGACCGGCGCCGGGGCCGGCCCGCGAGCTCGGCGCTGGTTTTCGCCGGCGGTGTACTGGTCCCGGAACAACTGCGCGGCGTCGCGGCGCAGGGAAGCAGCACCGCGGGGTTGTGACCAAGGACTGGACGTGGCGGGTTAACCTGGCCCGGATCCTCCGCGGACGCTGGCCGCGGGAGAACGGCGTCCGCGACTTGGGAAGGCGGGGCATGAGGACGTTGACCAGGCTGCTGGCCGGATTTGACCAGGACAGGTCGGCCCGCTTCCGTGGCCTGGTACTCGGCCAGCTGGTGCGTGCCTCCCGCGGCGTGCGTGAGCCCGGCCTGCTCCACCTGTTCCTGCTCCCGCCCGGGCCGGGCGAAACCCGGTTCTCGATCTACGAGACCTCGCAGCCGCTCAACCTCGAGGTTCCCGTCCCCGAAGCGATCCGGCAGGCGCTCGCCGTCCTGCATTCCTCGTGCGACGACCCTCGGCTCATCGCCGGCGGGGACGAGTGGTGGCGCACGGTCGACGCCGGGCGGCAGGCGCTCTACCTCGGCAGCGGGGCCCGGCTGGCCAGTCCCGATCCGGACCTCGCCTGCCCGACCATCGTGCGGCTGGTCGACCGCACCGCGTTCTACCTGGCGCTGGACGCCCGCCAGCAGCCGACCGTCCTGCAGGCGTCCGAACCGATGATCATGGGCGAGCAGGCCGTGCCCGCCCAACGGATCCACGCGACCATGGATCCGCCGTTCACCCTGATCGACACCATCGTCGCGTCCCTGCGCTGAACCGGTCAGGCGCGCGTTGTGAAGCCGGGGCGGACGATCATCAGCACGGTGACCGCGGCCCACACCAGGCTGACCAGGCTTCCGCACCGGCCTTCGGGCCGAGGGCGGCACCCTGAATCTCACGCTGGCGGCGGGCAGCGCGGTGGTGATCACCTTGGGCTGCTGAGGCGGAAGGGCCTGGGACGGCGTTTAAGGTAATTGACTTATCAAGGTGACCCTCTTAGCGTAGCGGTGGGACTTCGCTGAGTGAGGAGCGGTCATGGTTTCCGAGACCACCGAGACCACCGAGACCATCCCGGACTACCCCTTCGACAAGCCCGGCCCGCTGGAACCGCCCGAGGAGTGGGCCGAACTGAGCCGGTGCCCGGTCGCGCACGTCCGCATGCCCAGCGGCGACGTCGTCGGGCTGGTCAACGGCTACGAAGAGGTCCGGGCCGTGATGTCCGATCCCCGGTTCACCCGCAGGCTCGACCGGCCGGGCGCCGCGCGGATGGCGACCACCGAGGACGGCGGGACGTTCAGCCGCCCGCCCGCCGAGGGGGTCGACATCAACGAGGGTGCCGGGCATCGCCGGTGGCGGCGGCTGCTCAGCCGGTCGTTCACGGTCAAGAAGATGGAGGCCTACCGGTCCACGATCCAGCGGTTCGCGGACGAACTGGTCGATGACATGCTCGCCAAGGGCGCGCCGGTGGACGTGATGAGGGAGTTCGGCCTGCCGCTGCCGGTGCGGGTGATCTGCGCGCTGCTGGGCGCGCCCGCCGAGGGCAAGGACCGCTTCGCGCACTGGTCGCAGGTCAGCCTGACGCTGACCAAGTACAGCCAGGAGGAGGTGGACCGGGCCCAGCGGGAGTTCACCGGCTACCTGTCCGACCTCGTGGAGGTCAAGCGCGCGAACCCGGGTGACGACCTGCTGTCGGAGCTGACGATGATCTGCGACGCGGACGATGGCAGGCTCAGCCGCGCCGAGGTCATCGCCACGGCCCAGGGGGTGCTGGTGGCCGGGCACGAGACGACCTCCAACATGATCGGCAAGATGACGGCGATGCTGCTCTCCGAGCGCGCGCGGTACGAGGCCGTGTTCGCCGATCCCGGACTGGTTCGCGGCACCGTGGAGGAGGTCCTGCGCCTGGACACCAACATGGGCGTGGGTATCCCGCGGTTCATCAGCGAGGACATCGAGGTCGGAGGCTGCCCGGTCCCGGGGGGCACGACGCTGATCGTCAACCCGGGCACCGCCAACCGGGACGACCGCAAGTTCGCCGAACCCGAGAAGTTCGACCCCTCCCGGGCGAACGCCGCCCAGCACCTGACCTTCGGCGCGGGGCCGCATTTCTGCATCGGCCAGACGCTGGCGCGTGTCGAACTCCAGGTCACCCTGGAGACCTTCGTCCGGCGGCTGCCCACGTTGCGGCTGCGGGACGCCCCCGAAACGCTGCGGCCGCGGAGCGGGGTCATCGTGGGCGGGCTCGAAGAAGTCTGGGTCACCTGGTAGAAGGCGCGCGAGTCGGGCTTTCGTGCGGGGCGAGTCGGGCTTTCGTGACGGGCGAGTTCGGCCTTCGTGACGGGGGTGTTCGGCTTTTGTGACGCGTGTTCGGGCTACCACAGGACAGGGACGTTTTCGACACCACCGGTGACGCGGTTGGCGCGGTTGGCGCGCACCTCCAGGGTGTCGACGTCAATGGCGAGACGCAGGCCGGGGAACCGGCGGAACAGCGACGTGAAGACACGGTGCGGATACCCAGCGAGTCGGCGACTGCGCACGCATGCTGGCCGCCTGCGCCGCCGAAGGTGGTGAGCACATATCCGGTGCTATCATGTCCTTTTTGGACAGAGATCTTCTCCGCGTTGGCCATGTTCATCACCGCGATCCGCCGGTAACCTTCGGCCACCTGCTCCGGTGTGCGCTCGTCCCCGGTCTGCGCGCGAATGTCAGCGGCCAGTTCGGCGAATCGGTGCCGGACGATCTCGGCATCCAGGGGTTGGTCGCCGTTCGGGCCGAACACGGCGGGGAAGTGACCGGGCTGGATGCCGCCGAGCATCACATCGGCGTCGGTGACCGCCACTCATGGCGCCGGCCTCGTCGTTCCCTTCGATCGGGCACCGGCGAGAGCCTCGCCACCAGCGACGATTCCGGAAACGCCGGATCCGCCACCACCCGCGCGTCCCGGCGGCGGACAACTCGTCAAGGACAGGACCGATCGACGATACAGTGGACACGAGCGCGGCTCCGGACACGATCCTTCGGCGTAAGCACCTGAAAGATCACCAGAAGCCGTGCTCACCCGTTGACCCGCCCCCACCGAACCCGAACCAGAGACAAAAACGGACATTCCATTCAAAAGATCGAAACGCCGGGGCGCTGAGTGAATCAGGACCTCAACAACCCAGATTCTCCCAATCCAGAAGGTACTTTCTCATTCAACGCACCGGACACCACCCCAACCGGCCCACGGATCAAGGCTCAGGACCCGATTTTGTGTCAACAGCAGCCGTCCGGGTGACGTCGGAAAGATTCTCCCGCGATCGCGACCTAAGTCGTGGGCTGTTCAGCGCAGCGCCTCTCAGCCGGACGTCGCCAGTACGGAGATCTCGGTGGAGTCCCTGTTCGGGCCGCTTTGCCTTCTCGGAGAAATGGTCTGCTCGCGGCGCCGGCGAATCGATGGAGCTTGCCCCCGATCCGGCTCGAACGTATTCGGAATTCAGGCCCGGACACGGTGAATGAGTCATCGTGCTACGTTGACGCGGATTGACCGGCGTGCGGTGGGAGGAGCGTCCATGGGCCACGGCCCGTTGGCCGGGTGCGGGGTACTGGAAATCACCGGCAGCGAACACCCCGGCCCGCGTACCGTCCTCGCCATGGCCCAGCGTGCCGGCGTGCTCATCGAGGGCAACCGGCCGGGTGATCTCGGGCCGAGTCGACGCGGATCTTCGCCCGCTCCCGCGCCTGCGTCGCGCCCGTGACGAGCACGCCCCCTCCCCAGTCCGGGCAGGACAGCGAAGAGGTGCCGGCCGGGCGGGGCGGCCGGCCGGGTTCACCCGCCGAAGAGTCCTTGGCGGACCGCCGCGCGGCCGTGGCCGAACTCGGCGAAGCGCTCCGGTCGCTCGTCGATCTGGCTACCCGGACGGAGGCCGGCACGGAGGTGATCCGCGAGAGCGCGCGGCGGCTGCGTGCCCTCGCCCCCGCGCTTCGGGCACGGACCCGCGCGATCACCGAGCCGGCTTCCGTGGACGATCTGCTGGGCGGAGTGCGGATGCTCAACCCGGTGATCGGGGCGGGTAACGCGATCGCGCCGCCGCTGCGTGTCGAGATGCGTGAGGACGGCGCCGAAGGAAGGTGCATGCTCGGCCCGGCCTACGAGGGACCGCCCTCACACGGGCACGGCGGGATCAGTGCCCTGCTGCTCGACCAGGTTCTCGGGCATGCCGTGGCGTCCGGCGGCAGGCCCGGCGTGACGCGGGAGCTCAGCCTCCGGTACCTGCGGCCCGTGCCCCTGGACGTCCCGCTCCGGGTGTGGGGACGGGTGGTCGAGCTCGCCGGACGGCACACGCTGGTCAAGGGCGGCATCACCACGGTCGGCGAGCCGGAGGTTCCGCTGGTGGAGGCCGAGGGACGGTTCGTGGGGCTGCGGCGGGACCAACTTCGGCCGATGTAGGCCAGGTCCGCGAGCCCCGGCGTCAGGAATCCGGGCGCCGGGGCTCGACCGGTCGAATCCGCAACTCGCGCGCCGGCGTTTCCCGGGGTAGTCTGAGATTTACCCCACAAAACAAAAGAGCGGCAATTCCAGGCTTTTATCCGAAATTGAGTCGGGGTAGTGTCATGGCTATCGACTTCACCCTTACCGAGAAACAACGCGAAATTCAGCTGGCCGCGCGTTCGTTCGCGCAGAACCACCTGGCCCCGATAACGGACCGGATCGATGCGGAACCGGATCCGCTGAAGGGATTCCAGCTCACCAAGGACGCTTATGCCCAGGCGTGCCGGCAGGGCATCGCCTTCTCCATGCTGCCCGCGGAATACGGCGGGGGCGGCCTGTCGAATGTGGACTTCGTGATCGCCGCCGAAGAGATCCAGGCGGTCGATCCCGGATTCGGCACCACCGTACTGGTGAACGGGCTCGGCCTGCTGCCGGTCTGGTACTACGGAACCGAGGAGCAGAAGAAGCGGTTCATCGGCACCGCCACGGCCGACACCAGCGGTGAGTTCATCGTCGGCTACGCGGCCAGCGAACCGGCGGGGACTCCGGGCGGCACCGCGAACTTCGACGCGCCCGCGATCAACGGGGCCGGTATGCACGTCACCGCACTGCTCGACGGGGACGAGTACGTCATCAACGGCCGCAAGTACTGGCCGTGCAACGTCGGCGGCTGGGACAACCAGGGCGCCAACTTCAACCTGGTGATCGTGCGCACCGACCCTGCCGTGGGCGGCACCGCCGGGCTGTCCGCGATCATGGTCGAGCGGGGCACGCCGGGCGTCACCTACCGCTCGATCAGCACGTCGGCACAGCGCAGCGCACCCAACTGCGAGATCGTCTTCGACAACGCGCGGGTCCCGGCAGGAAACCTGATCGAGGGCACCCGGGGCAACGGGGACCTGGTGATCAACCGCAACTTCGCGTGGTCAGGGCCGGTCGCCGGGATCGGGGCGGTGGCCGTGGCGAGGGCCGCCTACGAGGAGGCGCTGCGGTGGGCCAAGACCTACACCGCGGGCGGGCCGATGCCGATCATCAACTACCAGTACCCGGGCTACGTCCTCGGCGACGTCGCGGCGAAGATCGAGGCCGCCCGGTACTTCTGCTGGAAGTCGGCGCACTATCTGGACCAGCACGGGTACCACGGTGAGATGCTCGGGGCGATGTGCAAGATCCACTGCACGGAGATGATGTTCGACTGCGTCTACAAGTGCATGCAGGTCGTCGGCGTGAACTCGGTCGACCGCAAGCACCGGTTCGATCGCTACCTGCGTGAGGCGGCCCTGCTGCCGCTCTACGACGCCGGGAACTTCGGTATGCAGCGGCGCCGGGTCCACGGCGTCATGGTCGACGACACGTTCAACCCGCGGGCGTTCATGGACGACGAGCCGGTCGACTTCACCAAGGGCATGGAAGGCATCGACACGATTCCGGGTCCGAAGACGGACGAAGTGAGTATTCCCGCGCCCACACCCGCCGAACCCGACTTCGTCCGGCACTAGCGGCTCGTCCTGCAACCTGGCTCAGGTGATCGTGCGGCCGCTTCGAGCCCGGGTGCGTGAACGAAGGTGGGGGCAACTCGCGGGACTGAAAGGGCGACTTCCGCGAGTTGCCCTGTCATTTCCGGAACAAGCATCGTCTGCGCCGCACGAGCGTCTCGCCCGCGAATGTGCCCGAAAGCCAAATGCGGCGTCTTGTGCCCGGCACCGGAATCATGGAGCGTCATCGGGAGTCTTCGAGCGGGAGGTGGGTCAATTTGCCCCGGGTCGCGATCGTGGGTACCGGGATGATCGGGGCGGTGCACGCCCGCGCGGTGCGGGCCGTCGGCGCGACACCGGCCGGGGTCCTGGGCTCGACCGCCGAACGTGGCGCCGAGGTGGCCCGCGTCTGGGACGTGCCGGTGGCCTATCCGGACTTCGACGCGCTCCTGGCCGACGACGGCATCGACGTCGTGCACCTGTGCACGCCCAACGTCCTGCATGCCGCCCAGACCGAAGCGGTCCTGCGCGCCGGGAAGCACGTCGTCTGCGAGAAGCCGCTCGCCACTTCCGTCGCCGATGCCGAGCGGGTTACCGCCCTCGCGGACGAGTGCGGGCTCCTGCTCGCGGTGCCGTTCGTCTACCGGTACCACCCCTTGGTACGTGAGATCGCCGCGCGCGCCCGGCAGGGGGAGTTCGGCGGTTGGCACCTTCTCCACGGCAGCTACCTGCAGGACTGGATGCTGCCGCGGAGCGCGGCGTCGTGGCGGGTGGACCCCCGCATGGGCGGCCCGTCGCGAGCCTTCGCCGACATCGGTTCCCACTGGTGCGACCTGGTCGAGTGGGTCGCGGGCGTCCGGTTCGGCGAGGTCGTCGCACGGCTGGCCACGACCATCGGTTCGCGGCCGGAGCGCTCGGCCGCCAGCTTCAGCCGCGAGACTTCCTCCTCGCCGCTCGTCCCGGTGCGAACCGAGGACGTGGCCACGCTGCTGCTGCGCACCACCGACGGAGTACTCGGCGCACTGACGGTGTCGCAGGTGTCGGCGGGACGGAAGAACCGGCTGTGGTTCGAACTCGACGGCACGCGTGGCAGCGCGGTGTTCGACCAGGAGAACCCCGAAACCGCCTGGCTGGGTGACGAACGCGGCGCCCGCATCATCGTGCGGGACCCCGGTCAGGGCTCGGCCGAGCAGCGAAGGCTGTCGACACTGCCCGCCGGCCACGCGCAGGGTTACGCCGACTGCTTCACGGCGTTCGTCGCCGACACCTACGCGACCCTCGCGGGCGGAAAACCGGAGGGCCTGCCCACGGGCGCCGACGGGGTGCGTTCGGCCCGGCTGGTGGAGGCGGTGCTGCGCTCGAACGAAACCCTGAGCTGGGAGGCAATCCGAGGAAACTCGGCATGCTGACGGCCTGCCTGCCCGGACTGCCGCTCGCGGAGCGCGCGCGGCGGGCGGCCAGCGCTCCTTGACCGTCGCCTGGCTCGCACACGCAAGTCCCCTCTCGCTGCGCCCGAGTTCCCCGTTCGCGTCGTGTGGATTCCCGTTGGCACACCGGGAATGGGGACTCACGCACGGCGAACGTGGAACTCGCGCAACGGGAGTGGGGGACTCGCGCACGCTTCAGGCTCCCGCGGAGTTCCAGAAGTCGCAGGAGTGCTCGGCCTCCACCTGCCTGTCGGACAACAGAACCGACGCGCCGCCCGCATGCAGCGACATCACCTTCGCGGTACGGCTGAAACCCGACCAGTACGCCGGTCCGGCCGCCCAGGGCGAGCCGCTGTGGGCGAACGCGCCCCACGCGTGCACCATGTCCGAAGAGAGCCGCCGTTCGGCCGGGGTGAAGGCCGGCGAAATCGCCCGCGATCGCCACCTGCCGCGGATCGCCCCGGAACGAGGCGATGTTCCGGTTGACCCAGCGCAGCGCCGCCTGTTGGTCCAGGAAGCCGTAATCGCGCCCGACTGCCCGGCCTCACTCGTCAGCGCGGAGTGGGCCGGGAAGCCGAACACGCCGAGCCGGTAGTTGATGGTGACGACCACGGTCGAAGTTCGCGTGGCGATCAGGCTTCCGTCGTACTGGTTGGCGCCGCCGTTGGTCAGGCCGCCGCCGTGGATCCAGAACAGGACCGGCAGCCGCTGCCCGGGCGGGATGTTCGCGGGCCGGTGCACGTTGAGGTACAGGCAGTCCCCGGTTTCCGAGCGCGGGCCGTTGGTGCTGGCCGTCGCCGGGCACCGGTTGCCGTAGGCGACGGCGTCGCGGACGCCCGCCCAGCGCGCCGGGGGCCGCGGTGCCTGTCAGCGCAGGGACCCGACGGGAGGCCGGGCGTAAGGAAGGGAAACTGTCCACGCCATCGTCGGCGGCGTCGCGGACGAACCCGCTCTCGGTCCGGGTGACCGGCGCCGCGCGCCCGGATTCGCCCGCGGTCACGGCACCACCCGGCGCGGAAACGGCAGGAGCGAGCACTGTCAGTCCACTTAGGAGCAACCTTGTCACGATTACCTCCCAGTCGGCGTGGTGGTTCGCAGCCGGATGTCTCGCGAGGACGAGCCCACGAAAACCTCCCGCCGTCCGGTGGCCCGGACCCAGCCTCCGCGCTGGACGGACCAGTACGACAGCGCACGGCCGGTGACCTTGACGGTGACCGTCCGGCGCTCACCCGGGCGCAGTTCGACGCGCGCGAACCCGGCCAGGTGCCGCGGCGGCATCGGCACCGGTGCCGGGTTCGGCGGGCCGACATAAACCTGGGGAACCTCGGCGCCGGAACGGTCGCCGGTGTTCTGGACGGTGAAACTGACCTCGAAGCCATCACGACTGTCGCGCACCTTCAGCTCGCGATAGTCGAACCGGGTGTAGGAAAGCCCGTGGCCGAACGGGAACAGCGGCGCGATTCCCATGGCGTCGTAGTGCCGGTAACCGACGAAAACCCCTTCGCGGTAAACGGCGTGGCCATCAACGCCGGGATAGCGTTCCGGGGCGGCGACCGGGCTGTCTTCGGCCCGCTTCGGATACGTGACCGGCAGTTTCCCGCCGGGGTTGGCTTCGCCGACCAGCAGGGCGGCCGTGGCGTCGGCCCCTTCCTGACCGGGATACCACATCTGCAGCACCGCGGCGGTGCGGTCCAGCCACGGCATGAGCACCGGATCGCCGACGTTGAGCACGACGATGGTGCGCGGATTCGCCGCCGTGACGGCCTGGATCAGCTTGTCCTGGTCCTCGGGGAGCGACAGGCTGGACCGGTCCTGCCCCTCGGTGCCCTCGTTGAACGCGAACAGCAGCGCGGTCCTGGCGGTGCGGGCGACCCGCGCCGCTTCGTCGATCGCCTGCTGCCGCCGTTGAGGGGTGACCCAGGCGAGCCGCACCTGCAGTGGGGTCGTCGCGCCGGCGGCCGCCCTGATCGTGATCGCGTACGGCCGGCCCGCGGTCAACTCGACCTGTTGACCCGCGTTGCCGAGCCCGTCGGCGGTGCGGATCAGCCGGCTGTCGCCGCCGATGATGGCGTCCACCGAACCGATCTGGGTGCCCTCCAGCGTCAGGGTGATGGAGCCCCCCAGCGTCTGGGTGCCACCCGCGCCCTGGATCCGAAGATCGTGGACACCGCTTTCCGGCGGGGTCAGTGTGCCGGCCCAGGTCCACGAACTCCCCGCCGGAAGCGCGGCGGAGGAGGTGTAGTCCACCTGGCTGTCCGCCTGGGTGGCGCCCCCGGCCTGGGCGCGCCGGAGCGACAGCGCCGACGCGGGCACCGCGACGCCATCGAGATCGACGCCGGGCGCGAACTGGATCCCGCCGCCGGGCCCGGCACGGCCGCGCAGCACGTCCAACACGCTGTCGGCGCGTGCCGGGATAACGCGGGCGCTGCCGCCACCGCCGATCAGCGGGGTTCGCGCGGTCGGGCCGATCACCGCGAGAGACCGCAAATCGGACTTGGCCAGCGGCAACGTGTTCCGTTCGTTGCGGAGCAGGACCGCGCCCGCGCCCGCGACTTCGCGGGCCGTCCTGGCCGGTGCGGGGCCGGTGCGGGGCCGGTGCGGGGCCGGCGGGCGGGCGGCTTCGCCGGGGATCCAGCAGGCCGAAACGTCTCATTTGGACGAGAATCCGGCGCACTGCTGTGTCCACAATGGCCTCTGTGAGGCTGCCGTCGCGGACGGCGGCCACCAGTGCCGAGAAGTTCGCGTCCCCGGGCATCTCCATGTCCATGCCGGCTTCGAGCGCGGCCGGCCCGCTGTGGGTGGCGAACCAGTCGGACATCACGAAGCCCGCGAAACCCCAGTCGGTGCGCAGTATCTCGGTCAGCAGGTGGCGGTTTTCCGTGGCGTACACCCCGTTGAGCCGGTTGTACGAGACCATCACGGCGCCTACTCCCGCGTCCACCGCCGCTTCGAAAGCCGGTAGGTAGATCTCGCGCAACGTGCGCTCGTCGACGTCGGCGCTGATGGTCTGCCGGTCGTTCTCGAAGTTGTTGGCCGCGAAGTGTTTCACTGTCGCGATCACCCCGGCGTCCTGGATGCCGTGGATCTCGGCGGCCACCAGCGTTCCGGCGAGCAGCGGATCCTCGCCGAGCGTTTCGAAGTTCCGCCCGGCCTGGGGAACGCGGACGATGTTGGTCATCGGGGCGAGCAGCACGTCGATGCCGAGGTCGCGGCCCTCCCGCCCGATCGCCGCGCCGTAGGCCCTGGCCAGGTCCGGCGAGAAGGTCGAGGCCAGGGC
The DNA here is from genome assembly GCF_035276945.1 of Amycolatopsis sp. GTDB lineage: Bacteria > Actinomycetota > Actinomycetes > Mycobacteriales > Pseudonocardiaceae > Amycolatopsis_E. The sequence continues at coordinate 4,787 of NZ_DATELF010000017.1, read as the reverse complement.
GACCGGGGCCGGCATGGCGGTGGCGTGCCGGGTGATCCGGATCCCCGCCGGGCCGTCCGACAGCCTGAGCGCGGGAATGCCGAGCCGGGGGACACCGCGAACGTAGCCCGCTGCGCCGAGCGAGGCGGGATCGGTCGCGCCGTGGAGCAGCGAGACCTTTTCTTCGATCGTCATCGCGCGGATAAGCCAGTCTATCCCGGCGCCGGCCGGTGACGGGGTGGCCGTCGAGCCTGGTCGTGCGGTCGACGACCGCGGCCCGGCGATCCCCCTAACCTCGCGAGTCCGGCTTTCGGGCCGGGTGAGTCGGGGTCTCTGGCCGGGTGAGTCGGGGTTTCGGGTCGGGTGTGTCGGGGTTTCGGGTCGGGTGTGTCGGGGTTTCGCGGGGGCGAGTCCGGCTTTCGCATCGGGTGAGTCCGAATTTTGTGGATCACGCGGCTGTCGAAGACCTTCGAAGCCATGGAACGCGGTGAACTCGCCCCACCTCGAAGCCTGGACTCGCCCGTCTCGAAACCCCGACTCGCCCCACCTCGAAATCCGGACACACCCGTCTCGAAATCCGGACACACCCGTCTCGAAACCTGGACTCGCCCGTCTCGAAACCTGGACTCGCCCCACACGAAACCCGGACTCGCCCCACACGAAACCCGGACTCGCCCTGTTCAGACACCGGGGCGGACGGGAACGGAGCGCGGGCGCGAAATGGCAAGATGCCAGCCGTGGAGGACAGCACACTCGAGTTGGCGCGCATGCCACCGCGCCAGGCGGCCACGCTCGTCCTGCGTGACGTGCTCGGCTTCACCGCCGACGAGGTGGCGAGCATGCTCACCACCACTCCGACCGCGATCAAGGGCATCCTGCAACGTGCCCGCGCGTCGCTCGACCACCAGCTCGGCGACACCGGCCGGACCCGGCCCGGATCCGCCGAGGAGCACGAGCTCGGCCGGCGTTTCGCCGAGGCGTTCGTCGCCGCCGACATCGACCGGGTCATCGCGCTGCTGACCGACGACGCGTGGCTGTCCATGCCGCCGGCGCCGCACGAGTACCACGGTCTGGCGGCGATCGCGGAATTCCTGCGTGCCGCCGTCACCTACCGCGGCGGCCGCCGGGTGCACCTCGTGCCCGTCCGCGCCAACACCCAGCCGGCCTTCGGCAGTTACCTCGGCGAACCTTCGAATCCGATCGCGACCCCTGGGGGAATCTTCGTGCTCAGCATGGCCGGGGACCGTATCTCGTCCCTCGTCCGGTTCCACTTCGACGAACTGTATCCGCGGTTCGGGCTCGCCGAAACGCTCCCGGTGCCGGTCCGATGAGCCCGAAATGGTACGAGGAGGGCGAAGAGCCGGACTACCGGTTCACGCTGGCGAACGAGCGCACCTTCCTCGCGTGGCTGCGCACGGCGCTGGCACTGCTGGCCGGTGCGGTGGCACTCACCCAGCTCGTGCCGCCGTTCACGGTCGAGGGCCTGCGAACGGGCCTTGCCGTGCTGCTCGCGGTGGTCGGGACCCTGCTGGCCGCCTTCGCGTACTGTCGCTGGGCGCGGGTGCAGCACGCGATGCGACAGGGCAGGCCGCTGCCGATGACCTGGCTGCCGGTCGCGGTGAGCTGGGCCGCCGCGGCGGTCGGTGCGGTCGTGGTCGCCATTGTCCTGATCCAGATCCGATGAGCCCGCGCGATCGGGGTCTGCAGCCCGAGCGCACGGCGCTGGCGTGGCAGCGGACCGGCCTCTCGGCGGCGGCGGTCGGGGTGCTGCTGCTGCGCGGCGGGATCATCCGGGGCGCTCCGCTGGACGTCGCGGCCGCCGTGTGCCTGGCCGGCGTTCTCGTGCTGACGGGCGTGGCCGGTCGCCGGGGCTCGTCGCGGCGGTTACTGCTGTTCACGACGGTCGCGGTGGCGGCCGCGAGCCTGCTGGCCACCGCGCAGTTGGTGATCCGGCCCCAGTAGCGTTTATCGGGCCCGGTCGAGTCCGGTGAGACGGGTGAGCACGGCGAACCCGTCGTCGGTGCCGGGCCAGTGCTCGCGCACGACGTCCAGCCCGGCCCGGCGGACGACGCCGCGCAGCACGGCGGTGACGATGATGACGTCGTCGGCGTAGCCGAGCACGGGGATGAAGTCGGGGATCAGGTCGATCGGGATCGCGAGGTAGGCGAGCAGCAGCCCGAGCCGGATCCGCACCCCGCGGGACAGTGCCCGGTCGGTGGCGAGCCGCCGCACCAGGCGGAGGACGTCGGGCAGCACCCTCAGCGCTTCCCGGAGCAGCCCGCCGGGAGGCCGGAGGATCAGCAGCGTGACGACCAGCACGACCCACAGCAACAGCAGCGCGGCGGCGACGCCGAGCAGCACGTCAAGCCAGAACGATCCGGTCACGGCAGGCCACGATACTGGGTATCCGGCCAAACCAGGGCAAATAATCAAAGATTTGATTAAAGGATGAGTTCATTGGCCGGCTGATCTTGGGTGGTTGGGTGACCAAGTCTTTTGTCTATGAAGAATCTGCGTTACGATCCGCACCAGAATGTAGTCAAATATTTGATCAAAGAGGGTGCTGGCTGTGGCTCAGAAGGCTTTCGCGTCATCAGCGGATCTGGGGGACAAGGAGCACACCCTGGAGGTGCTGGCCGACGGGGTGTACGCGCTGACCGCCGAGGGCGATCCCAACGTGGGCGCGATCGAGGGCGAGGATTTCCTGGTCTGTTTCGAGGCACTGGCCACGCCCGTGGTCGCCCGGGACTGGCTGGCGAAGCTGCGCGAACACACGGACAAGCCGGTGCGGTACCTGGTGCTGTCGCACTATCACGCGGTGCGGGTGCTGGGGGCCTCGGCGTTCGACGCGGAGGTGGTGGTGGCGCACGAGAACACCCGGGCGCTGGTCGCCGAACGCGGCAAGCAGGACTGGGAGAGCGAGTTCGGGCGGATGCCGCGGCTGGCCAAGGGGGCGGAGTCCGTGCCGGGGCTGACCTGGCCGACGCTGACCTTTTCGGACCGGCTGACCATCGATCTCGGCGGCGACCGGGGTGAGCTCGTCCTGCAGTACTGCGGACGTGGTCACACCGAGGGCGACATCGTGGCGTGGCTGCCGCGTCAGCGTGTCCTCTTCGCGGGGGACCTGGTGGAGGCCGAGGCGGCGCTCTACACCGGTGACGCCTTCCACCGCGACTGGGCATCGTCCACATTGGACCGCGTGCGCGGGTTCGGCGCGGAGGCGCTGGTGGGTGGCCGCGGCGCGGTCAGCCGGGGCCGGGAAGCGGTGGACGCGGCGATCGAGCAGACCCGGCACTTCCTGCGCGTGATGATCGACGAGGTCGGCGCCGTGCAGAGCGCCGGTGGCACGCTCAAGGAGGCCTTCGAACGCACGCACGCGGCGCTGGCCCCGCGATACGGCCAGTGGCCGATCTTCGAGCACTGCCTGCCCTTCGACGTGTCGCGCCTGTGGGACGAGCTCTCCGGGATCGAGCGGCCGGTCATCTGGACGGCGCAGCGCGACCGTGAGGTCTGGGACCAGCTGCAGTCATGAGGGTCGCGATCGTGGGGAACGGGCCGGTCGGGCAGACGACGGCCCTGCTGCTGGCTCGCTGGGGCGTGCCGGTGGTGCTGGTGGACGGCCGCCCCGAGCGTGATCCCGTCGGTTCCAAGGCGATCTGCCAGCAGGGCGACGTGCTGGACGTGTGGGAGACGGTCGGCGCGGGCCGCCGCATCGCGGACGAGGGCGTCACCTGGACGACCGCGCGCACCTTCTACCGGGACCAGGAGCTGTTCGTCTACACCCTCGGCGAGGCCGGGCGTTCGGCGTTCCCACCGTTCGTCAACATCTCCCAGGCCCGCACCGAGGAAATCCTCGACGAGCGGATCGCGGCCGAACCGTTGGTCGATGTCCGGTGGAACCACCAGGTCACCGGGATCACGCAGGACGACGGCGGGGTGAGCCTGACGTTCGCGGACGGGGGGACGATCCGGGCGGACTACGCCGTCGCCTGCGCGGGGGCGCGCGGCGACGAGGTCCGGCGGATGCTCGGGACCGGTTTCGACGGCTACTCCTTCGACGACCGGTTCCTCATCTGCGACATCCGGGCCGGGCTGGCAGGCTGGGCGCATGAGCGCCGGTTCTACTTCGACCCGTCCTGGAACCCCGGCCGCCAGGTGCTCATCCACCCCTGCCCCGATTCGGCCTTCCGGATCGACTGGCAGGTGCCCGGCGATTTCGACCTCGCCGCCGAGGAGGCCGGCGGGGCGCTGGACCGGCGGATCCGGGCGATCGTCGGGGACGCGGGCTACGAGATCGTCTGGAAATCCGTCTACCGGTTCCATTCGCGGGTGGTGGACCGGATGCGGGCCGGGCGGGTGCTGCTCGCGGGCGACTGCGCGCACCTCGTCTCGCCGTTCGGGGCGCGCGGGCTCAACTCGGGAGTCGCGGACGCCGAGAACGCGGCCTGGAAGCTCGCGTTCGTGCTGCACGGCTGGGCCGGCGAGGAGCTGCTGGAGTCCTACCACGACGAACGGCACGCCGCCGCGCTGGAAAACCTCGACGTCACCACCGCCACGATGAACTTCCTGGTGCCGCAGAACGAGGAACAGCACCGGGTGCGGCTGTCGGTGTTGTCGTCGGCGGCCACCCAGGAGGCCGTGCGGGCGCGCGTGGACTCCGGCCGGCTCGCCGAGCCGTTCTGGTACACGGCCTCGGCGCTGACCACACCCGATAGCACGCGCCCGTTCGCCGGGCGTCCGCCCCGCGGCCAGGTTCCCCCGGCGGGCCCGGGGGTCCTGGTGCCCGACGTGCCGCTCGCGTCCGGCGG
>NZ_DATELF010000016.1:0-17184 GCF_035276945.1 Amycolatopsis sp. | reverse complement strand
GATCGATGAGCCCACGCTCGAGGGCCCCGTGCACGTCCTCGTCGGATTCGCTCGGGATGAAGTCGCCGCTCGCGACGTCGGCCGCGAGCCTGCCGAGACCGTCGAGCATAGTCGCGAGGTCGTCGTCAGCGAGCAGGCCGGCCTTGTGCAGCACCCGGGCGTGCGCCTGGGAGGCGCGCACGTCATACGGGGCCAGCACCCAGTCGAAGTGGGTGGACTTGCTCAGCGCCGCCATGGCGGCGGCCGGCCCGGACTCGAACCGGCCGCCCCAGAGGGCTCCTTCGTTGGTGCCGTGAGCACTCATACCTAGAGGCCCAGATCGCGCTTCGCCGCGACCTTCGAGGACAGCCCGTGGATCTGGACGAATCCCTTGGCGTACGACTGGTCGAACGTGTCGCCCTCGTCGTAGGTGGCCAGGTTGAAGTCGTACAGCGACTGCTCGCTGCGCCGGCCGGTGACCACGGCGCTGCCGCCGTGCAGCCGAAGCCGGATCTCACCGGAGACGTGCTCCTGGCTCTTCGCGATGAAGGCGTCCAAGGCGTCCTTCAGCGGCGAGAACCACAGGCCGTCGTACACCAGCTCACCCCAGCGCTGCTCGACCTGCCGCTTGAACCGGGCCAGGTCGCGCTCGATGGTGACGTTCTCCAGCTCCTGGTGTGCGGTGATCAGCGCGATCGCGCCCGGCGCCTCGTAGACCTCACGGCTCTTGATGCCCACGAGCCGGTCCTCGACCATGTCCAGCCTGCCGACGCCGTGCGCCCCGGCCCGCCGGTTCAGCTGCTGGATCGCCTCGAGCATGGTCACCGGCCGGCCGTCGATCGCCACCGGCACGCCCTTGTCGAAGGTGATGATCAGCTCGTCCGGTGCCTGGAAGTGGGCGGTCGGGTCCTCGGTGTAGGAGTAGACGTCCTTCGTCGGCGCGTTCCACAGATCCTCGAGGAAGCCGGTCTCCACCGCGCGTCCCCAGACGTTCTGGTCGATCGAGAACGGCGACTTCTTGGTCACGTCGATCGGCAGATCCCGCTGCTCGGCGTAGGCGATGGCCTTCTCCCGCGTCCAGGCGTAGTCGCGGACCGGCGCGATCACCTTCAGGTCGGGAACCAGCGCGCCCAGCCCCACCTCGAAGCGGACCTGGTCGTTGCCCTTGCCGGTGCAGCCGTGGGCGACCGTGCCGGCGCCGTACTTCTTCGCCGCCTCGGCGAGGTGCTTCACGATCACCGGCCGGGAGAGCGCGGACACCAGCGGGTAGCGGTCCATGTAGAGCGCGTTGGCCCGCAACGCGGGCAGACAGTACTGCTCGGCGAACTCGTCGCGTGCGTCGGCGACCACGGCCTCCACGGCACCACAGTCGAGCGCGCGCTTGCGGATGGTCTCCATGTCCTCTCCACCCTGGCCGAGGTCGACGGCCACGGCCACCACCTCGGCCCCCGTCTCCTCGGCGATCCAGCCGATCCCCACCGAGGTGTCCAGCCCGCCCGAGTATGCGAGCACCACCCGCTCAGTCATTTCGATTTCTCCTTGGTTTCTCTTGCAGGTCTTCGTTTTCTCGTGCCGTCCGGGGGCGCGGCCCCCGCTCCCCCTCGTTACCGGGCGGTCGGTTCCCCGTCCAAAGTAGAGGACCGCCGCGCCAGTGCGGCGAACCGGTCGGCCAGGTCGTGGCCGGTCAGCGGCTCCCTGGCGATCACCGCGACGGTGTCGTCGCCGGCGATCGACCCGACGACCTCCTCCAGCGCCGCGCGGTCGATGGCGCTGGCCAGGAACTGCGCGGCCCCCGGGGGAGTCCGCAGCACCGTGAGATTGCCCGAGGCGTCCACCGACACCATCAGCTCGGCCAGCAGGCGGGACAGCCGTGAGGTCCCGCCCTGCACGCCGCGCACCGGGCTGCCGTCCTCCGGGATGACGTACACCGGTGCCCCGGAGTCCGCTCCCCGCAGCTTCACGGCACCGAGCTCGTCCAGGTCACGGGACAACGTAGCCTGCGTGACCTCGATCCCTTCCGCCGCAAGGATCTTCGCCAGTTCGGTCTGGCTCCGGATCGCCATCGTGGACACCAGTTCGGTGATCCTGGCCTGGCGAGCCATTCGATTCATTGACGCGCCCATGACCTGCGAGGCACCCGCACCCGGTCGGGTCTCGTGAGCGGCGCTCCGCGATTTTCGCTCACGAGCCCTCCTCCGCCAACAGCCACGCCAACAGCGCCTTCTGGGCGTGCAACCGGTTTTCCGCTTCGTCCCAGACCGCGCTGGCGGGCCCGTCGAGCACCTCGTCGGTGATCTCCCAGCCGCGGTGCGCCGGAAGGCAGTGCAGCACGATCGCCTCCGGGGCGGCCTGGGCAAGAAGTTCGGCGTTGATCTGGAGCTTGCGGAACGGCGTCACCCGGTCCAGGCCGTCGTTCTCCTGCCCCATCGATGTCCAGGTGTCGGTGACCAGGACGTCCGCCCCCTCGATCGCCGCCTTCGGGTCGGTGTGGACGGTGACGCTGCCCTCGGTTTCGGCAGCCCTTTCCTTCGCCGCCAGCATCGCGTCCGGCAGCGGCTGGAAGCCTTCCGGTGTGACGACCCGGACGTGCAGCCCCGCGGTCGTGCCGCCGAGCATCAGCGAATGCGCCATGTTGTTCGCGCCGTCGCCGAGGTAGGCCAGCGTGAGCCCGGCGAGCCGCCCCTTGCGTTCCCGGATGGTCTGCAGGTCGGCGAGGACCTGACAGGGGTGGAACTCGTCGGTCAGCGCGTTGACCACCGGCACGGTGGCGGCCGACGCCATCGCGACGATCCGCTGCTGGGCGAAGGTCCGCCAGACGATGGCGTCGACATAACGGGACAGCACGCGCGCTGTGTCCTCGATCGTCTCCTCGCGGCCGAGCTGCATCGACCGGCCGTCCACGATGATCGGATTCCCGCCGAGCTGCGCGATACCGACCTCGAAGGACAGCCGCGTCCGGGTGGAGTTCTTCTCGAACAACACCGCGACGGACTTCGGCCCGGCCAGTGCACGGTTGCCGAGCGGGTCCTTCTTGAGTTCGTCGGCGAGGTCGAGGACGGCCAGTTGCTCCTGCGGAGTCAGGTCGTCGTCGCGGAGGAAGTGGCGAAGCATGTTACTCCTTCGAGGCGTCGAGGGCGGCCGGAAGCGCGGCGAGGAACCCTTCGGCCTCCTGGTGACTGAGGATCAGCGGGGGCGCAAGCCGGATGGTGTCCGCGGCGACCGGGTTGACCAGGTAGCCGGCCGCCTGCGCGGCCTTGGCGACCGCCTGCGCGACCGGGTGCCGCAGCCCGATCCCGATGAGCAGCCCGGCACCGCGGACACTCCCGACCAGGGGGTGCCCGAGTTCCTCGACACCGGCCGCGATGTCCTTGCCCAACGCTGAAACGTGGTCGTTGAGGTTGTCACGGGCGATCGTGCGCAACACGGCCAGGCCCGCCGCGCAGCACACCGGGTTGCCGCCGAAGGTCGTGCCGTGCTGACCCGGTTTGAGCAGCTCGCCCGCCTCGCCCACGCCGATCACCGCGCCCAGCGGCAGGCCGCCACCCAGCCCCTTCGCGAGGGTGATCACATCCGGCATGATCCCCGCCCGCTGGAAGGCGAACCAGGCACCGGTGCGCGCGATCCCGGTCTGCACCTCGTCGAGCACGAGCAGGGCACCGGCCTGCTTGGTGATCTCCCGCGCCGCCTGCAGGTAGCCGTCGGGAGCGGGAACCACGCCGCCCTCACCGAGAATCGGTTCCAGCACCACGGCCGCGGTTTCGAAGTCCACGGCCGCCTTCAGCGCGTCGGCGTCGCCGAACGGGATGTGGACCACGCCCGGCACGAGCGGCTCGAAAGGTTCCTTTTTGGACGGTTGCCCGGTCAGCGCGAGCGAGCCCATGGTGCGGCCGTGGAAGGCGCCCTCGCAGGCGATCACCTTGGTGCGGCCGGTGAGCCGGGTGATCTTCAGCGCCGCCTCGTTCGCCTCCGCTCCGGAGTTGACGAACAAAACCTTTCCGTGACCGGTCAAACCGGCCACGTCCAGCAGCGCCTCGGCGAGTTCGACCGCGACGGGGTTGATGTAGAGGTTCGAGACGTGGCCCATCGAGGCGATCTGCTCGGTCACCGCGCGCACCACTTCCGGGTGGGCGTGGCCGAGCGAGTTCACCGCGATCCCGCCCAGCAGGTCGACGTACTCACGACCGTCGGCGTCCCACACCCGCGCACCCTCGCCACGGACCAGGGTCAGCTGCGGTGTGCCGTAGTTGTCCATGAGCGCGGACCGCCAGTGCGCCTGACCATCCACATTGGACTCGATTTGGGTCATGTGGGCTCCTTGTCGTCCCGCGGCCTGCGGAGGGACGCGAACACGCAGACGGACCTCTGGCCCGGCTCCGCGTTCGCGTAGCCTCCAGCGGCGCGCTCGGTGGTCACCTTGAAAACCGCTTCTCGCGTACCCATCAGGCTCCGCCTTCCGGCAGGACCATCGTGCCGATGCCCCGGGACGTGAAGACTTCGAGCAGCACGGAATGTGCGATGCGGCCGTCGATCACGTGCGCGCCGCGCACCCCGCCGCGGACCGCGCGCACGCACGCTTCCATCTTCGGGATCATGCCGCTGGCCAGGGTGGGCAGCAGCTGCTCGAGCCGGTCGACGCGGATGCGGTCGACCAGTGAGGACCGGTCGGGCCAGTTGGCGTACAGGCCCTCGACATCGGTGAGCACGACCAGTTTCTCCGCGCCCAGCGCCGCCGCCAGTGCCCCGGCCGCGGTGTCGGCGTTGACGTTGTGCACCACGCCGTCGGTGTCCGGGGCGACCGTGGAGACCACCGGAATGCGCCCGGCGTTGACGATATCCAGCACCGCGTCCGGATTGACCGAGGCGACCTCGCCGACCAGGCCGACGTCCACCGGTTCGCCGTTCACCGTGGCGTGCTTGCGTTCGGCGATGAACAGCTGGGCATCCTCGCCGGAAATGCCGACCGCGTAGGGTCCGTGCGCGTTGATCAGGCCGACCAGCTCTCGGCTGACCTGGCCGACCAGGACCATCCGCACGATGTCCATCGTCTCCGGGGTGGTCACGCGCAGGCCACCCTTGAACTCGCCTTCAAGCCCCACTCGCCTGAGCATCGTGGTGATTTGCGGACCGCCACCGTGCACCACGACGGGACGCAGTCCGGCGAGCCGGAGGAACACCATGTCCTCCGCGAAGGCGTGTTTGAGCTGGTCGTCGATCATCGCGTTACCGCCGTATTTGATGACGACCGTGGCGCCGTGGAACCGCTGGAGCCATGGCAGGGCCTCGATCAGCACGCCGGCCTTTTCGGCTGCGGTGGCCAGCCGCTCGTCCGCGGGAATCAACGCTTCGTGCGGGCTCATGAGGAGTACGCGCTGTTCTCTTCGACGTAGCCGTGCGAGAGGTCCGTGGTGTAGATCGTCGCCGTGCTCGAACCGACACCGAGATCGACCACGATCTCGATCGCCCTGCCGGTCAGATCGGCCTTGGAGCGGTCTTCGGCGGTACTGCCGGCGGCGAACAGGGTCACACCGTTGATCGCGATCGACAGCGTGCCGGGGTCGATCTCGGCCTGCGCCCTGCCGACGGCCATCGCTACGCGGCCCCAGTTCGGGTCGGAGCCGAACAGCGCGGTCTTCACCAGGTTGTCTTCGGCGATCGTGCGGCCGACGTTGATGGCGTCCTGCTCGCTGGCGGCACCGCGGACGACCACGTCGATATCCTTGGTGGCCCCCTCGGAGTCGGCGCGCAACTGGAGCACCAGGTCGAGACAGGCCGCCGCGAGCAGCTCGGTGAACTCGTCCAGACCGGGAGCGGTCCCGCTGGCGCCCGAAGAGAGCAGCAGCACCGTGTCGTTGGTGGAGGTGCCGCCGTCGACGTCGAGCCGATCGAACGTGACGCGGGTGGCAGCGCGCAGGGCCGCGTCGAGCGCGTCCGGTTCGATCACGGCGTCGGTGGTGAGCACCGACAGCATGGTGGCGAGGTTCGGGGCCAGCATGCCGGCGCCCTTCGCGATGCCACCGATGCCCCACCCCGCGGCATGGTGTTTCCACACCTGCTTGGGCTTGGTGTCCGTGGTCATGATCGCGGTCGCCGCGTCGAGACCGGCTTCCGGGGTGTCGGCGAGTGCGTGGTACGCACTGTCCACACCAGACAGTACCGCCGTCATGGGCAGCCGTTCGCCGATCAGCCCGGTGGAGCAGACCGCGACGTCGATCGCCCCGGTGCCGAGTACCTCGGCGGCCTTCTCGGCGGTGGCGTGGGTGTCCTGGAAGCCACCCGGCCCGGTGGCCGCGTTGGCACCACCGGAGTTCAGCACGACAGCCTTGAGCCGCTGATGCCGCAGCACCTCCTGCGACCACAGCACGGGCGCCGCCTTGATCACGTTGCGGGTGAACACCCCGGCCGCCGCCTGATCCGGCCCGTCGTTGACGACGAGGGCGAGGTCGAGAGCGCCCTGCTTGATCCCGGCCGCCACGCCGGCGGCCCGGAAACCCTTCGGCCCGGTCACGGTCACGGCGCCACTCCTATGGTCGAAAGTCCGGTCGTCTCAGGGAACCCGAGCGCGATGTTCATGGACTGGACGGCGCCACCCGCCGTCCCCTTGGTGAGGTTGTCGATGGCGGTGACCACGATCAGCCGCCCGGCGTCGGCATCGATGGCAAGCTGCAACTGGACGTTGTTGGAGCCAAGGGTGGCCGCCGTCGTGGGCCAGGCACCCTCGGGCAGCAGTTGCACGAACGGTTCCGCCGCATAGGCCTTCTCGTAGGCCGCCCTGACCGCGTCGATGTCCACATCGGACGCCAACGGGGCGCTCGCAGTGGTGAGGATGCCCCGCGGCATCGGCGCGAGCACCGGGGTGAACGACATCGTCACCCGCTCCCCCGCCACCGCGCTGAGGTTCTGGCCGAACTCCGGAGTGTGCCGGTGGGCGCCGCCGACCCCATAGGCACTCGCCGAACCCATCACCTCCGAGCCGAGCAGGTGCGGCTTGAGACTCTTGCCCGCACCCGAGGTTCCCGTGACCGCGACGACGGACACCTCGGGCTTGACCAGCCCGGCCGCCAACGCGGGCGCGAACGCGATCGACCCGCCGGTCGGGAAACAGCCGGGCACGGCGACGCGCTTGGTTCCGGCCAGCTTCTCCCGGGCACCGGGCAATTCCGGCAGCCCGTACGGCCAGGTGCCCGCATGCTCGCCGCCGTACCAGCGCTGCCAGTCCGCGGGGTCGGCCAGCCGGTGGTCCGCGCCCAGGTCCACGACCAGGACGTCGGCGCCCAACTGTGCCGCGATCTCACCGGAATGACCATGCGGCAGGGCGAGGAACACCACGTCGTGTCCGGCCAGCGTTTCCGCGCTCGTCTCGCGTAGCACGCGCTCGGCCAGCGGAGCCAGATGGGGCTGGTGCCCACCGAGCGGGGTGCCCGCGCTGCTCGCCGCCGTCAGCGCGCCGATCTCGACCTCGGGGTGCACCAGGAGCAGGCGCAGGAGTTCCCCTCCGGCGTACCCGCTCGCTCCGGCCACCGCGACCTTCACCGTCATACGAATGATTATGCATCATGACGCAAGGTCAATCAAACCGGCTTCCGCTCGCTCCGCGCCTCATTCTTCTCTTGTCAAACATCCGGCCAGGTCAAGCAAGGGCCCGATCGGATAACCGGCCCCTGGAAAGGTGTTGCGGCAACAGGCATCGGTCCGCAAGGTGGCCGCGTGCCGGAAACCACATTCGAAGCGTTACTCGCCGGAAGGCGCCTCCGTACCGGGCAGCCTCGGCGGCGGAGGCGGCCTTGTCGTCGCCGACCTTCGCGAGCGTCCTTGCGCACGGTGTTCTCCGACATCGCGACGGTCGTGCACTTCCTGTGCAAGGTGATCTGGATCGTGCCCGGCTTCACCGTCGAGGGCCACCGGCGACGGTTGGCCGATCTTCACGAGCACATCCAGCGCGAAGGCTCGTTCGTCGCGCTCGCCGAGCGGTTCCTCATCGAAGCCCGTAAGCCACGCTGAGCCGGTTCGTCAAGGAGATGCCGCCGCCTCACGGTGGCTCGGTGGCTCCGGCAGGTACTCCCCCGGCCGCTCCGGATCACAGCCCACGCGCGGCAGTCTGGCCCGGATGCCGCCCGGGGTTCGCTCGAACCGGGCCGCGATCTCCTCGACGCTTTCGCCCGCGATCCACCGGCGCTCCAGTTCGGCGTCCAACTCCGGCGTCCAAGGCCGCCCACGGCAGGCGGGCCGGTCCCGCGCTCGCCGTCCGCCGGCGCCGGCCATCGCCTGGTGATGTCGCAGCGTCTCGGCCAGTACGGCACCAAGGGCCCCGACCACGTCTTGGGCGACCTCGATCCGGCCGTCCGCCACGGGCTCGCCCGCCGGCCCCGAGGCGTCGACCTGCACGACGAGGCGGCCTGGCCGGTCGCCGCCCGGCAGCGTCGTGACCTCGATGGAAAAGGTGTTGTCGCCGGAGCGAAGTTTGCTCCGGTGCTCTTCGATGATCGTCATGCGCCCACGGTAGCCGCACCCACCGACAGTTATGTTTCCGTGACGCGCCCACAGGGGCGGGTGGACAGGCCGAGGCAGGCGTCCCTGGCCGCCGGATGAGCATGTCGGCGACTCGAGCCGTTTCGTCACCACACGCATCCGGGCAGCTGCGATCCGAAACTGTCGGACCCACCCCGTACCGTGCCCACCATCGAACTTCGGGCTCGACGAGACGCGGAGTCCGAGCAGGCAACGTCGGCTTTCCGGAGTCGATGAGGATCGAGGGGGAGGGACCATGAAAGTACGACGGGCATGGGCAGGTGAAGGTGCCAGCGGACGAAGCGGACGGTCTTGTCCGGGCAGTACGAGCGGGGCTGGCCGAGCTCGGCGACCCGGTCAAGGCGCCGGAGATGCGTCGCTACATGAAGTCGGAGATGCCGTTCCGCGGTGTCCCGACGCCCGCACGGCGGCGGCTGGCCCGCCGCGTCTTCGCCGAGCATCCCCTGCCGGATCGGGATTCCCTGGTCGCCGCGGCACTGCGGTTGTGGCGCGAGGCGGAGTTCCGGGAGGAGCGTTACGTCGCGATCGACCTGACCGGTCACCGTCCTTACGCCCGGTGGCAGGAAGCGAACCTGCTCCCGCTGTACGAAGAGCTGATCGTGAGCGGCGCATGGTGGGACTACGTGGACGAGATCGCGATCCGGCGGGTCGGTCCGCTGCTGCGCGCCGAGCCGGACCGGCTGAGACCGGTGATGCGGCGGTGGGCCGTCGACGAGGATCGGTGGCGGCGCAGGGCCGCCGTCATCTGCCAGGTGGCGTCCAACCAGGAGACCGACCTCGAACTGTTGGCGGAGACCATCGAAGCCACGATCGGCGATCACGACTTCTTCCTGCGAAAGGGGATCGGCTGGGCGCTCCGCGCGTACTCGAAGACCGATCCGGACTGGGTGGGCGCCTTCGTCGCCGCGCACCCGGCCCTGTCCCCGCTCTCCGTCCGGGAGGCACTCAAGTACGTGCCCTGGCCACCGGCCTGACCCGCCCGGACCCTCACCCCGGGCGGGTCCGGCGGTCAGGCCCGCAGGCCGGCGCCGAAACGAGCGGCCGCCTCGGCGACCGCCTCGTCCCGGGCCTTGGTGGCCTCTTCCACGGTGAGGGTGCGATCGGCTGCCCGGAAGCGCAGCTTGTAGGCCAGCGACCGCTTGCCCTCACCGACCTGGTCACCGGCGTAGACGTCGAACAGCGCGATGTCTTCGAGCAGCTCACCACCACCGGCGACGAGTGCTTCGGCGAGCTCCGCGGAAGGCACCGCGGCATCCACCACGAGCGCCACGTCGAGCAGCACCGGTGGGTACGGCGAGACCGACGGCGCCGGGCGGCGGTCCAGCAGCGGGATGGCGTCGAGATCGAGCTCCATCGCGACGGTCCGCTTGGGCAGGCCGAGCGCCTCGATCACCTTGGGGTGCAGCTCGCCCGCGTGCCCGACCGGCCAGTCGCCGACGGCCAGCTGGGCGCACCGGCCCGGGTGCCACGGCGGCAGATCGGCGGCACGCACGCGAAGGTCGACCCCGGCGGCGGCACCGACGATCCGCGCGGCCTCCACGGCGTCCGCCCAGCTCGCCTGCTCGCCGGGACCCCACCAACCCGAGCGCTCCCGCTGCCCGGCGAGCACGACGGCGACGTGCAGCGGCTGGGCGGGAACGGCGGCCTCCAGCGCGGCCAGCTCCGCCGCGGCCGGCCTGCGGTCGACGCCGAGGTCTGGCACCGGGACCGGGTCGGCGCCGGGCAGCACGACCTGCCCGATATGGAACAGCGCGAGGTCCTTGAACCCACGGGAGGCGTTGCGCTGCAAGGTTTCGAGCAGGCCGGGAAGCAGCGAGGTGGCCATCTGGTCCTTGTCGGCCTCCAGCGGATTGCGCACCCGGACCGTCCTGCGCCGCACGTCGTCTTCGGGCAGCCCGAAGGCGTCCCAGGTCGCCGCCGACATGAACGGGAACGGCAGCACCTCGACGTAACCGGCGTCGGCGAGCGCGCGGGAAACCGTGCGACGGCGGCGCTGGGTCTCGGTGAGCCCGGCTCCGGGCGGCGCGGGCGGCAGGGTCGACGGGATGCTGTCGTAGCCCTCGAGCCGCAGCACCTCCTCGACCAGGTCCGCCGGCTGTACGAGGTCGTTACGCCAGCTCGGCGGAACCGCGGTGACCAGCGCGACACCGTCTTCGGAGGTGCCGACGGTCACCCTGCAGCCGATCTGGCCGAGCCGGCGCACGGTCACGCCCCGCTCGTACCGGACGCCGGCCACGCGGTCGGGCAGATCGATCGGCATCGTCACCGGCGCCTGCGGCGTGACCTTCCCGGCATCGGTGCGACCGGGCAGGATGCTGCCGTCGCCGTACCGCCGCAGGAGCCGTGCGGCCAGCTCCACCGCCGCCGCGCACAGCTGCGGATCGGTGAACCGCTCGAACCGCTTGGCCGCCTCGGAGAACAGCCTGTGCCGCCGGGCCGTCCGGCTGATCGAGGCCGGGTCCCAGTGCGCGGCCTCCAACAGCACGTCGGTGCTGTCCGGCGTGATCTCGGTGCTCGCGCCACCCATCGTGCCGGCCAGCGAGACAACACCGGTGTCATCGGCGATCACCATGTCGTCCGGGTCGAGCTCGCGTTCGACATCGTCCAAAGTGGTCAGCTTCTCGCCAGGCTTCGCCCTGCGGACCACGAGATCGCCCTTGACCGAGGCGGTGTCGAAGGCGTGCAGGGGATGCCCGAGCTCGAGCATCACGTAGTTCGTCACGTCCACGGCGAGCGAGATGGACCGGATCCCGGCCAGCAGCAGGCGGCGGCGCATCCACCAGGGGGTCGGGGCACTCGCGTCCAGGCCGGTGATCCGGCGGAGCACGAACCGGTGGCAGCCCTCGGCGTCCTCGATGCGGACCGGCCAGGCCTCGCCCTCCCCCTCGGGCAGGTCGAGCGACGCCGGGTCACCGAAGGGCACGTCGAGTGCGCACGCCAGTTCCCTGGCCAGGCCGCGCACCGAAAGCGCATAGCCGCGGTCCGGGGTCGGCGCGAGCTCGATCACGGTCTCCTTGAGGCCAAGCATTTCACGGGCGTCGTCGCCGGGGCTCGCGGTGGCCGGGGGAAGCACCAGGATGCCGGTGTGGTCGTCGCCGAGCCCCAGCTCGCGCGCCGAGCAGATCATGCCGTCGCTGATCTTGCCGTAGGTCTTACGGGAGGCGATCTCGAAACCACCGGGCAGCACCGCCCCGGGCAGGGCGACCACCACGAGGTCACCCTCGGCGAAGTTCGTGGCACCGCACACGATGCCGCGGGTCTTGATGCCCGGTGCGATGTCCTCGTCCGGCTCGTCGCCCGCGGCGTCGCCGGCCTGGTCGCCGACCTCCACCCGGCAGTACCGGATCGGCTTCTTGAACCCGGTCAGCTCCTCGATCTCCACGACCCGGCCGACCACCACCGGTCCGTCGGCCTCGCCGAGCTCGCGCACGTCCTCGACCTCGATGCCGATCCGGACGAAGGCGTCGACCAGCTCCCGCGGCCCGACCGCCTCGCCGGCGTCCAGATGCTCGGTCAGCCAGCTAACGGGGACTCGCACTTACGCCTCCTTAACCTGCGGCAGTGTCGTCGCGGTCGTCGCGGTCGTCGCGGGACACCCGCACCCGAGCCACGCACCCGGTCGGTGCGAAGGAGCGGCCGCGCTGTTTTCGCTCATTCACGCCTCCGTTCCGAAGGGAAGAGTGAACCGGACGTCACCCTCGACCATGTCGCGCATGTCGGGAATACCGTTGCGGAACTGCAGGGTCCGCTCGAGTCCCATGCCGAACGCGAAACCCGAATACACCTCGGGGTCCACCCCGCACGCGCGCAGCACGTTCGGGTTCACCATGCCGCAGCCGCCCCACTCGACCCAGCCGGGACCGCCCTTCTTCTCCTCGAACCACACGTCCACCTCGGCCGAAGGTTCGGTGAACGGGAAGAAGTGCGGGCGCAGACGGGTCTTCGACGCACTCCCGAACATCGCGCGGGCGAACGCGTCGAGGGTGCCCTTCAGGTTGGCCATGGTGATGCCCTTGTCCACCGCCAGGCCCTCGACCTGCGAGAACACCGGCGTGTGGGTGGCGTCGAGCTCATCGGTGCGGTAGGTGCGTCCGGGACACACGATGTAGACCGGCAGGTCGCGGTGCAGCAGGGTCCTGGCCTGCACCGGGGAGGTGTGCGTGCGCAGCACCAGGCCCGAACCCGGTTCACCCGCGTAGAAGGTGTCCTGCAGTTGCCGCGCGGGGTGGTCCCTGCCGAAGTTCAGCGCATCGAAGTTGAACCACTCGGCCTCGAGCTCCGGGCCTTCGGCGACCTCCCAGCCCATCGCGACGAACACATCGGCGACCCGCTCGCTGAGCGTGGTGAGGGGATGCCGGGCGCCGCGGGGAACCCGGTCCCACGGCAGCGTCACGTCGACCGCTTCCTCACGCAGGACCCGTTCGTCGCGTTCCGCCTGCAGGGCGGCACGGCGGCTGTCGAAAGCCGCCTGGATGGCCTGGCGCGCCTCGTTGACTCGCTTACCCGCCTCCGCCTTCTCCTTCTTCGGCAGCGAACCGATGGCGCGGCGGGCCAGCATCAGCGGTGCGTGGTCGCCGAGGTGAGCCGGCTTGACCGCCGCCAGCGCGTCGAGATCCTTCGCCTCGCCGAACTCCGCTTCGGCGAGTTTGACCGCCGCCTGCAGGGTTCCGGGGTCGAGGGCCTCGGCAGGCTTGGGGTCCTGCTTGTCGTTGGCTCCGGACATAGCTCCTCAGCGTCCGTGGTGACGGGATGCGCGCGCGTACGCGATTACCCGGCGATTCTAGGCGACAGCGACCGGTCGCGGTCGGTCACCCTCCGCTCGATCTGGGCCTGGCCATCGCGCTGGCGTACAGGCACACCGCGGCGGCCGTCGCGAGGTTCAGGCTCTCCGCCGCACCGTAGATGGGGATCCGCACCGCACTGTCCACTTCGCGCAGCACCTCCGCGGGCAGGCCGTGCGCCTCGTTGCCGAACACCCAGGCCGTGGCCGGGGCCAGGTCGAGCGAGTCCAGCTCCGTTTCGGCGTAGCCGTGGGCCGCCAGCAGGCGCAGACCCGCGTCGCGGCACGCACACAGCACGGAGGCGACGTCGTCGGCGCGGACGATCGGGAGGTGGAACAGGCTGCCCGCGGAGGCGCGGACACACTTGCCGTTGTGCGGATCGACGCTGTCCCCGGCCAGGATCACCGCGTCCGCTCCGGCCGCGTCGGCCACGCGGATGACCGTGCCCGCGTTACCGGGGTCGGCGACGTCCACGAGCACGGCCACCAGGCCCCGCCCGGTGCGGAGATCGTCGAGCGGACGGTCCAGCAGGTCGCAGACCGCGACAATGCCTTGCGGTGTCACGGTTTCCGAAAGCGCGGCCGCCGCCCGCTCGGTGATCGGCGAAATCGGCACGCCGAGTTCGTGGGCTCTCGAAACGAGCTCGGCGTGGGTGTGCTCCGCCCTCGGCGTCACGAACAAGTGGTGGACGAAGCCGCGGCGGTGTTGTTCGAAGGTGAGCGCCCCGCCGACCGCGTTCGCTCCTTCGGCCAGAAACCGGCCGGCCTTTTCCCGCTCGGCGCGACGCGTCAGGCGCCGTGCGGCGATAACCCGGGGGGTCCGTTCGGTGAACGGGTCCGCCCCGGGTTGCGGGAGTTCGCTTCGGTTGTTCAGGCCGACTTCTTCGCCGACTCGTCGGGGCCGGTGGTCACGTGCCGCTTGGCGAGGGTCACCAGCTTGCTGAAAGCGGCGGCGTCGGTGACGGCCAGGTCGGCGAGGATCTTGCGGTCGACCTCGACACCGGCGGCCTTGAGCCCCTGGATGAACCGGTTGTAGGTGACGCCGTTCTGCCGGGCGGCCGCGTTGATCCGGGTGATCCACAGCTGGCGGAAGTCACCCTTGCGGGCGCGGCGGTCCCGGTAGGCGTAGTTGAGCGAGTGGAGTGTCTGCTCCTTGGCCTTGCGGTACAGCCGCGAACGCTGGCCGCGGTAGCCACTGGCCAGTTCGAGAGTTGCGCGACGCTTCTTCTGGGCGTTGACCGCCCGCTTGACGCGTGCCACGGGTCCATCCTGTCGATCTCAGGGGGCGTCGGGGACGCCCCGGTTTACAGCTGAAGTCAGGGGCGGCTCTGCACGGACGCGGCAGGTCCGGGCAGCACCGCGGGGAATGGCGCGAAGATCAGCGGCCGAGCAGCCGCTTGACCCGGGCAACGTCGTTCGATGCGAGCTCACCGGTGCCCTCCAGCCGGCGGGTGACCCTGCTGGATTTTTTCTCCAACAGGTGGCGGCGGCCCGCCTTCTGCCGGCGGAGCTTGCCGGAACCGGTCACCCGGATCCGCTTGGAGGTTCCGCTGTGCGTCTTCATCTTGGGCATTCGTCTGCTCTCTTTCCGTGTCATCCGCGACGCGCCCACGGCCGCGGTACCTGCCGCGGGCTAGCGGCACGCCCGGGCCGTCAGGCCCGCGGCGGGTGCCGGTCTCACGTCTCGCATAACGCTTTCGTAGTGCAGCACACCGGATTCCGGTGTGCTGCGAACTGCGCCGGCCGGTTGGGCCCGGTCAGGACTCGACCGGCTCCTTGGCCGCTTTCTGCTTCGCCTTGGCGTTCTTGTGCGGCGCCAACACCATGATCATGTTGCGGCCGTCCTGCTTGGGCAGCGACTCGACGTAACCCAGTTCGGCCACGTCGTCGGCGAGCTTCTCCAGCAGCCGGCGCCCGAGCTCCGGCCGGGACTGCTCACGGCCGCGGAACATGATGGTCACCTTCACCTTGTTCCCGGCGGAGAGGAAGCGGGATACGTGCCCCTTCTTCGTCTCGTAGTCGTGCTGGTCGATCTTGGGACGCAGCTTCTGTTCCTTGATGACGGTCAGCTGCTGGTTGCGGCGTGACTCGCGAGCCTTCTGCGCGCTCTCGTACTTGAACTTGCCGAAGTCCATGAGCTTGCAGACCGGCGGGCGCGCCTGCGGCGCGACCTCGACGAGGTCGAGATCCGCCTCCTGGGCGAGCCTGAGCGCATCCTCGATCCGGACGATCCCGACCTGTTCGCCGTTCGGCCCGACCAGGCGGACCTCGGGAACGCGGATGCGTTCGTTGATGCGTGTCTCGGAGCTGATGTGGCCTCCTTGGTCCGAGTTTCTCCGTCTGGCCTGCTCGACCTGGTGCCCACATACCACGGGCCCCGGCACCGGCTGCTTAAACCGGTATGCGGGGCCCTGTTCCGATCACGTCCCGTATGACAAGGACGAGCCGCCACACCTGTACGGGTGGCGAGACCGGACCCGGACGCCTGTACGGCGACTCGGGTGGGAGCGGGGCTCCACTTGCGCCCCCGATCGCTCGGAGGCTGGTCGCACGTGAAAGGGTACCAGACGTGCTTGACGATGGTTCCAACGCTGCCGGCTCACCCGAAAATTCCCCCGAAGTGCGCCAACTGGAGGATATTCCGAGCGTCGAGGTGATCAGCCGGGCGGCCGTGATGCTGATGTCGGCCGCGGCGGAGCGGCTCGGCCTCGCCGACGACGATCCGGACTCGAGCCCCCACCGCGACCTCGACGAGGCCCGCCGGCTGATCACCGCGCTGGCCGGGCTCGTCACCGCTTCCGTGGAGTACCTCGGCCTACACGCCGCCCCCCTCCGAGACGGGCTCCAGTCCCTGCAGAAGGCCTTCCGCGAGGCCTCCGCGGTTCCGGATACCCCGGGCCAGGGTCCCGGCGAGAAGTACACCGGCCCCGTCTACTAAGGACTGCTTCGACGCGGTGCGGGTAGCCGGGAGCAAGCCCCGGACCACGCGGCGTGGGGTCCGCGCTCCCACAGAACAGAGCCTCAGCCGAGGACGGCAAGCGCGTCGATCTCGACCAGCAGGCCCGCGGGAAGGCCGACGTAGACGGTCGTGCGGGCCGGGTAAGGCTCCTTGACCAGCGTGTTGTACACCTCGTTGAACTCCGCGAAGTGGGCGGTGTCGGTGAGGTAGACCCGGATCATGAGCACGTCGTCGAGGCTCGCTCCGCCCGCGGCCAGCACGGCCTCGATGTTCTCGAAAGCCTGCCGGGTCTGCTCGGTCACGGTGGCCCCGACGACTTCGCCGGTCCTGGGGTCGAACGCGACCTGCCCGGCGACCTGCAGCAGGTTGCCCTTCCGCGAGCCCTGCGCGAACGCGGCCGGCGGCTTCGGCGCGTCGTCGGTGCTGATCGCGATCTTGGTCATCGAGACTCCCTTTCTCTCCATCACATCCATCCACACTGAACGGAAGCGTCCCGTGCGCCGGCCTTCAGGTCCGGCAGCAAGGCCAGCAGGCCGTCGAAATCGAGGAGTACGCGCGGCACCGACACCGACACTGCGGCGAGGACCACTCCCCCGGGTCCCCGGACGGGCGCGGCGATGCAGTGGATGAAGTCCTCGTGCTCGGCGTCGTCGATGGCGTAGCCGCGCTGCGCGACCCGATCCAGCTCGGCGAGGTAGGCGTCCGGGGTGGTGATCGTGTTGCCGGTCAGCTTGACGTAGTCGATCGACGCGGCCACCCGGCGCCGCTCCGACTCGGGCAGCGCGGCGATCAGCACCTTGGCCACCGCGGTGCAGTGCAGCGCGGCGCGCTTGCCGATCCGGGAGTACATCCGGACGTTGTGCTTGCTCTCGTACTTGTCGATGTAGATCACCTCGCCGGCCTCGTAGCTGGCCAGGTGCACGGTGTGCCCGGTGGTGAG
>NZ_DATELF010000015.1:0-11841 GCF_035276945.1 Amycolatopsis sp. | reverse complement strand
TCCCGCACCCGAGCGGAGAAGTGCCAACGGCCGAGCACCGGCAACCCCGGTCGAAGAACTGCTGTGCGGGCTGTACGCCGACATCCTCGGCCGGGACACCGTGGGCGCCGACGACTCGTTCTTCACACTCGGCGGCGACTCGATCATGTCGATGCTGGTCGTGGCCAGGGCGCGGCGCGCCGGGGTGGAGATCACCGCCCGGCAGGTGTTCGAGTGCCGGACCCCGGCGAACCTCGCGCGGGTCGCCGACACCATCACCCGCCGGGCCGCCACCCCGGACGTAGCGGTCGGGCCGGTGCCCCTGACGCCGATGATGCGGGAACTGGCGGCACGGTCCGGCCCGGCGGCGCTGAGCGGATCGCTGGCCCAGTCGATGCTGGTCGCGCTCCCGCCCGGGGCGGACCTCGACGGGCTGAGCAGGGCGCTGCAGGTCGTGCTCGACCACCACGACATGCTCCGCGCCCGGCTCGACGGGGACCGGTTGCTGGTGCCGGAACCGGGAGCGGTGCGGGCGGAGGACTGCGTTCGCGTCGCGCTCGCCGCGCCCGACGCCGAATTCGGCCGCGCGCTCGGGCGGCTGGACCCGGCGTCCGGTGTGGTCGTGCAGGCCGTGTGGTTCCCCGATTCGGGGCGGTTGCTGCTGGTGCTGCACCACCTCGTGGTCGACGGGGTGTCGTGGCGGATCCTCCTGCCCGACCTGGCCGCGGCCTACGCGGGGGAGGAGCTGACCGGCGGGACGTCGTTCCGGCGCTGGGCATCCGCGCTCGCCACCGCCGCGACCAGCGCCGATCGCGTCGCCGAGCTGCCCGTCTGGCGCGGTCTGCTGGACGAGGCCGACCCGCGGATCGGGCCACGCCCGCTCGATTCCACCGT
This sequence comes from Amycolatopsis sp., assembly GCF_035276945.1. Taxonomy (GTDB): domain Bacteria; phylum Actinomycetota; class Actinomycetes; order Mycobacteriales; family Pseudonocardiaceae; genus Amycolatopsis_E. The sequence continues at coordinate 10,968 of NZ_DATELF010000015.1, read as the reverse complement.
GGACACCGTCGCCGCGGGCACCGTCGGCACGACGCGTGAAGTTCCGGCCGCGGTCACCGGCCCGTTGCTGACCGGCGTTCCCGAGGCCTTCTACGCCCGCGTCGACGAAGTCCTGCTCGCCGGACTGGCCGTCGCGGTGTGCCGGTGGCGTGGCGGTGACACCGTGCTGGTGGACGTCGAAAACCACGGCAGGGAGCCACTTTCCGCCGATATGCAGCTGGGCCGGACCATCGGCTGGTTCACCTGTTCCCGCCCGGTGCGGCTGACCCCGGGGTCCGCCGGGCACGACGAGGTCGCCGCCGGTGGCGCCGCGGCGGGCACGGTCCTCAAGCGCATCAAGGAACAGCTGCGCGCGATCCCGGCCGACGGCCTCGGCTTCGGGCTGCTGCGGTACCTGAACCCGGACACCGCGCCGGTCCTCGCCGACGCGCCCGTGCCGCAGATCGGCTTCAACTACCTGGGCCGGTTCACCGCGGCCTCGACGGACGGGACCGGTGCGTGGCAGCCGGTCGGCGACCTGCCGCTCGGTGGCCGCGCCGACGACCGGATGGCGCTGTCCCACGCGATCGAGGCGGGCGGGCTGGTCCGGGACCGGCCGGACGGGCCGGAGCTGACCGTGACGGTGAGCGCCCCGGCGGGCCTGCTCGGGCGGCGGGCGGTGGACGAGCTGACGGAGTACTGGGTCGCGGCGCTGACCGGGTTCGTCCGGCATCTGGCCGGACCAGCCCCCGGTGGGCACACGCCGTCCGACTTCACCTTGCTCACGTTGGCGCAGAACGAGATCGACGAGTTCCAGAGCAAGCTGACCGGGCAAGGGGGATCTCGGTGACCGAGATGCGGATCGAAGACGTGTGGCCGTTGTCGCCGTTGCAGGAGGGCTTGCTCTTCCACACGGAGGCCGCGGGCGCGGGTGGCGACGCGTACGTCCTGCAGGGCGCGATGGAGCTGCACGGCGACCTCGCCCCGGAGCTGCTGCGGCGATCGTGGCAGGTGCTGCTGGATCGGCACGCCGGTCTGCGGGCGAGCTTCCACCGGCGCGAATCCGGTCATCCGGTCCAGGTCATCGCGAGCGGCACCACCCTGCCCTGGCGCGAGGAGGATCTGCGCGAGCTTCCCGGCGCCGACCGCGAAGCCGAAGCCGCCCGGCTGGCCGCGGCGCAGAAGGAGCGGTTCGACCCGGCTGTCCCACCGCTGCTGCGCCTGCTGCTGCTCAGGCTGGAAGACGGCCACTACCGGCTGATCGTGACGATGCACCACCTTGTTATGGACGGCTGGTCGCTGCCGATCCTGTTCGACGAGCTGTCCCAGGTCTACGGCGCGGGCGGCGACAGCGGCGTGCTGCCCGCCGCACCGTCCTATCGCGACTATCTGGCCTGGCTGGCGAGGCAGGACCGGGACGCGGCGGCCGAGTCGTGGCGCCGCGCCATGGCGGGCCTCGACGAGCCGACCGTCGTCGCCCGCGGCGAACACGACGAGTACGACGACGCGGACTTCGAGCGTGTCATCGTCCACGCGGACACCGCGCTCACCGAGGCGGTGCGGGAGCTGGCACAACGACACGGCGTCACCCTCAACACGGTGCTCCAGGCCGCGTGGGCGCTCACGGTCGGCATGCTGACCGGCCGCGACGACGTGGTGTTCGGCGCCGTCGTCGCGGACCGGCCGGCGGTGCTGCCCGGCGTCGAACGCGCGGTCGGACTGTTCATCAACACCGTGCCCGTGCGCGTCCGGCTGGACCCGCGCGCCACCGTCGCGGAGCTGTTGCATTCGGTGCGGCGCTCGCAGTCGGAACTGCTGGCGCATCAGCACCTGGGGCTGACCGACATTCAGCGGATCGCCGGTCCGGGCGCGCGCTTCGACACGATCATGGCTTTCCAGAACTATCCCCGGCGCCCCGGCGGCCCGCTGAAGCTGAGCGGCCTGCGCGTCGAGGGCGGGGCCGGCGACGACACCAGCCACTACCCGCTCGCCCTCCTGGTCGCGCCGCTCGACGAGCTGGAGTTGCGACTGGAGTTCCTGCCCGGCCTCGTCGACCCGGATGTCGCGCGCGGTCTGGCCGACCGGCTGGTGCTGCTGCTCGAGCAGTTCGCCGCGCACCCGGAAACGCGCGTCAGCCAGATTTCCCTGCTGCGCGGCGAAGAGCGCGACACGGTGGTGCGCGGATGGAACGACACCGATCGCGAGGTGGCGGACGCGACGCTGCCGGAGCTTTTCGCCGCCCAGGCGGCACGCACCCCGGACTGCGTCGCGCTGATCGGTGACGACCTCGAACTGACCTACAACGAGCTGGATGCCCGGGCCAACCAGGTGGCGCACTGGCTGATCGGCCACGGCGTAGGCCCGGAGGACCGGGTCGCCGTTCTCCTGCCACGCTCGGCCGATCTGGTGATCGTGCTGCTCGGCGTGCTCAAGGCGGGCGCGGCCTACGTGCCCCTCGACTCGGGATACCCCGCCGACCGGATCCGTGCCGTGCTCGCGGATTCCGCGCCCGCGCTGATGATCACCACCGACGAGTCGGGTCAAGTGCGGTGGGACGACCCGGCCACGGTGGCGGCGATTTCGGCCGCGCCGGTGAGCGCGCCCGTCCAGCGGGCCGGAGCGGCGAACGCCGCGTATGTCATCTACACGTCCGGATCGACCGGGCGGCCCAAAGGCGTCGTGGTCACCCACGCCGGCTTCGCCAGCATGTCCGCGACCCAGATCGACCGGTTCGGGGTCGGGCCGGGATCCCGGGTCCTCCAGTTCGCGTCTTTCGCGTTCGACGCGTCGGTATGGGAACTGGTGTCCGCGCTGCTGTCCGGCGCGACGCTGGTCGTACCCGGCACGGAGCGGATGCCGCCGTTCGGGTCGCTGGACGACGTCCTGGACGCCTGCCGGATCACCCACCTGTCGCTGCCGCCGTCGGCGCTGGCCGTGGTGGAAAGCGCACCCGGCTGCCTGCGGTCGGTGGTGGTCGCGGCGGAGAACTGTCCGCCGAGCCTGGTGGAGACGTGGGCGAGCCGAGTGGAGCTGGTCAACGGCTACGGCCCGACCGAGAACACGGTGTGCGCGACACTTTCCGCGCCGCTGTCCCCCGAACCGGGGCGGATGGCCGTGCCGATCGGCCGGGCGGCGGGCAACATCCGGGTGTTCGTGCTGGACGGCTGCCTGCGGCCGGTGCCACCCGGGGTCGTGGGGGAGCTCTACGTCACCGGCGCCGGGCTGGCACGCGGGTACGACGGACGCCCGGAACTGACCGCGGCACGGTTCGTGGCCTGCCCGTCCGGGCCGGCCCGGATGTACCGCACCGGCGACCTGGCCCGGTGGAACGCCGACGGTGAGCTGCTGTTCGAAGGGCGCGCCGACGACCAGGTGAAGATCCGCGGTTTCCGCATCGAGCCGGGCGAGATCGAAGCGGTGTTGGCCGAGCACCCCGCTGTCGCACGGGTGGTCGTGCTCGCACGGGAGGACCGGCCGGGGGCGCGGCGGCTGGTGGCCTACGTGGTGCCTTCCGGTGGCGAGGGCGGCGACATCGACGAGCGCGCCTTGCGGGACCACGTGGCCGGGCGGTTGCCCGAGTACATGGTTCCGGCCGCTTTCGTTGCCCTGCGAGCCATCCCGGTCACGGTCACCGGGAAGGTCGACCGGGCCGCGCTCCCGGCGCCGGACTTCGCCGGGACGCCCGCGCGCGCGCCGGTCACCCCGGCCGAGGAACTGCTGTGCGGCCTGTTCGGCGAGGTGCTGGGCGTTGACGAGGTGGGCGGCGACGACTCGTTCTTCGAACTCGGCGGCGACTCGATCACTTCGATGCTGGTCGTCGCGCGGGCCCGGCGGGCCGGCCTGGCCATCACCGCGCGGCAGATCTTCGACCTGCGCAGCCCCGCCTCGCTCGCGGCGGTCGCCTCGGAGCCGGAGGCCGTCGCGAGCGACGAACCGAGAACCGAGACAGTGCCGCTCACGCCGGTGATGCGTGAACTGGGCGAGCGAGCCGGGCAAACGGCGCTGACCGGTTCGCTTTCCCAGCTGATGCTGGTCGAGGTTCCGGCGACCGCGCGCCCGGAACGGCTGCGCAGCGCGCTTCAGGCCATTGTGGACACTCATGACGTCCTGCGTGCCCGCCTGGTACTCGACGGCGAAGCGCGGCTGGTGATCGCTGATCCAGGGTCGGTCACGACGGACGTGTCCACAGTGGATGCGACGAGCTGGTCGGCCGCGCGGCTCGCCGCGGAGGCCAAGGCGACGGCAGAGCACGAGGCCGGGTTGCTCGACCCGGTGGCGGGGACGGTGCTTCGAGCGGTCTGGTTCGACGCGGGCCGCGAGGCGCCGGGCAGGCTGCTGCTGGTCGCGCACCACCTGGTGATCGACGCGGTGTCCTGGCGCCTGCTGCTGCCGGATCTGGCCGCGGCGTACGAGACCGGCGTCCTCGACCCGGCGGGGACGTCCTTCGCGGCCTGGGCCAATGCCCTCGTCGAGGAGGCGAGCGGCGAGCAGCGCGTGGCCGAACTGCCCGCGTGGCAACGCCTGCTGGACGGTCCGGTGCTGCCGGTGGCCGCGCGTGCCCTCGACCCGGCGGTGGACACGGTCGCGGCCGGCACCCGGCAGGTCTCGCGCCGGGTGCCCTCGGCCGGGCAGTTGCTCACCGCGGTGCCCGTCGCGTTCCACGCCGGCGTCGACGACGTGTTGCTGGCCGGACTGGCCGCGGCGCTGGCCGGGCGCGCGGACGCCCCGGGCGGCCTACTGGTCGACGTGGAAGGGCACGGCCGGGAGCCACTTTCCGGCGACCTGGACCTGAGCGGGACGGTCGGCTGGTTCACCAGCTCGCACCCGGTCCGGCTGGATCCGGGCGTGGTCGACCACCCCCGGGTCCGGGCGGGCGGCCGGGAGGCGGGGCAGTTGTTCAAGCGGGTCAAGGAACAACTGCGCGCGGTCCCCGGTGACGGACTCGGCTACGGGATGCTGCGCTACCTGAACCCGGGCACCGCGTCCGCGTTCGCCGGGCTGCCGGTCGCCGAAATCGGCTTCAACTACCTCGGCCGGTTCTCGCCCGGCGACGGCGGTGGTGACTGGCGGCCCGACGGCGAGCTGGTGCTGGGCGGCACGGCCGATCCACGGATGGCGCTGGTCCACGCGCTCGAAGCCGGCGCGCTGGTCCGGGACCTGCCCGATGGCCCGGAACTCACGCTCACGCTGACCGCGCCGGCCGGGCTGCTCAACGACGCCGAACTGGCCGCGCTGGCGGAGGGCTGGGCGGGCGCGCTCGCCGGGTTCGCCGCGCATGCCGGTCGTGACGGCGGCGGGCACACCCCGTCCGACTTCTCCCTGGTCCGGCTGAGCCAGGACGAGGTGACTCGGCTGGAGTCCGAGGTGGCCGGCCTGGCCGACGTGTGGCCGCTCTCGCCGCTGCAAGAAGGGCTACTGTTCCACGCGGGCTACGACAAGCACGATGTCTACATCGGACAGCGGGTCCTCGGGTTCGACAGCACACTGGACCCCGGACTGCTGCGGTCCGCCTGGCAGGCACTGCTGGACCGGCACGACACCCTGCGCACGGGTTTCCGGCAGCTACCCGGGCAGCAGCGGCCCGTGCAGGTCGTCGTGGGCGCGGCGGTGCTGCCCTGGCGCGTGGTCGACCTGTCCGGGCTGCCGCACACCGAGGCGGAAACCGAGATCGAGCGGCTCAGCGGGCAGGAACACGGCCGGTTCGACCTGGCCGAGCCGCCGTTGCTGCGGCTGTTGCTGATCGACCTGGGCGCACGCGGATACCGGCTGGTGCTGACGATGCACCACCTCGTCCTGGACGGGTGGTCGATGCCGATCCTGTTCGACGAGCTCGCCCGGCTCTACCGCGCCGAGGGCCGGTCGTCCGCGCTTGACCCGGTCGCCTCCTACCGCGAGTACCTCGCCTGGCTGAGCCGTCAGGACACCGGCGCGGCCACGGCGGTCTGGCGGGCGGCACTCGACGGGGTGGGAGAGTCGACGCTGGTCGCCCCGCTCGCCGGGGACGCCGAAGCCGTCGAGACCGAGCATCACGTCGTGTGGCTCGACAGCGTGCGCACGACCGGACTTTTCGAGCTCGCCCGCGCGCACGACCTGACCGTGAACACGCTCGTGCAGGGTGCGTGGGCGGTACTGGTGGGCATGCTGGCCGGCCGGTCGGACGTGGTGTTCGGGGCGACCGTCGCCGGACGTCCCGCCGAACTCGCGGACGTCGAGCGGATGCTCGGGCTGTTCATCAACACGGTCCCGGTGCGGGTACGGCTGCGGCCGGACCTCCCGTTCCTCGAGCTGCTGGCGTCCGTGCAGGCCGGCCAGGCCGAGTTGATCGCGCACCAGCACCTGGGGCTGACCGAGATCCAGCGCGCGGCCGGGGCGGCGGCCACCTTCGACAGCCTGGTGATCTACGAGAACTACCCGCACGGCCCGGGCGCGGAGCGTGGTCCCGCCGGTCTGCGGATCGCCGGCGGCCGGGAGGCCTCGCACTATCCGCTCACTTTGATCGCGAGCCCCGGCGAGGAGTTCGAGCTGCGGCTGGACTACCGGTCGGACGTGTTCGGCGCGGACGCGGCGCGCGATCTCGTCGACCGGCTGGTCCGGATACTGACGCGGCTGACCCACGACCCGGACGTGCGCGTGAGCGACCTGGACCTGCTCGGCGCGGCCGAGCGGCGAGCGGTGCTCCACGACTGGAACGACACCGGGCGGCCCCTCCCGCCGGGTTCGCTCGCGGATTTGGTTGCGGCGCAAGCGAATCGCACACCGGACGCCGTGGCGGTCATCGATGGCGACAGCGCACTGACCTACCGCGAGCTCGATGCGCGCGCCAACCGGTTGGCGCACTGGCTGATCGCCGCGGGCATCGGGGTGGAGGACAGGGTAGGCGTGCTGATGGACCGCTCGGCGGACCTGCTGGTGGTCCTGCTCGGCGTGGCCAAGGCCGGCGCCGCGTATGTCCCGGTCGACCCCGGGTACCCGGGGTCGACGGTCGCCTTCATGCTCGACACAGCCGCGCCGGGCCTGGTGGTGGAAGCGCTTCCCGCCGGCCTGGAAGGGTATCCGGACACCGCGCCGGGCGTGGCTGTGCCGCCGGACGCGGCGGCGTATGTCATGTTCACCTCCGGCTCCACCGGCACCCCGAAGGGAATCGTCACCACCCAGGCGGGCGTCACCGGCCTGGTCACCGACAGCGGCTGGGCGCTTGGACCCGGCGACCGGGTACTGCTGCACGCGCCCCACGCGTTCGACGCCTCGACCTACGAGTTGTGGGTCCCGCTCGTGCGGGGCGCCACGGTGGTGGTCGCCCCGCCCGGGACAGTGGACGTTCTCGTGCTCGCCGAGCAGATCGAGCGACACGGACTGTCCACAGTGCACTTGACCGCGGGCCTGTTCGGGGTGCTGGCCGACGAGGCGCCGCGGCTGCTGTCCGGCATGACCGAGGTCCTCACCGGCGGCGACGCGGTACCGGCGGGCGCGGCCGGCAAGGTCCGCGCGGCGTCGCCGGGGCTGCGGCTGCGGCACCTGTACGGCCCGACCGAGACCACGCTGTGCGCCACCACCCTGGTCGCCGAACCGGGCACGGAAGTGCCGGACGTGCTGCCCATCGGCAGGCCGCGCGACAACACCCGGGTGTACCTGCTCGACGAGTTCCTGCGCCCGCTGCCGCCGGGAGCCGTCGGTGAGCTGTACATCGCCGGGCCTGGCCTCGCCCGGGGGTATGACGGCAGGCCGGGGCAGACGGCGCACCGGTTCGTGGCCTGCCCGTTCGGCGGCGGCCGCATGTACCGCACCGGCGACCTCGCCCGGTGGAGCCCCGGCGGGCTCCTGCACTTCGCCGGCCGTGCTGACGACCAGGTGAAGATCCGCGGGTTCCGGGTCGAACCGGGCGAGGTGGAGGCGGTGCTGGCCCGCTGCCCCGGCGTCGCCAGGGCAGCGGTGCTGGCCCGGCTGGACCAGCCGGAGACCCGGCGCCTTGTCGCCTACGCGTTTCCCGCCGACGGTGCCACGCTCGCCCCGGAGGCGGTCCGGGCCTTCGCGGCCGGCGAGCTGCCCGAGTACCTGGTGCCCGCCGTGGTCGTCGTGCTGGACGTGTGGCCGGTCACGGCGAACGGAAAACTGGACCGTGCGGCGCTTCCGGCGCCGGGCGCGAGCGCGGCGGTCTCGCGTGCTCCCGCGAGCCCGGCCGAGGAACTGCTCTGCCACCAGTTCGCCGAGGTGCTCGGCGTCGCGCAGGTGGGCCCGGACGAGTCGTTCTTCGAGCTGGGCGGCGACTCGCTGCTGGCGATGCGGCTGATCGTGCGCGTCCGCGCGGTCCTCGGCGCGGAACTGATGATCCGGGAACTGTTCGCTTCGCCAAGCCCCGCGGGCGTGGCCCGCCGCCTCGCCGCGCACGCCGCACGCGCGCCGCTGACCAGTGGGGGGCGGCCGGAGCGGCTGCCGCTGTCCTTCGGCCAGCAGCGCATGTGGTTCCTCAACCGGATGGAGGCGGCGGGTGCGGGCGCCGGGTACAACGTGCCGCTGGCGTTGCGGCTGACCGGCCCGCTGGACGCCGACGCGTTGTCCGCCGCGCTCGCCGATGTGGCCGCCCGCCACGAGGTGCTGCGGACCACCTTCCCGGACACCGGCGGCGACCCGTACCAGCGGATAACCGAGCCCGGCCCGGTGACGTTGCCGGTGACGCGGGTGCCCGAGGCCGAGCTGTCCGCGGTGCTGACGGACCTGGCCGCGCAGGGGTTCGACCTGGCGGCGGAGCCGCCGTGGCGGGTCCGGCTGCTGACCGTGTCGGACACCGACCACGTGCTGTTCCTGGTGGCACACCACATCGCCGTCGACGGCTGGTCGATGGGCGTGCTGGCCCGCGATCTGCGGCTCGCCTACGCCGCGAGGCGCGACGGCACCGTGCCCGGCTGGGCCCCGTTGCCGGTGCAGTACGCGGATTTCGCGGTGTGGCAACGAAAAGAGCTGGGTGACTCGGCCGATCCGGACAGCTTGATCAGTGCTCAGCTCGCGCACTGGCGGGCGGCGCTGGAGGGCCTGCCCGCGGAGATCAGGCTCCCCGCCGACCGGCATCGGCCCGGCGTCGCCTCGTACCGGGGCGGTTCGGTCCGCTTCACCGTGAGCGAACGGACGCACGCGGCGCTGGCCGAGGTGGCGCGGCGGAACTCGGCGACGCTGTTCATGGTCGTTCAGTCGGCACTAGCGATGGTGCTGTCCCGGCTCGGCGCCGGAACGGACGTCCCGGTCGGCACGGTGGTCGCCGGGCGCGCCGATCAGGCGGTGGAGGATCTGGTCGGGTTCTTCGTCAACACCCTGGTGTTGCGCACCGACACGTCGGGCAATCCGAGCTTCGCGGAGTTGCTCGGGCGGACGCGGGAAACCGATCTCGCCGCGTACGCGCACCAGGACGTGCCGTTCGAGCGGCTGGTGGACGAGCTGGCCCCGGAACGCTCGCTGGCCCGTCACCCGCTGTTCCAGGTCATGCTCGTGCTGCAGAACCTGCCCGAGCAGGACTGGGACTTCGCCGGGCTGACGGTGCACCCGCTCAACGCGCGGACCTTGCCCGACGAGGCGCTCCCCGCCCGCTTCGACCTGTCGCTCGGCATGGTGGAGCACCGGGACGCCCGCGGCGGACCGGCGGGGATCGCGGCCGATCTGCGGTTCGCGCTGGACCTGTTCGACGAGGCCACCGCGACCGCGCTGGCGCGGCGGCTGGTGCGGGTGCTGGACCAGATCACGGCCGATCCGTCGGTCCGACTGGCCGAGCTGGACGTCCTGGAACCCGCCGAGCGGGCACAGGTGGTGGACGACTGGAACGACATCGCCGTCCCCGGACCGGTGGCCACCCTGCCGGAGCTGTTCGCCGCTCAGGTGGCACGGACGCCGGACACCGTCGCCGCCGTCGACACCGGCCGGGCGCTGACCTACGCGGAACTGGACGCGGAGGCGAACCGCATCGCGCACTGGCTGATCGGCCACGGCGTTGCGCCGGAGGACCGGGTCGCGGTGGTGCTGGACCGTTCGGCCGACCTGCTGGTGGCGCTGCTCGGCGTGCTGAAGGCCGGTGCGGCGTTCGTGCCGGTCGATCCGGAGTACCCGGCCGAGCGGATCGGCCACGTGCTGGCCGACAGCGAACCGGCGGTCGTGCTCACCCGGGAACTCTGGGACGACCCGGACATGCGGGCGGCCATCGTGGCGTACCCGGCCACCCCGCCCGACGCGCCGCCGCGCGCGTTCGGCGCCGCGTACGTGATCTACACGTCCGGCTCCACCGGCAGGCCCAAGGGCGTTGTGGTGCCGCACGCCGGGATCGCGAGCCTGGCCGCGGCGCAGATCGACCGGTTCGCGGTGCGGCGGGGGAGCCGGGTGCTGCAGTTCGCCGCACTGGGCTTCGACGCGGCGGTGTCGGAGATCTGCATGGCACTGCTGAGCGGTGCCACGCTCGTGCTGGTCCCGGGCGAGGAGCCGGCGGAGGTGTTGCGGCGCTGGGAGATCACGCACGTGACGGTGCCGCCCTCACTGCTCGCCGAAGTGCGCGAGTTGCCGGACTGCCTGAGCACTGTGGTGGTGGCTGGTGAAGCGTGCCCGGCGGCGCTCGTGAACGCGTGGGCGGGCTCGCGGCGCATGTTCAACGCGTACGGGCCGACCGAGGCCACCGTCTGCGCGACGATGACCGACCGACTGCTGCCCGGGACCACGCCGGTGCCGATCGGGCGTCCGGCCGCGAATCGTCAGGTGTTCGTGCTCGATGACTGGCTTCAGCCGGTGCCGCCCGGAGTGCCGGGCGAGGTGTACCTCGAGGGCGGGGTCGCGCGCGGATACCTGCGGCGTCCGTCGCTGACCGCCGAGCGGTTCGTGGCCTGCCCGTTCGGCGTTTCTGGTGAGCGGATGTACCGGACCGGGGACGTGGTCCGGTGGACCGCGGGCCGGCAGCTCGAGTTCGCCGGGCGAGCCGATGACCAGGTGAAGATCCGGGGATTCCGGATCGAGCCGGGCGAG
>NZ_DATELF010000014.1:0-2104 GCF_035276945.1 Amycolatopsis sp. | reverse complement strand
GCCGTTCCGCCGCCCCTGGCCGCCGCGATCCTTCGTCCGCTCATCGAGACCACTGCCGACCAGGCTGCGGCTTGATCCCATCACCAACCCGACTGGAGACACCATGACCACCCCACAAGACCAACCCGGACAGACCGAGCTCGCTGCGGACATTGCCCGCTTGGACGGCGAATGGAACGAGATCACTGGCGACTGGTCGCCACTGTCCAGCGAGTACCTGAAGTGGATGGCGGAGGAGTTGGCCGCCGCCGGGTTCCGTAAGACCCCAGCCGTGGACGATGCCGCCGTTGTGGAGCGGATGGCCGAGGCGATGTCCCGTGCGTTTTATCGAATCTGGCCTGGCACGCACTTCCCGGACACGTGGCGGTCTGTTGCTGAGGCCGGTCTCGTCGCGTTGTCTCGGGACATCGGAGGCCAGCGGTGAGCGACCTTTACCGCCGTATCGAAACGGCGCTCGACACCGACCCGCTCAAGCTTCGGGATGCACTGGCCGAGGTGCTAGCGCTGCATCGATCGGAACCGGGCCCAGATGGAGAGCCGGTCTGCTGGAAGTGCCGTGGGCGAGGCAACGACTGGCCAGACGAGTGGCCCTGCGGAACTGTGCGTGCGATTGAGGAGGCGCTGTCGTGACCGTTCCCGGCCCCCAGCAGCCTCCGAGCCTCACCCAGGTGCGTGCTGAGGCGTACCGCATCCACACCTGCCCTGAGGGCTATGTCGGCCCGTGCTGGGGGCCGACCAAGGCCGATTTGGAGCAGGCCCGCCGGAACCTGACTGGACAGGGGACCTCGAAATGACTGGCTCAGATTGCCGTGGAGAGACGAACGTGCCCGCGCCGGACCTCGCGGATGCCCCGGCCGTGCTGCGGGCCGCTGCGGCGATCCTGGCGGCACGTGGCCGGATCGAGATCCCCAACGCAGCGGACAACGACACCGACCCGGTGGACGCCTCGCCGCTGGCCCGGATCCTCGAAGCGCTCGGCGACAGGGACAGGGCAGGCAGCGAGGAGGACTGCGACTTCGGCCCCAGCAGCCTGCTGTTAGCGGCGCGCGAACTGGCCAACTCGATCCTTGCCGCCACACCCCGACAGGCGACGTGACGTGGAAACCTTCTACCTCGGCACCCACCAGCCGCACTGGCTCGCCACCGCCGACGTGCCGCTGTTCGTGTCCCACCGCCGTCTCGCCGGCCGCAAGACGCTGCCCCGCGCGATCGAGCATTGGGCGCTGGACTCGGGCGGCTTCTCGGAACTCTCGCTCTACGACGAATGGCGAACCACCCCCGGCGAATACGTGGCAGCTGTACGCCGCTACGACGAGGAGATCGGCGAACTCGGGTGGGCCGCGCCGCAAGACTGGATGTGCGAACCCTTCATGACCGCCAAGACCGGACTGTCGGTGCTCGATCACCAGCGCCGCACGGTCGAGAACTTCCTGGAACTCCAGGAGTTGTGGGGCGATGACGCGACCAGCCCGTTCATGCCGGTGTTGCAGGGCTGGGAGCGGGATGACTATCTGCGCTGCCACGACCTGTACGGCGAGGCTGGTGTGGATCTCACCGCCTTCCCGGTGGTGGGCTTGGGGTCGGTGTGTCGACGCCAGGCGACCGGGGCTATCGGCGCGGTCGTCGCAGCCTTGCGCCAGCGTGACCCTGACCTGCCGCTGCACGGGTTCGGGGTGAAGCTCGGCGGGCTACGTACCTACGGGCATCTGCTGATCTCCGCGGACTCGATGGCGTGGTCTTTCGAAGCCCGCCGACACGACCCGCTGCCGGGTTGCACAGGGCACAAGAATTGCGCCAACTGCCTCGCCTACGCCCTCACGTGGCGGGAGCGGGTCGTGTCCATTCCCGAGCCGCCGCAACTGGACTTGTTCGGTGGCGTCGCATGATCACCCCGGGCCCGGTGATGGGGTGGGGGCTACGGCTCGCGGGACTCGGGACGCTTCGGGCGGGGCGGCATCTTCGCTCCGGGACGTGTGCGCCAGCGGCGAACAGATGCACTCCGTGCCGCTGTCGGAGATCCCCGAGGACTGGCGGTAACACCGTGGCTGAGTCTGTTGCGGAGACCGAGCGACTCCGGGAGATCCTTAAGGCTCCGGGCGATGCG
>NZ_DATELF010000013.1:0-4020 GCF_035276945.1 Amycolatopsis sp. | reverse complement strand
CGGCCAGGTTCAACTGAAAGTCGGGAGCCTTCTCCAGAGATCGCTCGCCGGTGGCTTTGAGCGCGGCCACGATCAGCCGGAACCGCGCGATGGCCACCGCAAAGGGGTTGATGTCCACGCCGTGCACGCCGTCGAGGGCCTTCTGCACCAGGGCACGCGGTTCGAGGTTCGGGGCACGCTTCGACCAGCGGTTCAGCAGGCGGGCGAACGCGCCGAGCAGGAAGTGACCGGAACCACAGGTCGGGTCGATGAGCCGGAAGCCCTCCAGCGGCCGCTCGGCGAGCGCGGGCTCCATGGTCTGATCGAGGATGAACTCCTCAACGAACTCTGGAGTCTGGAGCAGCGCGTATTTCTTCTGCGCGAATTCGGATAGATCCTGGTAGAGGTCACCGAGGAAGCGAGTGCCCAAGTTGGGATCGCGGAACCGGCGCAGCAACTCTTCGCCCTCGGGGTCGGTCTCCCACCAGAACTCCAGTAGGCGCCGGGCCGCGTCACCCGAGGGCGTCACCTGGTGCAGTGGGGAGAACTCGTCGACCAAGCCCGCCGTGGCGCCCATGGCGGCGAAGTGCTGGATGATTTGCGACAGCCAGTGGCGGTCGTTGTGCTCCCCGTTGGCCTGGAAATAGGCGCGTCGAGCGTCCAGCGCCAGCTGCCGGCGCTCCTTCGTGTGCCCCGCTATCCACGCGGGGCGAACCAGTTCGTTGTCCTCGCAGAACCGGGCGAACACCGTCAGCAGCACCCAGGCGACGGCCGCCTGGGTCACTCGCTCGTCGCGCCACTCCTGCCACGACGACGCGGTTCGCTGCGCTTTGAGAGCGCCCTCCCACTCGGTGTGCCACAGCTCGTACACGCTCTCCTGGCGGCCGTAGGTATCGGGGCCGTCCACCCGGGCGCGTAGGTCGTCCTCCAGCGCCTTGACCTGCGCCCGCAGCTCCCCCACCAGTCCGCCCAGCTTTGCCACCGGTCGTCCCCTCGCGTCGTTACGTCTCCGTGCGATGCCTCGGTGAGCAACTCTGCCACGGCAGACTCCTCACCTACACGCAGTGGGTCAATCGCAACCGGGCAATTCCGCGTGACTTTCTGTTACCACATTGTGAGCGGTTGGCCACCCGCTATCCGGGCAGCTGGTAGTGCGTGCCTCTACGTTCGCCATGGCGAAGCTTCCCGTCCTCACTGCGGTGGCCCTGGCGGTAGTCCGGGGCAGGCCGCACAGGTGCTGCTGGCGGCGATAACGCTAAAGAATCACTTGGTCGCGTTCAGCTGCTTCTCCTGGGCGGCCAACCATGACACGTCGAGCTCCACGAACTGGCCGTTCGAGCCGAGCTGTAAGGGCTTGCCGTCCACCATGGCGCCCCGCATCCAGGACACCTGGGGCAACACCACCCACACCGGCCGGCTGCGCTTGGCCGCCAGATCACTCCAGCGGGCCACGACACCGAGGTGGCCGTAGCGGGCCAGCGGTGACAGGTCCGTCAAGACCACCGGTTCGCCGTCTCCGCCGGAGGAGCCACCGAGGACCAGGCCGTCGATGTGCTGGGTGACGCGGGGCATGACCCGTTCGACCAGCGCCTGCAGGCCGCGCGCATCGCGGCTGCCTGGGGCCGCCGCGTCGGCGGAGCAGACCAGGCTCCACTGCAGCCCGACCTCCTCGGCCACCGACTTCATCTCGTCGATTATCAGGCCGGTGACGTCGACGACCCGCGCGTGGAACCGCTGCGACAGGGTCGCCACGGCCCGGTCGACCTCGTCAGCGCGGAGGACACCAACCCCCAAGGTGAGGAAGGACCGCGCCCGCAGGCTCTCGGACAGCAACCGGTCCATGTGGTCGCCTCGGCTCAACGTGGTCTCCGTGACCTCTGGAACCACGGTCGCCGGTCGGCTGGGCAGGCCGCTGGTGGCCGCCGGAGTACTTGCCTCCGGCCGGTAGGCGCCGTCGGCGAAGCGCAGCCCGATGCCAGCCCTGTCGACGATCGTGTCCAACGCAGGCCTGCCGGGCAGCGTCGGCAGGTCCGGAAAGCGCGCCCGTACCCGATTGACGATCTCTCCAGCGGAGAGTTCCTCCTGCTGACCGACGCCGGAAAGGGCCAGCCGGACAGCGACGTGCTGGGCCATGCCGAGGGCGTGCAATTCGCCCCGAGCGGACAGGCCGACATCGGTCGTCGCTTGCGCGGCCAGCCGCACCAACCGGAGGTCCGTCATCGCCGGGGGAGCGTCCGTGTTCCCGCTCGCCGTGCGGAAAGCGGCGTCGAACCTGGCACGGATCTCCCGCGCCGCCCGCTGCTGGGGAACGATCGCTTCGTGCGCTGCGGTCGACTCAGCAACCAGCCTGCCCGCGACCTGGGCGATCGCTTCGGCGGCGTCCAGTAATGCGGGATCGATGGCGATCAGCGCGAGCCGGCCACCGTGCCGGCGTTTCGCCAGCGGCTCGTGTGTCTCAGCCAGTTCGTGTTCGACGTAGCGATCGAGGGCTAGCCTCAACAAGCCCGCAGCGACGCGCTTTGCTCGATCCACCTGGTCTTGTGGAGCGTCGGGCAAGGCGGCCAGAATCTCGTCGCTGAGGGTCCTGACGGTCGCCACGCCGCCAAGGTTTTTCAGTGACCTGGTGACCAGTCGCACCAGCTGCTCAAGCAGATCTCGGCACCGGTCATCCTCGGCCCACGCGTTCTGCAGCTCCTTTATCAACTGGAAACCGCGCGGACCCGACCGGCCGACAGCCAGCGCAAGCTCCTGCTGACTGGCGAACGGGTCGAGGTTGTCCCGCAAACCGAGGATGAGCTCGGCGGCCTGCTGACGGGTCGCTGAGCGCCGGCCCCGGGCGACATCGACGAGCAAGTTCGCCGCACGCAGAGGATCGGGCAGTGTGGTCGCAGTCGCTGGCCGAGCCGTGTCGATCCCTCGGCGGGCTGCCAGCTGGTCGGCGAAGGACTTCCGCCACTCGCGCACACGCTCGCGGATTTCCGAGCGAGTCTCCTTGGACTCCTTACCCACGAGACGGTTCATCCGCACCGAGTCGAGCATGAGCAGGTCGACAACGGTCGTCACTTCGGGCTCAAGCGCTGATACGGCCCGCGCGGACAGGCCCGCCTCACCCAATGTGCTGTCCAAGGTGGCGGAGGTGGCCTTGTCCGTAGTGCCTGATGCGGACCGCCCGAGGCGTTCGAAAATGCTCGTCCAAGCACGACGCATGTCTTCTGCGGTGTCATGCCGACGATCGGCGTTGCGTGAAAGCGCAGTTGTGAAGAATGCCTCGAGGTCCTCGCGCACAGCGGGATCGAAGGCATCGCTGTTGATCGAGACTTCGTCCGAGATGCTAGCCGGGTCGGCGTCGGGGTCGGTCCCGTACTGCGGCAACCTTCCGGTTGCCATCTCGTACAACACGACCGCCGCTCCGTACCGCTCCGCGGCGCTGTCGTAGGTCAGTCGGCCGTCCTGCCCGAGGAACGGATCGCGATAGTGCGGCGTACCGGCCGCGAGCGCCCGCGGGTCTGTTCCCGACATGGAAAAGTCGAACAGCACCAGCCGGGAGTCCGCCTTCCCACGGGACTTCCTGTCGTGGGCCTTCACGCCCAGGTTCGATGGCTTGATGTCGCGGTGGAAGATCCCTACGCGATCCAGTTCGACCAGTGCGGTCAGAAGATCAGTTCCCCAGCGTTCCAGCAGGTCAAGGGACAACCGGGCGCGCTTGCGGGCCAACTCCTCGGCGAGGGTGGTGTCGCCTGCGTAAGCCAGCACGAGCACCTTCCGCCCGCCTATGTGGGTGCTGTAAAGGCAGTCGACGATGTGATCGTGGTCCAGGGCTCCGAGTGCCTTCTCCTCCGACTCGAGCCGTGCTGCCGCGGCGGCGTCCTTGGCAACCTTGAGCACCCGTTGCTTGCCCCCGGCGGCTTCGTCGGACACCAGCAGTCCGACCGCCGTCGACCCCGATCCGAGCCGGCGGAGGAACTTGTAGCGCCCGCCGAGCAGCGCACCTGGGCCAGCATCGAGGGGATCCACGTCCTCGACGAGCGTCGGTGCGTACAG
>NZ_DATELF010000012.1:0-62403 GCF_035276945.1 Amycolatopsis sp. | reverse complement strand
GGCGTGCGGCGCGTCGCCGATCAGCTCGTTGTAGACCTCGTTGAACGGCGCGAAGTGCGCGGTGTCGGTCAGGTACACCCGGACCATGATCGCGTCGGCGAGGCTCGAGCCCGCCTCCGCCAGCACGGCCTCGATGTTCTTGAACGTCTGCCGCGTCTGGCCGACGACGTCGTCGCCGACGATCGCGCCGGTGGCCGGGTCGAACGCGACCTGGCCGGCGACCTGCAGCAGGTTCCCCTTGCGGACGGCCTGCGAGAACTTCGCCGGCGGCTTCGGCGCGTTCTCGGTGGAAACTGCCGTCTTGCTCATCAGTGCCCCTTTCCGTTCTCCGTCCATCCACTGTGGACGGAAGCTTCCTTCGTGGCGGCCCGGAGTTCGGGCACCAGCGCTAGCAGGCCTTCGTAGTCTAGCAGCACCTTCGGCACCGACATCGACGCCGCGGCCAGCACCTCGCCGCCGGCGCCGCGCACCGGCGCCGCGATGCAGTGGATGAAGTCCTCGTGCTCGGCGTTGTCCACCGCATAGCCCTGCTCGGCGACTCGCGCCAGCTCGGCCAAAAACTCCTCGCGGTTGGTAATCGTGTTGCCGGTCATGGCCACGTAGTCGAGGCTCGCGGCCACCTCGGCGCGGCGTGCCGGATCGAGCGCGCTGGCGAGCACCTTGCCCACCGCGGTGCAGTGCACTGGGGCGCGCTTGCCGATCCGCGAGTACATGCGCACCGAATGCCGCCCCTCGTACTTGTCGATGTAGACGACCTCGCCGTCCTCGTAAGTCGCAAGGTGCACGGTGTGTCCGGTGCGCACGTTGAGCTCGGACAGCGCGGGCGCCGCGCCGCGCCGGACATCGCGGTCTTCCAGAGCGCGGTTGGCCAGGTCGAACAGCGCGCTGCCCAGCAGATAGTGCCGAGGCCCATCGCGCCGGACGAAATGGTGCGTTTCGAGCGTGCGCAGCAGCCGCAGCACGGTGGACTTGTGCACCTGGAGTTCGGTGGACAGTTCGTCGAGGGTGCCCATGCCCCGGGCCAGCGCCCCGAGCACGCTCAGCCCGCGATCAAGACTCTGACTCACCTTGACTCTCCCCGGCGATATTTGACCCGAACGAGCGACAGTGCTAGATCTACAGCACTCATCATATGCAACAAACATTGCACATTACGCAACGGGGTGACCTTACCATGCCGGAGCCCGTTTCCGGGTGCTCGATGGACCACACCGCGGTGGCGGCGATCGGGGAGGAACGGCTGGACTGGCGGTTCAGGTCGGTCCCCTCGTGGTTGTGGGGCCTGACGCTCGCGGAAGCCGCCGGACGGCGGCCCAACCTGTTCACCGACGGCTTCGTCGGGCCGATCGTGGTGCTGGAGGCCGACGCGCTCGAACACAACCTCCGCACGATGTCCGCTTGGTGCGCCCAGCATGGCCTGCGGCTCGCGCCGCACGGCAAGACCACGATGGCACCCCAGCTGTTCGCCCGTCAGATCGAGCACGGCGCCTGGGGCATCGCCTGCGCCAACGCCGGGCAGCTGCGCATCTACCGCGCCTTCGGCGTGTCACGGATCGTGCTGGCGAACCAGCTCGTCGATCCGGCCGCGCTGCGCTGGTTGTCGGCCGAACTGGAGGCCGACCCCCGGTTCGAGTTCAGCTGCTGGGCCGACTCGGTTCGTGCGGTGGAACTGATGACGGAGGCCCTGCGGGGGGCGGACCGCCCGGTCGACGTGCTGGTCGAGCTGGGCGGGTCAGGAGGGCGGACCGGCGTCCGCGAGGAAGAGACCGCGTTCGCGATCGGCACGGCGGTCCGGGACAGCCCGGTGCTCCGCCTGGCCGGGGTCGGCGGGTACGAAGGGGCACTCGCGCACGACGCCGGCAAGCAGTCCCGCGACATCGTCGCCTCCTACCTGCGCAGGCTGAAGGCGCTCACGATCGCGTTGGCGGACTCGTACGAGACCGAGCAGGTGATCGTCACGGCGGGTGGCAGCGCGTTCTTCGACCAGGTCGCCGAGGAACTGGCCACCGGCTGGCCCGCGGAGCTGGCGGTCGTGCCGGTGCTGCGCAGCGGCGCCTACCTGACCCACGACGACGGCTTCTATCGCGAGATCTCCCCGCTCGGGGACCATCCGCGGATCATCGGCACGCCGCCGTTCCGTCCGGCGCTGCGGGCGTGGGCTCAAGTGACCTCCAAGCCGGCAAACGATCTCGCGCTCCTCACCCTCGGCAAGCGGGACGCGTCCTTCGACGAAGGACTGCCCGAGCCCCAGCTGTACCGCCGGGGCGACACCGCGGCGAAACTCGCGGGACACACCGTCACCAAGCTCAACGACCAGCATGCCTTCGTCGCGCTGCCCGCCGGCTCGCCCCTGGCAGTCGGCGACTGGGTCGGCCTCGGGCTTTCCCATCCCTGCACGGTGTTCGACAAGTGGCCGCTCATTCCCGTGGTGGACGGCGAGACCGTGACCGAGTTCGTCCGGACCTATTTCTAGGGAGTCCGTCGTGGACACCGTCTTCCGTGGTGCCCAAGTCGCCGACGGCACCGGCGCCGCGCCGTACCGCGCGGACGTCGGCGTCTCCGGCGACCGGATCGCCGAGATCGGGACCGGCCTGACCGGGCGCCGGATCGTTGACGCCGGAGGCCTCGTACTGGCGCCTGGCTTCATCGACATGCATTCGCATTCGGACCTTCAGATCCTCGTCGAACCCGGCCACGTCGCGAAGGTCTCCCAAGGCGTCACGACCGAAGTACTCGGCCAGGACGGGCTGTCCTACGCCCCGGTCGACGACACCACGCTCGCGGCCTTGCGCGGGCAGCTCGCGGGCTGGAACGACGACCCGGCGGGTTTCGACTGGAACTGGCGCT
The DNA here is from genome assembly GCF_035276945.1 of Amycolatopsis sp. GTDB lineage: Bacteria > Actinomycetota > Actinomycetes > Mycobacteriales > Pseudonocardiaceae > Amycolatopsis_E. Next base: position 59,556 of record NZ_DATELF010000012.1, on the reverse strand, counting down.
CGGTCGGCGAGTACCTCGACCGGCTCGACCGGGGCATCGCGGTGAACGCGGCCTACCTCGTGCCGCAAGGCTCACTGCGGATGCTCGCGGTCGGGCTGGACGACCGGCCCGCCACCGAGTCCGAACTGGACACGATGCGCGAGCTGGTGGCGACCGGGCTGGCGGAAGGAGCTGCCGGCATGTCGTCCGGGCTGACCTACACGCCCGGAATGTACGCGAGCACGGACGAGCTTGTCGCGCTCTGCGAAGTGGTCGGACGGCATGGCGGCTACTACAGCCCGCACCACCGCGGCTATGGTGCGGGCGCGCTGGCGGCGTTCGGCGAAATGATCGACGTGGCACGGCGGGCCTCGTGTCCCCTGCACTTCGCGCACGCGACGATGAACTTCTCGGTCAACAAAGGGAAGGCACCCGAGCTGCTGAACTTGATCGACCGAGCGCTCGACGACGGCGCGGACATAAGCCTGGACACCTACCCGTATCTGCCCGGCGCGACCTACCTCTCGGCGCTGCTGCCGAGCTGGGCGGCCGAAGGCGGCCTCGACGCGACCATCGCCCGTCTGTCCAATATGGACACCCGGGAGCGGATCCGCCAGGAGATCGAGGAAACCGGGTCGGATGGGGCACACGGCGTCCCGATCGACTGGGCGGTCATCGAGATCAACGGCGTGCGCCGGCCGCGCAACACCCACCTGGTCGGCCACAGCATCGCCGAATCCGCCCGCAGGGCCGGCATTCCGCCCGCGGAGCTGTATTTCGACGTGCTGATCTCCGAGCGGTTCGGTGCCTCGTGCCTGATGCACGTCGGCCACGAGGAGAACGTCCAGGCGATCATGCGGCACCCCACGCACACCGGGGGCAGCGACGGGCTGCTGGTCGGCGACCGCCCGCATCCGCGCGCCTGGGGCACCTTTCCCCGTTACCTGGCCCGCTACGTGCGGGAACTCGGCGTGCTGGGACTCGCGGACTGTGTCGCGCATCTGACCGGCCGGTCCGCGAAACGGCTGAAGCTGGCCGGCCGCGGGCTGGTCAAGGAGAGTTACGCGGCCGATCTGGTGCTCTTCGACCCGGAAACCGTGCGCGACACCGCCACCTTCGACAACCCACGGCAACGGGCCGAGGGCATTCCGTACGTCTTCGTCAACGGCGTCGCGGCCATCGACGACGGCAGACCGACGGGCGCGCTCGCCGGGCATTCGCTGCGCAACCGAACTGGAGGGACCGCTTGATCCACTGGCTGCAGCACACCACCGGCGGGCTGCTGACGCTCGCCGCCGTGTCCATCGCCGTCCTGTTGCTGTTGATCATCAGGTTCAAGGTCGAGCCGTTCATCGCGCTGATCGTGGTCGGCCTGCTCACCGCGCTCGCCGCCGGGCTGCCGGTGGGGACGATCGTCGGGACCGCCCAGAAGACTTCGGATTCCTTGCTGGAAAAGGGTTTCGGCAGCATCCTCGGGCACGTCACGGCGATCATCGGGCTCGGTACGCTGCTCGGCGCGATCCTCGAGAAGTCCGGCGGCGCCCGCGTGCTGACATCGGCGCTGTTGCGTGCCTTCGGGGAGAAGCGGGCTCCACTCGCGATGGGGCTGTCCGGGTTGATCTTCGGTATCCCGGTGTTCTTCGACATCGGGATCTTCGTGCTGGCGCCGCTGGTCTACGTCGCCGCGAGGCAGGGCGGCCGGTCCATCCTGCTGTACTGCCTTCCGCTGCTGGCCGGGCTGTCGGTGACCCACGCGTTCATCCCGCCGCACCCCGGCCCGGTGGCCGCGGCCGGGCTGCTGCACGTCGATCTCGGCTGGGTCATCCTGATGGGCGCGGTCTGCGGCATCCCGGCGTGGTTCATCAGCGGTGTGCTGTTCCCGTCATGGATCGGGAAGCGGAAGTTCATCCCCGTCCCGGAGGAAATGATCGTCGAGGACTCCGAAGAGGAAGAGGAGAACCCACCGTCGCTCGGCCTTGTGTCGGCGGTCATCGCCACTCCGCTCGTGCTGATCCTGGCCGGCACGTTCGGCAGCATCTGGCTGCCCCAGGACTCCGCGATCGCCGGGGTCGCGGCCTTCCTCGGCACGCCCGCGGTCGCGTTGACGATCACCGTGCTGCTGGCGTCCTGGCTGCTGGGCATCCGGCGGGGCATGACCGGCGCCCAGCTGGCCGAGCTGTCGGCCGCCTCGCTCCGCCCGGTGGCGATGCTGCTGCTGGTGGTGGGCGCGGGCGCGTTCTTCGGCGCGGTGCTTTCGGCCACCGGGATCGGCAAGGCGGTCGCGGGCTCACTGCACGATGCCGGGCTGCCGGTGATCTTCGCGGCCTACGTGATCAGCTGCGGGCTGCGGATCGCGCAGGGTTCGGCGACCGTCGCGATCGTGACCACCGGCGGGATCATCGCACCGACCATCGGCGATCTCCACTATTCGCAGGTTCAGCTGGCGCTGCTGGTGGTCGCCATCGCGGCCGGTTCGATCATCGCCTCGCACGTCAACGACGGCGGATTCTGGATCGTCTCACGGTATTTCGGTATTTCGGTCGCCGACACCCTGAAAACGTGGACCGTGCTGGAAACCCTGCTGTCGATTTCGGGTTTCGCCGTCGCCGCCGTGCTGATGGCCGTGATGTAGGCGAGGCCCAGATAAGGTCCAGACGTCCTGTGAAATTTTCGCCGGACGGTGCTTTACGCGACCAACGAGCGCACCAAAGGCACGGTGACCGAGCAGTGGATGCGTGGACCCCGGTGCGGACGCCGTGTACGTCCACCGCCTCCGCGACGGAAAGCTCGCGCGGCATCAGCGGCTCGTGCTGCCCGCCAAGTCCGGACCACGGGATCTGGCGTGCCATCCCCGGCGGTCGCCTGGCCTACCTGGTGTGCGAGTTGAACCCGGAGGTCGTGCCCGGCTGGGATCCCGCGCACTGACCCGGCTCGCCGGAAACGTTCCGGCCGGCGGGAGCTGGCCGCGGCATCTCGTCCTGGACGGGCAATGGATGTACGCGTCGAACCAGCGGTCGGGAACGGTGACCTGGCTCCCGGTCGGTCCGGTCACCGGATTGCCCGGCGCCGTCCAGGGATCGCTCACCGTCCCCGCCGTGGCGACGGTGCTGTTGGGCTAGCGGCGCCTCACTGCTGCTGCGAGTAGGCCTGTTGCTGGTACTGACCTTGGGGCTGCTGCTGGTACTGGGCGTGCGCGGCCTGCTGCTGCGCCGCCTGGTGCCCACCTTCGGCTCCCTCGGGCACGACGTAGACGGCGGTTCCGTAGGCGGCGATCTCGCTGGCGGTGTTCGCGATCTCGTTGCAGTCGAACCGAAGCGCGAGCACGGCGTTGGCCCCGTGACCCATCGCCTCCTGCGCCAGGCGGCCGAGCGCCTCGTACCGCGAGTCGGAGAGCAGCTTCGACAGCCCCTTCAGTTCACCGCCCGCCAGTGCCTTGAAACCGGCGCCCATGTTGGAGAACATGTTCCGGCTCCGCACAGTGAGTCCGAAGACCTCCCCGAACACCCTGACCACCTTGTAGCCCGGCAAATCGTTCATCGTGGACAGCAGGATCGGAAACTGCTGCGGCTGGTATGGCTGGCTCATGCCGCGGATCGTACAGTGCCTGTAATCGCACAGTGCCTGTAGTAGATATCAGGCCCGTAGATACCAATCCGGCCGACAGTGGCGCGGAGCCTGAAACGCGGCTCGGCCGCCGGTCCGGACTTTCGGTCTCGTTGGTGCGAGGAATCAGTTCACCGGGCGGTACCAGACCTCTGGCCTGCCCACTTGGCCGTACCGTGGCTCTCGTTTCGCCAGCCCGTTGTCGGCCAGATACTCCAGATAACGCCGGGCCGTCACCCGCGAGACACCCGTCGCGGACGCGGCCGCCCCCGCGGAAAGGCCGTTGTCCTCCGCGCGCAAAGCGGCGACGATCGCGTCGAGGGTCTGCCCGCTCATTCCCTTCGGAAGCGCTTGCTGCGCCGAAGGGCGCAGGGTGGCCAGCGCACGGTCGACATCGGTCTGGTCCGCCGCGTGCCCGGCACTGCGGCGAAATTCGGCATACCGTTCCAGCTTCTCGCGAAACGACGCGAAGGTGAACGGTTTCAGCAGGTACTGCACCACCCCGACGGACACGGCCGCCTTCACCACCGCGAGATCACGCGCGGAGGTCACCGCGATGACGTCGACCGTGCTGCCCGCCGCGCGCAACGCCCGGCACACCGCCAGCCCGTGCGTGTCCGGCAGGTAGAAGTCGAGCAGCACGAGGTCGACGGCTTCCCGCTCACAGAACCGCAACGCGTCGGCGCCCGAATGAACCACGCCGGCGACCTCGAAGCCGTTCACGCGCTTGACGTACTCACGGTGTGCCTCGGCGGCCACCAGGTCGTCCTCGACCACCAGCAGCCTGATCACCGCGGCGCCGCCGGGATCCGCACGGTGAACACCGCACCGCCGTCGTTGCGCAGGTCGATGCTGCCGTGGTACCGCCGGACCACCTGACCGACCAGCGCCAGGCCGAGCCCCCGCCCGGCCGGACAGTCGTGGGGTTTGGTGGACCAGCCGCGCTGAAACGCCTCGCTCCTGGCCGCGTCAGCCACTCCGGGGCCGGTGTCGGCGACCCGGATCAGCAGCTCGGCACCGTCCATTCTGGCCGTTACGGTCACCTTGGGCTTGGCCGTCTCCGTGCCTTCGATCGCCGCGTCGATCGCGTTGTCGACGAGGTTGCCGAGAACGGTGACCAGATCCCGCGATTCGATGTCCAGCTCGTCGAGCGCGGTGTCGTCGGTGAGCACCAGCTCCACCCCTCGTTCGCTGGCTTCGGCCGCTTTGCCGAGCAGAAGCGCGGCGAGCACCGGCTCGGACACCGCGCCGACGACCCGGTCGGTCAGCCGTTGCGCGATTTCCAGCTCGGCGGTGGCGAACTCGACCGCTTCGCGCTCGCGTCCCAGTTCCACCAGCGACACCACGGTGTGCAGCCGGTTCGCCGCTTCATGCGCCTGCGAGCGCAGCGACTCGGCGAGCCCGCGGGTGGTGTTCAGCTCCCCCGTCAGCTGCTGCAGATCCGTGTGGTCGCGAAGGGTGATCACGGTGCCCGGCGACCGCTCGTCGGAGTGCACCGGGGCGGTACTCACCACGAGCACCCGGGTGTCGGTCACATGGATCTCGTCGGTACGCGGGAACTGCGCGGAGAAGGCGTCCGCGAGTGAGGCGGGCAGGCCGAGTTCGGCGACCGGCATCCCGGCCGGATCCTCGGTGAGCCCGAGCAGGTCACGTGCGCCGTCGTTGCACAGCACGACCCGCTGATCGGCGTCGACCAGCACGAGCCCTTCGCGGACCGCGTGCAGCGTCGCCTCGTAGTAGGCGAAGATGCCGGCCAGTTCGGCCGGCGCCAGCCCCCGCGTCTGCCGCCGCAGTCGCGCGCTGACCCAGAAGCTTCCCGCGACGCCGACCGCGAGCGCGACGGTGGCCACCATGATGACGGCGGAGAGCTGGCCGGCCAGGTCGGCCGAGATCACCTCGGTCTTGATCCCGACCGCCACGAGCGCGACGACCTTCCGGTTGCCGTCGAAGACCGGGACGATCGCGCGTTTGGAAGGCCCGAGCGTGCCGGTGTAGGTCTCGACGTAGGTCTTGCCCTGCTGGGCCTCGGTGATGGTGCCCAGGTAGCGCTGGCCGACCAGCGCGGGGTTCGGGTGGGTGTACCGGATCCCCTCCGGGGTCATGATCGTGATGAAGTCCACCTGCGTGTCGGCGAGCACCTGTCCGGCAAGCGGTTGCAGCTGGGCACTGGGATCCGGTGTGGACAACGCGGCGAGCACGGCGGGGCTGTCGGCCATGGTGTGCGCCACCGCGGTCACCTCGTCGCCCGCCCGCCGGTCCGCCGCGGCGGCGGCGTTGACGTAGGCCAGCACTGCGCCCACCGCGACCAGCACGACCACCCCTGCCACCTGCAACAGGAGCAGCTGCCGCGCGAGGCTCCGGCGCCCGTTTCCCATGCCCAGAATGTAACCGCCGCCCACGCCGGGCCCACGTCCGCTCCGCGAACTCAATGAACACAACCGTGACCCTGCTCATAGGCACATCCGATAGTGGCCACCATCCGCGCCCGCGCCACCCACGGGCACGCACAGGATCGGACTATTGGAGGCAAAGGTGCCGACACCGCCTTCGGCCGACGCCACGCCACGGCGCCGAGACCGGACTCATTACCTCTATTTCGCGGTGGTCGCCGCGGTCGTGCTCGGCGTGATCGTCGGATTCGCCGCGCCGGACTTCGCCAAGGGCCTCAAGCCCCTGGGCGACGGATTCGTGAACCTGATCAGGATGATGATCTCGCCGATCATCTTCTGCACCATCGTGCTCGGCATCGGATCGGTGGCCAGGGCGGCGAAGGTCGGCAAGGTCGGCCTGCTCGCCATCAGCTACTTCCTGGTGATGTCCACGTTCGCGCTGTTCATCGGCCTCGTCGTGGGAAACCTGCTGCACCCGGGCTCGGGCCTGCACCTCGACCCCGCCTCCGCGGCGAAGGCACACCAGCAGGCCACGTCGGTGGGCAGCACGGACTTCCTGCTCGGCATCATCCCGAACTCGCTTCTCTCGGCGTTGACCTCGGGCTCGGTACTGCAGACCCTGCTGGTCGCGCTGCTGGCCGGGTTCGCGGTGCAGAAGCTGGGCCGCGCCGGCGAGCCGATCCTGCGCGGGATCGAGCACGTGCAGAAACTGGTGTTCCGGATCCTGGCGATGATCATGTGGGCGGCGCCGATCGGCGCGTTCGGCGCCATCGCCGCCGTGGTCGGCAACACCGGGTGGGCGGCGCTGCGCGGCCTGCTCGTGGTGATGCTCGGCTTCTACATCACCTGCGTGGTGTTCGTGTTCGCCGTACTCGGCGCCGTGCTGTGGCTCGGGGCACGGCTCAACATGTTCAGCCTTCTGCGCTACCTCGGCCGCGAGTTCCTGCTGATCTTTTCGACCTCGTCCTCGGAGTCCGCGCTGCCCCGGCTGATCGCGAAGATGGAGCACCTCGGGGTCAGCAAGGGCGTCGCCGGGATCACCGTGCCGACCGGCTACTCGTTCAACCTGGACGGCACGTCGATCTACCTGACGATGGCCACGCTGTTCATCGCCGCCGCCCAGGGACAGCCGCTGTCCGTCGGGGAGCAGATCCCGCTCCTGCTCTTCATGATCATCGCTTCGAAGGGCGCGGCGGGTGTCAGCGGCTCCGGGATCGCCGCCCTCGCCGGCGGGCTCCAGTCGCACCGGCCGGAACTGGTCGGCGGTGTCGGGTTCATCCTGGGCATCGACCGGTTCATGTCGGAGGCCCGCGCGCTGACCAACTTCGCGGGCAACGCCGTGGCCACCGTGCTGATTGGAGTCTGGACCAAGGAGTTCGACCGGGCCAAGGCGGGACTGGTGCTCTCCGGTCAGGACCAGTTCGACGAGACGACCTTGCTCGACGAGGACCATCCGAAGGAAGGGGCGAAGACGGACATCAAGGTGCCCGTCTCGGCGGGCTGACGCCCGTGGGTCGGGGCCGCCGTCCCCCGTCCAGGGCCGCGGCCCCGACCCGTCTCCGTCATTCCGGCACGTGGATCACGCCCAGCTTGCCGGCCTCGTCTCCGGCACGCCCGGGTGAAACCGGCGATCTCCCGGCCTCCGGCCCCAGTGGTGAGCAGGGCCAATGATCTTCCCGTGAGGCCAAGCCCCGACCGGGCCAAGGGCGTCAGGGGGTACTTCTTTTTTCCCTTTCCCCCGGAACATGTTCACGGTCCGGCATGCGCCGCGCAGAGCAGACATCTCAGACCGCGATGGCCCCGGCGCATCATCAGGGCGTGGTTGGCCCGGAACAGCGGCCGCGCGACCGGGGAAAGGCGGCGCAGCAACGGTTTCGTCACCAGGACGTGCTGGGTGATGTGCAGCCAGGTACCCTCGGCACCCCCGGTCACCAGCGCGGCCAGCGAGCCCTCCAGATCCCCGGCCAGCTGCACGCGCAACCGGCCCGCCGGCACGTTCTGCTCCGCGCGCCGCATGCGCACCACCAGCCGATACGGCAGGGTCGCCCGGCAGACCAGTTCCGCGGTGTCGTCGTCGACCCGCTTCACCGACCGGACATCCGGCCACCACCGGGGGTAACCGGCCAGGTCGACCACCGCGTCGAACACCAACCGCGCGGGCGCGGCGATCAGCCAGGTGTCCCGGAAGCGGTAGGTGTGAAGCGGCACACGGAAAGTATGCCCGTTTTCTGCCCGCCCGGACCTATCCCAGGACGGTCTGCAAGAACTTTCCGGTGTGGCTCTCCCCGACGGTCGCGACGTGTTCGGGGGTGCCCTCGGCGACGACCGTCCCGCCGCCGGATCCGCCTTCCGGTCCCATGTCGATGACCCAGTCCGAGGTCTTGATGACGTCCAGGTTGTGCTCGATGACGATCACCGTGTTGCCCTTGTCCACCAGCCCGTTGATCACCCCGAGCAGTTTGCGGATGTCCTCGAAGTGCAGGCCGGTGGTGGGCTCGTCGAGCACGTAGACCGTCTTGCCCGTCGAACGCTTCTGCAGCTCGCTGGCCAACTTCACGCGCTGCGCCTCCCCGCCGGAAAGGGTCGGCGCGGGCTGGCCGAGCCGCACGTACCCGAGGCCGACGTCCACCAGCGTCTGCAGGTGCCGGTGAATCGCCTTGATCGGCTCGAAGAACTCGGCGGCCTCCTCGATCGGCATGTCGAGCACGTCGGCGACGGTCTTGCCCTTGTAGTGCACCTCGAGCGTCTCCCGGTTGTAGCGCGCCCCCTTGCACACTTCGCAGGGCACGTACACGTCGGGCAGGAAGTTCATCTCGATCTTGATGGTGCCGTCGCCCGCGCACGCCTCGCACCGGCCGCCCTTGACGTTGAAGGAGAAGCGGCCGGGCTGGTAACCGCGAACCTTCGCCTCGGTGGTGGCCGCGAAGAGCTTGCGCATGTGGTCCCACACGCCCGTGTAGGTGGCCGGGTTGGAGCGCGGGGTGCGGCCGATCGGCGACTGGTCGACCCGCACCAGCTTGTCCACCAGGTCGAGCCCGCGCACCCTGGTGTGCCGGCCGGGCACCTGGCGCGCGCCGTTGAGCTTGTTCGCCAGCACGGTCGCGAGGATGTCGTTCACCAGGGTCGACTTGCCCGAACCGGACACGCCGGTGACCGAGACCAGGCAGCCGAGCGGGAAGGACACGTCCACCCCGCGCAGGTTGTGCTCCCGGGCGCCGACCACGGTGAGCTGGCGCTTGCGGTCGGCCGGGCGCCGGATCGCGGGCACCGGGATGACCTCGCGGCCCGACAGATAGGCACCGGTCAGCGAGTTCCTGCTGCGCAACAGTTTCTGGAAAGATCCACTGTGGACGATGTGCCCGCCGTGCTCGCCGGCGCCGGGCCCGATGTCGACCACCCAGTCGCTGGCGCGGATGGTGTCCTCGTCGTGCTCGACGACGATCAGCGTGTTGCCGAGGTCGCGCAGCCGCGTCAGCGTGTCGATCAGCCGGTGGTTGTCGCGCTGGTGCAGACCGATCGACGGCTCGTCGAGCACGTAGAGCACGCCGACCAGACCCGAGCCGATCTGGGTGGCCAGCCGGATCCGCTGCGCCTCGCCGCCGGACAGGGTGGCCGAGGCGCGGTCGAGCGAGAGATAGTTCAGCCCGACGTCGAGCAGGAAGCGCAGCCTCGCCTGGATCTCTTTGAGCACCGCACCGGCGATCATCTTCTCGCGCTGGCCCAGACTCAGGCCGTCGAGGAACGTCGACGCCTCCTCGATGGACAGCGCGCAGACTTCGGCGATCGAACGCTCGCCGTGCTCAGCGTGCTCGAGGGTGACCGCGAGGATCTCCGGTTTGAGCCGGGTGCCCTGACAGGCCGGGCATGGCACCTCGCGCATGTAGCCCTCGTAGCGCTCCCGCATGTACTCGGACTCGGTCTGCTCCTGGCGGCGCTCCAGGAACGGGATCACGCCCTCGAAGTTGGCGTAGTACGAGCGCTCGCGGCCGTAGCGGTTCCGGTAGCGCACGTGGACCTGCTCGTCTATGCCGTGCAGGACCGCTTTCTGTGCCTTGGCTGGCAACTTCCGCCACGGGCTGTCCATCCGGAACCCGATGGTCTCGGCGAGGGATTCGAGCAGGCGCTGGAAGTACTCGGCGCTCTGCCCGCCCGACCACGGCGCGATGGCGCCCTCGGCCAGGGACAGCTCGTCGTCCGGCACCACCAGCTCCGGGTCGACCTCCTTGCGGACGCCGATGCCGGTGCACTCCTGGCACGCCCCGTAGGGGGAGTTGAAGGAGAAGGACCGGGGTTCGAGGTCCTCGATGGCCAGCGGGTGGCCGTTGGGGCAGGCCAGGTTCTCGGAGAAGCCGCGGGTTCGGTGCGAATCGTGCTCGGGGAGGTCGACGAACTCCAGCTCGACCAGCCCGTCGGCGAGCCGGAGCGCGGTCTCGACCGAGTCGGTCAGCCGCTGTTTGGAGGAAGGCTTGACCTGAAGGCGGTCGACCACGACCGCGATGTCGTGCTTCTCCTGCTTCTTCAGCTTCGGCGGGTCGGTGAGCTGGTGGACCTGCCCGTCCACGCGCGCCCGCGAGTAGCCCTGCTGCTGCAGGTTGGCGAACAGGTCGAGGTATTCGCCCTTGCGGCCGCGCACCACGGGCGCGAGCACCTGGAAGCGGGTGCCCGGCTCCATTTCGAGCACCTGATCGACGATCTGCTGCGGGGTCTGCTTGCTGATCGGCTCGCCGCACTGCGGGCAGTGTGCCTTGCCGGCCCTCGCATAGAGCAGGCGGAGGTAGTCGTAGACCTCGGTGATGGTGCCGACGGTGGAGCGCGGGTTGCGGGAGGTCGATTTCTGGTCGATGGACACCGCGGGCGAGAGGCCCTCGATGAAGTCGACGTCCGGCTTGTCCATCTGGCCCAGGAACTGCCGCGCGTACGCGGACAGGGATTCCACGTAGCGGCGCTGCCCCTCGGCGAAGATCGTGTCGAAGGCCAGGCTGGACTTCCCGGAACCGGACAGGCCGGTGAACACGATCAGGCTGTCCCTGGGCAGGTCGAGATCGACGCTGCGGAGATTGTGCTCGCGAGCGCCACGAACAACGAGGCGGTCAGCCACGCCAAGGTCCCTTCGCTGGTCTTTGTCCCCAGTGTTATCGCCGAACGCGCGACGTGCTGGGTCGGTCCACGCGCACTCGTCACCCGGTAACACTCGGGCCGGTCGAGCCGGCCGCAACCATGCTAGGACGGACCACCGACAGAAACGGGAGCCGGACCCCGGCTACTTTCCGGGCGACGGATCTGCGAGTCCGGAGGCAGGTGTGGCGCCGGCGCCACGGCCCGGCGGGGCCGGGTGAGCCACCGGTGCGCCGGCCGCTCCACCGCCACGGTGAGCAGCCAGCCGAGGCCGATCGAGGCCGCGATCACCACCGGCAGCCGCTCCCAGCCCGTGAAACCCGCTTCGAGCAGGGCCTTCGCCAGCAGGTAACCCAGCTCCTGGTGCAGCAGGTACACCCCGTAGGAGATGCCGGCCAGCCAGGTGATGACCGGGGCGAACGGGCGCAGGAACGTCCAGTCCGGCCCCTTCGCCGCGGCGCAGATTGTGATGAGCATCACAGCGAAGCCGAGGATGGACGGCATCCGCGCGGGATCGCCGGGAAGCGCCATGTGCTCCGGGTACAGGTGCAGGTCCTGTGCGCAGACGGCGGCGCCCAGGAGCAGCGCCAGGTGCCGGCCGCTCATCCGGTCGCGGGCCCACAGCCAGATCGCGATCCCGGCGGCGAACGCGTGCATCCGGTGCAACCCGAAGCCGTTGATCACGGCGTACGCCCACGGCGACGGATTGTGCACGCCGAAGACCCAGAACCGGAGCACCAGCGGCCCGAGAACCATGCCCCACGCCAGCCCCTGGATCCGGCGGCCGGTGCGGAACCAGCGCGTGCGCGACCACAGCAGCGCGGCGCCGGTGAACACCAGCAGCTGCACCGGCAGCGTCCAGTACGAGCCGTCCAGCCAGATGAAACCGTTGTGCCAGCCCTGGATCATCGCCAGGTTGACCAGCAGGTCCCAGCCCACCGGCACGTACCACGACGACACCCAGGCCCGGCCGTCCGAGGTCGGCCCGAACAACAGGTTCCACAAGCCGCCGTGGAAGCCCTGGCCGTTGAAGGCGGTACTGGCGATCCGCATGACCAGGTAGGTCAGCAGGACCGCGGCGAGGTAGGGCGGCACCAGGCGGGTGATCTTGCGCCACCACCAGCGTTCCGTGCGGCCGCGGCGGACCGACTGGCAGACGAAGTAGCCCGAGATCACCATCAGCGCCGCCGCCCCGTACTGGGCCGTCACCTTGAACGGGTAGTTGTCGAGTTCGGAGTGTGCGAGCGGGCCCTGGTGGGTGATGTGCCCGAGCATCACGGACAGCACCGCGAAGACTCGGACGGCGTCCCAGCTGATGCGCCTGGGCTGGTGCGCGGACACGGCGGAGCTGAGCACTGGCTTCCTGCAAGATCGAACCGGCGGGGCCGCCCGAGGCTACGTTACGAATCTGAGATACAGCTGAACGGGTGGAACCGCCGCCGGGCACACCGACTAGCGTGGGGTGGGTGAACGTCCTAGACGACTACACGGGGCACGTCGAGCCCGGCGGTGACGCGGCCAGGCGCACACTGAATGCGCTGACCATCACGAAGCTTTCCGTCGGGTCGATGGACAACAACACCTATCTTCTGGTGTGCCGGGCACAGAACCAGGCCCTGCTGATCGACGCCGCCGCGGACCCGGACCGGATTTCCGACCTCATCGGCCACGGCCCGGACCGCCCCGCGCTCCGCACCGTGGTGACCACCCACCAGCACGCCGACCACTGGCAGGCACTCGGCGCCGTGGCGGGCGCGAACGGCGCCAACACCGCCGCCCACCCGGCCGACGCCGGGCCGCTCCCGGTCCCGCCGGACTTCCTCCTCGAACAAGGCGACACGCTCACCGTCGGCGACTGCCCACTCGAGGTCATCCACCTGCGCGGGCACACACCGGGCTCGATCGCCCTGCTGTACCGGGACCCGTCGGGGCCGCCGCATCTGTTCACCGGCGACTCGCTGTTCCCAGGCGGTGTCGGGCGGACAACAAATCCGACGGACTTCACCAGCCTCATGGACGACCTGGAGGAGAGGGTGTTCGGCGTCCTGCCGGACGACACGTGGTTTTACCCCGGTCACGGGGATGACTCCGTTCTCGGTACGGAGCGGCCGAAGATCCCTGAGTGGCGAGAGCGCGGTTGGTGAGCTGAGGAGGTTTCCGGGCCGGGGCTGCCTACCGAGTAGGCGGCCCCGGCTTGCTGTTAGGGCAGCGAAACGGGGCCTGAACGGACGGCGGAGGTCCGCATGGCTACGAATCCTGCCAGGCCCGGTGACGCGGAGAAACGCGTCCTCGCCGACTTCGCTCACTCGACCGGCCGCATACGCGGTCCTCACGACATCCCCCACCAGACGATGGCCGACCTGGTGGCGCAGTGGTCCCTATCTTGGTCATCGTGCGAGCCGCTGAGTGGTTCGGACGTGTGGGGGTTCGAGCACTATGAGCAGACCATTTCGTTGTTGTTCCGCTCATGGTCGACTTGGTGCGCGCCGACGTCGAGTGCATGGGTGCCGAGCCGGACAGCACGGAGACCTGCCGGGGGTTCGTGACCTTGGCGGGTCTTGGTGAGGGGGCATTGCGTGGCCACCGCGGCTGGAACGGCCCGTGTTGGTGTGGTTCGGGCGGCCGGTGTATGGGGTGTTGCGGCGGCGGGGTCTGTTGGTGGTGTTTCGTTCAACTGGTGATGGTGATGGTGATTTCGAGGCCCAGGATGTCCTGAAGTGCTTCGGCGAGGTCGAACTCGACCGTGTGTGGGTCGTTTTCGTGGTAGGTGAGGTCGACCAGTAGTACCGCGTCTCCTCCCACACGGGGGTTGACGGCGTTGTAGTGGTGGAGCAGGGATTCGACCGCTACGTGGTGGAGTTCAAGCATTGCTTCCAGGTCACGCCCACGGGTGGCGCCGGTCAAGGGTTGGCGGCCGCTTGCACCGAACGCCAGGTAGGCCGGCCGTAGCAGATCGGTGAGGACGCTGCCGCGCACCGTGGTGTCGACCGGTGGTAGCTGATCGAGCAGAGCGGTGCTGTCGGTGTGTGCCGGGCTGCTCCTGGGGATCTCGGCTTGCGGGGTGAAGTAGGTGTCGAGGCAGTCCGCCAGGGGTGGGCCGACACGCTCGACGTGATCGGCGGCCGGCGCGCCCGCGGTGCGCGCCGCTTGCAGGTTGGCCAGGAGGTCGTCCCGGTCGCGCCCGCGCCAGGTGAGGATGGCGAACGGGTCGTCGTCGAATGTTTCGGCCAGGAGATAGAAGACCGCAGCGATGTGCTTGCACGGGACTTCGGCATCGGGGCAGGAGCAGTCCATGGACAGCTCCGCGGCCGCGGTGGGAAAGAGAGGGAGCCCGAGGGCGGTGAAGACGTCTTCGATGTCGTCGGGCATGTCACCGGCGAGGAGTTTGGCGGTGTACCAGGCGTTGTCGGCGAGTGCGCGTTCGAGTTTGGCCCATTCGAGCTTGCCGAAGGCGGTGATGCCGATGCGCACGCGGTAGGGCCGTGCTCTGCTGCCCTGGACCCGGGCGGTGACGGATCCGGCGTCGATGTCGAGCGAGATGACCTGGCCCTTGCGGGCGTAGTTGCGGCCTCGCTGGAGCCGGTTGCCCATACCGATGTCTTCGAGCACGGCGACGAAACGCCCTGACCACCAGGTCTGACCGATCGCGCCGCGAGTACTGCGGGCCTTGAGGCCGCCCTCGACCGCGCGGGGGCGGGGCGGCGGGGGGTACCAGTCGCTACTCACCGACGGCTCCTTCGGACAGGGTGAACAACTCACGCAGGTCGCGTGCGGACAGTTCGGTCAGCCAGCCTTCTCCGTCGGAGACCACGAGGTCGGCCAGGGCTTTCTTCTCCTCGATCATGTCATCGATCTTTTCTTCGAGGGTTCCGGTGCAGATGAACTTGCGTACCTGCACGGTGCGTTTCTGGCCGATACGGAAAGCGCGGTCGGTGGCCTGGTTTTCCACGGCGGGATTCCACCAACGGTCGAGGTGGATCACCTGGTTGGCCGCGGTGAGGTTCAGCCCGGTACCGCCCGCCTTCAACGACAGCAAGAAGACCGGCGGACCGTCGTCGGACTGGAATCGGGTGACCATTTCGTCGCGACGCTTCTTCGGGACACGACCGTGCAGGTAGGCCACGTCGGTGCCGAAACGCGCGGACAGGTGTGGCAACAGCATCTCGGCGAACTCGGTGAACTGGGTGAAACACAGCACCTTGTCACCCTCGGCGAGGATCTCGTCGAGGATTTCCTCCAGCCGGATCACCTTGCCCGATCGCCTGCCGACCGTTGACCGGTCGTGCAGCAACTGGGCCGGGTGGTTGCACACCTGCTTCAACTTGGCCATCGCGGCCAGCACATTGCCGCGTCGTTGGATGCCCTCAGAATTTTCGATCTTGTCCATCATGTCGTCCACAACGGACTGATACAGCGATGCCTGCTCGGTGGTGAGCGGGCAGTACTGCTTGATCTCGATCTTCTCCGGCAGATCGTCGATGACGGCGGGATCGGTCTTGAGTCGCCGCAGGATGTAGGGGCGGGTGATCGTGCGTAACCGCCGTGCCGGCTCGGTCTGGCCGTAACGCTCCACTGGAATCGCGTAGCGCGTGTGGAACAGCTCCGAACTACCGAGCATCCCGGGGTTGAGAAAGTCCATAATGGACCACATTTCGGCCAGCCTGTTCTCCACCGGCGTGCCGGTCAGCGCGACACGGTGCCCGGCAGCCAGCCTGCGCACCGCCCTGGCGGATTTCGACAGGCTGTTCTTGATCGCCTGCGCTTCGTCCAGCACTACTCGCTGCCACTCGACACCGGCAAGTTCATCGATATCGCGAGTCGCCGTGGCGTAGGTGGTGACAACAAGATCGGTCTCGGTCAGCCTGCCCCGCAGCACCTCGTCATGCAGCCGTTCCCGTCCGTGATGGGCATAGACCCGCAGCTGCGGGGCGAACCTCACGGCTTCCCGCTGCCAGTTACCCACCAACGACATCGGGCACACCAGCAGCGTGGGCCCGGCACCGGGATCGCCCGCGCGATGCACGGATTCCAGGGCCAGCAACTGCACGGTCTTGCCAAGGCCCATATCATCGGCAAGACACGCGCCGAGCCCCAGCGTCGACAAGAACGCCAGCCACGACAGGCCCCGCTGCTGATAGGGCCGCAACTGCGCCTGGAAACCCGCCGGTACAGGAACGGGGCGCAGAGACTGCGCCGCGGTGCCGTCGAGGATCTGACCCAGCCACCCGTCGGCGTGCACACCAGTCAGAGGCAGCGGCAGGTCCAGGTCATCCGGGTGAGCGGCCGCCAGAGCGAGGATCTCGGCCGCGGTCTTACGCCCTGTCGGTTTGCGCCTGAGAAACTTCAAACCCCGCTGCAGCTGCTCAGGGTCGACCGCCACCCACTGGCCACGCAGCCGGACCAGCGGCGCCTTGGTTTCGGCCAGCGCCGCGATCTCCTCATCGGTGAGCCTGTCATCACCCACCGCCAACCGCCAACCGAACTCGACGAGCTGGTCCCGACCGAACTTGCTCTTCTTCCTGACCACCCCGTCCACCGGCGTGTGCGCCGAAAGGACAAGCCCGAGCTGGCGGCGCTGGTCCCACCACGAAGGCAGCATCACCCCGAAACCAGCCTCGTCGAGCACAGGTGCGGCGACCGACAGGAAATGGTAGGTGCCCTCGACATCCAGCTCAAGCGCGCACGGCCGGGCCTGACGCAAACCCGGCACCAGCTCGGGATAGCTACGGCTGGCCCGACCCAACTCGGCCAGCAACAACTCCTGCGGACGCGCGATCCACCGGCTCAGACTGCCATCGTCGTCCCAAACCTGCGCCGCAGGCACCAGCAGGCTCGGATCCTCCACCGACTGCAACAGGAACTCCAGGCACCACCCAGGCTCTTCCCCCTCGGAGACTTCGGTGAGCCGGAAAGTCGCCCGCGCCGGCCCCGTCCGCCCAGTACCAACCTCACCCCACGGCGCCAGTGCCTCGGCAAGCACGTCGACATCGTCGGTCTCGGCGTCGAACCGCCCGTCCGGAGCGCAAAGGGCGGTTAGCCAGGCCTCAACCACGGGAAGCCGCTTGGGGCGGCGACCTCGCCGCGGCGGCACCAAGTCGGCGGGCAGCACCTCGCGCGCGGCCGCGTCGACCAGCGCGCGCAACGCGACGGTGACCAGTTCGTGCGGATCGTCGTGGCCCGGCACCGCCCGGCACACCGGGGGCATCGCGGTGACGAGGGAGTGCACCGCGACGACATCGCGTCCCTGCAGCACCGGCCGCCACTCGGCAACCACGCCGATCTCGTCGCGCTCAAGCGTAGGCAACACCCGACCACGAGCCACCAACTCACGCGCAAACGCGACGATTTCACCGAGATAGTCCACTGAAGCGCCGTAACGCACGTCCCCGATACGCCCCTCCAGCGCGGACAGCGCCGAGCACGGATCCAGGGTGACAACAGGAACGGTCCAGGGCAGCAACGCGGGTTTCGACTGAGCGAGCGGGCGTGGCGTGACCCGGATCAGCTCCGGCGAATCCAGGGGAGCACTGCGCAGTGACGGCAGCAACAGGACCACGTCACCGGCCTTGCCGGCGTGCAACCCGGTAAGCGTGCCTGCCGGCACGGCAAAAGGATGCCGCCGCGCGACACGCAACGCCTGACTCGAACTCTTCACCACCCGATCCGAATCCTCAGCCCACAAACACAACCCCACCCCAAACGACCAAAACCCGTGCACAACCAGCATCCGCAAACCTCCCGCAAGAGGGCAACTGAACGCGCCCGAGCGTAGCCGCCACACCCCACAAACCCACAACCACCACCCCACCAACACCACCAACCCCAGACAAACCCCGACCCCAGGTGAACGTCAAAGTCGGTTTGTGCTGGTAGCGGCTGCGATGACGGGGAGGATTCGGGTTCAGTCGGCGGCGATGCGTTTCCAGCGCCACTGGCCAAGCAGATCGCACTGCTCAATCAACCCACCAACAACCAACGACCACCAAAAGCCAGACACAGCAACCCACACGAAGACCCCAACACCCTCGCCCACCACAAAACCGGCCAACCCACCACATCTGCTACTCAACCGCCTCACCCGGTACGTCAAGATCAAGTTCAGGAACAGGCTCTGACCTTGAGTTTTAACCGGTCTGTCGTGGTTTGGTGTCTCTCTTTTTGTGATGGGTGGGGTGTTTGTATGCCTGGCCGGTGGCCAGGATGTGTCCGACGCGGTGGTGTTGTGCGGGTTTCTCGTTTTTCGGGCCGGGTGGCCGCCCGGGACCCGGGTCGGGATGGTTTTGGTGCACTGGCTGGGGAGGGTGTCTTCGTGCGGAGGTTGCGAAACCCGCGCCGTACTCGGGCGGGTGTGCGCCGGTCGGGCTGGACTGGCTCTTCCCAGGGCGGTCGCAGGTCGGTGGTCAGTGGCCGGGCGAGGCGGAGTTGGGTGTGCACGGTGATCACCACCAGCCAGGTCCAGCGGTCGGCCGCCTCGGGTGCTCGTAGCTTGGGAACGGTACCGCCCAGGGTCTGCTTGAACAGCCGGAAGGTGTGCTCGATGTCGGAGCGGCGCAAAAACGCCTGCCAGCAGCGGTCGACATCGGCTTCGGGGGCGCCGGTTTCGGGTCACCGCCGCTGGGCAGGTGATCAACCTGCAGCCGGATGACGGTGCCGGCGATGATCGGCAGTGGCCCCTCGTGGCCGGTCCAGGCCGCGCGTCGGGTCAGCCGCGGGTAGGGCACAACGACCGCTCCGGCGTGGTATCAGCGTCCGGCCGCAGCCACGGCGACACATCCACCGCCAACACGATGCGGCCGTCCGCGGCTTTGGGTAACCGTTGTGCGGCAACAAGATTCCACAAGCGGGTGATGTCGACACGCCCGTGGCTGATCCCCTCATACAACCCGCCATGCCCGCGCCGATGCTCCGACGCCAACGACAGCCCAAGCAGCGAACGGACCAGGCCGTCGGTACACAACACCGCACCAGCCACCTCGAACAACGCATCCACGCGAGCCGTCAGACACCCATAAAACCTTTGGCGGAACCCGGCCAACTCCCCCAGCGCACCCACCATCGTGTGCACACTGATCACCGCAACCCTTGTCGTTGATCCTCTCTCCGTAGCAAGAAGAACGACCAACCAAGGGCTGCTGCCACGATCAACTGGAGTCACCACACACCCACCCCAAGGTCAAAGATCGAGCTAACCGCTGCCGGTGACGTCACCGGACGACCAGGGCCCTGCCCTGGGTGGCGGGTTCGAGGCGATCGGCGCCGGCGATGTCAACCTGGCCGGTGTCCGGGCTTCGAACGGCGCAGCTTCGCACCCCTGAGCTTGACTTGTCCGGGATTCTGCCACTCTGCCGTGTGACGTCCTGAATCACCCGAAAGAGGCGGGTCACGATTGAGACCGGGGTGCCAAGGTGAAGGACACAAGTCGACATAGTTTCGTGCGCGTGCAGCGTGAGCCTCGGAGAGGGCATACGTCGCCACTGTGCGTGATGGCCGCTGAGAGAGCGGGGCCCGGACTAGCTTGTGCGCGGTCGGCGAGGAGTTGGCCATCATCGGCTGTCAGACAGTGTGGTGCGGTGTCCCACTCGGCGAGACTCGCTTTTCTCAGCGTCCGTCCCCCTGCGGATCGCCCGTATGCACTGCTGGTGCGAACTCGATCCGCAGGCGGGGCACAGCCAAGCCTCTCGACCGGTTAGGAGCCGTTATGGTTCGAGCGAGGATATACAAGTTCAGCGGCCTCACACTCGGCGGCATCCGGCTGCTAAATGGTGTGGCGGCGCTCTTCGTGCCGCAGCTGGTTGCTCGTCGACTGAACGTGGAGGATCAGCCAGGAAGCCTCTATGTTCTGAGATTGTTCGGCATACGCACACTGATCTTGGGGATCGAGCTGCTGTTCCTGCGCGGAAAGCGGCTGGAGTGGTCTATCCAGGTGGCGCCGCTCATCCACGCAAGTGACACGGCAGCGGCTGCCATCGGGGGAATACGCGGCCAGCTCCCGCATCGTGCCGCCATCCTCACGACTCTGATCTCCGCGACGAACACAGGCCTGGCACTGGTCGCGAAGAAATCTCACGAAGCAGATCCGTCGTACGACTTCGAAGGCGCCCGCAGCGTACGGAACCGCAGTTCTCGTCGCCGTACGCGGAATTCCGCGATGTCAAACGTGTGAGGTTGGGGTGATGTTCTGTGAGGGCGCCGGGCAGCGTTTACAGGCGGGAAGGTCCGCTTCTCGCGCCGCCCGCCTTGTCCGTCCCCACAGGCGACCTGGGCGGCGTTGCCCCACCCAGCGATCTCCTCGAGGGGCCCGATCCGCGGCCCGCTCGTCGCGAGAAACCGGACGGCCAAGTGCCGCGTGCGCAACCCAGAGCATCGTTATTCACCGTACTCGAGGCTCCCCGGCTTCCGGAACTTCCTCCAACTGCGCCGAATCCACAGCAAAAAGGTAGGGACTTCATGAAACAGAAGACAGCGGCTCCATCGCGGCGCCGAACCACCGGGAAGGTCGCGCTTATGAAGAGTCCGCAGCCGGTGGCCGGTGCGGGACATCGTACGTCGCTATTCTCGCGCGCGTACAACTCTCTTGCCGAACGGATCGACCGCCGGTTCGGTTGGGATCGATTTCCGGTGCCCGTCGGGCTCGCGATCATCAACGGTATACGCAACAAGCTCCGCCAAGAGAACCTGTATGACACGAGTACCTTGCCGACGACCAGCCGGCCCCCCGAGGAAGATGGCCACTGCCCTATGACAGCGCGTTCCTCCGATGGCTCATGCAACGATTTGGATCACCCGTCCATGGGCATGGCCGGTGCCCGATTCAATCGGAACATCCCACTTGATCGCGCTATCCCAGAGCCTGAGCCCGAACTACTGTCGCCAAATCCACGGGTGGTGAGCCGGCGGTTGATGACGAGGCATCGGTTCGAACCAGCGACGACCTTGAACACCCTCGCGGCCGCGTGGATCCAGTTCATGGTCCGGGACTGGTTCAGCCACGTCCGTTCGGACGAGAACCCGTGGCAGCTTCCGCTGGAAGCTGACGACGACTGGCCGAAGCCACCCTTGACGATCCCCAGGGTCGCCCCCGATCCGACACGGCCCACGGGAGGTACGCCCGTTCCGCCGACCTCTATCAACGTCAACTCTGCTTGGTGGGATGCCTCGTCGATCTACGGAAACAACAGACAACAGCAGCAAGTGGCGCGAACTGGCGTGGACGGAAAACTGGATGTGTTCGGTAACGAACAGTCGCTGCAACCAATAATTTCCAGCCATACCGACGCAAGCCGCGAACCCGGTTTTTGGCTTGGCCTCTCGATGATGGCCACGCTGTTTACTCGTGAGCACAACGCCATTTGTGACCGGCTTCGCACGGAGTTCGCGGACTGGACCGACGAAGACCTCTTCCAGGTCGCCCGCCTGGTCAATTCCGCCCTCATGGCGAAGATACATACAGTAGAGTGGACACCGGCCATCCTCAGCCACCCCACTGCCGTACGAGCTCTCCGAATCAACTGGTGGGGGCTTGCCTCCGAGCGTATCCACAAGATTTTCGGACGAATCAGCAGCAGTGCTCTGGTAAGTGGGATTCCTGGCTCGCGAAAGAACCATTTCGGCGTACCCTTCAATCTGACCGAGGAGTTCGTGGCCGTTTATCGCATGCACCCCCTGATGCGCGACGACTGGACGATCCGTGCGGCGACCGACGACACCACCCTGGCCGAGTACACCTTGCGCCAGATCGCCGGACCGGCAGCGTTGGAGGTCGCGCGAAAGATACCTATGCATGACCTGCTCTACTCGTTCGGAACCCTACACCCGGGCGCCATCGTGCTCAACAACTTCCCCCGTTACCTGCAGGAGTTCGAGCGGCCGGACGGGAAGGTCGTTGATCTCGCCGCGACGGACATCCTACGGACCCGCGAGCTTGGCGTGCCTCGCTACAACGAGTTTCGCCGCCTGCTCCGCATGAAGCCCGCGAAAGACTTCGAGTCGCTCACCGGCGACGCTGCGCTGGCGGCTACCTTGCGAGAGGTCTACGGCGGCGACATAGAACGTGTGGATCTCATCGTCGGCATGTTCGCGGAGAAGCGTCCGCAGGGCTTCGGATTCAGCGACACCGCATTCCGCATCTTCATATTGATGGCGTCCCGGCGACTTAGTAGCGACCGTTTCTTCACCGACGATTACACACCGGAGGTGTACACCCAGGCCGGCGTGAACTGGATAGAAACGAACACCATGGTTTCGGTTCTGCTACGTCACTATCCACAGCTGAGGCCAGCGCTACGTGGCGTCGACAACGCTTTCACACCGTGGCGCATCAGCTCGGCAACCGGGAAAGGAGTGCGATCATGACGCGACCGGTCATCAGAAACTGGAACAACTCGGTCCTCAGTACTCCGCAGCTGGTGGTCAGTCCCGAAAACGAACACGAGCTCAGCGAGATCGTGCAGGACAAGGACAAATATCCGTCGCCGGTTCGCGCTGGAGGCAGCTTTCACTCGTTGAACGGATCTATCGTCTCCGAAGGTACTCAGGTACTGATGTCGAACTTCCACGACATTAGTGTTGATATTTCGAATATGACGGTCACGGTCGGCGCCTCGGTGGAACTGATCGAGATCCGTGACGCTCTTCGGCCACATGGTATGCAACTCGAAGTGTCACCTGAAATCGGCAACGCCACCGCCGGCTCAGTCGCGTGCTGCGGTACCAAAGATGCTTCCCTGGGGCGCGACGGACCGGGACAGGTAAGCTCGATCGTCATCGGCGTACGCCTGGTCAACGCGGATGGCGATGTGGAGGAAGTGACCGAGGAGAAAGACCCTGAAAGGATGCGCTTGATCCGGTCCAGTTACGGGCTGGTCGGGATCATATTCGAGGTCACATTCCGCATCCAGCGGCAGTCGGTACTCTCATACCGGTACAAGATACTGGATCTTTCCGCCGTCTCCGACCGCGATCAGCTCTTCGAAGGCGCCGACGGCGTCCTGGCCTTCTGCATGCCCTACTCCAACCGCATAGTCGTGGAGCAACGCAGAATTCTTCCCGGCAACACGCGAATTTCGCGCTTCTCAAGACTCAAGCGATCAGCCCGGGACATGATCTGGGCGGACAAGTCGAGCTTGTTCACGACGCTGCTTCCCTTCAACTGGTTCTACGGAATTTTCGACAAGGTCACCGTGGCTGCGTTCAGGATCCTTTCGCTCCTGGGCGGATTCAATGCGCGACGCTCTGACTCGAACATCGACTACCAGTTCGACCGGTTCCATTTTTTCGACTTCACGTTCTGGGCGATTCCGGTGGATCGTTGGAGTGAATTCGTTCCGGCATTCATCGCCTTCTGTCGTGAGTACTTCGAAAACACCGGGTTTCGCACGAGCCTGGTCGCAAGTGCTTACTTCATCAATCACGATCAACGCGCCGTACTGTCGTTCTCGGCGTCCCAGGACATCTTTACGATGGACATCGCCGACTCGCGACCGAACGATCCACTCTGGCTTGAGTTCAACAGACGCTACAATGCCTTCGTTTCGCAGTTCGGCGCACGTCCGCTCTTGAATCAGACAAAACAGCTTGGCGGCGACATTGTCCACCGGACGCTCGGAACCGATTGGGAGGAGATCCTGGCGTACCGAGCCAAGAGCGATCCCGACGATCGGTTCCTGAACGAGTACTTTGCGGCACTTTCGTCTCATTGAAGTTCCAGGCCCGCAGAGAGCAGAGCAGGTAGGACCGCCACAGCGAGCGTAGAGCCAAGGAGATCGCCATGCAGATGACCGTGAACGGACTGTCCTTCCATGTCATCGACGAAGGCACGGGACCACCGGTCTTGCTGTTGCACGGCTTTCCGGACTCCTCGGCGGTGTGGCGCCACCAGATCCCCGCACTGGTCGCGGCCGGCCATCGCGTGATTGCTCCTGACCTGCGAGGATTCGGTGAGTCGGACCGCCCGGAAGGCGTTGGAAACTACCGTCTCGAGTTGGCTGTGCAGGACGTTCTCGGCATCCTCACCACGCTCGGGGTGTCGAGAGTGAACGTGGTCGGCCACGACTGGGGCGCGACGCTGGCGTGGACACTCGCCGGCGTGGCACCAGAAGTGGTGGAGCGACTCGTCGTGTTGTCGGTAGGCCACCCGTCTGCTTACTTCACCGATCAGATCCGGCAACGCGAGCTGGCGTGGTACGTACTGTTCTTCCAGTACGCCGATATCGCGGAAGAGTCGCTACGCCGTGATGACTGGGCACTGTTCCGCCTTTTCGTCCGCGGCGATGGTGACGTCGACCGCAACCTCGCCGACCTGAGCCGCCCCGGAGCGCTCACTGCCGGGCTCAACTGGTACCGCGCGAACTTTTCCCCGGCTTCCTTCGGGCAAGTCACGCCCCCGCACTTGCCGTCCGTCGGTTGCTCGGTCTTGGGAGTCTGGTCCGATCACGATCACGCTCTCGGCGAAGCACAGATGCTCGCATCCGAGAAGTACGTTACCGGCGCGTGGCGCTACGTGCGATTGGAGAGAGCCGGGCACTGTATACCACTCGCCGCTCCCGAGAAAGTGATCAGGCTGCTCGTGGAGTTCCTGGACGATTACTGATGACGAAGGTCAGGTCCGGGCGCCTGTCGGTATCCGCGGACTGGTTATCCCCTGGTCGGCCGAACGGAGACATCACTGATGAGTGAAGCATCCATCACATCAAACGTGAACGGCATCGAAACCGAAGAGGGTTTTGACTTCGTCATTATTGGCTCCGGCGCCGGCGGAGGTCCGCTGGCCGCGAACCTGGCCGAGGCCGGGATGCGGGTCTTGCTACTGGAGGCCGGCGAAGCGAGCGAGAACGACGAATATCAAGTGCCTGCCTTTCACGCGCAGGCCTCCGAGGATCCGCACGTCAGCTGGAGGTACTTCGTCCAACATTATCAGGATAGGCGGCAGGCGAAACGGGATCGCAAGTACGTGGAGCTTGGCCAGGATCCGGACCACCCCGGCTACGAGGGCATCTTCTATCCGCGGACCGGCACGCTGGGCGGGTGCACGGCGCATCATGCCCTGATCACCGTCTATCCGCACAACAGCGACTTCGACCACATCGTGGAGATCACCGGTGACCAGTCGTGGAGAAGTGAGGCCATGCGCTCCTACTTCGAGCGAATGGAAAAATTTCATCCGCCGCGCATACCAGGCCAGAGTCTGCTTGGCAAGCTACTGGGATCACCGGCCTTCGCCGGGGACCGCAACGGCAACCCTGCCCGGCACGGATTCGATGGCTGGCTTCCCATCACTTTCGCGAACCCCGAACTGGTCGTTCGAGACGCGCAACTGCTCGAGATAGTTCTAGCAGCGGCCGAGGAATCGCTCACAGACTTCCTCCAGCGACCGCTGGGGTCACTTGAGTCGCTGGCCAGCCTGGTCGACCCGAACGACTGGCGAGTGGCAAGGGACCGCCTCCAGGGGCTGTTTCTCGTCCCGATGTCCACCACAGTGGACGGTCGGCGATCGAGTGCCCGAGAGCGCATCATGGACGCGCGGCGACGATTTCCGGACAACCTGGTGCTCCGAACCGGGGCACTTGCGACGCGAGTCGTGCTGGACGCGAGCGGCAGGGCCCGCGGAGTGGACTACGTGGAGCAGCCACACACGTACCGAGCCGATCCGCGGGCGGTGGCCGAAGGCCCGTTGCCGCAGGCTCGGCGAGTGCTGGTGCGGCGGGAAGTCGTCCTCGCGGCCGGATCGTTCAACACGCCGCAGTTGCTGAAGCTCTCAGGTATCGGACCGAGGGCGGAGCTGCGAACACACGGCATCGACGTCGTGGTGGATCTCCCAGGTGTCGGTGAGAACCTCCAGGACAGATACGAAGTCGGCGTTGTCAGCGAGGTCGAGGACGACTTCGCCATCCTCGAGAACTGCACGTTTCGTCCCCCCATGCCGGGACAGCCGCCAGACCCCTGCTTCGAGGAGTTTCAGACCGGCTCCGGTGTGTACACAACCAACGGAGCCGTGATCTGCCTCCTCCTTCGGTCTCAGCCGACCCTCACCGATCCCGATCTGTTCGTCTTCGGCTTCCCCGGCGAATTCCGAGGCTACGAACCAGGCTACTCCGAGACACTGGTCCGCAACCGCAATCGGTTCACTTGGGGAATCCTGAAGGCACACACCGCCAACAACGGGGGAAAAGTGCTGTTGCGCTCAGCGGATCCGAGGGACACCCCCGACGTCAACTTCCACTACTTCGCCGAAGGTACGGACCGACAAGGAAATGATCTCGACGCCGTCGTGAAAGGAATTGAATTCGTGCGCGCTATCAACAAACGCGCCGAACGGGTCATTCACAAGGAGCTGTCACCCGGACCGTCGGTGCAGACCGTGGAGGAGATGCGAGACTTCGTTCGGGACCAAGCCTGGGGACATCACGCCTCAGGTACTTGTAAGATAGGCGCCTCAAACGATCCCATGGCCGTAGTGGACAGCCGATTCAGAGTGCACGGCGTGCGGGGCCTGCGCATCGTCGATGCCTCTGTCTTCCCCCGCATCCCGGGCTTCTTCATCGTCACGCCCACCTACATGATCAGCGAGAAGGCGAGCGACATGATCCTCCAAGACACTCGCAACCCAACCAACGCCGGTCCATAGAAGTTATGAGGTTATGTTGTCATGTCCAATGCTCGTGATCGCGTCCCCGCCGACACACCCGAAGAAGTCAAGGCACGAGCGCAAGAAGAACCGCGTGTTCCCGCATTCGACCCCACGCTCGGCGTACCAGTGGTGCGCACAGCGAGCGGCTCGCCCCGGCACCGAATCGTAGCAATCGGGGATTCCCTGCTGCACGGCTTCCAAAGCGGGGCGATATTCAACACCGACCTGTCGGTGCCGGCCATCGTCGCCTACGAACTCGGATGGATCGGCCAGTACCGCCGTCCACACTATCCCGGCTTCGGTGGGCTCCCACTCAACATCGAGTATCTGCTGCGCGATCTGGCCGACCGGTTCGGGCCGAAAACCAGCCTCTGGGAAGTACCGCTCGCGCTATTCCACCTCCACAGGTTCATGGACGAGGTCGAAGACTACTGGGAACGCGGACCGGGTGCCACCGCCCCGATCGTCTCCGCCATCAACCATGACCTGGCAGTCTTCGGCTGGGACCTCCGCGACGCGTTACAGCGCACGGCGGCCGAATGCGAACGGATGATCCGCGCACCACGGGACAACCTCCTCATGCAGTTGGTGGACAATGCTGGTGACCGCGCCGCGCTCCGGGTTCTGCCGCGCTGGTCCGAGGAAACCAGCCACATGACGGTCTTCGACGCTGCCGCCGCGCTCGGCGCGGACAAGGACACGGCAACCGACAACGGCATCGAGACCCTCGTGGTGTTCCTGGGCGCCAACAATGCCCTCGGTTCCATCACCCAACTGCGGGTGGCCTGGTCCGGACCCAACTACACCGACCTGGTCGAGAAGAAGAACTACACGGTGTGGACACCGACGCACTTCATCGCCGAACTCGCCCAGGTCGTCGCCAAGGTCAAGGCCATCGGTGCCCGGCACGTGATCTGGTGCACCGTCCCACACGTCACCATCGCACCGCTCGCCCGAGGCGTCGGCGAATCGAAGATCGCAACCGGGTCACGGTACTTTCCGCACTACACCCGCCCCTGGATCGACGACGAACACTTCCGCCCAGCCCGAGACCAAAACCTCAGCGACAAACAGGCCCGCGCGGTCGACACCGCGATCGACATGTACAACGACGCGATCCAACACACAGTACATGACGCCCGCGCAGGCACCGACGGAACAGTCCGCGACTGGTACCTGCTCGACGTAGCGGGACTACTGGACCGACTGGCGTCGCGCCGGTTCATGGAGGATGAAGACGCCCGGCCTGACTGGTGGGAACCCTACCCGCTGCCAGATGCGTTACAGTCCCTTACCCCGACACCGGACTCGCACTTCCTGGCCAGCGATGACAGCGGGGCACGCGCATCCGGTGGACTGTTCTCGCTTGATGGCGTGCACTCCACAACGATTGGCTACGGTATCCTCGCCGACGAAATAATCAAGATCATGACCTTGGCCGGTGTCTCCTTCCCGGACGCCAACGGCAACGCTCGGCCCGACCCGGCAGTGGATTTCGAGCGCCTGATTCGCCACGACACCCTTGTCCGAACGCCCCCACCGAACATCGACTCCACCCTCGAAATCTTCGGTTGGGCCGACGCCACCTTCGGCTGGGCAGCCCGAGCACTCGGCGTGGACCCTCCAATCTGACCAGCGCCCCGCACAGGTCTCCCGGTCCCCGTCAGGCGGCCTGGCGAGGGGGTGAACCGTTCGGTCGCGACCGGGTAACGATCCCGGCCAGATTGGGCGCGCCGGCAACCTCGGCATTGGGTTCCTCCCGATGAACCTGACATCGGTTCACTCGGCAGGCGCGAATGAATGGTGAGGCGGATTCAGAACCATTGGACGATGCCATCTGACGTGGCAGCGAGGTACCGTGCGCACGATGTCGCCCACCTGTGCGTCTTCCACCAGGAAGTACCCGCCCGCCGGGCCGAACTGCCTTGGCTCTGTCCTCCGTTGCGGGACAACGCCAGGTGCGGTATTGAGACATCTTGAGGTGGATCTGCGCCCGGTTCGAAAGCGCCCTTGCCAACCCAGGGTGACATTTGGAATCGTCGCGGAGCATGACACTTGGGCGTGTCGCGGCGGTTGCTGCGACGCAGCGCAGGCGGGCGGCCTGGCCGTGTCGCTTCGCGGCAGAAGGGCGGGGCCGTTCTCAGGTGGTCGAGGAGTGGACCACGCGCCTGGCGATCTCCGCGTCCAGCGGGCTCATGTCCTCACTGACCGGTTCCGATGGCGGCCACCACCGGAAGTCCAGCGCTTCGTCGTTCACGGTCAGCCGCGGCACGACTTGGAGGTGAACCCGATAGACCGCAAGGAGTTCCCGACGCTCCGGCTTCGTGAGATCGAACTCGGCCACGGCCGCGAAGGTCAGGTCCACCACGTGGATGCCGGTCTCCTCGCGCAACTCCCGCACGGCGGCCTGGCGCGTGGTTTCACCCGGCTCCCGCGTGCCCCCGGGAAGCTCCCACTGCTTCCGCCAGCTGTCGAACATCATCAGGACGGCGTCCGCGTGGGAGACGACGACCAACGATGCGGGCACGGGCACCTGCTCGACCAGACGCGCCAGCTCCTCCTCCGTGATGAAACGAAGGTCGGCCAAGGCGTTGCCGGCACGATCACGAATCGGAAGTGCGGCCATGTCTCCACTCCAACCACCGACAGAGGCATCGCGACGAGCCACCCAGGTGCGCGCGTCGGCGTGAACGGATGCGCGGGGCACGGAACGGCCGAAGCTCAAGGAGTGGCGCGAACGCGGCTGGTGAGCCGAACCGCCCGGCGCCTGGGACATCGACACGGGGAGACCACGGGTGAGCGTGCGCAGTGGTGAGTTCCAGCGGATGGTCGACATGCTTGCCGAGGTCCAGCGCGCCGAGGGACGCGACTACACGTCATTCAGCGTGCGCGGCAAACGGTTCGGCTACTACTGGCCGCGCACTCAGACCGTCGGGTTGAAGCAGACGCTGTCCGAGCAGCAGGCACTGGTGTCCGAGCGGCCGGATGTCTTCGAGGAGCAGTTCACCTCCGGCGGGTTCGGCTGGGTGGTCGTCTACCTGGCCAGAATCGAGGCCGACGAACTGTCCGAGCTGGTCTACGAAGCCTGGCGACTGTCCGCTCCGGACGAACTCGTCGCCGAGCTGGCCTTCCCCTGGTAGCGCCTTACGTCGAACTCGCGCCGGCGCCTGCCGGGTCGTAGCCCAGGTTGGGGCGCAGCCACTTCTCGATCTCGGCGCGGACGACGCCCCGCCGCCCGGCGTAGTCCTCGATCTGGTCGCGGCCCAGCCGGCCCACGGTGAAGTACCGGGACGCCGGGTGCGCGAAGATCAGCCCGCTGACGCTCGCCGCGGGGGTCATGGCGAAGGACTCGGTCAGGCCGAGCCCGATGCGGTCCGCGCCGAGCAGTTCGAACAGCTCCCGCTTCTGGCTGTGGTCCGGGCTGGCCGGATAGCCCAATGCGGGCCGGATGCCGCGGAACCGCTCGGCGTGCAGGTCCTCCAGCGACGGCCGCGCGTCCGGTTCGAACCAGTCCCGCCGTGCCCGCAGGTGGATGTGCTCGGCGAAGGCCTCGGCGAGCCGGTCGGCCAGCGCCTTGGTCATGATCGCCCGGTAGTCGTCGTGCCGGGCTTCGTAGTGGCGGGCGAGGTCTTCGGCCCCGTGCACGGCCACCGCGAACCCACCCAGATGGTCCCCGGCCGGGGCGACGTAGTCCGCGAGGCACCGGTTCGGCCGCCCGCCGGGTTTGGCCGTCTGCTGGCGCAGCATCGGGAACCGCGTTCCGTCGCCGAGCACGATGTCATCGCCCTCGCTCCGCGCCGGCCAGAAACCGTACACGCCCCGCGCGTGCAGGCTGCCGTCCGCGATGATCCGGTCCAGCAGGGCGTTGGCGTCGTCGAACAACTCGCGCGCGACCGGCTGGCCGAGGATCGCCGGGTACTTGCCCTTCAACTGCCACGCGAGGAACAGGAACTGCCAGTCGATCATCTCGCGCAGCGCCGTCAGCCCCGGCTCCACCCTCCGCACGCCGGTGAACGACGGCACCGCCAGGTCGTCGAACGGCACCCTCTCGGGGTTGGTCCGCGCCTCGTCCAGCGTCAGGATCGGGCGGCGCTGCTTGGCGGCGTACTGCGCGCGCAACCGTTCCTGCTCGGCACAGTTGGCCTCCGCCAGCGCCACCGAGCGAACGGGGTCGAGCAGATCCGACACGACGCCGACAACGCGGGACGCGTCGAGCACGTGCACGGTGGCGTGGTCGTAGGCCGGGGCGATGCGTACCGCGGTGTGCTGCCGTGATGTCGTGGCGCCGCCGATCAGCAGCGGGATCTTCAACCCGCGCCGCTGCGTCTCGGCGGCGACGGCGACCATCTCGTCCAGCGACGGCGTGATCAGCCCGGAAAGTCCGATGGCGTCGGCGTTCTCGGCGACTGCCGTGTCCAGGATGACCGACGTGGGCACCATCACGCCCAGGTCGAGCACCTCGTAGTTGTTGCAGCCCAGCACGACCCCGACGATGTTCTTGCCGATGTCGTGCACGTCGCCCTTCACGGTGGCGAGCACGATCCTGCCCTGGCCGCGCTCGGCCTCGGCCTGCCCGGACAGCCGGGCCTGTTCCTTTTCGGCCGCCATGAACGGTTCGAGGTAGGCGACCGAGCGTTTCATCACGCGCGCGCTCTTGACCACCTGCGGCAGGAACATCTTGCCCGAGCCGAAGAGATCGCCGACGGTCTTCATGCCGTCCATCAGCGGGCCTTCGATGACCTCGAGCGGACGCCCGAAGCCACGCCTGGCCTCCTCGGTGTCCTCCTCGATGTAGTCGACGACGCCGTGCACCAGCGCGTGCCGCAGCCGCTCTTCCACCGGCGCCTCACGCCAGGACAGGTCGGCCGTGCGCCTGCGCCCGCGCCCGCTCACCGTGTCGGCGAACGCGACGAGCCGGTCCGTGGCGTCCTCGCGCCGGTCGAACAGCACGTCCTCGACCAACTCGAGCAGGTCGGCCGGGATGTCCTCATAGACGGCGAGCTGGCCCGCGTTGACGATGCCCATGTCCAGCCCCGCGCGCACGGCGTGGAAGAGGAAGGCCGAGTGCATCGCCTCGCGCACGACATCGTTGCCGCGGAAGGAGAACGACAGGTTCGAGATGCCACCGCTCGTGCGCGCGCCCGGGCACCGCTGCTTGATCAGCGGCAGTGCCTCGAGGAACGCCTTGGCGTAGCCGTTGTGCTCGGCGATACCGGTCGCGACCGCGAGCACGTTCGGGTCGAAGACGATGTCCTCGGGCGGGAATCCGGCCTCACTCGTCAGCAGGTCGTAGGCACGGGCGCAGATCTCGACCTTGCGCTCGATGGTGTCGGCCTGGCCTCGCTCGTCGAAGGCCATGACGACGACCCCGGCGCCGTAGTCGCGGATGCGGCGGGCTTGGCGCAGGAAGGGCTCCTCGCCTTCCTTGAGGCTGATGGAATTGACCACGCCCTTGCCCTGCACGCACTTGAGCCCGGCTTCCAGGACGCTCCAGCGCGAGCTGTCGACCATGATCGGGATCCGGGCGACCTCGGGCTCGGTCGCGATCAGGTTCAGGAACGTCGTCATGGCCTGCTCGCTTTCGAGCAGGTCGGCATCCATGTTGACGTCGAGCAGGTTGGCGCCGCCGCGGACCTGGTCCAGGGCGACGTCGACGGCGCTCTGGTAGTCACCGGAGGAGATGAGCCTGCGGAAGCGCGCGGAGCCGGTGACGTTGGTGCGCTCGCCGATCATGACGAACCCGGTGTCGGTGCCGATCTCGAACGGCTCCAGCCCGCTGAACCGGCTGTGCGTGCGCGGGCCCGGGACGGTGCGCCCAGCGGCGCCGGACACCGCCCCGGCGATCGCCGCGACGTGGTCGGGGCCGGTGCCGCAGCAGCCCCCGACGATGTTGACCAGCCCCGAACCGGCGAACTCGGCGAGCATGCGGGCGGTCTCGTCCGGTGTCTGGTCGTAGCCGCCGAAGGCGTTGGGCAGCCCGGCGTTGGGGTGGCAGGCGACGTAGGTGCCGGCCAGCCGGGACAGCTGTTCGACGTGCGGGCGCATTTCGGTCGCGCCCAGCGAGCAGTTGACGCCCACGATCAGCGGGTGGGCGTGCTCGATCGCGGTCCAGAACGCATCAACGGTCTGACCGGACAGCGTGCGGCCGGACCGGTCGACGATCGTCACCGAGATCCACAACGGCAGGTGCGGAGCGACCTCGCGAGCGGCGGCGATCGCGGCCTTGGCGTTGAGCGTGTCGAAGATCGTCTCGATGAGCAGCAGGTCGGCACCGCCCTCGGCGAGTGCGGCGATCTGCTCGGCGTAGGCCTCGCGGACGTCGTCGAAGGTCACGGCGCGATAGGCCGGCTCGTCGACCTTCGGTGACAGGGACAGGGTCACGTTGAGCGGGCCGATCGACCCCGCCACGAACTTGCCGCGGGCCTCGTCCGCCGCCTGACGCGCGAGTTGCGCCCCGCGCAGGTTCATCTCGCGGACGAGGTGCTGCAGCCCGTAGTCGGCCTGCCCGACGCTCGTCGCGGTGAAGGTGTTGGTCGTGAGAATGTCCGCGCCCGCGGCGACGTAGCGGCGGTGCACGTCGAGGATCAGGTCAGGGCGAGTCAGGTTGAGCAGATCCGGATCGCCGGCGACGTCCCGCGCATCATCGGTGATCACCTCGCCGCGGTAGTCGGCCGGGGTCAGCCCGAAGCCTTGCAGCATCGTGCCCCACGCCCCGTCGAGCACCGCCACCCGCTGGTCCAGGATCTCGCGCAGCGCCGCGACCGTGTCCACTAGCACCCTCCCCTTGTCGGGAGGCGCCCTTGTTGCGAAATCAAGGGGGGCCGAGCGTGGCGGACCCGGGGTCCGTTGCAGCGCCTCTCGGCCTTCTCACACCGTATTGGAAATCGCCGACGGACACCACCGTGTTCCGGAACATGGACCGGCGACGCTCACAAGAGCTTGACGAATTGTTCCTCCCGCGGCGTGGGCACGGTGCCGGCGAACGGGCGTGGGCGGCGCGGAACCGCGCTACCTGAACCGCCGCGCGCCGGATACACGAGCAGTCCGCTCACCGGGTAGGGCACCGCTTCCAGCGCGGCTCGCACGGCGGGCAGGCCACGAAAGCGGTCCCGGTGCTCCTCGTCGTCGAATTCGATCTCCAGCACGACACTTCAGCGGTGGGTGTGCGAATCCCCATGCAGGGCGCCGTTCGTGATCGCGGCTTCGGTGAGCAGGTCGCTGTGCGAACGCCACCATCGACTGGTCACGAAATCCCCGTCGAAGACCTCGATCGACAGCCGGCGATTTAGGCCTGGATGCTACGGCTGGAATACCCCCAAGGATCCGCCAAATGATTCCCGACGGGCGCAGCGTGTGTCCGTGCTGGCGTGGCGCCTTTCGGCGGCCTCGACCCGCCACCGTCGTCAGCGCCCCCGTCGCGCTGTGTCACCGAGCCGATTCCGGCGACGCCGGGCGAACGGCTCCGCGGATCGCCTACGGATAGCCGGTGCCCGGAACAGTAGTGAACTAGGTATTTTCCCGGATTCCCGCGCGAGCCTCCCGCGGCACTCTGGGACAGGACAAGAACTTCCGGTCCTGGCAAGTCGCAGCTCAGACCTCACTTGTCAGGACCGGCCGTCACCATCAGCCGCAGGGGCACCTTATGAGCACCACCCCAGAGATCCACATGCCGACCCCGGATGTGCACCGGCTCCTTCGCCAGGCCCTGCTGGACCTGAGGCAGGCCCGTGCCGAGGGCGACGAGATCGGGACCGTGCGGGCCGAGCGCGAGATGAACTCGCTGCTCGAACTGCTGCCCGCGCAAGCCGCCTGACCGCTCGCGTCCTCCCTTCGTCTCGCCTGGGCGGTCACCGCGAGCCGCTCGCGGAACCCGACGACGAAGGCGACGCCGGTACGGCGGAATCCGACCGCATTCCGCGCGCCGTCCTGTCGTTCGTGGATGACTTGCGCGAGATCGCCACGCCGATCAGGGAGATCGCGCCGCCGGCGAGCCCGTATGCCGTCGGGATTTCGGCGAGCAGCAGCCACGAGAGCAGGACAGACACGGCGGGCACGACGTAGGTCGTCGCCCCGAGGCGGCCGGCGTCCATCCTGCGGAGGGCATAGGCCCAGGCCGTGAAACCGATCGCGGTCGGGAACAGCCCCAGGTAGACCACGCCCGCGAGCGCACCGGCCGGCGCCGCCCGCAGTTCCCCGGCCAGTCGCGGCACCCACGGGGTCAGCACCGCGGTGGCGACGAGGCAACCGAGCCAGATCGCGGTGAGCCCGTCGACCCGCCGCAGCGCGACCTTCTGGACCAGCATGCCGGCCGCATACAGGACGGCCGCGGTGAGGCAGAGGACGACGCCGCTCCAGTCGCGGTGGGCGGCGGCCCCCAGGGAAATGACCGCGACCCCGGCGAACGCGACGACGGATCCGAGCACAAGCCGGCGGGAAATACCTTCGCCGAGGAACTTTCCGGCGCCGAACGCGATCAACAGCGGAGCGACGTTGACCAGCACGGCCGCGGTGCCGGCGTCGACATGCCGCTCGGCGGCGTTGAGGGCGACCGTATATCCGGCGAGCCACAGCACCGCATACAGCGCGACCGGCAGCAACGCCTTCCGGGACAACCTGGTGAGCGGCGCCCGCCGGAGCCTGAGAAGTACCAGCACCGTGAGCGCCACGGCCGCGACGGCAAGCCGGACCAGTGCCATCGGCGCGGGCGACAGCGCCTCGCCGACGCCCCGGATCGCCACGAACGCGGAGGCCCACAGCACCACGGCCACGGCGACCGCCGCCACCGCTTTGCCCTCCCCCGCCGTGCCGGGGACCGTCGGGGGCGTGGCTTCGCTGATCACACGTTGTCGGGTCATACGGCCATCGTCGCCAGGCCGATTCGTCAGGACAAGCGACTATTTCCGCGCGAGCGTTAAGCAGAAATGTACAGTTGCGCCGTCCGCACACCCATGACCACCAGACCGTTGGTGACGACCGGGATCGGCAGCACGCTGATTCCCGGCTCGGCGTGGGTTCCGGTGGTGTCGCCAGGTCATGTCGGCGTCGCGGTCAAGAAGTCCGTCGCCGACCATCCCGCGGCCTGGCGGGAGATTCTCGAGTCAGTCACGAAGGACCGGCCGGTGAGCAGTCGACCGATCGGTGGACCGGCTCAGCCGTCTGGTCGGCACGCCGGTTCAGGCGTCCGCCCAGGAGATCGGGCGATGCAGGCCGTGGCCGAGATGCTGGACGCTGACCGCGATGAAAACTTCGGAACCAACCACAGAAGACCCTGGCCGCCTCCGCACCGCGGGCGTGAACCTGCTCGCGGCCGCCTACGGGGCATCAGTGTGCTCACGCTGGTGGCCATCGTCCTGCTCCGCAACGACGCCGTCTGGACGCGAGGAACCTGGACCAAGGCCATGTTGCGAGGACTTACCACAGTCAGCTTCTTCGCCGACGACGTCGCGGCCGCCAAGGCCTGGTACACGGCGCTACTCGGCATCGAGCCGTACTTCGTCCGCCCGGTCGACGGGAAACCCGCCTACGTCGAGTTCCGCATCGGCGACTACCAGCACGAACTCGGCATCGTCGACAGCGGCTTCGCCGCGCACGGCCGGCCGGCCCCGGGCGGCGGCACGGTGATCTACTGGCACGTGGACGACGTCCACGACACCTTCGAGCGGCTGCCGGCCTTGGGCGCCAAGGTGCACGAGAAGCCGGTCGAGCGCGGACCCGGATTCGTCACCGCGTCCGTGGCCGACCCGTTCGGAAACGTTCTCGGCGTGATGTACAACCAGCATTACCTGGACATTCTGGCCTCGATAAGGTCCGGATGTGGCGGCTGAGGAACTGACGGTCGAGATCTACACGGACGGCGCGTGCCACGGGAATCCCGGGCCGGGCGGCTGGGGCGCGGTGCTCCGGTACGGACGGCACGAAAAGGAGCTGTACGGCAGCGAAGCGCCCAGGACCACGAACAACCGGATGGAACTCATGGCGCCGATCCGGGCACTGGAAAGCCTCACGCGGCCGTCGTCAGTGGATCTCCACACCGACAGCAGCTACGTCCGCAACGGCATCACGATGTGGCTGCGCCGGTGGAAGGCCAACGGCTGGCAGACGCAGGGCCGCACACCGGTGAAGAACGCCGATCTGTGGCAGCGCCTCGACGCCGCCGCCGCCCGGCACGAGGTGCGATGGCACTGGGTCAAGGGGCACGCCGGGCACGCCGACAACGAGCGTGCGGACCGGCTGGCGACCAAGGGCGCGCGGGAGGCCACGCGGCACCGTGACTGATGGGAGTCGCGGGAGTAAGGCCTCACCGCCACCACGGCCGGTGCCGCTGCGCGGCCACGACCTGGACGGGTTCGACCAGTTCGGCCAGCCGGGGCGTGATGTGCCTGAGGTGCTCGCTGACCCAGAGCGCGCACGAGAGGTCCCGGACCGTGACACCGCTGCCGGAAAGCGGGTCACGGAACTGGGGCGGGGGCACGATCGGCGGCAGGTCGCCGTGGTCGGTGCGGTCGAGCCGGGAGGCGAGGTGGTCGTACCATCCGGCGAGCTGGACGGCCTGTTCGCCGAGCATCGTCCGCAACGGGTCCGGCTCCACCTGCGGGTTGGGCAGGCCCGCCAGCGAGTGCGCGGTCAGGCGGGCCCGGAGTGTCCCGGCGACCAGCCGCCACAGGTCTTCCTTCGGTACCCGCTTGGCGCCCTGTTCGGCGAGGAAGCCGCGCAGCGCGTCGTCGAGCCTGAGCCCGGCGGTGATCGCGGCCGCCGCGACGGGCGGCTCGTGCCGTAGACCGAGCGCCCAGTTCGCCGCGTTCGCGAGGTAGGCGCCCCCGGCACGGAACGCGTCGGCCAGGTCGTCGGCGACCAGGGCGGCGGCCCCGCGCGGCCAGAACAGCGCGCCGACCACGACGCTCACCGCGCAACCGAGCGCCACGTCCTCGATTCGCACCACGCCGATCCGCCACCCGACCGGCGCGAGCAGGTTGAACAGCACCGAGACCACCACGGTGAAGGCGGCCTGCCCGGCCGCGAACGGGAGCGCGCCCGGCGAGTAGGAGGCGATGAGCACCGCGATCGGCATAGCCACCCAGAGCGCCGGCGGGCTGGTGCCGATGACCCCCAGCAGCACCCCGCCGATGACGGTCCCGACGACGGTGCCCAGCAGGGCGCGCAGTGCGGTCGCACCGGTCGCGGCGGCGTTGGTGCGCAGCACGGAC
The DNA here is from genome assembly GCF_035276945.1 of Amycolatopsis sp. Lineage (GTDB taxonomy): Bacteria > Actinomycetota > Actinomycetes > Mycobacteriales > Pseudonocardiaceae > Amycolatopsis_E. The sequence continues at coordinate 21,640 of NZ_DATELF010000012.1, read as the reverse complement.
ATGGTGCCGAGCACGACCCAGAAGCCGCGTTGCACCCCGGTCAGGTCGGCCACGGCGATCGCCGCGGCCAGCGCCACGGCCCCCCGCGCGCTGGTGAGGAACCATACCGACCGCAGGCTGGCATGGCGGGAAACCAGGCTGACCGCGGCGCCCAGCCGGGCGAGGCGGCGCTCTCCGGCCGTGAAATCGGGCAGCGGCGCGGTGCCGAACCATCGCCTGCGGCCGTCCGCCATGATCGCCGGGTCGGCGCGGCGGGTGGCGACGAGGGCGTCGGCCATCGCGGTGTGCGCCGCCATGGCCGCGGTGCGGGCGTGGAAGGACAGGTGCACGGCCTCCGCGTAACCATCGGTATCCGGGCCGAGCCGCCGCAGGTGCTCGACGCTCGCCGCGAGGCCGCGTTCCAGCTCGTCCAGTCCGGACTTTCCTGATCCGCCATCGAGCACCGCGGCCATATTCTCCAGCACCACGGCGGTGTCGGAGAGCAGCCGGCGCTCGACCTCCTCGACGCCGCTGAGATCCCGGTACTCACGCAGGCTTTCGCAGACCACCGCCGTGCACCACTCCAGCAGTCCGACCAGGCGCGCCAGCGCCTGGTCGGCCCTGGCCAGGCCGGTCGGCCGGTACGGGGTCGCGGTGAACGCGTTCTGCAGCTGATGTTTCGCCTCGATCGCCGCCTCCCGGCACTCCGGGGAGGAGTCGCCGCGCACCGACGCGTCCAGCACGCCGGCCAGTGCCCGCGCGCAGTCCGCGGCCGCCTTCCGCAACTGGGCGCCGGGCGACCGCGGTGAGAACACCAGCACCGCCAGCGTGCCCAGCACCGAGGCCAGCCACCAGCCTTCCAGCCGCGACGGGATCATGCTCAGGTTTCCGGGCGAAGCCGCCGGGAGCACGTAGGCCAGCAGGGCCGCGGTCCCGCCCGACGCCACGTTGGGCCCGATGACACCGGCGAACAGCACGGCGAACACCACCGGGATGGTCACCAGGGTGGCGGCCAGAACCGAGGAGTTGACCGCCGTGCCGATCACCAAAAGCAGGCTTCCGGTCAGGGCGAGCCCGAGATGCGCGATCAGCTTGTCACGCCACGTCCCGCCGAAGGCCGCCAGCACGAGCGTCGCGAACCCGCCGAACGCGGCGAACGTGGCCATCTGCAGGTTGCCCAGCACCTCGTAGCAGAAGGCGAACGCGCCGGGCACGACCAGCGTGGCGCGGACCGCGCGCATGGCGGCGGGCTTCGACCACACGGGCAGCCACGCCGGGCGGCTGGGCTGCCGAAGGCGGGGCAGCCAGCCGGCGGAGCGGGTCTCGGGTGGCGATGAGGTCTCCGTCACCCACCCGAGCATAAGACCGCGCCATTGGCGCCGTCAGCGGATTCGAACCGGCGGATTCGTGCCACGCGGAGTGGGGCGCGGCTGGGCTGGGCGGGCGAATCGGGTGGCGAGAGTGTGGAAGCGCGGCGAGCGGGTTGCCCGGATCCGGGGTGAGTTGGTTGCCTGGGACGGCGTCGAGATCGAGAAAGGCGGGTCATGCAGCCCTTCGAGCTTCCCCGGTTCTACACGCCCTACCCGGCCCGCCTGAACCCGAACCTCGCTCAGGCCCGCGAGCACAGCAAGGCGTGGGCGGCCGGAATGGACATGATCGACGAGGTCATCTGGGACGAGCAGGACTTCGACTCGCACGACTACGCGCTCCTGTGCGCCTACACCCACCCGGACGCGCCGGGACCGGTGCTCGATCTCGTCACCGACTGGTACGTGTGGGTCTTCTACTTCGACGACCATTTCCTGGACCGCTACAAACGCACCCGGGATCTGGCCGGGGCGCGGCGGTATCTCGACCGGTTGCCCGCGTTCATGCCCGTGGACGGGGAGAGCACCGAAGAACCGGGCAATCCGGTCGAACGCGGCCTTGCCGACCTGTGGCGCCGGACCGTTCCGGGCCGGTCGGCGGACTGGCGCCGCCGCTTCGCCGAAAGCACCCGGAACCTGCTCAACGAATCGTTGTGGGAACTGGCCAACATCAACGAGGGCCGGTTGCCGAACCCGATCGAATACATCGAAATGCGGCGCAAGGTGGGCGGCGCGCCGTGGTCGGCCAATCTGGTCGAACACGCCGTGGGCGCGGAGGTTCCCGCCGCGATCGCCGGAACCAGGCCGATGCGGGTACTGCGGGACACCTTCTCCGACGGCGTTCATTTGCGCAACGACCTGTTCTCCTACGAACGCGAAGTCACCGACGAAGGTGAACTGGCCAACTGCGTGCTGGTGTTCGAGAAGTTCCTCGGGCTGCCCACCCAGCAGGCGGCCGACGCGGTCAACGACCTGCTCACCTCACGCCTGCACCAGTTCGAGCACACCTGCGTCACCGAACTGCCGCCGCTGTTCGAGATGCACGGCCTGGACCCGAAGTCCCGTTCGGACACACTCGCCTACGTGAAGGGGTTGCAGGACTGGCAGTCCGGCGGGCACGAGTGGCACATGCGGTCCAGCCGCTACATGAACAAGCGCGCGGCCGGCGGGATTTCGGTCTCGGGCATCGGGATGTCGCTGATCAGGACCGCTCCGCAGCGGATCCGCGGCTACACCCACGTCCCGTTCCAGGAGGTCGGGCCGCTGCCGCGGCCGGATTTCCACATGCCCTTCCCCACCCGGTTGAGCCCGTGCCTGAACCCGGCCCGTGAGCACAACATCGAATGGGCGCGCCGGATGGGGCTGCTGGACCCGGTGCCCGGAATCTGGGACCGGCACAAGCTGGAAGCCTTCGACTTCGCCCTGTGCGCGGCCGGAATCGACCCGGCCACCACCGCCGATGGTCTGAACCAGACCACGGACTGGCTCACCTGGGGCACCTACGCCGACGACTACTACCCGGTCGTCTTCGGCCCCGGCCCCGACCTGGCCGGCGCGAAGGCGTGCAACGAACGGCTGTCGGAGTTCATGCCGGTGGACTCGGAACCGGCGCCGGAGCCGTCGATCCCGCTGGAACGCGCGCTGTCCGACCTGTGGTCACGCACCACCGCGGCGATGACGGCCGAGCAGCGCCGGACGTTCCGCGACGCGGTGGAAACCATGACCGAGAGCTGGCTGTGGGAGCTGGCGAACGCCAAGCAGCACCGGATTCCCGACCCGGTCGACTACCTCGAAATGCGCCGCCGGACCTTCGGCTCCGACCTGACCATGAGCCTGGCCCGGCTCGCGCACGGGAAGAAACTGCCGCCCGAGATCTACGCCAGCAGGCCCGTGCAGGCGATGGAGCACGCGGCGGCGGACTACGCGTGCCTGCTCAACGACATCTTCTCCTACCAGAAGGAGATCCAGTTCGAGGGCGAGATCCACAACGGGGTGCTGGTCGTGCAGAACTTCTTCGGCTGCGACCGCCGGAGTGCCACCGCGATCGTCAACGACCTGATGACCTCGCGCATGCGCCAGTTCGAGCACATCGTGGCCCATGAACTGCCCGCGCTGTTCGACGACTTCGGCCTGGACGAGCAGGCGCGCGGCACGCTCGCCGGATATGCCACCGAACTCCAGAACTGGCTGGCCGGCATCCTCACCTGGCACGAAGGATGCCGGCGCTACGACGAAGCCGAACTGCGCTACCGGCCCCACGCGGGCGCGCGCGTCCTGGGCGGTCCCACCGGCTTGGGCACCTCCGCCGCCCGGCTGACAGTGCTCGCTGGAGGGCTCGCTGGGGTGCACCTCCAAACCCCACCGGTGGCAAGCCCCCAGGCCCCTTGACCTCAGCGCGGCAAGATCCCCCTGACGAAGGCAGCCTGGCCGACGTGCTCGAGGTCGTCGTCGAGCACGCTCACCAGCCGCACCCCCAGCGAAACCGGCGGATCCCACGCCTCGTCCACGATCCGGTCGAGCTGGGACTCCTTGAGACCGGCCAGCCACGCGACGGTCTGCGCGTGTACCGCGTCGTGGTAGTCGGTCAGGAGCCTGGCCGACGAGACCCGGACCGAAGCCACCTGATCGCTGCTGTGCCCGAAACCGGTGTCGGCGGGGTCGAGCGGCAGCGCGAACCGTTCGTGGAAGCCCTGTGCCGTCCAGACCTGCTCGAGTTCTTCCAGTTCCGCGAGATGATCGTCCTGGACCCGGGTGAGGTGCCAGACCAGCCACCCGATCGAATTCGCGTCCGGGGCGACGCGTTCGGCGAGCTGGTCCGCGTCGAGGCCACGCACCGCGCCGTGCACCGATTCGCGCACCCGGCCGAACCCGTCGATCAAAAGATCAGCAACCGTCATAGCCCCGATGTTAGGGGCGGGACGGGTGCCGGGACGGGTGAGCATTTCCGGTCAGCATTCCCGCGGCCACGAACTGGACGGCGGCCAGCACCGCGTTCGCTTCCGCCGCCAGCAGTCCGATCAGCACCAGCACCTGCGTGACCCCCGCCTGCACCGGGCTCGCGCCGCCCAGCAGCACTCCGACGTAGGCGCCGGGCAGGGTCACCAGGCCGACGGTCCGGGTCTGGTCGAGTGCCGGGATCAGCGCCTGCCCGGCCGACGGTCGGCAGATCTCCAGTGCCGCGGCCCGCCGCGGGAAACCGAGCGCGAGTGCGGCCTCGTACTCGCCGTGCCGCAGCCGGAGCTCGTCCAGCGCCCGGCGGGTGGCCTGCGAGGTGGCCGTCATCGCCCCGCCGATCACGATACCGGCGATCGGTACCACGGCAATGGGTTTCAGCGGCGTCACCCCGGTACCGAGCACGAGCGCCAGCACCGGCACCACGCCGGCCCCGATCGCCGCCGCGATCCAGGAGACCTGGCGCGGCGGCACGCCCACCCGGAGAGCCGAGGTGACCGCGGCGACACCGAACATCAACAGCACGAACAGTCCCGTCCACCAGGCCGACCGCAGGATGACCGTGATCACGAACGACACCGCGCCGAGCTGCGCCACGGCCCGTACCGCGGCGATCACGACGGCACGCCCCGGTCCCAGCTCCCCCAGCCGCACCACGACCGCGCCCACCGCCACCAGGGCAACCAGGACCACCGCGAGCATCGGGCCGACCACGATCGAAACGTTCGTCATGGAGAAATCATGCCGAGGCCCGCGGGAGGCGGTGCTAGCTTCGCCGCATGATCGTCGTGCGAACGTTGACGGCCGACGACTGGCGTGAGTGGCGAGAACTGCGCCTCGAGGCCTTGCGCGAGGCGCCGTATGCGTTTCATTCGAGATTCGAGGACTGGGCGGGCGTGGACGAGCGACGTTGGCGGCAGCGACTCGACGAGGTTCCGCTCAACATCCTCGCCGACCTGGACGGCAAACCGGCCGGCATGGCGTGCGGAACGGCTCCGGACCCGGATGGCACTTCGGATCTCCTGTCGGTGTGGGTGGCGCCGTTCGCCCGGGGACGCGGGGTGGGCGACACGCTCGTCGCGAGCGTGGTCGGCTGGGCGCGGGAACAGGGAGCCGTCCGCGTGCGGCTGGCGGTGTTCGAGAGCAATCACAACGCGAGCGTGCTCTACCGGCGGCAGGGTTTCGTCGACACGATGCTCCTCGGCGAGGAACTCGCCATGGAGCGCGAGTTCTAGCCAAGCGTCTTCGCGCAGCGGACTACCTCGCCAGGGCCGGTAACGCTCCGCTCGCTGATCACCGTGCCGTCCACCAGGACGCGGCATTTCAGCGTGCCCTGCCCGGTGTCCTGCGCGGACAGGCTGTAGTACTGCGAACTGCGCGGGGCCGCCTGCCGTTCCAGCGACACAGCCCACGGCGAGCCCGTCGCGGCCACCTGGGCGAGGCCGGAGCCCTGGGTCACGTAGCTGATGTTGCGGGCGGCGCCACCGGTGAGTTCGTACCGCACGGTGTGCGTGACCAGGGGTTCGGGCGCGGGGTTGACCGGACCCGCCGTGGGCGCGCCGGCCGGCGCGCCCGGCACCGGGCTCGTGCGGTGTGTGGTCACCACGATCGAGATGAGACCGACGGCCAGCAGCACCGCAGCACCGGCGAACAACGTGACCGGGCCGGAACGAAGCCAGCGCATCTTCGGCACCTGGCCCACCGCGGGAGCAGCACCCATGGCAGGTTTTCTTCTCTCGTTCACCGCGCTTCCACCGAGCGCGTCAACATAGTCCTCGTCAGCCGAGCATCAATCGTTACCCAACGCGAATCGAAACTGCACTCTTTCACCCTTTTGGGCGGACGATGATACTTTCCGCACAAGATCGTGCACAAACCGTAAGCCGTGAAGGCTCAGCCCGCGAGATTGTCATTCATTCGTGTCCGCCGCATGCTGCTCGGCGGCGAGGAAGTGCGCGATCTCGAGGGTGGCCGGGTAAAGCTCCCGGTAACGGCGATAGAACTTCTCGTACACAGCCGCCCGCCGGGGATCGGGCCGGACCGTGCCGGCCACCGGGTTCCACGCCGCCGCGTCCGGTTCGGCGCCGGTCGCCACCGCCGCCAGCAGGGCGTCCCCCAGCGCGGCCCCGATCGTCTCGGCGGGCACCTGCTGCTCGGCGCCGGTCACGTCGCTGACGATCTGGGTCCACAGCCCGCCCTGGGTCCCGCCACCGACGGCGACCAGCCGGCCCGCTCCGCCCTCCGGGGGTGCGGCCCCCGGACCCCGCCCGGGGGCAAGCCCCCAGACCGCCCTGCCCTCCGGGGGTGCAACCCCCAGACCCCACCTGGGGGCAAGCCCCCAGACCCCCTTGCCTCCGGCGGCCTGCATGGCCTCGAGGTTGTGCCGCACGCCGTAGGCGATGCCCTCCAGTGCCGCGCGGTACAGCTCGCCCAGTCCGTGCCCGATGGTCAGCCCGGCGATGATCCCCCGCGCATCCGGGTCGAACAACGGCGTGCGCTCGCCGGCGAAATACGGCAGCAGCAACAGGCCGCGACTGCCCGCGGGCACCTCGCCCGCCTGCCGGACCAGATCCGCGAAATCGCCGCCCGTGAGCTTGCGCAGCCAGTCGGTGATCGCCCCGGACGTGGCCATTCCGGCGGCGAGCGTGTAGGTGCCCGGAAAGGCGCCGCGCGTCGTCCACAGCCCGGAAAGCGAAAGCCGGGGTTCGGCGAGTACCTGGATGAGGAACATGGTGGTCCCGTACATCACCATCGTGTCGCCGGGATCGGCGACGCCGACGCTGGTGGCCTCGGCCCACGCGTCCACCGTGCCCGCGGTGACCGGAAGCCCTTGCGGCAGCCCGGTTTCGGCGGCCGCGGCGGCGCTGACGGTGCCGGCCACCTCGGTCGGCCAGACCAGGCGTGGCAACGGAACTCCCGGTGCCACCCGCTCCGCCCAGTCCGCCGCCCACGCTCCCGCCCGCAGGTCGTACATCGGGTCGCATTGACTCGCCGAATGATGGTCCAGCACGTATTCGCCGGTGAGCCGGTACACGAGGTAGGAACTGGCCATCAGGAACAGCTCGGTGCGCTCGAACACCTCGGGCTCGTGCCGGGCCAGCCACCGCCACTTCGGCCCGACCGCCTGGGACGACAGCGGCGTGCCACCACGCTCCACAATGGACTCCGCGCCCAGTTCCGCGGTCAGCTCGGCGATCTCCCGCGCGGCACGGGTGTCCACGCCGTAGAGGATCGCCGGGCGCAGCGGGTGGCCCTCGGCGTCCGCGGGCAGCAGCACCGGGCCGATCCCGCTCACCGCGAGCGCGGCGAGCGGCCGGTCCCCGGCGGCGGCCACCAGTTCCCGGGTCAGCGCCAGGAAATCCGCCCACCACACGGTTTCCGCGTCGTGCTCGACCCAGCCCGGATGCGGATACGACGTGGCGTGCGGGCGCGAAACCCGGGCCAGTATCTCGCCCTTGGCGGTGACCAGGACACCCTTCGAACTGGATGTCCCGACGTCGACTCCCAGGAAGAGTCCGGATTCAGCCACGGGTCCACTCATCCAGCCGCACGCCCAGCAGCTTCGCCACCGCCCGCAGTTCCGGCCTGCGGTCGCCCGGAACGGCGTGGATGTGGTTGGCGCCGAACTTCGACAGGAAGGCCGGGCCGTCGACATCCAGGCGGGCGAAGGCATGCGGCCATTCCGGTGTGGACTGCCGGACCAGCTCGTCGTTGGTTTCGTCGTCGTAGCTTTCGAATTCGCCGAGCATCAGCTGCAGGCGGTACCGCCCCGCCTCGCGGGTGAGCCTGCCCAGGGTCATCCGCCCCGGCGCGGCGATGTGTTGCACGGACGCCCCGCCCGCCGGGAAGAAGAACACTTCGGGATAGAAGTTGACCCTGGCGAGGTTTTCCGCGGGATCGTCACTGCGCGCGGCGTACCAGGTCGCGTGCTGACCGGAATTGCACAGATCCCAGATATCGCGATCGGCGTGGTAGTGCCGCACGTCGGCGAAGAGTACCGGGTCGCCGGAGATCTGGTGGAACAGCTGCATGGTGAGCGCGCCGTCCATGTCCGCCTCGGTCGCGGTGACGTGGACTTCCTTCGGCCCGTTCCAGTCGTACGGGTCGTTGAGGAACGCCTCGGTGACGTCCATGGTGGCGAAGTGCTCGGTCAGCTCCGGCTGGCCCTTGATCCCGGAGAAGTCCAGGTTCCGCTCGGCGATGATGTCGCGAATGGCCAGGTACGACCGGAGCTGCCGCTCGAGCAGTTCCGGGGTGAGCTTCTTGCCGTCGTAGTGCACGCCCGCGGCGTGCGCTTCGATCCACTCGCGGGCCTTGGCGGCCTCCGCCGCGTCGGCCTTTTCCGCACGCAGCACCAGTTCGTACTGGTCGATCTCCTCGACGTCGACACCGAACTGGCGCATCCACTGGTCGGTGTTGGCCACGGCGGTGTTCATGCCCATCGGACGGCCGCCGAACCGGCCGAACGTCGAGCCGCGCAACGAGGCCACCGCGGCCGCGGCACGGGCCTCGGCCCCGACCGCGGCCACGAGTCCGGCATCGTCGGGCGCGCCCCACAGCCGGGTGTGCGCACGGCCGATCTGGTCCAGCGCACCGCCCGCGGCGAGCATGCCGACCAGCCCGGGCTCGGTCGGGTCGGTGCTGGCCAGCAGGATCAGCGGGGTGCGGGTGGCGTCCGCGGCGAGCATGGTGAAGTGCGGGAAGGCCCACACCGCGTAACAGAAGATCGTCACGTCCACGCCGGCCGCCGCGACCCCGCGCGCCACCGAGGTGGCGAGCGCGTTCGTGGCCACCAGATCCGCGCCCGCGACCACCTCGTGGCCCGCCGCGCTCAGTGACCGCACAAGTGCGTCCTGTTTGGACTGGATGAAACTCGCGTTACGGGTGTGCACATGGTCGCGCCCATCAGAAATGTTGATCACGCCGATGCGGGCCACGATACCTGCCTCCCGAATGGGTAATCGATTACCCGCGACGCTATTCCGCTGGGCGGACGGTGTCAATGACCAGTGGGGACGGCTGTACACCTCCCCCACCGGCCCCGGGCTATGGTGACAGCGGAAACGTGCCGGGGGCGCAGCGGAAACAGGAGGAGTCGGTGGCAACCATCAACGACGTTGCCCGGCGGGCGGGCGTCTCCACCGCCACCGTGTCCAGGGCGCTCAACGGGAAATCCACTGTGGACCCCGCGCTCGTCGCCCGGGTCCGCGCGGCCGCGACGGAACTCGGCTACCACCCGAACGGTCTCGCCCGGAACCTGCGCCGTCAGGAAACCGCGGTCATCGCCCTGATCATCGCGGACGTGGAGAACCCGTTTTTCACCGCGATCGCCCGCGGCGTCGAGGATGTCGCGCAGGCCAAGGGTTACTCGGTGGTGCTGTGCAACTCCGACGAGAACGCGGACAAGGAACTCCGGTACATCGACGTCGCGCTCCAGGAACGGGTCGCCGGCGTGATCCTCTCCCCCACCGGCGCCCCCTGCAACGTGGAGCGGCTGCGGCAGCGCGGCACCCCGGTGGTCGCGGTGGACCGGCCGCTGGCCGACGGCGACCAGGTTCTGGTCGACACCCGGTGCGCCGCCCGCGCGGCGACCGAGCACCTGATCGCGGCCGGGTACCGCCGGATAGGCTGCGTGACCGGCCCGGCCGGGGTGCGCACCGCGGACGACCGGCTCGCCGGTTACCGCGACGCGCTGCGCGGCACGGACCGCCCGGAACTGTTCCGGCACGCCGAGTACCGGGCCACCGGCGGCAAACAGGCCACCGTCTCGCTGCTCGCCGAACCCGAGCCGCCCGACGCGCTGCTGGTCGCCAACAGCGCGATGGCGATCGGCGTGCTGGAGGCGCTCGGCGAGGCGAAGCTGCGGCTGGGCCGGGACTTCGGTGTGGTCGCCTTCGACGACGTCCCGTGGGCGACCCTGATCGACCCGCCGCTGACCGTCGTCGCGCAACCCGCCTACGACATCGGTCAGGAGGCGGCGAAACTTCTCTTGGCCAGGATCGGCGAGAGCGGCTCGGCCCCGAGCACCACCACGCTCAGCGCCCGGCTCATCGACCGCGGCAGCAGCGTTCGCGATCCGGCGGTCAGCCGCGGTTGAGCTCGGCGTAGACCTGGGCCGCGTTGTCCTTGGTGACCAGTTTCGTGCTCAGCGTCTGCGTCCTGGTCACGGTCTGACAGTCCAGCAGCAGCTTCTTCGCCTCCGCGACGGCTTCCTTGCCGCCGGTCGGGTAGACGAACGTGGCCGAGATACGGCCGGCCTCGACCGCCTTGATCCCACCCGCCTCGATCGGCAGCCCGTCGATCCCGGTGATCGGCAGGTCCGGCCTGCCCGCGTTGATCGCCGCGATCCGGGCACCCTCGGCCATCGGGTCGTTCTGCGAGTAGATCGCCTGGATGTCCGGGTTCGCCTTGAGAATCGCGTCGGCCTGCTGCTCGCCCTTGTCCTGCAGCCAGTCGCCGTCCTGAGTCGCCACGATCTGGATGTTGCGGCCCGCGATGCCCTGGGCGAACCCGTCGGCGCGCTCCTTCGCCGGAGTCGACCCGGCCAGGCCCCGCAGCTCGGCGATCTTGCCACCGTGCGGCAGGAGCACGTTGGCGAAGTACTGGCCCGCCTGCCTGCCGATCTCGGCGTTGTCCGCGCCGATGAACTCGGTGTAGGCGTCGCCGTCCACCTTGCGGTCCAGCACCAGGACCGGGATGCCCCGGTCGTAGGCCTGCTTCACGACCGCGGTCAGCGGGGTGGCCTCGTTGGGGCTGATGACCAGCAGGTCGATCTGCTGGGTGAGGAAGTTGGTCACCTGGTCGACCTGTTTGGCGTTGTCCTGTGCCGCGTCGGCGAAGTTGACCGCGAACTGCGGCACCGTGGCGGCCGCGGTGCGGATGTCGTCGTCCATCCGCTGGCGGTACGGCTCGGCGACGTTGGCCTGGCTCATGCCGATGGTGTACTTCGCCCCCGGGCCCTTGCACTTGCCCGCCGCGGCCTGCTGCCCGCCACCCGAGCCCGAGTTCTCGTGCGTGGTGCCGCACGCGGTGACGGCGAGGAACACGCCCGCCGCCAGCGCCAGGATCAGCCGTGATGACCTCTTTGTCATTCCTGCCCCTTCTGCGATCGAGAGAATCGGGAAAAAAATCAAGAAACCGAAGCCGGACGGAGTTGCTGCAGACCGGCGGCCAGCACGATGACCAGGCCGATGACCAGCAACTGGATGTTCGCGTCGACGTTGCGCAGCGCCAGGATGTTGCGCAGCACCCCCACCAGCAGCGCACCGGCGACGGTGCCCGCGACCGAGCCGCGGCCGCCGGTGAGGCTGGTGCCGCCGATCACCACGGCGGCGATCGCGTCGAGTTCGTACCCGCCGCCGTCGTTGGGCCCGCCGAAGTTGAGGCGTCCAGCGTGCACGATGCCGGCGAGCGCGGCCAGCAGCCCGCAGATGCCGAACACCGCGATCTTCACCCGGGTCACCGGCACCCCCGACAGCCGTGCGGCCTTCTCGTTGCCGCCGATGGCGTAGACGTGCCGCGAAAACGCGCTGACCCGCAGCAGCACCACGGCCAGCGCGGCGACCACGATGAAGATCAGCGCCGGGATCGGCACCAGCCCGCCGAAGGTCCGCTCGCCGAGCAGCGAGAACGCCACGGGCGCCTGGCCGGGCCGGTCGCCGTAGGTGATGCCGATGGCCTGGCCGCCGGACCAGATCCGCGCCAGCCCGCGCGCGATCTGCATCCCGGCCAGAGTGACGATGAACGCCTGGATGCCGAAGGTCGCGATCGCCACCCCCTGCAGCAGCCCGAAGCCGAGCCCGATCGCCAGCACGATCACCACCACCGGCACGACCCCGAGCCCGTCACGCACCAGCAGCGCGGCGGTGCCGACACTGGCCAGGCCGAGCACCGCGCCGACCGACAAGTCGATCGCGCCGATCAGGATCACCAGGGTCATCCCCACGGCGAGGATGCCGATCTCCGAGATCGACCGCACGACGTTGAACAGGTTCCCGGAGTCGAGGAAGAGCAGCTGGCCGTTCTTGTGCGGCGAGTACAGCACCGCGGCGACGAACACCAGCACCAGCCCGAACAGGCTCTGGAACCTGAACAGGGCAGGCAGGAACTCGCTTCGCCGTTCCCGCACCGGCTCGTCCAGTTCGACGCTCATCAAGCACCTCCCACGGTCAGGCCGGGCACGGCCCCCTCGCCCATCGAGGCCGCGAGCAGGTCGGCCTCGGAGACTTCGGCGGTGTTCAACTCGTGCATACCGCGTCCGTCGCGCAGCACCACCACCCGGTGGCACACGCCGACCAGCTCGGCGGGTTCGGACGAGGCGAGCAGCACGCCGAGGCCACGCGCGGCCGCCTCGCCGAGCAGCCGGTAGATCTCGGCCTTGGCGCCGACGTCGACGCCACGGGTGGGCTCGTCGAGCAGGAGCAGGCGGGGCTCGGTGAGCAGGTTGCGCCCCAGCACCACCTTCTGCTGGTTGCCGCCGGACAGCGAGCCGACCGGCCCGGACAGCGACGCGAGCTTGACGCCCAGGCGTTCGGTGGTTTCCCGGGCCGCGTTGCGTTCGGCCCGCCGGGACACCAGTCCCAGCCGGGCAATTCTGTCCACAATGGACAGAACGGTGTTGGCCAGCACGGAGTGCTCGAGGGCGAGCCCGGCGATCCGCCGGTCCTCCGGCACGAACGCGATGCCGAGCTTCAGCGCGTGACGCGGCCCGCGCGGCCTGATCCGGCTGCCCCGCAACAGAACCCGGCCCTGCCACGGCCCCTTGGCGCCCACCCCGAACAGGGTCTCCAGCAGTTCCGTCCGGCCCGAGCCGAGCAGCCCGGCGAGGCCGACGATCTCCCCCTCGGCCACCGACAAGGTCACGCCCGCCGGATCGCGGAGGCCCGGCCTCGGCCGGCGCACCGCGAGGTTTTCCACCCGCAGCAGCTCCTCCCCCGTGGCGGTGCCGGTGCCGCGGAACATCAGGTGCACCGGCCTGCCGACCATCGCCTCGGACGCCTGGGCGGCGGTCATCGCCCGCGCGTCGAACTCGGCCACGACGCGGCCGTTGCGCAGCACGGTCGCGCGGTCGGCGACGCGCCCGATCTCCTCCATCCGGTGGGAGATGTAGACGATCCCGGCCCCGGCCCGCCGCAACCCGCCGATCACGGTGAACAGCCGCTCGACCTCGTGCACCGACAGCGCCGAAGTGGGCTCGTCCATGACCAGGATCCGCGCGTCCAGCGACAGCGCCTTGACGATGGTGACGAGCTGCTGCTCGCCGGTGCGCAGGTGCTCGACCGGCCGTCTCGGGTCGAGGGTCACCCCCGTGCGCTCCAGCAGCGCGGCCGTTTCGGTCACCACGCGGCGGCGATCCACCGTGCCGAACGCGGTTTTCGGCTCCCTGCCCAAAAACACGTTCTCCGCGACCGAGAGCGCGGGCACCAGGTCGAGCTCCTGGTGGATCATCGCGACCCCGGCACGCTGCGCGTCCGCCGGAGAGGTGAAGCGCACCGGCTCGCCGCCGATCCTGATCTCGCCGCGGTACCCGCCGACCTCGCCGGAGAGCACCTTCATCAGGGTGGACTTGCCGGCACCGTTCTCGCCGAGCAGCGCGTGCACTTCGCCCTCGCGGACGGTGAAGTCCGCGCCCGCAACGGCCCGCACCCCACCGAAGGACTTGCTGACGCCGATCATCTCGACCAGCGGAACGGCAGTTTCGCTCAACGACGTCCCCACTTCTCGCCGGCGAGAAATCGATTACTGCGGGAAGTTAGAGTGACGCACGCCAGGTGTCAACCGCACGAACCCGCACGCCAGGCGCTAGGGTGGGCGCATGACAGCCACGTTGGAGAGCGTGCTCGCCAGGGTCGGGCTCCGGGTGGACGCCGCGGAATTCCTCGCCATGATCGAGGCCGCGGCCCGGAGGCTGTCCCCGCAGAACCCGGATCCGGGCGACTACTTTTCGCCCCGGCAGCGTGCCGCGCTCACCGACGCCGGGCTGGATCTTTCACCCAGGACGGACGACGAGCCGGACGCGCGGGCGAGGACCGTCGCCGCGCAGGCCGTGCTGGCGGAGTCCGCGCTGACCGCGGTGCAGGCCGCGCGCGCACTCGGGGTGGATCCGAGCCGGATCCGGCACAAGCTCGCCGCGGGCAGGCTGACCGGCTGGAAGGAACCGGGCGGCTGGCGGCTCCCGGCGTGGCAGTTCACCCGGAACGCGGTACTGCCGGGACTGGGCGCCGTGCTCGCCGCCGTCCCGGCGGATCAGCCCGCCCTCGTCCTGGCGTCGTTCATGACGACCCCCCAGGCCGACCTCATGCTCGAGCGCACGCCCGCGACGCCACGGCAGTGGCTGCTCGCCGGGGGCGACCCGGCACCGGTCGCGGCGCTCGCCTCGACACTCGGCACGCCCGTCTAGGGGTCACCACACGACATGGCACGGCTGCCCCTGCCGCCGGCGCGCGCCGCCCTGGCCGACGCCCTGCGCCCGGATCGTGACGTCGTCTCGGTGAGCCCGGCGACCCGGCTCGCCCGGGTCTTCACCGCGCACGGCAACCACCCCCAGCAGTGGAACACCTTCCGGCGCACCGGGCCCCTGCCGCACGGCCGCTTCGACCCGCAGCGGCCCGGCCGGGGCGGCGCGATGGTGACGGACGAGGACAACGGTGTGCTCTACTTCGGCCTCTCGGTGCGCACGAGCGTGGCCGAGGTCTTCCAGACGACGTCGATCGTGGACCGCCGGACACGCGGCCCCCGGCTGGTCATCTTCCGTCCGGCCCGCACGCTGTGCCTGCTCGACCTGGCCGGGCTGTGGCCGACCCGGGTCGGGGCCTCGCAGGAGATCTCCAGCGGGCCCAAGAAGATCACGCAGGCCTGGGCCCGCGCGATCCGCTCGGCGTTCCCGGACCTCGACGGGCTGTGGTACCGGTCCTCAATGGACGGCGGCGGGCCCGCGGTGTGCCTGTGGGACCCGCCCGCGGCCACCGCGCTCCCGCTCGCGCCGGACGTGCTGGTGCCGCTGGACCACCCCGGCCTCGACCTCCCGCTCGGCCGGATCTGCGAGGACCTCAACTACACGCTGCTCAACTGAGGTGGCGGGCCCACCAGCCGAGGACGGCGTCGAAGCGCTGGATCCGGTGCCGCGGCTTTCCCGAGCGGGTCAGCTCGTGCCCCTCGCCCGGGAAGAGCAGGAACTCCACCGGCGCACCGGCCCGCTTGAGCGCCACGAACATGCGCTGGGCCTGTTCGAGCGGGCAGCGCCAGTCGTGCTCGGAATGCACCACGGCGAACGGGATCCGGACGCGGCCGGCGTGGCTGAGCGGGCTGCGGTCGAGCTGGACCTGGAGGTCCGGGCCGATGTAGGCGTCCACGAACGTCCAGCCGATGTCCGAGCTGCCGGTCATCGAGTCCCAGGCGTTCACCGCGCGCTCACTCCACGCGGCCCGGAACCGCTCGCCGTGATGCGCCGCCAGCCAGCTCGTCATGAACCCGCCATAGGAGCCGCCCATGACACCGACGCGTGCGGAGTCGAGGTCCGGGCGCGTCAGCGTGGCATCGAGCAGGGCCAGCAGATCGTCGGCGTCGACCGTGCCGAACCCGTGCACGATGGCGCGACCATGACTCTCGCCGTACCCCGCCGAGCCACGCGGGTTGGCCAGCACGACGGCGTACCCGGCTGAAGCATAGACCTGGGCCTCGTCGAGCAGGCCCCAGTCGTACTGCGCGAACGGCCCGCCGTGAACGCAGAGCAACACCGGATGGGGGCCGTCGCCCTCCGGGTGGACCAGCCAGCCGTGCACGGGATAGCCGTCGGGCGCGGTGGCCCCGATTTCCTCGACCGGCCGGATCCCCTTGCCCCGCAAGGGTTCCGACCAGTCGGTAAGCACCCGGGGCGCGCCACCGTCGAACACGACGACGTCGCCGGCGCTCTCCGGAGTGGCCACCACGGCCGCGATCCGCTCCCCGTCCACGGCGAACGAGCGAACCGCCGCACGCTCGCCGGCCAGCAGGGTCAGCTTGCCGAGCGGCGCCGCTTCGGCATCCCGGGGCACCGCGCGCAGCTCCACGCTCCCCCGGTTGAGCACCGCGACGACCAACTGGTCGCCGGAGAGCGCGGGAGCGCCGGCCGTGGCGACGCAGAACACCGACTCGGCGTCGGTCAGCCGCCGCGGCACCGCCGGTCCGGCGCCCGGCCGGAACACGGCCGACCACAACCCGGGATTGCGCGCCTCCAGCCGGGGCCACTCGAACTCGGCGCCCAGGTACCAGATCACCCCGTCCTCGCCCGCCGTCGGCTTTTCCGCGCCACCCGCCGTCCGCACGGCGAGCACCGGTTCGCCGCCGGAAGCGGGCACGGCGTAGATGTCGATCTCCTCGGTCTCGGCCTCTCCCCAGTCGCGCTGCGCGACCACGAGCACGGTCTCGCCGTCCGGGGTCCACGCCGGATCGGCCACGTCGACCCGGTCGTCGGTCAACGGCTCGAGTTCGCCCGGATCGCCGGAGGTGTCCACCACGAACAGCCGCTGCCGCCGGTCGCCCAGGAAACCGATGTCGTCGATGCGGTAGTCGAACCGCGTGATCCTGCGCGGCGCTTCGGCGTCGGTTTCCACCGTCTCGCCGCCGGCGGCGGGGGCGCCGTACCGGCCCGGTTCGGGCACGCGGGCGGTGAACGCGATCCGGCGGGAGTCCGGCGCCCAGACCGGCGCGCCCGCGCCGAGCGGCAGGCCGGTCAACTTCCGCGCGTCGCCGCCGCCCGTCGGCATCACGTGTACCTGGGCGCGGCCCGCCTCGCCCGCCTTCCGCAGGAAGGCCACCCACCGGCCGTCGGGCGAGATCACGGGATCGGTGTCCCACTCGCCGTGGGTCCAGCGAGTGGTCACGCCGTCGAGGCCGACCTTCCACAGGGAGCCGGGATAGCTGTTGGTGGCGGGATCTGGGCAGGCCAGCCCGGTCAGCAGCAGGTCACCGCGCAGGGTCGGCTTGCCGGGCACGGCGAGCAGGGGGAGGTCAGCAGGGCGCATGAACCCGACCGTACCGGCCCCTCGCCGGGCTCGTTAGCGAAACTAAGAAGTTTTGGCCGCCGCCGTGTCCCGCTTGACCTTGGCCAGGCTCAGCAAGGTCGTGGCCGCCAGCACCGCGACGATCACCCCGAGCGAGACCCAGTTGTTGATGTCCAGCCAGTCCGGCACCACGTGGTACTCGTGCAGCGCGTGCAGGACCAGCTTGGCACCGATGAAGCCGAGGATGATCGCGAGCCCGTAGGACAGGTAGACCAGCTTGTTCACCAGCCCGCCGAGCAGGAAGTACAGCTGCCGTAACCCCATCAGCGCGAAGGCGTTGGCGGTGAACACCAGGAAGGCCTCCTGGGTGATGCCGAAGATCGCCGGGATCGAGTCGACGGCGAACAGCAGGTCCGCGCTGCCGATGGCCACGATGACCAGGAACATCGGCGTGATCCACCGTTTGCCGTCGCGTTTGACGAACATCTTGTGCCGGTGGAAGTCCTCGGTGACCGGGTAGATCCGGCGCACCCACCGGGTGACCGCGTTCTCTTCGTACTCCTGATGTTCGTCCTGGCCCCGCAGCATGCTGATGGCCGTCCAGACCAGGACCCCGCCGAAGAGGAAGAACGCCCACACGAACTGTGCGATGAGCGCCGCGCCGACCGCGATGAACACGCTCCGCATGACCAGCGCGAGCAGGATGCCGACCAGCAGCACCCGGTGCTGGTGGATCACCGGCACCTTGAACGACGCCATGATCACCATGAAGATGAACAGGTTGTCCACCGACAACGAGTACTCGGTGATGTAGCCGGTGAAGAACTCGACCCCGAACTGGTGCCCGGCGACCACCCACACGCCTGCCCCGAAGAGCACGGCACAGGAGACGTAGAAGATCACCCAGCGGGCCGCTTCGGCCGTGGTCACCTCGTGCGGCTTGCTGTCCACGATCACCAGGTCGACGGCGATGAGGACGAGCAGGCCTCCGACCGTGAGGGCCCACACCCAGAGCGGCACGTTCATCGATGCAATACCTCCGGTAGCGCGCAGGGCGACTAGCCGGAGGTCTCTTCCGCCGGTGCCGGCCGGCCGACGGTGCCGGGAGTCCCGCAGGACCGCCGTGCTGACGACACCGCCGCGAAGGAGTACTCCCCTCCACTTCGGTTTCCATGATTACCCATGAAACCGTAAAGAGCCACCTTAGGTAAGCCTTATCACTCGGCGGGCGGAAGAGGGAAGTTCCCGGGTCCCACAGAAATCGGCCGCGGCCGGATATTCGCGGATACCCCCCGCATACCTACTGTGACGGTCGGGCTACCAGGCGATGATCCCGGGCAGCGTGCGGTGACACACCTCGGCTGGTCCCCTTGCTGCGGCAGTTCGACTTCGTGAGCAAGCGTTTGGCCGACCGCATGGCGGGCCCGGTCGTGGACAGCGGCGACCCGCCACCGGTCGACGCCGGTCCGCCGACCGACGAGGAGTACCGGTGGGAGCCGGTGCCGCCGCCACGTCCCTCTCAGGAATGCTCGCCTACGGTGATAACCGTGCCCCGCATCCCGTTTCCGCGCACCCGCCGCGGGCGCCTGCTGGCCCTGGCCGCCGTGCTGGTGGTGCTCGCCACGGCCGGCGTCGTCTGGACCCGCTCCGGCGGCGACGACACGCCGGTACCCACCCAGGACGCGATCATCGACGTGCCCGCCGCCCCCGGCTCGGCCGACCGCGTGCACCTGGACACCACGCTCTACCTCCCGCAACGGACCCCGGCACCGGCGGTCCTGCTCGCGCACGGGTTCGGCGCCGACAAGAACAGCGTCGCGGGCGAGGCACGGGAACTGGCTGGGCGCGGACTCGTGGTGCTCACCTACTCGGCTCGGGGCTTCGGCCGCAGCACCGGCCAGATCTCGCTCAACGACCCGGATTTCGAGGTCGCCGACGCCTCCCGCCTGCTGGACTTCCTCGCCACGCGGCCCGAGGTCACCCAGGACGGCCCTGGCGATCCCCGGGTCGGCGTCACCGGCGCCTCCTACGGCGGGGCGCTCTCCCTCCTGCTCGCCGGCACGGACCGGCGGGTCGACGCGATCGCGCCGGTGATCACCTACAACGACCTCGCGCAGAGCCTCATCCCGAACGGGGTCTTCAAGCGAACCTGGGCGGCGCAGCTGTTCTCCGCCGGCGCGGGAGCGGGCGGCAGCGGGCTCACCGCCGAAGCGCCCGAGCCGGGGCAGGAAACCACGGACACCGGCACGGCCGGCTCCGGCGGGTCCGGCGGCTCGTCCGGGCCGGGGTCCGTCTCGCAGCTCCCCCAGCAAGCCCCGTCGAACGGCACCGTGTGCGGGCGGTTCGCCAACCCGATCTGCCAGGCGTACACCGAACTCGCGCTGTCCGGGAAGGCGAGCCAGCAGACCCTCGACCTGCTCAGGCGCATCTCACCGGCTTCCGTCACCGGGCGCGTCAAGGTGCCGACCCTGCTGGTGCAGGGCGAGAAGGACACCCTGTTCGGGCTCGACCAGTCGGCGGCCAACGCGGCCCAGATCGCCGCGGCGGGCGGGAAGGTCCAGCAGATCTGGTACGCGGGCGGGCACGACGGCGGCACACCCGGCGCCCAGCTGCGCGGCAAGATCGGCGACTGGCTGCGTTTCCAGCTCACCGGTGAGGGCAGCAATCCGGTGACCGGCTTCCCGTACGACGTCCAGGGCACGCTCAGGGCGTCGGGGACGCCGTCCGTCCGGGTCGTCGAGGCCGATGGCGGCGCCCATACCGAGACCGTGGCGCTGACCGGCCGCGAGCAGACGATCGTAAGCCCGCCGGGCGGGGTGCCCGCCGCGATCAACGGGCTTCCGGGGCTCAACTCGCTGTCCGGCTCCTCGCAGCTGTCGCGCCTGTTCGGTGCCGACCCGCCGGGCCAGTCGGCGTCCTTCGGCTCGGCGCCGCTCAGCGCGCAGCTCCTGGTGGCCGGCACGCCGTCGGTCCGGCTGCGCGTCTGGGGAAACACACCCGAGGCCGTGCTGTTCGTCAAGCTCTACGACGTGAACCCGGACGGGACGCGCGTCCTGCCCGCGAACCAGGTGACGCCGATCCGCGTCACCCTGCCCACCGACGGCAGCCCGGCCGAGGTGCCCGTAACCCTGGCCGGGATCGTGCGGCCGATCGAGTCGGGGCACCTGGTGCAGGTCGTGGTCGGCACGACCGACCAGGCCTACGCGGGGTCGGTCACCCCGGCGACGTACCGGGTTTCCCTGGCCGGCGACCTCAGCGTGCCGGTCATGCCCGGCCGCGCGGTGGGCGCGGGCTGGCCCGTCGGGAACGTGCTGGCCATCGCGGGCATTGGAGTCGCGGCGCTGGCGGTGGGGCTGATCGCGGCCGTGCGGCGGCGCCGGGCCCACCAGGCCGACCCCGGACTCGCCGAGGTGCCGCTGGTGATCTCCGGGCTCACCAAGGCGTATCCGGGTGGGCTGACCGCGGTGCGGGACCTGTCGTTCCGGGTCGAACCCGGCCAGGTGCTCGGCCTGCTCGGCCCCAACGGCGCCGGGAAGACGACCACCCTGCGCATGCTGATGGGCCTGATCACCCCGACCGCCGGGGAGATCAAGGTTTTCGGCCACCGGGTCACCCCCGGCGCGCCGGTGCTGTCCCGGATCGGCTCGTTCGTGGAAGGCTCCGGGTTCCTGCCGCACCTGTCCGGCGAGGCGAACCTCCGGCTGTACTGGGACGCCACCGGACGGCCGGGCGACAAGGCCCACTTCGCCGAGGCGCTGGAGATCGCCGGGCTCGGCGACGCGGTCCACCGTAAGGTACGCACCTACAGCCAGGGCATGCGGCAGCGGCTGGCCATCGCGCAGGCGATGCTCGGGCTGCCGGAGCTGCTCGTGCTCGACGAACCGACCAACGGGCTCGACCCGCCCCAGATCCACCAGATGCGCGAGGTGCTCCGCCGCTACGCGGCGACCGGCCGCACGGTCCTGGTGTCCAGCCACCTGCTCGCCGAGGTCGAGCAGACCTGCACGCACGTGGTGGTCATGCACCGGGGCGCGCTGGTGGCCGCGGGCGAGGTCGGCGACATCGCGGCGGCGGGCGGCGAGGCGACCTTCCGCGTCGACAGCCCGGACGCCGCGGCGGACACCCTGCGCGACTTCGGCGGTGTGTCCAATGTGGACGTCGAAGGCAACCTGGTGCACGCCGATCTCGACGGGACGCCGCGAGCCGACGCGGTGGCGGCCCTGGTCCGCGCCGGGATCGCGGTGGAACAGGCGGGGCCACGGCGGCGCCTGGAAGACGCGTTCCTCAGATTGGTGGAGGACGGATGAGCTCACCATCGCGCGGCCCCGGCTCATCCGTCCGACCGGGTGCGGGTGTCCCGCA
>NZ_DATELF010000011.1:0-57090 GCF_035276945.1 Amycolatopsis sp. | reverse complement strand
ACCACTGTGTTTTGTGGGGGCATGGCCCTCACACCCTGGCTGGGGTCAGGCCCCCAGACCACTGTGTTTTGTGGGGGCACGGCCCCCACACCCCCGCTGGGGGCAAGCCCCCAGACCCCCTTGACGGTCCAGATCTGGCCCCTACGCGGCCGAGGAGTCACGTTCGTCCTGGCGGCGGTGGAAGTCCTCGGTGAGCCGATCGGCCTCTTCGGGGTGCTCGGCCCACCACTTGTTCGCCTGCTCACACAGCTGGCGGAAAGCTTCCCGCTCCACCGCGGCCACGACCCAGGCGTGCACGGACAGGCCCGCCCGTGCCGTGCGGCCGGCGACCCGGGCGTGCGTCTCGTCGGACACGGTCACGGCCTCACGCTTCGCCATCGGGCCACTATAAGACGGCTTTCCCGGCCGGGCCGGGAAGATCAACGGCGTGTCTTACCCGGCCTCGGGCAGGACGTCTCCGCGGTACCGCGCGTCCACGTCGCCGCTGATCCCGGCGCCGGCGGCCCGGCGGCCAAGCACGAAGACGTAGGTCAGGAAAGCGGTTTCCGCGACCGCCCCGATCCCGATCCTGGCCCAGGTGGGCAGCCCCGACGGGGTGACGAACGCCTCGATCGCCCCGGACACCAGCAGCACGCAGGCCAGGCCCAGCGCCATCGCCGCGGTCGCCCTGCCCTGCTCGGCGAGCGCGACCGCCCGGGACCGGCGGCCGGGGTTGATCACCGTCCAGCCCAGCCGCAGCCCGGTGCCCGCCGCCACGAACACCGCGGTCAGTTCCAGCAGGCCGTGCGGTGTGATCAGCCCGAGGAAGATGTCCAGGCGACCGGCCGCGGACATCAGGCCCGCGCCGACACCGACGTTGAGCGCGTTCTCCCACAACGCGTACAGCACGGGAATCCCGGCCAGCACGCCGAGGAACAGGCAGGTGGCCGCGACCCAGGCGTTGTTCGTCCACACCTGCGCGGCGAACGACGCGGCCGGGTTGCTGGTGTAGTACGTCTCGTACGCACCGCCCGGCGCGGTCAGCGCGCGGATCTCGTCGGGCGCGGCGATGTTCGCCTGCACCCGCGGGTCGCGCGCGATCCAGGCGGCGAGCAGCCCACCGACCACGATCGTCGCCAGCGCGGTGGCGATCCACCAGCGCCTGCTGAGGTACACGGCGGCCGGGAAGCGGCGCGAGAAGAACAGGCCGATCTCGCGCCAGGCCGGGTTGTGCGTGCCGGTGACCGCCGAGCGCGCCCTGGTCACCAGCGACGAGAGGCGTCCGAGCAGCGCGGGATCGGGAGCCGTCGAGCGCACCATCGACAGGTGCGTCGCGGCGCGCTGGTAGAGAGTGACCAGTTCGTCGGCCTCGGGGCCGGGCAGCGGGGCGCGCCGGTCGAGCAGTTCGGCCAGCCGGTCCCATTCGGCGCGGTGCGCTGCGACGAACAGGTCCACGTCCATGGCCGCCAGACTACAGTTGGGTGGTGTCCGCAGAACCGCTAGTCACCGGCGAGGCCGTGGTCCTCGACCTGCGGATCGCCCGGCTGGCCAGCCGTGGCGTCGCCGCCGCGCTGGACCTGCTGCTCCAGTTCGCCGTGCTGCTCGTGGTGCTCGTCGCGGTGATCGTGGCGGGCGTCGAGGACGGCGCGCAGGCGGCGGCGATCCTGCTGGGTGTGTTCGTGCTGGTGCGGGTCGGCTATCCGGTGCTGTTCGAAACCCTCGGCGGCGGCCGCACGCTCGGCAAGATGGCGCTGGGCCTGCGTGTGGTGCGCGACGACGGTGGCCCGATCCGGTTCCGGCACGCGCTGACCAGGGCACTCGCGGGCGTGATCGTCGACTTCGGACCGGTGCTGGTGTGGAGCGCGGTCGCCATCGTCGTTTCGCTGTGCTCCGAGAAGTCCAAGCGGGTCGGGGACTTTCTGGCCGGAACCGTGGTGATCACCGATCGCGCCCCGGACACCCCGGCGCCGGCGATCACCATGCCGCCCGCGCTCGCCTCGTGGGCCGGGCAGCTGGATCTGTCCGCGCTGACCGACGATCTGGCGCTGGCCGCGCGGCAGTACCTCGCGCGCTATCCGCAGCTGCGGCCGGAGGCCAGGGATGCGCTCGGCCACGAGCTGGCCCGGGAAGTCGCGTACCGCATCGGGACGCCGTTGCCCTACGGCGTGCCGCCGTGGGCCTTCCTGCAAGCCATGCTGGCCGAGCGCCGGGACCGCTCCCTGGGTTGCGTGCCGCGCTTTCCGGGGGTTCAACCCCCGGGCCCCGACCGGTGGCAGGCCCCCGAACCCCCTTCGGTTGTTCCCGTGACACCTCCGGTCCCGCCGCCCGCGGACGGCCCTTTCACCCCACCGGCTTAGTACTACAGGGACAGTTCTGAGTGCGACCTGCGGCGATGCCGCAAGCGCCCAACTACCCACAGGGTTGCGACCAGGAGCTATCGCCAGACTGAAGTCGATCTAACCCTGTAGTTTCAGCCCGCCCGCCGGTCCAGTGCGGTGGCGACCAGGGCCTCGCTGAGGGTGCGCAGCTGCCCGCGCGCGTCCGCGGAGGACGCCTGCGTGTCCGGCTCCGACCGGGCGGTGCCGTCGAAGTAGGCGCCCGTCACCGGCGCCGGCTCCGGATCGGTGATCAGGCGCAGCACCGCGGATCCGCCTTCGTCCAAAGTGCTCATCACGCGGCGGCCCGCTTCCCGCACCATGGTCGTCGGCATCAGCGTCGCCGGGTGCAGCGCGTTGACCGTCACGCCCGCTTCGCGCAGTTCGCCGGCGAGATCGATGGTGAACATGATCTGTGCGAGCTTGCTCTGCCGGTAGGCGCGCCCGCCGTCGTAGGACTTCGTCAGTTGCGGGTCGGCGAAGTCGATCGCCTGCTGACCCGCCGAGGACACGTTCACCACCCTCGACGGGGCCGAGGCGGTCAGCAGCGGTACGAGCCGCCTGGTCAGGTGGTAGCCGGCCAGGTAGTTGACGGCGAACCGCAACTCGATGCCGTCGGCGCTTTCCTCCCGCCGCGACGGGTCGGGACCGGTGCCGATGCCGGCGTTGTTGACCAACACGTCGAGCCGGTCGAAGCGGCCGGAGATTTCGTCGGCGAGCCGGTCCACTTGGGACAGATCCGTGAGATCGGCCTGGACCGTCGAAACCCCGAGTTCCTCGGACAGTCGCCGGAGCCGCTCGGGATTCCGCCCGTGCGCGACCACGTCTTCGCCCGCCTTCACCAGCTGGGTGGCCAGGTAAGCGCCGAGCCCGTTCGTGGCTCCGGTGATCAGGATCGTCACGCCGCCGAGCCTAGTCGCGCACCGCCGTCGACGCGGAGCACGACGCCGGTGGTGAAGGTGTTGTCGATCAGGAACGAGATCGCCGAGGCGATGTCCTCCGGCCTGCCGACCCTGCCGGCCGGCGTCGCGGACGCGAGCGCCGCGAAGGCCTGCTCGCGCGCCTCGGGTCCGAGGAAGTCCCACCACGGGGTGTCCACGACGCCCGGCGACACCGCGTTGACGCGCAGCGGCTTCAGTTCGACCGCCAGCACCGGGACCATCGCTTCCACACCCGCGTTGACCGCCGCCAGGTGCGCGGTGGCCGGCATGGCCGCGCCCGCTGAGGCGGCGCTGACCAGGGTCAGCGAACCGTCCTCGCGCAGCACCGGAAGCGCGGCGTGCGCGACGGCCGCGTGCGCGACCAACTTGCCCTCGAGGCCGGCCCGGAGGTGCGCGGTGGTCAGCTCGGCGAAGGGGGTCGCCCCCGAAGGGCCGGTCGCGGTCACCACGACGTGGTCGACCTGGCCGATGCCGGTGAAGAACTCCTCGAGCGCCTTGGGGTCCCGCGCGTCCACGGCCTCCCCGGTGGCGTTCTTGCCGAGCCGCTCCAGGGCGGTGGCGAGTTTGGCGGTGTCCCGGCCGGTGACGACCACCTCGCGCCCACTGTCCACCAGATGCTGGGCGGTGGCCAGTCCGATGCCCGAGGTTCCACCGACGATCACGACACGTTCGGTCACGTTCACTCCTTTTCGAGTCACTGTGCCTCGTAAATATATTCGAGGCACAGTGACTTGTAAAGTGACCTGATGACCGGCACCCGGGGACGCCCCCGCAGCGAGGAGGCCAAACGCGCGATCCTGGACGCCGCGCTCCTGCTCTGCGAGCGCGATGGCTACCAGCAGCTCACGATCAAGGGCATCGCCGACGAGGCGGGCGCCGGCCGCCAGACGGTCTACCGCTGGTGGCCGGACAAGGCGGACATCCTTATCGACGCGCTGGTCGACCTGCGGGAGCGCGAACTGGCCACGCTGTTTCAGGAGACCGGCGACACGCTGCGCGATGTGGAGGTGGTGCTCAAGGTGACCTTCAAGCTCAACCGGGAGCTCATCGGGCCGGCCCTGGTCGGTGTGATGGCCGACGCCCAGCGTGACCCTGAGCTGTCGAAACGCCTGCAGGACACGGTGATCGGCCCCCGCCGTGACGCGTTACGGGACATCCTGCGGCGCGGGGTCGAGGCGGGCACGCTGGCCGAGAACGTCCCGCTTCCGCTCGTCGTCGACTTCGCCTTCGGTGCCATGTGGTACCGGCTGCTGTCCCACCATGCCCCGATCGATGACGAACTCGCCCGGCAGATCAGCGACGCGATCGCGCGCCTGCTCGCCACTTCCCCGTATGGTGGGGCGCATGGCCGCACCTGAGAACCGTCGCTTCACCCTGGACAACGGCCTGCGGGTCGTGCTCGCGCCGGACGGGACAGCTCCCGTCGTCGGCGTCGCCGTGCATTACGACGTGGGCTTCCGCTCCGAGCCGGAGGGGCGTACGGGGTTCGCGCACCTGTTCGAGCACCTGATGTTCCAGGGCAGCGAGAGCCTGGAGAAGCTGGCGCACTTCAAGATCGTGCAGTCGAGCGGGGGCACCTTCAACGGGTCCACCCATCCCGACTACACCGACTATCACGAGGTGCTGCCCGCGGCCGCGCTGGAGCGCGCGCTGTTCCTGGAGGCGGACCGCATGCGGGCGCCGAAACTGACGCAGGAGAACCTCGCCAACCAGATCGACGTGGTCAAGGAGGAGATCCGGCTCAACGTGCTGAACCGGCCCTACGGCGGGTTCCCGTGGATCCTGCTCCCGCCGGTGCTGTACCGGACGTTCCCGAACGCGCACAACGGCTACGGCGACTTCACCGACCTGGAACAGGCCACACTGGACGATTGCGCGGCCTTCTTCGACACCTACTACTCGCCCGCGAACGCGGTGCTCACGGTAGCCGGTGACTTCGAGCCCGACCAGGCTCGCGAACTGGTCGAGAAGCATTTCGGCGACGTGCCTCACCGCCCTGCGCCGCCGAAACGTTCGTTCGCCGAGCCGCCGCCCGCCGGTGAGGTGCGCGGCAACCACGTCGACCCGCACGCGCCGCTGCCCGCGCTCGCCGTCGGCTATCGCATGCCGGACCCGATCAACGAGCTGGACGCCTACCTGGCCAACCTGGTCCTGGCCGGGGTGCTCACCGATGGCGATGGTTCCCGGCTTCAGCAGCGGCTGGTGCACCGTGAGCCGCTGGTCACCGACGTCGGCGCGGGGGCGGGGCTGTTCGGTCCCTTCGAGGCGCGTGACCCCGACACCTTCTCGGTGACCGCCCTCCATGCGCCGGACGTGGCGCCCGAGCGAGTGCTCAGCGCGCTGGACGAGGAACTGGAGAAGCTCGCCGCGACCCCGCCGGAGGGACAGGAGCTGACCAAGGTCACCGCGCGCTGGAGCGCGAGCCTGCACTCCGAGCACGACCGGCTGGTGTCGCGCACGCTCGGGCTCGGCGCGTTCGAACTGCTCCACGGCGATCCGTCGCTGATGTACCGCCTGGCCGACCGGATGGCCGCGGTCACCGCGGAGGACGTGTCGGCCGCCGCGGCCGCGCTGCGTCCCGACTCGCGGGCCGTGCTGCTTGTCGAGCCCGAAAAGCGTGGCGAAAACTGAATTGGCCGGATTGGCGGCACCCAAGATGACCACTGAGCGCGCGCCTGTGGATGCGGAAACGCGGAGGCGGGCCGGAGGTCCGTCTCCGCGTTTCCGCTTGCGCGCAGGCCGCCGGAAATAACGGAGGAAAGAAACCAGTGACCTCGACGGATCACCGTACGGCGGAGGACATCGGGCACACCGCGGCAGGGCCGCGTCCGGTGCCGGAACTCGGCGGGCAGCGTACGGTCGCCGAACTGTTCCATGTGGACACCGTGCTGGGCAACGGGCTGCGGGTGCTCGCGGTCCGCAAGGCGAACGTGCCGATGATCGAGCTCCGGCTGCGGATTCCGTTCGGCGGCACCGACCCGCTGCACGCGGCCACGGCCGAGGTGCTCGCCGAGACCATCCTCACCGGCACCGAGCGGCGCGACCGGGTCGAGATCGACACGGAGCTGGCGCTGATCGGCGGCGAGCTGAACGCCTTCCTCGACCCGGAACGGCTGTCCTTCAACGGCTCAGCGCTGTCCACCGGGCTGCCGACGCTGCTGGACGTGCTCGCCGACGCGCTCACGTCAGCGTCCTATGTGGACGGTGAGGTGGCCAGGGAGTCCGCCCGGATCGTGGAACGGCTAGCCGTTTCGCGCACTCAGCCGCGGGTGATCGCCCGGGAATCGTTGCTCAAGCACGTCTACGGCGATCACCCGGCGACCCGGGAAATGCCGCAGCCCCAGGACGTCAAGGCCGTGACGCCGGAGGCGGTCCGTGCGCTGCACGCCGACGCCGTGCTGCCGCGTGGCTCGGTGCTCGTGCTCGTCGGCGACCTCGACCCGGACGGCGCGGTCGCCGACGTCGAGCGGGCGCTCGGCGGATGGCGGTCCGACCGGGCGGCGTCCACCTTGCTCGCACTGCCCGAAATCTCCGGCGGTGACGTCCTCCTGGTGCCCCGGGCCGGCGCTGTGCAGTCCCAGATCAGGCTGATCGCGCAGGCGTTGCCGCGCACCGACCCGCGTTACGCCGCGCTGCAGCTGGCGAATTTGGCCTACGGAGGGTACTTCTCGTCGCGTCTGGTGGAAAACATCCGTGAGGACAAGGGATACACGTACTCCGCGCACTCCGGGTTCGAATTCACCGGCGCCACCGCCACCCTCGGCGTGGACGCGGACACCGCCAACGAGGTGACGGCCGCCGCGGTACTGGAAACCCGGTACGAACTCGGCAGGCTCGCCCTGGTTCCGCCGGACGGCGCCGAGATCGCCTCGGTGCGCCAGTACGCGGTCGGTTCGCTCGTCATCTCCACCTCGTCCCAGGCGGGGCTGGCTGGTCAGCTGTCGGCGCTGGCGTCGAACGGGCTCGGCGTGGAGTGGCTGGCCCGGCATCCCGAGCGCCTCGCCGCCGTCACGGCGGAGGAGATCGCCCAGGCCGCGTTGGACTTCTTCGCGCCCACGCGGTTCACCGGTGTGGTAGTCGGCGACGCGGCGAGCCTCACGTCAAGGCTGGCCGCGCTCGGCGGGTTCACCGTGGGAGACGCGGCAGTCCGATGACCGTTCCGTTCCGGCTCGCCAAGTCGCCGACCCTCTCCCGGTCCACTGTGGATCGTCAGGAGACCTTGCGCGCCGACCCCGAGCGGTTGCGTGCTCGCTGGGCCACCGCCCAGGTCGTGCTGCTGGACGACAAGGCACGGACGCCTGTTCGCGAGGGAGAGAAATCGCTGGCCACCCGCAAGGGGGTGGGCTTCGGAGACACCCCGCCGGAGGACGCGGTGTTCCTCGGCGAGTGGCAGGACGTGGACTACTGGTCGATGCCCGGAGGCCCCGAGGGCGAGCCCGAGCTGATGGAGGCGCGCGGCAGCTGGGGTTTTCGGGAACAGATCCCGAAGGTCGGCGACGAGCTCTGGGTGGACCTGCGCGCGTACGGCGACATGCTCGACGACACCGCCGCCGGGCTGTTCACCACCGCGCAGGCGCTGCGTCACTGGCACTGGCGGGCCAGGTTCTGCGCCCGCTGTGGCTCGCGCACTCGCCGGATCCAGTTCGGCTGGGCGACCCAGTGCGATTCGTGCGGGCACGAGGAGTACCCGCGCACCGACCCGGCGATCATCTGCCTGGTGCACGACGATGTGGGCGTCAACGGCGAGCGGGTGCTGCTGGCCCGCCAGCCCGTGTGGCCGAAGGGCAGGTACTCGGTGCTCGCGGGGTTCGTCGAGGCGGGCGAGTCCCTGGAAGGCTGCGTAGTCCGGGAAGTCCGCGAGGAGGCCGGCGCCGAGGTGTGGGACGTGCGCTATCTCGGCAGCCAGCCGTGGCCGTTTCCGCGTTCGATCATGCTGGGCTTCACCGCGCGCGCCGACGCCTCGCGGCCGCTGACTCCCGCCGACGGCGAGATCGAAGAGGCACTGTGGGTGTCGCGGGCCGAAGTCAGCGCGGCGTTCGAGGCCGATGGTGAGCCGGTGCCCATCGCGGGTGGTGCGTCGACGATGATCCTTCCCGGTAACTCGTCGATCGCCCGGGTGATGCTCGAAGCCTGGGCTTACGCGGAATCGGGAGCCTGACCTGGGACGGGGGTTCACGGCTTTTGTCACGGTCAGCCGGGCGAGCTGATCGAAGGGGGCCGGGGACGCGTGGGTAGTCTGCGTCAGGTGAGTGCGGCACGGGCGATCGGACTGCTGCTGGGGACGGCCGCGGACGGAGTCGTCGGCGAACACAAACACCTCGGCCGGCTTCTCCAAGGCCGGTCAGGAGCGTTACTGGCGGGGGCCGCCCTGCTGACCGGCGTGTGCGTCGAGCGGGCGGGCCGGAAACGGCCGGTGCTGCAGGCGGCCGGCACGGCGGTGACCACCTGGGCCGTGCTCGGTGGTACGGAACTGGCCGTGCGGAGCACATCGCTCGCGCGCGATCTGGAGGAAGGCGAACTCGCCTCCGCGCGCGGCAGGCTCGCGACGCTCGACGCGCGACGGACGGAAAGCCTGGATGTGATCGGCATCTCGCGAGCGTCGGTCGAGTCCGTCGCCCGGCACACGTCGGACTCCGTCGTCGGCCCGCTGTTCTGGGGTGCCGTCGCCGGAATCCCGGGGCTGATCGCGTCCCGCGCGCTGGCCGCGCTGCGCGGGCTGGGACGGCCTGTGGCCACTCTCGACACGCTCGCCGATCTGGCGCCCACCCGGGTCGCCGCCGCGTTCACCGTCGCCGGCGCGCCCGTCGTCGGTGGGTCCGCGAGCGGGGCGTGGCGGGCGTGGCGGCGCGACACCATCGCGCATCCGGACCCGAACTCCGGCCGCGTCGAGGCCGCCTTCGCGGGAGCGCTGGGGGTCCGGCTGGGCGGCCGGGCCGTCTATCCGCACGGGCTGGAGGAGCGGCCGGTGCTGGGTGACGGGCGCAACCCGGACGCCGGACACGTCACGCGCGCGGTGGAGCTGTCCAGAGTGATCGGCTCGCTGACCGCGCTCAGTTCCGCGGTGCTGGCTGTTCTGCTCGGTTTTCGGCGTCGGTCTCGGTAGCCGTCTCTTCCTCCTCCGCGAGCATTTCCGCGACGGACTTGCGGCGCCGCTTCGGCTGGCCGGCCCGTTCGGCGAGCACGCCGCCCGGCTTCAGTTCGCGCACCGTGAAGTACACCAGACCACCGAGCGCCATCACGCCGAACGCGATCCACTGGAGGGCGTAGGAGAAGAACGGTCCGGAGTCCAGCTGGGGCAGCGGAAGGGCGTTGAGCACGCCGGGCTGGTTCTCGTCCAGCTGGAAGTAGCCGGGCCGGATGGCCAGGCCGCTCGAGCGGGCCACCACCCGGGAATCGACGGCGTAGCTCTGCAACCGGCCACCGGTCGAGGCGTCGGCGAAGGCGTCCCGGTTCTTCGGGTCGGTCTCGTCCGCCCGGATCCGAGCTTCGACCTGCACCGTCCCCGCCGGCGGAGCCGCGTAGGGCGGCACCACGCCGTGATCACCCGGGCTGAGGTAGCCACGGTCCACGAGCACGATCGGACCGCCGGTGGTGCGCAGCGGGGTCAGCACCTCGAACGCAGGCTCGCCCTGGACCGTGCGCAGCCGGGCGACCACCTCCTGCCCGGGCAGGTAGGTGCCGGTGATGGTGACGCGGCTCCATTCCGTCTTCGTGTCCGGCGCGACGCCGGGCGGCAGCACCTCGTCGAGCGGCTTCGGATCCGCGGTGAGGGATGCCTGGATGGCGTCGTTCTGGGCCTCCCGCTGGGTGTTGCGGCTGAACTGCCACGGCGAAAGCAGGTAGAAGCAGGCGAACGCGAACACGAGCACGCCGCCCACCAGCGCCAGCCAGCTCGGCCGGAACAGGAACTTGAAGGTGTTCAGCCGCACGCTTCTACGGTAGGCGCAAGGACTTTCGGGCGGCGTTCAGGGCCTGCCGCACGTAACCGCCGCCGAACACCGCGGCGTGCATCAGCAGCGGGAACAGTTGATGCAACTCGACGCGGTCGCGCCAGCCGCCCGCCAGCGGGGGTTCGGCGCTTTCGGCGTAGGCGCCCAGGATGCGGTCCAGCTGGGGAGTGCCGAACAGCTGGAGCATGGCCAGGTCGCCCTCCCGGTGCCCGCCGTGCGCGGCCGGGTCGATGAGCCAGGCCCCGTCATCCGACCAGTGCACGTTCCCGCTCCACGCGTCGCCGTGCAGCCGGGCGGGCGGTTCCCGCGGGGCCAGTTCCGGCAGGCGTTCGCCGAGGCGGTCGAAGGTCGCGGCCTCTTCCGTCGTGAATAGGCCCTGGTCGAGGCACATCCGGACATAGGGCCGGATCCGGTGCTCGGCGTAGAAGGTGGGCCAATCCGGATGGGCCTGGTTGCGCATCGGCGCCATGCCCATCCACGCGTCGACCGGGCCGCCGGGCGGTGGGCTGCCGAACGCGGGCGCCCCGCGCAGATGCAGTCTCGCCAGCCCGCGGCCGAGTTCTTCGGCGGCCCGCTTCGACGGCACACCCGGCCGGACGTACCGCAGGATGATCCACTCGTCGTCGTGGCCGTACACGGTGGGCACCCGCACGTCACCGTGCTCGCCGAGCCAGGCCAGCCCGGCCGCCTCGGCCGTGGTCGCGCCCGCACCGCTGCCCCGCTTCGCGACCACCACCTCGCCATCGGCGAGAACGGCGAGGAAGACCGACCCACCGCTGGCGCGCAGGTCGGTCACTTCGCCGCCGTGCAGGCGTTCGACCGCTTCGGCGGCCTTCACAGACGCTCCCGGACCCAGCCGAGCAGGCCGGGCATCGCACGTTCGATCATGCCGATGACCTCTTCGAAGCCGTCTTCACCACCGTAGTACGGGTCGGGAACTTCGGGATCCCGCTCGGCCGACGGGTCGAATTCGCGCAGCAGCCGCACGCGCCCGGGGTCGCCCACCTTGCGCCGGAGCGTGCGCAGATGCCCGGTGTCGGCCGCGAGCAGCAGGTCGGCACCCAGGTGGTCGCCGTCGATCTGGGCGGCGACATGCTTCCCGCGGTATCCGTGGGTGGTCAGCGTCGCCCCCGCCCGGTGGTCGATGGTTTCGCCGACATGCCAGGGGCCGGTACCCGCGCTCGTCACTCTTACCTGGTCGGCCAGGCCCGCGTCCCGCAAGTGGTGCCGGAACACGATCGCCGCCATCGGGGACCGGCAGATGTTGCCCGAACAGACGAAGCAGACGTGGAGGTCGGTGAGGTCGGTCACGCCCACGAGTCTGCCTGACAGTGCGCGAGCGCGTTACGACGGCGCACAGGTGGAGCGCAGGCTCCGGGTGAGCGCGCTGGAGTGCAGGGGGCCGAAGTGCCGCTCGGCGTCGACCAGCCGGATGCCGGCGAGGACGCGGGCGTCGCAGAACACGTTGGTGCGGGCGGGTGCAATGTCGGACAGCTCCTGGAGCAGCGTGTTGTTGACCTGGTCGATCCGCGGGCGGATGGCCGACAGATCCGGTCTGCTGGTGGGCGCGCGGTCGGGATGCGCCGTCCAGTACGCGTACCGGCCGCGCTGCACGATCTTGTTCGCCTCGATCTGGTCTCGGAAGAACGTGGTGACCGCGGCGGGGTCGAGGCCCAGTGACGGGGCCTTGGCGGCCATCGCGTCCAGGACCTGTTGTTCCCGCGCCGGATCGTCGATCGGCTGAGTGGTGCCGAACTTGGCGGCCGCCACTTGGTCCGCGAGCCGAACCCGGTCGGCCGAGGACTCGATCAGCGGGAGGAGGGAGCGTGTCGGTGCGGCTGAAGCCGTGGCGGGGACCGCGACGGAGAAGGCGACCGCCAGAACCGTGATCAGGACCCGCATGCCGGAAGCCTACCGGGTTGTCGGTGGGAATTTCACGCATGCGACCGCCCTGGGAAAAGCGGCGTCTGTGTCCCGGCCGAAGAACTCGGTCGGAGGGAGGAACGATCACGGAGGCACGAAGATGGGTCATCGGCATCGTCGTCGCGTTGATGATCAACGTGGTCGGCGGGGCACGGCCGCGGCGACCCAAGGGTCCGCATCGGTGCGGGCGGACCTCGACCCGGACGGGATCATCGAGACGGTGACACTCACTCAAAGCGGCGCCAACATGCAAGTGCTCGAAACGCGGATTCGCGGATGCTCGATCCGGGCCGTGCTCCCGATGGCCGAGTGGGCCGGCGTTCAGCCCCGCAGATGGTCGATCTCAACAACGACGGGAAGAAGGAGGTCGCGGTCACCGAGGTCGTCGGCGCGAACACGACGGGGGTGACGGTGTGGGACCACGACGGGGCCAAGTTCCGTGAGCTGATCGTTGCCCTCGCGCGGACCGTTGCCGCTACTGGAGGGCGGCGGCCTGGCGGCACGCTCCGGCTACCGGTGCACACCGACCGAGTTCCGCACGCTGATCGCGTTCGACACGGAGGTCGACGAGCTTTCCGCGGAGCCACGGACCTGCACCGGCACTGTGGAGACCTACGAAATCGTGGACGGGGTCGCCCTTCCGACGGCGGGGCTTCGCTGACCTCAGTGCTCGAAGGAGATCCGGCCCTCACCCACGATCCGGCCAGCTGCGGGTAAACGGGCGAAGCGGGCAACCCCGGAGGCCGATTTCGCGCGATCGGCGCAGACATCGGTAGCTGGGAGAGCCGACCACGGCCGGGCCAGTCGGGCGGTCCAGTGCGAGGATCCCGTTATGGCCGCCCTTGCCGACGTGATCAACGCCCTGGAGACCGCCTACCCGCCCGCGCTCGCGGAGAGCTGGGACGCCGTCGGGCTCGTTTGCGGTGACCCGGCCGAGGGGGTGGAGAAAGTGCTCGTATGCGTCGACCCGGTCACGGCGACCGTGGACGAAGCGATCGAGTTCGGCGCCCAGTTGATCGTCGCACACCATCCGCTGCTGCTGCGCGGGGTGCACGGCGTCGCCGCGGATACTCCGAAAGGGCGCCTGGTGCACCGCCTCATCCGCGGCGGCATCGCCCTCTACTGCGCGCACACCAACGCCGACTCGGCCGCGCCCGGGGTTTCGGACGCCCTCGCCCAAGCCATCGGACTCCAGGTCCGGGGGACGCTCGATCCGCAAGCGCAGCACGATGGCACCGGCATCGGCCGGATCGGCGAGCTGCCCGCGCCCGAACCGTTCTCGGCCTTCGTCGAGCGGGTGGCCCGTGCCCTGCCCAGGACCGAGCCGGGCGTGCTGGGCGCCGGCGACCCGGACCGTCTGATCCGGACGGTCGCGGTCTCCGGTGGCGCCGGGGACGGTTACCTCGCCGCGGTCAGGGAAACCGGGGTCGACGCGTATGTCACCGCGGATCTCCGCCACCACCCGGCGCTCGAGCATCTCGAGGCGGGCGGGCCCGCGCTCGTCGGCGTCACGCACTGGGCGAGCGAATGGCCTTGGTGCGAGCAAGCCTCGGCCGTTCTCCGCGCGGCGTTTGCGGGTAACGTCGAGGTTCACGTGTCCACGCTCCCCACCAACCCGTGGACGATTCGATCTTCAAGGGAGAACGACCGGTGAAGGCAGAACCCGCCGTCCAGCGTCAGCTGCTCGACCTCGCGAAGGTGGATGCCGAGCTGTCCCGCGTCGAGCACCGCCGCCGCACCCTGCCCGAGCTGGCCGAGATCTCCGACGCCGAGAAGGTCTTGAGGGAGCGGCGCGACGCGCTCGTCTCCACCCAGACCGCCGTCTCCGACCTCGACCGGGAGATCGCCCGGCAGGAGAAGGAGATCGAGTCGGTCCGCGCCCGCGGTGACCGCGACCGCAAGCTGATGGAGTCCGGCTCGGTTTCGGCCAAGCAGATGACCGACATCCAGCACGAGCTGGACACCCTGGCCAGGCGGCAGAGCGCGCTGGAGGACGACCAACTCGAGCTCATGGAGCGCCGCGAGGCGCTCGACATGGACGCCCAGCGCACCGGCGCCGAGGTGGACAAGGCCGAGCAGGCGCTGGCCGACGCGAAGCGTCGCCGCGACGAGGCGCTGGCCGACCTCGAGACCACCCAGGCGCGCCGCGACGAGGACCGGGCCAAGCTGGCGCCGAGGTTCCCGGACGAGCTGATGCGGCTGTACGAGCGCGTTCGGGCGCACAAGGGGATCGGCGCCGCCCTGCTGCGGTCCCGCCGCTGCGGGGGGTGTCAGCTGGAACTCGACCGCAACACGATGGCCGAGATCAAGTCGGCGCCGGAGGACGAGGTTTTGCGGTGCGACAACTGCGGCGCCGTCCTGGTGCGGACGCTGGAGTCCGGGCTGTGAGGGTCGTCGTCGAGGCCGACGGCGGGTCGCGGGGAAACCCCGGCCCGGCCGGTTACGGTGCCGTCGTGAAGGACGCCGAGACCGGCGAGGTGCTGGCGGAGCGTCAGGGCGGGCTCGGCGTCACCACCAACAACGTCGCCGAGTACACCGGCCTGGTCGCCGGGCTGCGTGCCGCCGGCGAACTCGGCGCGTCCACTGTGGACGTGCGGATGGACTCGAAGCTGGTCGTCGAGCAGATGTCCGGCCGGTGGAAGATCAAGCACGCGGCGCTCCAGTCGCTGGCGGCGCAGGCGCGCGAGCTGGCGTCCTCTTTCGACCGTGTCCGCTACGAATGGGTGCCGCGTGCCCGGAACGCGCACGCCGATCGCCTCGCCAACGCGGCCATGGACACCCAGGCGGGCAAGTCCCCGAAAGCTGAGGTTCCGGCACGCACGAGCGCTGCGGCCCCGAGCCGGTGGAGCGGCGCCCAGGGCACGCCGACCAGGATGTTGCTGCTCCGCCACGGTCAGACGGAGATGTCGGTCGACGGGCGCTACTCCGGCCGGGGCGACGTGCCGCTGACCGAGCACGGCCGCCAGCAGGCCGCGGCGGTGGCCAAGCGGCTGGCCGGTCTGGCGGGCGTGGTGCTCGACGGTGTGGCCGCGCCGATCATCTCTTCCCCGCTGACCAGGACCAGGCAGACGGCGCAGGCCGTCGCGGACGCGATCGGCGGGCGGGTCGAGACCCACCAGGGCCTGCTGGAGACGAACTTCGGTGAGTGGGAGGGGCTGACCTTCGCCGAGGCCGCGCGCCGAGACCCCGGGCCGCACGCCGAGTGGCTCCGGGACACGTCGGTGCCCCCGCCGGGCGGAGAAAGCTTCGACTCCGTGTACCGGCGGTTGGGCAAGGTCCGCGACGAACTGGTCGAGGGCCACGGCGGCCGTACCATCGTCGTGGTCAGCCATGTCACGCCGATCAAGTCGCTGCTGCGGATGGGCCTCGACGCCGGGGCGTCGCTGTTCTTCCGCCTGCACCTCGACCTGGCGTCGTTGTCGATCGTCGAGTTCTATCCCGACGGCAACGCCTCCGTCCGCCTGGTCAACGACATCTCGCACCTCGGCTGAGAAGGGCCATCACGACAAGCACCCGGTCGTCGGGTTCGTGAACCTCATGGGGACGGCGACCTCGACCGCCTTTCCGAAGCGGACTGACCGGTCCCGTCGAAGTCCTTGCCGTTGCAGGCATACCCGCCGGACATCCGCCCGGCGAGCCTGCGGGCCGCCGGCGAACCCGGTGTGCTCAAGCCATGGTTCACCCGGCCCGGTGAGTACGTCCGCAGCCGGGATGCCACAGTCCGGGCAGGGCAACGCCGTCCACAGCATGGGAACCCGGCACGCCCGCCGCTCGGCGGGAAGTTCTATCCTGAACGTGCGGACGAGTTGGCCGGGCGGCCGCGAGGGGTCACTCTCGAGGAAAGTCCGGACTCCACAGGGCAGGGTGGTTGCTAACCGCAACCCGGGGCGACCCGCGGGAAAGTGCCACAGAAAGCAGACCGCCCCGGCCGTGGTGCCGGGGTAAGGGTGAAACGGTGGTGTAAGAGACCACCAGCATCCCGGGTGACCGGGATGGCTCGGTAAACCCCACCCGGAGCAAGGCCAAGAGGACGTCCTCGCCGGACGTCTGCGCAGGCGTTCGAGGGCTGCTCGCCCGATGCCTGCGGGTAGGCCGCTCGAGCCTGCCGGCGACGGCAGGCCTAGATGGATGGCCGCCACCCGGCGCCGCGAGGCGCGGGGGCACAGGATCCGGCTTACAGGCCAACTCGTCCGCCCGATGATCGATTCAGTCCGGATGGGCCTACTGAGGTCGTTCGGCCGCAGGCTAACGTCTGGCTCGTGGATCACGAGAAAGTCGGGGCACTCGCGCACCGGTGCCATCGCGCGCTCGAGCCGCTGCACGCCGTGATCTATTTCGCGCCGGAGGCCGAGCAGCGCTACACCTCGGCCGGGTTGCGGCCGGGCCGCATGGGCTATTTCGCCAGCCGATCGGCGCCGATGGGTGCGGTCGGCCCCGGGGTGGTCGGGGCCACCTTCTACAACTTCAGTCCCGAGTTGATCGCCAGGCACATCCCGCGTGCCTGGACCTTGGCCGGTCCCGAGAAGGTCGTGGCCGCGCGTTTCGGCGCGGCGGACGCGGCGCTGCGCCGCCTGCTCGGGGACGCCGTGTCGGCGCCGGAAGTGGCCGAAGCGGCCACGTTGGCCAGGGAAGCCACCGAGGGCTGCACCATCGAGGGCCGCCCGCTCTACGCGGGGCATGCCGAGCTCGACTGGCCGTCCGAACCGCATCTGGTGCTCTGGCACGCGATTACGCTGCTCCGCGAGTTTCGCGGCGACGGGCATGTGGCCGTGCTGGCCGCCAACGGGCTGGGCGGGCTGCCCGCGCTGGTCACCCACGTGGCGACCGGGAAGGGCTTCCTCCCCGCGATGGCCAAGGCCAGCCGGGGCTGGTCCGACCAGCAGTGGGCCGACGCGACCGCCGAGCTCACCGCGGCGGGCCTGCTCGACGACCGGGAAACGCTTACCGAGGCCGGTGCCGGGCTCCGGCGCCGGATCGAGGAGCAGACCAATGCCGCCGACACCGGCCCCTGGCTGGCGCTGGGCGCCGACAAGGCGGCGAGGCTCGCCGAACTGGGCCGGTCGCTGAGCCGGACGGTGGTGGCCGCGGGGGCGTTCCCGCCCAACGTGTTCGCGAAAGGTGCACCCAATACGTGACGAACGGCCGCTCTGATCACTTAGTGTGACAACAAAAGGGATAGGTCCGTGTGTGCTGGGGGACGGCCGCCGGAGGGATGATCGACTCCTCGGGCGGGCCGGTCACACCCGGGTATCTCGTGTGCCGCCGAACGGGTCATGCAACACTGTTCAGGCCGTGGGCAGTCGGCACAATGGCCAACCCAAAGTGAGCAGATCACTCGCCAGCAGGTGAGCTGGGTCGCAAACTACGAAATAAGGGTGGTCGGGGTTAATCCTGGGCGGTGTTGCAACGATGATGGAGGGCGATGAACTCCGTGAGACCGACCGTACTGAGCTTGGGGTGAATGGACTGCCTTCGACAGAGGTTCGACACACGGCGGTTGAACCGTTACCGCTCGTGACGCCATGATCTAGACCAGACCGGACAATCTCTGACCTCGTGAGCCTGGCGGCTCACCCGACATACCACTCCTCGCACCCGGGAGTACGCGATGACCATGATGACCGTTGCCCAGCTGGCCGCTGGCGAGATCAAGACCAGAGGCGTCCAGCAGTGGATGCTCGACAACATCATCCCGCTGGTACTGCTGGCCGTCGCGCTGCTGCTGCTCTGGCTCGGCGGCGGCAAGGGCGACAACGCCGGGGTGATGCGCCGGCTGGCGGGTGTGGTGATCGCACTGGCGATCATCGGCTTGGCCGTCAGCGGGCTCGGTGTCAACGTCGGCGAGTGGATCGCCGGTTTGTTCACCGGCTGAGCGCGGGGGCGCGCGTGCGGATTCGAACCGATGACGAGGTCTACCGGGTCGATGCGGTCTGGCTCGGCCCGCCCAAGGCCACCTTCCCGTGGCGGGCCAGATACGTGGCCTGGGGTGTGGGTATCGGCGTCTTCCTGGTGGTACTCACCGTCGAGCGGCAGCTCGGCGTCGGGTTCGGATTCTTTTCCACGGCGTGGGCCTTCGTCGCCACGATCGTGGTCACCCGGCTGATCACGGCCAAGATCAGCCATGAGCGCCCGCTGAGTTCGGTGTTCACCATGTGGTTGCGGGAACTGCACACGCCGAGGGAGCGCACCCGCGGCGAAGGCGGCGCGGTCACCGCGACCAGGCTACGGGTGAACGCTCGGCGGCCCCTGCCCAGGCACAAGCGCCACCAGGCGAGGGGCGTGCCCCCGGACAGGGCGTGGGGGCCGCACCCCCGCAAATCGCAACGCAAGCGCCGTTCTCCGGCGCCGGTCAGGAGGTAGCCGTTGTTCGGTCGTGGCGGACGCCGGAAGAACGACGCACGCGTAGCCAAGCACCCGGCGAGGCCGAAGCCGGCCGGCCGGCGGCTGCCCGGTGAGCAGGCCATCCCGAGCTACACTCCCTCGATCGCGTTGCGCAGCATCGACGGTCACCTGGTCCGGACCGGTCACGAGGTCTACGCCTGGTACCGGCTCGCCCCGCAGCGCTGGTCGTTCCGCTCGGACTCCCAGCGCCGGGACCTGACCGCGGCCATCGCCGGGCAGTACGCGGAGCTGCAGGGCCGGTGGCTGCACCTGCGGGTGACGACCCGGCCGTACCCGATCCGGATGTGGGCCGAGGCGCACGTGCACAACGCCGTGGGCAGGCCGAACGACGTGCCGGGCGCGCTCTCGTTCGACGACTACCTGATCGGCGAGCAGCAGCAGTTGATGGGCCGCTCGATGGCCGAGAAGGAGGTCTACCTCGGCGTCCAGGTACAGACCAGGCGCATGGTGGACCGCGCGGTGGAAAGCGCCGCGCCGCTGCTGCGCAGGATCCTGCCCGAGGCCGTGGATGCCGAGCTGACCGCGCTGGACTCCGAAGTGGAGCACCTGGACCAGGTCATCGGCTCGTCCGGCCTGGAGGGCCGCCCGGTGCATGCCGAGGAGATGTCCTGGCTGATGCACCGCTCGTGTTCGCTCGGCCTGCCCGCCCCACGCAACCTGCCCGCCGTGCCCGGCGCGGCCTGGGAGCCGGAGGACCTGGCCAGCTTCACCGACGCCGCCGACTTCCACGCCGAGCCCTACGCGCCCACGCTCACCGTCCGCGGCCGCACCGGGTCCAACGCCGGCGTCGCCCGCCATGTGGCCGTGCTCACCGTCGGGCAGATGCACGGTCTCCAGATCCCCGAGGTGGACGACCCGTGGGTGCAGCACGCCGACCGGTTGCCCGCCCCGGTCGAGTGGTCCGCGCGAATCTACGTGCGCCGCCCCGAGGAAGTGGCCGGTGAGCTCGCGCGCCAGATGAACAAGGTGCGCTCCCAGGTCAAGCACTACACCGACGAGCACGAACTGGAGCCGCCGCAGTCGCTGGCCCGGCAGGCGTCCCGGGTACTCGAGATCGACGACGAGATGACCTCCGGGTTCACCGCGCTGGCCACCCGCGTGCGGTCGTGGTGGCGCCTCGCGGTTTCCGGGGTCACCGAGCGTGAGGCGCTGCGCCTGGCCCAGCAGTTGCTCGACCTGTACAAGCCGAAGATCGCCATCGAGCATCCCGAAGCGCAGTACGCGATGGCCCGCGAGTTCATCCCCGGCGAGCCGCTGGCCTCCTCGGCGTACACGCGGCGAGGTTCGGTGGTCTGGGCCGCGGCGGCGGTGCCCACGGCGACCGCGGAGGTCGGCGACCGGCGCGGCATCCTGCTCGGCGAGACGTGCACGGCCACCCGCCGGCCGGTCGCCTGGGACCCGTGGATGGCGCAGGAGATCCGTGACGGCTCGGGCCTGACCGCGATGGTCGCCGGACTCGGTGGCGGTAAGTCGTTCCTCGGCGGCGGCATCGTCTACAAGACGTTGCGCGCGGGTGCCCACTGGACGCTGCTGGACCCGTCCGGCCCGCTGTCCCGGTTGTGCGACCTGCCGGAGATCCGTCCCTACGCGCGCCCGATCAACCTGCTCAACGCCCAGCCCGGGATCCTCAACCCGTACCGCGTGGTGGCCGAGCCGCTGCTCGAGCACTTCATGGACGAGGACGATCCGGAACGCGCGTGGCGCCGCGAGCGCGCACTGGCCGGGGCGACCCGGCGACGCCTGGTGCTCGACGTGCTCACCGGTGTCCTCCCGTACGAGGTGGCGCGGATGCCGCAGAGCCGGATCGTGCTGCTGCGCGCGGTCCGCGCGGTCGGCGGCCGCTACGACGCCGACCCCGGTCAGGTCATCGACGCGTTGCGTCGCGACTCCAGCGAGCACCACGAGCACGCCGTCGTGGTCGCCGACTTCCTCGACGAGATGCGGGAGCGGATGTCCCTGCTCATCCCGGAGAGCGACGCCGACCCGTATTCGGAGACCCGGGACGACCGGCTGACCGTGCTGACCATGGCGGGCCTGACCCTGCCCAAGGACGGCGTCGGCCGCGAGCACTGGACCGATGCCGAAGCCCTCGGCGTCGAGTTGCTCAACCTGGCCGCCTGGCTCACCCAGAGATCGGTCTACGAAAAGCCGAAGGACCACCGCAAGGGCGTGTGGATCGACGAGGCGTTCTTCCTGTCCGAGGTGCCGACCGGGCGGGTGCTGATGAACCGGTTCGCCCGTGACTCGCGGAAGTGGAACGTCCGGGTGCTGCTGTCCTCGCAGATACCCGCGGACTTCCTCAAGATCCAGGGGTTCGTGGCGCTGCTGGACTCGGTGTTCGTCGGGCGGCTGGACGACGACGGGGCCCAGGCCGACGCGCTGCGGTTGTTGAAGGTGCCGGTCGGCGTCGGGTACGAGCAGGTCGTGGCGGCGCTGGGCCGCCGGCCGGGCGCGCACCGCGACGTCGAGCGGGATCGGGAGCCCCGCCAGTTCATCTTCGGCGACGGCGCCGGGGGCGTGGAGCGGATTCGCGTCGACTTCTCCGGCCCGCACCTGGACCATCTGCGGCGCGTGCTGGACACCACACCGGGTTCCAAGGACGCGCTGCCCGCCGACTCGCGGGCGCGCCAGGCGGAACCCGAGCCCGACGTGTC
Organism: Amycolatopsis sp.; assembly: GCF_035276945.1. GTDB lineage: Bacteria > Actinomycetota > Actinomycetes > Mycobacteriales > Pseudonocardiaceae > Amycolatopsis_E. The sequence continues at coordinate 35,866 of NZ_DATELF010000011.1, read as the reverse complement.
GGTCCCGGTACCCGCGCCTCCGGAGGACGACCCGGAGCCGGACCTCGAACTGGCGGCCGAGCGGGAGGTCGGCCTCACCGAGGAACAGATTCTCGCCGAACAGGAGAATGCCGCGGCGGGTAAGCGCGGTGGCGGCCGTGATGCGGCATGAGTAACTCTGCTTCAAGCCGCGGCAGCCGCGGCGGCCACGACGCGATCGCGGTCACGCGCAAGGTCGCGGAGAAGACCGCATGAATACTGCGATTACCCTGCTGACCGTGCTTGCCCTGGGTTGGGGGTGGCATGCGCTCAAGAAATCCCTCAAGAGCGGCCGTAAAAGACCCGGTCGCTTTTCGGCGCTCGTAGCGGCGGCGCTGTTGTTCGGGCTGCAGGCGGTGGCCGTGGCGCCGCCCGCGTCCGCCGCCGCCTGTGGTGAGGCGCCGAACCCGGAACGGCCCGGCGCGGGCATGGTCGGCGCGCTCGACCCCGCGCAGGGCCAGGGCGAGGCGGGCAGCGCCTACATCGACTACGGGTACGCGGGCATGGTCTGGGACACCTACCAGACCAACTGCGGTCCGTTGGCCGGGATCACCAGTCCGAACTCGACCATCGACACCTGGGCGGGCAACGAGCTGTTCGACATCGCCAAGAACGTGGTGGGCGCGACGAACTCGCTGCACTACACGGTGATGCAGGGTGGGCTGCTCACCCCGATCTACAACGCGGTGAAGTCGGGCGCGGAAAAGGTCTACAACACCATCTACGCCCAGCTGTTCGGCCTCGCCGCGTTGATCCTGGCGATCATGATGTTCCGCAACATCTGGCGCGGCGACTTGTCCGCGGTCAGCAAACGCGGCCTGTACGCGCTCGCGGGGATGTGGCTTGCGGCGTCGTCGCTGGCGATGTTGCGTTACTTCGATCCGATCGACAACGCAATTGTCCAGACCACGACGAACATTCAGGCCGGGTTCGTCGACTCCACCGATCGTGTGGTCCGGCACGTGCTCCCCACCGACCTCCATACCCATGTGGTCTACGACAACTGGCTGCGGGGCGAGTTCGGCTCACCCGACGCCACGCAGGCGCAGCAGTTCGGGCGCCCGCTGCTGGACGCGCAGGCGTTCACCTGGAGCCAGTTGCGCAACGGCGACGACGCGAACCAGTCCGTTGTGGACGCGAAGAAGACCGCGTACAAGAACATCGCCACCCAGTTGGGGCCGGTCACCGGATACTTCACCGGGGAGGACGGCAGCCGGACCGGCGCCGGGTTCCTGGCGTTGCTGCAGAGCCTGGTGTACGCGCTGTTCCAGTTGCTGGCCAAGGCCTCGGTGCTGCTGGCGCAGGTGCTGATCCGGCTGTTCGCGCTGACCGCGCCGCTGATCGGGCTGGTCGCGCTGGTGCACAACGACATCCTGCGCCGGGTGGCGAAGGTGCTCGGTGCGGTCGGGTTCAACCTGCTGGTGTTGTCCGTACTGGCCGGCATCCATGCACTCCTGTTGCAGGCGATCTTCGGCGCGGGCAGTTCACTGACGATGCTTACCCAGATGGTGCTGGCTGGACTGGTCACCGTGCTGCTGTTCCTGGTGGGGCGGCCGGTGCGGCGGCTGTGGCAGATGGTGGAGATGTCCGTGGGCATGGTCGGCGCGTCGATTCCCCCGCCCAGCGGCGGCCTGTTCTCGCGCTTCCGCCGGAAGCGTGAGCCGACGCCGCAGGACGAGTTCTGGCAGAACGTGCGCGATTCCGACGACAGCGATCTCGAGACCCGCGGCCCGATCGGCGCGACCACGGGCGGCGGGCGGTTCCGGCCGGAGGCGACCATCTTCGCCAGCGCTCAGCGGCTCGACGGTGCCGGTTCCATGGCCGCGCGCCCCGCGGCGGCGTGGTCGGGCGCGCCGTGGCCGGGTGGGGGGCCTGCTTTGCCGGGCACGGGCCGGCGTGCGTTGCCCCCCGGTGGAGCCGGGGCACCTGCGCTGAGCGGCTATTCGCCCGCGAGCGGCGATCCGAACGCCTATGTGTACTCGTCCCCGGCAGGCACGACCAGGGCGGCGGACGCCGGCTGGGTCCCACCGCAGCCCCAGAGCCGCCGGGTGGACACCTCGCCGGTGTTCGACCGGGGTTGGGACGAGCCGGATCCGGTCGTGGTGCCCTCACGGGTCTCCACGTCCGCGGCCCGGGTTCCCGCGGCCGCCCAGCCGCGGCGGGTCGAGCAGGAAGTCGTCGGCGGGAAACCGGTTTTCGTGCTGTACCGGCCGTCGCGGGGAATCGAAATGCGCGACACGGACGATGTCGTGAGGTGAGCTGAATGCCTATCCGAACGAATCGCGGCAGGGCCGCGGTTTACCGCAGACTCTGGGGATTCCCGCTGCGCTCGCCCCGGCATCTGGTCGCCACGGTTGTCGCGGTCGTGGTGCTGGTGATCGGGATCGGCGTCGCGGTGCCGCAGTTGCTCGGTCACCGCGGGGGTGGCAGCGGGCCCGTCCCGGCCGGGGCCGGTAACCCGGAATCCTCGACCCAGCCCACCACCATCGGCTCGGCCACCACATCGTTGCCGACCCGGCTCACCGCGCCGCTGGCGCAGCCGACCTCGGCCGCGCCGAGCGCGGAAGCGCTGAACGTGGCGAAACTGTGGGCGCAGGCGTGGGTGAACCACCCGGCTGGGATCACCAACGCCCAGTGGCTCGACGGGCTCCGCCCGTACACCACCGAGGAGTACCTCGCGGCGACCATGTCCACTGTGGACCCGGCCAACATCCCCGCCAGGAAGGTGACCGGTGACCCGGTCGTGTCCATTTCGTACACCAGCTCCCTCCAGGTGGTGATTCCCACCGACGGCCCGAAGCTGGCCGTCACCGTGTCCAGGACCGACGCCGGCTGGCGAGTGTCCGAATACGACCAGGCGAACTGATATGAAGCGGAGCTCCAGGAACTCGCGTCTCTCAGACCGGCCACAGAGCGCGCCTCGGCCGTCAGGACGCCCTTGTCGGCGACGTGGCTCGCGCTCGTGGGCCGCGCCCTGTCGACACGATCCCGGTCACGCGCAAAACCGGCGGGAGCTTCTGCTATGAGAATCGGGCTGCTTCTCGGCGTGGTGGTCGCGGCGCTGACCGCCACCGTGGTGACCGCCAGCATGGTGGTCAAGGTGGTGACCGACCAGCAGGAGGCGCAGGCGCTGGGCGTGACGAATCTCGGCTGTGACGCGGCGATCGGGCCGAGTCAGCCGGGGCAGCTGGACATGGCATCGGTACAGGCCGGCAACCTGCGTGCCGAGCAGAAGCAGCTCGTGTCGCTGATCATCTCGATCGGCAAGCAGCGCAACCTTTCCCCGCGCGCGTGGCAGATCGCGATCCAGGCGGGGATGACCGAGTCCGGCCTGCGGAACCTGAACTACGGCGACCGGGATTCGCTGGGCATCTTCCAGATGCGGCCGTCCATGAACTGGGGCAGCGAGGCCCAGCTTCAGGACCCGGTCTACGAAATCAACAAGTTCTACGACGTCCTGCTCACCGTGCCCGGCTGGGACCAGATGCGGCCGGGGACCTCCGCGCAGGCGGTCGAACGTTCCGCGTTCCCCGACCGGTACCACAAGTGGGAGCCGATGGGCGCCTACCTGGTGGAGAACCTGGGCCAGGTGAGCGACGTGACCGGCTGCGGCCAGGGCGCCGGTCTCATGCTGCCGCCGAACCAGGCCGCGGCCGCGGCGATCCAGTTCGCCTTGTCGCAGCTTGGAAAACCGTACGTGTGGGGTGCGGAAGGACCGGACTCCTACGACTGTTCCGGCCTGATGCAGACCTCCTACAAGGCCGCGGGCATCATCCTCGACCGGGTGGCGGCGGACCAGTACAAGGACGGCGCGATGCTCCCGGTCCGCGACGCGCACGCGGGTGACCTGTTGTTCTGGGCCAATGATCCGGCCAACCCGGCCACCGTCCACCACGTGGCGATGTACCTTGGTGACGGGAAAATCGTGGAGGCCCAACAGACGGGGGTGCCGGTCCACGTGCGTGCCGTCTCCTTCACCGAACGGGAACTCGTGCCGCAGGCCGTGCGTCCAGGTGTCTGAAAGCTGAACCGACCTAGGGGCTGATTGTCAGTGGCCAAGAAATTCGGCAAGCGCCGCAAGTCCGAACCGAGGGATCTGTTCGGGGCGCCGCCACCACCCCGGCCGTCCGGCCCGCCGGCGTCGAGCACCCCGCTGGCCGACTATCTCGCGCACGGCTGGCCCGGCGTCGACGAGGGTTACGTCGTGCTTCCCCGGTCGCTTGCCGAAGCGATGCCGCTTCCATGGCAGCAGCAGTTCCTCTACCTGCTTTCCCAGTTCCACCAAGTACACCGCGGATTGTCGTGGCCGGTGTACCGGGTCGTGCCCTCGCGCTTCGAGAAGCTCGTCGACCTGGATGAGGACCAGCTCGCCGAGGCCGGCTACCTGGTGGAGATCGACGCGGACGGCGACATGGTCTACCGGGAACGCGGCGGCCGCAAGGTCGAGGACCCGCAGCACACGACGGTGCTCGTCTCCTGCCTCGACCCGATCCCACCGCGCGGCGCGGCCGGGGGGACGCCACCTTCCCAGGGCCTGCCCGAGCGGCCACGTGCCGTGCCGGTGAAGCTTCCCCCTGCCCCGGTCTGGCGATCGACGCCGACCACGCCCTCGCCGTCCGTCCCGCCCCTGCCCGAGCCGCCGCGGAAGCTCAAGCCCCGGCGAGAGCCGGTCGCGGCCGATCCGCTTCCGCGGGCGGAGCCGGCCCCGAGGCCCGAGCCGGCTCCTCCGGCCGACCCGATTTCGGCGAATTCCGAGCCGGTCGCCCAGGCCGAGCCGGTCGCCCAGGCCGAGCCGGTTGCTACGGCCGAGCCGGGTCAGACGGCCGCGGAACCCGCCGGCCGAGCCCAGCCCGCCGCCCCGGCCCCAGCACCCACCGGCATGCCCCCGGCTGCCGGCCAGTCGGCCGGACCCGCCGACCAGCAGCCCATGGCCTCCGGCCGGCCCGCCCCCGCGGTGCCCTCGCCCGGCTCTGATGCCGACACACCCCCTCGCGGCATTCCGCTGAGCGAACGCGGCTGGTTCGACGAACTCCCGGCCGAGGCGTCCGCCGACAAGCCTGCCGAGTTCGGCCCTACCGGGGAACCCACGGAAATTCCCTACCGTTACCGCTCGTCGTGACGCTGTTTCGTCGCGTGAGATGACAAAGACGCGGCACGAGTGCGAAGCTCGGAGTATGGCCGCGAAGAGCAAGGACCCGAATCCGGACCAGGGCTGGTACTACAACACGCGGACCCACCAGGTCGAACATCGTGAGCGGTCCCGCTCGATCGACCTGCTCGGTCCGTACCCGGACGAGGCGACCGCCCGGCGTGCACTGGAGATCGCGCGTGAACGGACCAAGCAGGCCGATGCCGAGGACGCCAAGTGGAGAGGCGACGACTGACCCGCCAGGCGGTGGGACCTCGCGGCGTCGAGTCCATAGTGGACAAATAGTGGACAAAAATGGTGGCGAGTGCGGCGAGGCTGTCCGGTCCCGCCGGCGCCGGCGATCCGCGGGCCGTCGCCGCGCAGGTAGTCTTTGATCAACGTCGAGTGGTCGCCGAGCCTTCGCGGCCTCTTCCTCGCTCGCGCCGCGCCCGGTCGCGAGCTGCGGCGAGATACACCCGAGTGGCCCAGCCTCGAACGGGGGATCAATTCTCCTCCGGGGAGTTAGGGTGCATAGGTGGCTCTCGTTGTCCGCACTCACTCGGCGGATGGTGACTTCTCTCGCCTTCGCGCCGAGTTCGAGCTGCCGGAGTCCTTCCGGACCGACGTGCTGGCCGAGGCCGAGTCCGCGGTGATGGACCCACCGGAACTCACCGGTGGCCGTGAGGACGCCACCGAGTTGCCGTTCGTCACCATCGATCCGCCGGGCGCGAAGGATCTCGACCAGGCGATGGTGATCCAGCGCAGGCGGGCGGGTTTCCGCGTGCACTACGCGATCGCGGACGTCGCCCAGTTCGTCCGGCCGGGTGGCCCGGTCGACCGCGAGGCGAGGCGGCGCGGCCAGACCCTCTACCTGCCCGACGGTAACGTGCCGCTGCATCCCCCGGTGTTGTCCGAGGACGCGGTCAGCCTGCTCCCCGGCGAGGTCCGCCCGGCGGTGCTGTGGACGATCGACCTCGACCCGGGTGGTGAGCCGACCGCGACGCGGGTTTGCCGGGCCTGGGTCCGTTCGACCGACCAGTTCGACTACGAAACGGTGCGGGCCGCGCTCAGGGCGGGCACGCCGCATCCGTCGTTCGCCGGGCTGCCGGAACTGGGTGCCCTGCGCCGGGAGTTGGCGGTGTCCCGCGGCGCGGTCGAGCTTCAGTTGCCCGAGCAGGTGATCGCGGGCGACACGGGGAACGGCTGGCAGCTGGGCATGCGGCCACGGAACGACGTCGAAGCGTGGAACGCGGAGATCTCCCTGCTCACCGGCATGGCCGCCGCTTCGATCATGATCGAAGCCGGGATCGGTGTGCTCCGGACCCTGCCCCATGCCGACGAGGAGTCCCTGAACTGGCTGCGTCGCTCGGCGGACGCGTTGGGCATCGTGTGGCCCGCCGACGCGAGCGTGTCCGAACTGCTCGCTGGGCTGAACCCGCGGCTACCGGAGTCGATGGCGCTGTACGCGTGCACCACGCGGCTGTTGCGCGGCGCGGGTTACACCGCCTTCGACGGGGAGTTGCCCGCGTCGATCACACATGCCGGAATCGGGGCACCCTACGCGCACGTCACCGCGCCGATTCGCCGGCTGGTGGACCGCTTCGCCGCCGAAGTCTGCCTCGCGGTGAGCGCGTCGGCCCCGGTCCCGGACTGGGTTCGCGCCGCCCTGCCCGAACTGCCCGTGCTGATGAACACGTCGGACACGCTGGCCGCCCGGGTCGACCGGGCCTGCATCGATCAGGTCGAGGCCTGGATGCTGGCCGGGCTGATCGGCGGCACGTTCGAGGCGGTGGTGCTGCGCGCTGAGGAGGCGCGGGCGGAGATTCTGGTAGAGAATCCGCCTGTGATGGGTAAGTGCACCGGAGCGAATCTGCCGGAGGGGGAGCGGATCACCGTCCGGCTGACCGCGGTCGACGTGCACCGGCGGAAGGTTTCCTTCGAGCGAGCCTGACAGACGGGACAAAGTGGAGACCGAAGGCTGGACCGGCCAGGAACGTGAGCTGGCGAAGCGGGTGCTCGACGGGCACCCGGTCGTGGTCAACGTCCGCAAGTCCGGACCGCACAGGAATCTGGTGCCCTGGCTGGTCGAACGCGACCTCATCACCTACGTGGGCCACGCGGGCACCCGCCATTCCTGGCCGGAATCCGACTTCGCCAACCCCTATGTGAAGGAGGCGAAGCAGGACCGGGAGGCGATGGTGCGGCACTATCGTGAATACCTGGAAGGGCGACCCGACCTGGTCGCCAGGCTGCGCGGCGGCGAGTTGAGTGGCCGCGCGCTCGGCTGCTGGTGCGCGCCACGGCCTTGCCACGCCGACGTCCTGCGCGAGTACCTCGAGGGTGAGCGATGACTCTGTTCGACGATCTCGGGGCGGATGTCCCGATCCGCGGTCTTCCGGGCCGGGTGGTGTCGTTGGTGCCGGCGCTGACCGAGACTGTCGAGACCACCACGCCCGGCAGGCTGGCGGGGGCGACGGACTACTGCGCTCATCCGTCCACCTTGGACGTCACGCGGGTGGGTGGGTCGAAGTACCCGAAGGTGGACCGGATCCTCGACCTGCGCCCGGACCTCGTGCTGGCCAATTCCGAGGAGAACCGCCCGGAGGACGTGGAACGGTTGCGGGCCAACGGGATTCCGGTGTGGGTGATGCGCGCGCCGGACACCGTGCCCCACGCGCTGGCCTCGCTCCGCCGGTTGCTGACGCAGGCTTTCGGGGCATACGAGCCGGACTGGCTCGTCGCGGCCGAGGAGAGGTGGCGGGAGGTGCCCGCGGTGCACAGCCGGGCCGTGGTGCCGGTCTGGCGCAAGCCGTGGGTGATCCTCGGCCGGGACACGTTCGGCGGAGACGTGCTCCGCAGGCTGGGTGTTCAGGTCGTGTACGGGGAGCATCCGGACCGGTATCCGCGACCGAAACTCGACGAACTCCGGTCGTGGTTCGCCGAAGGTCTGGCGGACCTGCTGGTGCTGCCCGACGAACCGTACGAGTTCACCGCCGGTGACGGGCCGGAGTCCTTTCCCGGTGTCCGTTATGTGCTCGTTTCCGGTCGTTACCTGACCTGGTACGGCCCCTCCCTGTTGGCGGCGCACCGCGAACTGTCCACCGCGTTGGGGGCCGGTGAGCGCTGAATTCCGGTCGGGTAGCGTCGTGCCGGAATGCTGTCCGCCTGCTTCCAGGAAGGTCCTCGATGTCCGCTGTGACCTATTTCGAGGCAATTGTCGTCGGCGCCTTGCAAGGTGTGTCGGAATTGTTCCCGGTGTCCAGCCTGGGGCACAGCATTCTGCTGCCGGCGTGGATCGGCGGTTCCTGGGCCGCCGACCTGAGCATGGGCGAAGGGTCCCCGTATCTGGCGGTGCTGGTGGCGATGCACGTGGCCACCGCGCTCGCGCTCGTCCTGTTCTTCTGGCGCGACTGGGTGCGGATCGTGCGTGGCCTGCTCACCTCCATCCGTGACCGCGAGGTGGTCGACCCCGACCAGCGTCTGGCCTGGCTGCTGGTGCTGGCCACGATCCCGGTCGGCATCGCCGGGGTGCTGCTGGACAAGGTGGTGCAGAACCATTTGGGCAAGCCGGTGCCCGCGGCGATCTTCCTGATGCTCAACGGTGCGGTGCTGTTCGCCGTGGAACGCTTCGGCCGCGTCGCGAAGCCGGTCGCCGGAAGACGGCCGACGCCATCCGAGACCACGATCGACTTCTCTGCCCAGCCCACCATGCCGATGCGCCCGGTCCGCCTCGAAGAGTCCTCCGACCTGAGGCTTTCCCGGCTGAAGGTCAAGGACGCGGTGTTGATCGGGGCGGCCCAGATCTTCGCGCTGCTGCCCGGGATCAGCCGGTCCGGCAGCACGATCGTTACCGGGTTGCGCCGTGGCCTGTCCCACGAGGACGCCGCGCGCTTCGCGTTCCTTCTCGCCACCCCGGTGATCCTGGCCGCGGGTGTGTTCAAGATGCCGTCGCTGCTCAAACCCGAGGCGCACGCTTCACTCGGTCCGGCGGTGGTCGGGAGCCTGGTCGCCTTTGTCGCGGCCTACCTGTCGGTGCGTTTCCTGGTCTCGTATTTCGAGACACGCACCCTTACCCCGTTCGCGATTTACTGCGGGGTCGCCGGCGCGGCGAGCCTGGTCTATTTCGTCGCATGAGTCCACTTTCCTGGGAAAGGGTGTTCACAGCCTGGGCGCCCGATTTCCCCACGCTGTTTTTCGTGCTGCTGTCAGGCCTTGGTTATCTTGTTTGTGCTCGCCGTGTTCCGGGCTGGTCGCGGCAGCGGACCGCCGCGTTCCTGGCGGGGCTGGCCACGATTCCACTGGTCACGTGCTCGTTCCTGGGTGTCTACGACACCACACTTTTCTGGCCGCGCGCGGTGCAGACCGTGACGCTGCTGATGATCACGCCGCTGCTGCTGGCGCTCGGTGCCCCGCTCACCCTGGTGCTGGCGATCTGTCCCGCCCGGCGGCTACGGGAAATCGGGCGTAACCGTCTGGCCCGGGCGCTGACCTTCCCACTCGTGGTCACCGTGCTGCTGATCGCGCCGCCTCTGCTGCTCTACCTGACCCCGCTCTACCAGTTGTGCCTGCGGAATTCCGCGGTGGACGCACTCGTCCGTCTCGGCCTGATCCTGTGCGGGTTCGTCTACTTCTGGACCCGGCTGCGGGTCGACCCTACTCCGCGCGGAGATCATCACCTCGTCTCGTTCAGCATCAGCTTCGCCGAGGTGGTCGCGGACGCGGCGCTCGGACTTGTGCTGTGGCTCGGCCCGCTGCGCGCGCCCGGCTTCTACCACGCGCTGGCCCGCACCTGGGGTCCCGATCCGCGGACCGACCAGATCATCGGCGCCGGCGTCCTCTGGATCGGCGGCGATCTGGCCGGCCTGCCGTTCGTCGGGGCGCTGCTGCGGCGCTGGTTGCGCGATGACGAACGGCAGGCCAAGCGAATCGACACGGAACTGGACAACCGGGAGCAATCCGCCGCGCCTTCAGGGCTGTGGTGGGAAAACGACCCGGTTCTCGCCGAACGGTTCAAGCGTGAACGAGACGCCTGAGTACCCGGCCGTGGCGCGTAGCGACAGGGCACCGCGGCGCTCTGCTTCTCCGTCGAGGGTGGCGGGAGACGGGTCAGTGGAAGGCGTGCTCCGGGGCGGGAAATTCGCCGCGGCGGACCTCGTCGGCGAACGCCGTGGCGGCACCGGAGAGCACCCCGGCGACATCGGCGTACCGCTTGACGAAGCGTGGCGCCTTGCCCCGGCGCAGCCCGGCCATGTCCTGCCAGACCAGAACCTGGGCATCGCAGTCCGGGCCCGCGCCGATGCCGACCGTGGGGATCTTCAGCTCGTGCGTGATCCGCTTCGCCACCTCGGCCGGAACCATCTCCATCACCACCGCGAACGCCCCGGCATCCTGCAGCGCGAGCGCGTCGGCGAGCAGTTCGTCACCAGCCTTGCCCCGGCCTTGGACCCGGTAGCCGCCCAGGTTGTGCTCGCTCTGGGGGGTGAACCCGATGTGCCCCATCACCGGGATCCCGGCCGAGGTGAGCGCCTCGACATGCGGGGCGAACCGGCGCCCGCCCTCGAGTTTCACGGCGTGCGCGCGGCCCTCCTTCATGAACCGTACCGAGGTGGTCAGGGCCTGCTCGGGCGACAGCTGGTACGAGCCGAACGGCAGGTCCGCGACGATCAGCGCCCGCTTCGCCGCGCGAGTCACCGCGCGCACGAGCGGCAGGAGCTCGTCCACGGTCACCGGCAACGACGTGTCGTAGCCGAATACGTTGTTCGCGGCGGAATCGCCGACCAGCAGCACCGGAATGCCCGCCTCGTCGAAGAGCTGGGCGGTGTACATGTCGTAGGCGGTGAGCATGGGCCAGGGCTCGCCGCGTTCCTTGAGTTCGCGAAGGTGATGGACGCGCACCTTCTTGACCGGCGCGCCGGCGCCGGTTCCGTACGGAGCCGGCTCGGAGTGGTTCGACATCGCTGTCAACCGTCCTTCCCTCGAGGCCCGAAAGGGTCCCCGGGTCGTGGATCTGGAGAAACCAGCGTGACACCATCGTCGGGACGGTCCCAAGCCGGTGCGATGAGCTTCACATGCCAGGCTTGGGTGCTTGCCCTCTTGCGGGGTTCGGGAGTTGCTCCCCCGGAAGGCGCGGGGTGGTGAAGATGAGTGAGAAGGCCGTCCCGGCCTGGCGGCGCAAGGCCGGCGGGCTGGTGGCCACGGTGGTGCAGCTCGGTGCGCTGATGTCGGTGGTCCTGCTCATCTGGGACGACCCGCACACCCGGTTCTACTCGGCGACCACCTGGCTGTTCAGCCTGGTGAACGTGCCCGCCGACGCGAACCTGCTGGTGGCGCTGGTGCTGGGCGTGCTCGGCGCCGCGCTGCGCCGCCGCAAGCGGGCCGCGCTGGACACGCTGATCCTGTTCCAGGCCGGCGGCCTGCTGACCACCGTGGCGTACGAGGTGACGCTGATCTGGGCGCCGCACCGGCTCCCGAAGCCCGAGGTCCGGCATGTGCCGCCGCTGCTCGGCGTGATCACCGGTATCGAGCTGACCACGATCGGGTTGATCGTCTTCCTGGTGATCCTCCGGCCCGCCTTCCCCGCGCGGCTCGCGCCGGGTGCCTGGTGGCGCGCGCTGATGGTCGGTGCCACCGGGATCTCGGTGGCGATCGTCGGTGGCTGGCTGCTGACCGAGATGTTTCCCGGCTCGCTGCGGGCCACCGCCGACCGGTTCCTGTGGGCGGCCAACCACGCGACCGGTGAGCTACTGCAACTGCGCCGCGTCGGGGTGCACGGCGAGGGCCCGCCCTGGGTCGACCTGACGATCGACCTCGCCGCCCTGCTGGCGGCCGTCGGGACCCTGTACGTGTTCTTCCGGGGTGTGCGGAGCCGCCGTCACCGCAGCGACGAGGAGGAGTTGCGGCTGCGGTCGTTGCTGGCCAAGTTCGGCGAGGACGACTCTCTCGGCTATTTCGCGACACGGCGGGACAAGAGCGTGGTGTTCGCACCGTCCGGCCGGGCCGCGGTGACCTACCGGGTGCTGGGCGGCACCAGCATCGCCAGCGCGGACCCGATCGGCGACCCGGAATTCTGGCCGCAGGCCGTGTCCGCGTGGCTCGCCGAGGCGCACACCTACGGCTGGACGCCGGGCGTGCTCGGGGCGAGCGAGCGTGGCGCCAGGGCCTACGCGCGGGCCGGGCTGAAGGTGTTGGAACTCGGTGACGAGGCCATCCTCGATGTCCGGGACTTCACGCTCGCGGGACCGGAGCGGCGGTCGGTGCGGCAGGCGGTGAGCCGGATCGAGCGAGCCGGGTACACCGCCCGGGTCCGGCGGCACGCGGAGATCTCACCGGAGGAGATGGGCGAGCTGCTCGGCATGGCGCAGCACTGGCGCGGCGCGGAGGCCGAACGCGGGTTTTCGATGGCCCTGTCGAGGCTCGGCGACCCGAGCGACGGCCGGTGCGTAGTGGTCGAAGCGTACGACGCGAAGGGCATGCTGCGCGGGTTGCTGTCGTTCGTGCCTTGGGGCCGGCGAGGACTGTCGCTGGATCTGATGCGCCGTGACCGTGACGCCGAGAACGGCCTCAACGAGTACATGATCGCCCAACTGGTCGAGCACGCGGGCCGGTTCGGCGCGCAGCGGATCTCGCTCAACTTCGCGATGTTCCGCGCGGTGTTCGCGGCCGGGGAGCGGATCGGCGCCGGTCCCGTGCTGCGCGCGTGGCGGACCGTGCTCGCCCTGTTCTCCCGGTTCTTCCAACTGGAATCGCTGTACCGGTCGAACGCGAAATACGGGCCGGAATGGGAGCCGCGGTTCCTGTGCTACACCTCGGCGCGAATGCTGCCCCGTATCGGGCTGACCGCGGGCGCGCTCGAAGGATTCCTGCCGAGCGGCTGGCGGTTCACGCGGCGGGCGATCTCCACGGACACGGTCAGCGAGGGGTTTCTGGCCAGGGTCAACGAGATCGACGAGCGGGCGAAGGGGGTTGAGCCGAAACCGGTGCGGCGCCCCGAGCAGGTCCGCGTCCGGATCGCGAAGCTCGACCGGTTGCGGAACGCCGGCATGGACCCGTACCCGGCCGGTTTCGGGCGGGACACCGTCCTCGCCGACGTGGTGCGAAAGTTCGGTGGGCTTACGCCCGACACGCACACCGGGCACGAGGTACGCGTGAGCGGGCGCGTGATCGCGATCCGCGATTTCGGTGGGCTGTGTTTCGCGCGGCTGCGTGACTTCACCGGTGAGCTGCAACTGATGCTGCACCGCGACCGGCTCGGTGCCTGGCGCAGCGGTGTGGATCTCGGCGACCACGTCGGCGTGCGGGGCCAGGTGATCACCTCGAAAAGCGGGGAGCTGTCCGTGCTCGTCGACGAGTGGACGGTCACCGCGAAGTGCCTGCATCCGTTGCCCGACAAGCGGAAGGGGCTGACCGACCCGGAGGCCCGGGTGCGTCAGCGGTACCTGGACCTGATCGTGCACCCGGACTCGGCGAACATGCTGCGGCTGCGCAGCAAGGTGGTCCGGGCGGTGCGGGAGCGCCTGCACGCACAAGAGTTCCTCGAGGTCGAAACGCCGATGCTGCAGGCGGTGCACGGCGGCGCGAACGCGCGCCCGTTCGTCACCCACATCAATGCCTACGACATGCGCATGTACCTGCGGATCGCGCCCGAGCTGTACCTGAAACGGCTGTGCGTGGCGGGGGTCGAGCGGGTCTTCGAGCTGAATCGCAACTTCCGCAATGAAGGCGTCGACGCCACCCACAACCCCGAGTTCACGATGCTCGAGGCATACCAGGCGTACGCGGATTACGACTCGATGCGGATTCTCGCTCGCGAACTGGTGCAATATGCGGCCGAAGCGGTCTACGGCGCGCAAGTGGTTCGGCGGGGTGGCGAGGAACACGACATTTCCGGCGAGTGGCCCGTGGTCACCGTGCACGACGCGGTGTCGGAAGCGCTCGGGGAACGCGTCGAACCGGGCAGCTCGCTTTGCCGCCTGCGGGAGCTGTGCCGGGCGGCCGGCATCCAGGCCGACGACGACGCCGGCCGCGGCGACCTGGTGCTCAAGGCGTTCGAGCACCTCGTCGAACCGGCGACCGTGCGCCCCACGTTCTACACCGACTACCCGAGCGACGTCTCCCCGCTGACCCGCCAGCACCGGCGCGATCCGCGGCTGGCGGAACGCTGGGACCTGATCGCGTTCGGCGCGGAGATAGGCACCGCCTACACCGAACTGACCGACCCGCTGGAGCAGCGGCGGCGGCTGGAGGCGCAGTCGCTCCGGGCGGCGAGCGGCGACGTCGAGGCGATGGAACTGGACGAGGACTTCCTGCTCGCCCTGGAGCACGGCATGCCCCCGACCGGTGGCCTCGGCCTCGGCATCGACCGGCTGCTGATGATGCTCACCGGCGCGTCCATCCGGCAGACCGTCCTCTTCCCCTTCGCCAAACCCCGCCCCTGACCGCGGCGCGTGTTCCCCGTTCCTATCCTCACTGTCCTATCCTCACTGTCCTATCCTCACTGTCCTACGTTCCGGTGTGGCCTCGCAGGGAGGCCGGACTCGTAGGCGAGCACGACGAGTTGCGCGCGGTCGGAGCGTCCACTTTGGTCATCGTCCGGCTGATGTGGGTCTTCACGGTCAACGGGCTGGAGGAAGAGCCGCCCGGCGATCTCGTCGTTCGACAGACCGGTGCCGGCCGGCGTCAGCACCTCCCGCTCCCGCTCAATGAGCCGGGTCAGCAGATCCGGCCGGGCCGCGCCCTGTCGCGGTCGGCCCGCGATGTCCGCGATCAGCCGCCGCGCGGCGCTCGATGAGAGCAGCGCGTCGCCGCGGGCGACGATGCGGACCGCCTGCACGCGTTCGGCCGGTTCGGTGTCCTTGACCAGGAATCCGCTCGCTCCGGCCTGAAGCGCCTGGTACACGTAGTCGGCGTCGAACGTGGTCAGGATCGGGAGACCCCGGCCAGGTCCTGACAGACCTTTCGTGATGGCGTGCACCTGGGTCTTCTGGGTGCGCAACCCCCAGACCCCTTGGTGCACGCCATCACGTCACGAGAGCCGGTAGCCGACGCCTCGCAACGTCTCGATCGTGTGCGTGCCGAAGGGGGCGTCGATTTTCCTTCGCAGGTAACCGATGTAGACCTCGACGACGTTCTCGTCGCCTTCGTAGTGCGCGTCCCATACGTGGGTCAGGATCTCGTTCTTGGTGAGGGCCTCGCCACGGCGCCGCAGCAGGAACTCCAGCAAGCCGAACTCCCTGGCCGTCAAGTCGATCCCGGTTTGTCTTCTGTGGACTGTCCGGGCGGCGGGGTCGAGCCGGAGGTCGCCGGCGGTCAGCACGGCGGGCCGGGCGGGGGCGCCACGGCGCAGCAGGGCCCGCAGCCGGGCGAGCAGGACCACGTACGAGAACGGCTTGGTGAGGTAGTCGTCGGCACCGAGGTCGAACGCGTCCGCCTCGTCGTACTCGCCGTCCTTCGCGGTCAGCATGAGCACCGGCGTCCACCGTTCGGTCGCGCGCAGCCGTTTCAACACCTCGTAGCCGGACATCTCGGGCAGCATGATGTCGAGCACGATCACGTCGTAGGACCCCTCGGTCGCCGCCCACAGCCCCTCCGGGCCGGTATGCGCGACGTCGACGCTGAACCCCTCGGCGATCAGGCCTCGCCGCAGGGTCTCCGCGAACGGCCGTTCGTCTTCGACCACGAGCACACGCATACGCCTAGGATCCCAAGCTCGCGTTACGCCTCGTCGATGGGCAGCTCGAGCCGGAAATGCGCGCCCGGGAAACGGGCGTCGGAGAGTTCGACGCAACTGGCCCGGCCCCCGTGCCGCAGCGCGATCCCCGCGACGATCGCCAGGCCGAGGCCGACCGCGCCCCCGACGCGCCGTGTGCGTGCGTCGTCGAGCCGGACGAAACGTTCGAAGATCCGCGCCCGGTCGGCCAACGGCACGCCCGGCCCGTCGTCGCCGACCTCCAGCACGGCCGTGGAGCCGACCGTCCGGGTCGTCACCCTGACCCGGTGCCGCGCGTAGTCGCCGGCGTTGTCCACCAGGTTCCGGATCGCCCGCCGCAACTGCTCGGGATTGCCCCGCACCTTCGCGGGCAGCGCGCGGATCTCCACCTCGAGGTCCGCCGAGCGGATCCGTCCACCCTCGGCCCGCGCCAGGTCGTCGAGGTCGACCTCCTTCCATGCGGGCGTGTCCGTGGTGTCGTCGGTGCGCGCCAGCACCAGCAGGTCGTCGACCAGCTCCCGCAGCCGGGCGACCTCCTGCGAGACGATGTCCACCAGCTCGTCGCGGCTCATCGTCTCCGGATGGTGTGCCGAAACCTCCAGCGCCGTGGTGATGGTGGACAGCGGCGAACGCAACTCGTGGCTGGCGTCCGAGACGAACCGCCGTTGCGCCTCCTGCGCCGACGCGAGCCGGTCCAGCATCCGGTTGAGCGTCGTGGCGAGCCGGTACACCTCGTCCTTCGCGGACGGCAACGGCACCCGCAACGTCACGTCGCGGGCGGGGATCTCGGCCACGGTCCGCCGCATCCGCTCCACCGGGCGCAACGCCGAACCGACGGCGCGATGCACGGCGAGCGCCGCTATCACCAGCAGGGGCAGGGAGGCGAGCGCGAGCAGCAGGGTGAGCCTGATCGACGCGGCGTCCACCGAGCTGAGGGAACGCGCGGAGACCACGCTGTACGGACCCCCGGGACCGCCGACACCGATCGACACCAGCCGGAAGGTCTCCTCGGTTCCGCTGACCGTGAGCCCGGTCGTCTCCACGGCCTCCGTGCCGGGCGAAGGCCGTGCCGTGGTGATCGCGGCGCGGCCGGCGATCACCGGGTCGCTCGCGATCGGCCTGCCGTGCGAGTCCAGCACCTGGATGACCGCCGCGGTGTCCCCGGTACTGGCCACGTCGTTGTCGGTGAGCTCCCGGCTGCCCTCCCGCGCGAGCTGGTTGGCGATCTGCCGGGCGGAACTGCGCGCGCTGTCCGTCGTTGCCCGGTCCAGCGACCAGCTCAGCAGCAGGACCACGCCGATCTCCGAGACCGCCAGCGCCAGCGCCAGCACCACCACCGCGACGGCCGTGGTCCGCATCCGGATGCCCGCCCGGGGCGACGTCAGCTGCCCGACCAGGCGGGGGCGTATCCGCACCAGGTACGGCGCGGTCTTCGGCCGCTCGTTCACACTCGTCATCGTGCCCGACGACGTGCCAATCGCTCCTGCCGCAGTTGCTCGACCTCGGGGATGTCCAGCGGGGGCAGGGGCAGCCCGACCACCCAGCCCAGGACCAGATCGGCCAGTTCCGGATTCCGCGCGAGCGCCGGCCCGTGCAGGTAGGTCGCCAGGACCCGGCCGCTCACCGCACCCTCGGTCCCCTCACCGTTCCCGGTGCCCCGCACCACCTGCCCGAGTGGCAGGCTGTCCGGCCCGACGGTGGTGATGCCGAGATGATTTTCGAAGCCGGTCAACGGTTCGGTACCGAACCGGGGATCCGGCTGGACCACGACCTCGCCGACCGAGCGCCGCTCGCCAGGACTGGTGCTCACGTCGAGCAGCCCGAGACCCGGGTGCGTCACGCCATCGGACGTGGTGAAGGCGCGGCCCAGCACCTGAAGGCCCGCGCACACCCCGAAGACGACCGCACCACGCTCGACGCCCCGCTGCATACCGGGGTCCTTGCTCAGATGGTCGGCCGCGAGCGCTTGGGCGTCGTCCTCGCCGCCGCCGAGCACGTACAGGTCGAGTGACGACGGGGTCACGTCACCGAGCCGCACCGGCAGGACCTCCGCCTCGATACCCCGCCATTCGAGCCGCTTGCGCAGCACCGTGGCGTTTCCCGAATCCCCGTACGTGCCCAGCACGTCGGGCAGGATCAGGCCGATTCGGACGCTGGATTCAGCCGACATCGGCCAGCCTGGTGTTGACCTCGCGAAACGCCGTGTAGTTAGCGATGAGTTCGACCGGCCCCGAGCCCAGCGAAGCCACGGCCCGCAACGGGTCGGGCTGCGCGCTCGCGTCCACTTCGGCGTACCGCAGCCGCACGGCGAGATCGGCGGCGCGTTCCCCGGTCGCGATCACCCGGCGCCCCCGCAATCGTTCGAACGGCACATCCCACAGCCAGGACAGGTCACGACCGTCGGCCTCTCTGGCGTTCACCGCGATGACCACCGGCTGGTCGGGCTCGAGCAGCGGCAGGGTTTCGCACCACCCTGCCGGGTTCTTGGCCAGCAGCACCCGCACGGCGTGCCCCGCGTAGGGAACTCGCTGGTAGCGCCCGGCGACGGCGGTGATCGACCGCACCCGCTGCACCGCCACGCTCAGGGGAACACCGACGCAGGTCGCCGCCGCCAGCGCGAGCGCCGCGTTGGCCGCGTTCACCCGGCCCGGCAGGTTCAGCTCCAGCCGCTCGGGCGGGTTGTCCGGGCCGATCAGGTCGTCCTCGTCGAGCACCCATTCCGGTCGCGGCCGGACCAGTCCGCAGACGCAGTCCCACTCCATCTTGTCCTGCGGATGGTGCCGGACCGCGCGACCGCAGCGAGGGCAGGCGATGGAGTCGTCCCGCCAGGTCTGTCCCGTACTCACCCACAAGGGGTGGTTACCCGCTCCGGCGGCGGAGGCAACCAGAACGTCGTCGCAGTTCGCCACGACCACCGTGTCGGCGAGCCTGGCGATGGCCGCGCGCAGCTCACGCTCGGTCTTGCGGACCTCGCCGACCCGGTCCAGCTGGTCCCGGCTGAGGTTGAGCAAAACGATGGCCGCGGGGTCGACCCGCTCGGCCACCCACGGCAGGTAGGTTTCGTCGACTTCGAGTACCGCGAAGGGAGCGTCGGGGTTCGCGGCGAGCGCGGCGAGCACCCCGTCGGGCATGTTCGCGCCGTCGCTGTTGGACGTGACGGGCGCGAGCGCCTCGACCGCCCGCCTGAGCATCAACGTGGTCGTCGTCTTCCCGTTCGTACCGGTCACCAGCAGGACAATGCGGCCACGGGCGAGTCGCTGCAACGCATGGGGGTCGAGCTTGAGCGCGATCCTCCCACCGATCATCCCCCCGCTTCCGCGACCGGTCCGGCGGGACACGGCCGCGGCGGTGCGGGCCGCCGCGATCGCGAACCGGGTTCGCAGCGGCAGGTCACTCGTCACCAGCATGGCGTATACCCTGCGTCGCGAACGCTGTGAGGACCCTGAGAATGTGACCTCCCCAGGGAGGCAACGCCGACCTCCGATGGACGTCCTTACGCCGAAAGTAGGACTTTCCGGCCGGAAAGATCGATCCTGAGGCAGTCCCGCCCGTTGCCGCTCCGGCCTACCTTCGCCACCATGATCGAAGCACAGGCACTGACCAAGAGATACGGGGAAAAGACAGCCGTCGACGACCTGACCTTCACCGTGCGGCCCGGCGTGGTCACCGGCTTCCTGGGGCCGAACGGGGCGGGCAAGTCCACCACCATCCGGATGATCATGGGCCTGGACGCGCCCACCTCCGGTCGGGTGACGGTGAACGGCAAGCACTACGCGGAGCACGCGGCTCCGTTGCGGGAAGTCGGCGCGCTGCTCGAAGCACGCGCCGTCCACACGGGACGCTCGGCCTACCACCACCTGCTCGCGCTCGCGCTGACGCACGGCATCGGAAAGCGGCGGGTCCAGGAGGTGATCGACCTCGTCGGGTTGCGGGGGGTCGCGCACAAGCGGGCGGGCGGGTTCTCGCTCGGAATGGGACAGCGGCTCGGCATCGCGGCCGCGCTGCTCGGCGACCCGGCCACGCTGGTGCTGGACGAGCCGGTCAACGGTCTCGACCCGCAGGGCATCCGGTGGATTCGCACCCTGCTCAGGGGTTTGGCCGCGGAGGGCAGGACGGTGTTCGTGTCCTCGCACCTGATGAGTGAGATGGCGTTGACCGCGGAACACCTCATCGTCGTCGGCCGAGGCCGGTTGATCGCTGATACCTCGATGCGCGAATTCACCGAATCGGCATCCCGCAACACCGTCCGGGTGCGCAGCCCGCGTGCCGCGGCGCTGCGCGATCTGCTGGCCGGTCCGGACGTCACCGTCACCAGCATGGCGGACGGCGTGCTGGAGGTGGCCGGGCTGAGCAGCACCGAAATCGGGATGATCGCCTGCCGCCGCCAGCTGCCGCTCGAGGAGCTGACCCCGGTCAAGGCGTCACTGGAACAGGCGTTCATGGAGCTCACCGAGGAAGAGGTCGAGTTCCAGGGCGGAAGGCGGGCATCATGAGCACGCTCATCGCGACCGAAGAACCGCGGGTTTCGCTCCCGCCGGGGGTCAAGGTCACCCAGTTCCGGCTCATCGCCTCGGAGTGGGTCAAGCTCCGCTCACTGCGCTCCACCTACCTGGCCTTCACCGCGACCGTGGTCGCCATGGTCGGCCTCGGCACGCTGTTCTCGGCGCTGACGGCCAGCCGGTGGGCGACGCTGGATCCCGAGCGGAAGGCCGGTTTCGATCCGACCGACGTCAGCCTCCGTGGCGCCTTCCTCGCCCAGTTGATCATCGGGGTGCTCGGGGTGCTCGTCGTGTCGGGGGAGTACGGCACCGGGATGATCCGGTCCAGCTTCTCCGCGGCACCCAAACGCCTGCCAGTGCTGTGGGCGAAGCTCGTGGTGTTCGGTGCCGCGTCGCTCGTCGTCTGCACGGTGAGCGCGTTCGTAGCGTTCTTCGCCGGTCAGTGGATGCTCAGTTCGGAGCACATCGACACCACGCTGTCCGCGCCCGGGGTGTTCCGCGCCGTCCTCGGCACCGGCCTCTACCTCACCGTGGTCGGGCTCATCGGCGTGGCGCTGGGCTGGATCATCCGGCACACCGCGGGCGCGATCGGGACGCTGTTCGGGATCCTGCTGATCCTGCCGGTGCTGCTGAGCGCGCTGCCGGACAGCTGGGGCAGGCACATCAACCCGTACGTGCCGAGCAACGCCGGCCAGGAGGTGATGACGGTCCATCCCGAACCCGGCATGCTCGCGCCATGGACCGGCTTTGCCGTGTTCTGCGCCTATCTGATCGCCGCGATCGTGGTCGCCGCCGTGCTGTTGCGGCACCGAGACGCTTGAACAGGGAATGATGAACTCATGACCGAGGGCGTCGCGAGCAGGCGGTTGGCGGGCCTGAACCGCCTCCGCGCCTGGTCGCGGCGCCATACCCTGGTCGTCGACGCGGCGCTGACCGTGCTCGTCCTCCTGCTCACCGGGGTTCGCCTCGGTCCCGACCAGCGGTGGCCGATCAACGCGGTGCTCGGCATCCTGCTGGTGGTGCCGCTCGCCCTGCGCCGCCGCTGTCCGCTCGGGGTCTTCGGATGTGTGGCCGCGATCGCCTTCGCCCAGTGGCTGACCGGGCGTCCCGTCCTCGGCGACCTCGCGCTGCTCGTCGGGTTGTACACCGTCGCCGCGTACTGCGGCCGTACCCGCGCACTGATCGCACTGGGCGTGCTCGAACTGGGTGTCGTCCTCGCGGTGATCCGTTGGTCGGGGACCGAGCACTGGCTCCAGGGTTTCGTGTTCCTGTCCGGCATGGCCACGGCGGCGTTCGTGCTCGGCCGGAACGTGCGGACGCGGCGGGCGTACCTTGCCTCGCTCGAGGACCGTGCCCGCCGTGCCGAGCACGAACGTGACCAGCAGGCCCAGCTTGCCGCGGCGGCCGAACGGGCCAGGATCGCCCGGGAAATGCACGACATCGTGGCCCACAACCTGTCGGTGATGATCGCGTTGGCCGACGGTGCCGCGTTCGCCGCGCGCGGTAATCCGGACGACGCCGAGGCCGCCGCGCGCCAGGTTTCGGCCACCGGGCGGCAGGCGCTCACCGAGATGCACCGGCTGCTGGGTGTGCTGCGGGGGAGCGACCAGGAAGCGATGCGGGTCCCGCAACCGGGGATAGAGCAGCTCGACGAGCTGGTGGCGCAGGTGCGCGGGGCGGGCCTGCCGACGTCGCTGACGGTCGTGGGCGAGCCGTTCGGTTTGCCGCCCACCGCACAGCTGGCCATCTACCGGTTGGTCCAGGAAGCGCTGACCAACGTGCTCAAGCACGCTGATTCACCGAGTGAGGCAAAGGTGACCCTGCGATATCGCGATCCCGTCGTCGAGATCGAGGTGGCCGATGACGGGCGCCCGGGCCCGTCATCGGCGCACGTGGCCGGGCACGGGCTGGGAGGCATGGCCGAGCGGGCCGCGATGTTCGACGGCGAGGTCTCGGCCGGCCCACGTTCCGGGGGTGGCTGGCGGGTGCTGGCCCGGCTGGCCGGCGGGCAGACGGTCGGGGAGGGCGCGGCATGAGCTCGAGTCGCGGCCGTCAAGATGCCCACAGGGCGCGCGCGAAGTCGCGGAGGAGCAGCGGATGAGCAGCATCAGCGTGCTGCTCGTGGACGACGAGCCGTTGCTGCGCCTGGGTTTCCGGCTCGTCCTCCAATCCCAGCCGGACATGGTCGTGGTCGGCGAAGCGGCCGACGGCGCGGCCGCCGTGCGCCGGACCGGGGAGCTGGACCCGGACGTGGTGCTGATGGACGTGCGGATGCCGGGGATGGACGGGATCGACGCGACCCGGGACATCGTGCGTGCGCATCCGCGATCCCGGGTCCTGATCCTGACGACGTTCGATCTCGACGAGTACGCGTTCGCCGGTCTTCGCGTCGGCGCCAGCGGTTTCCTGCTCAAGAACGTTCCGCCTGAGGATCTGTTGTCCGCGATCCGTGCGGTCGCGGCGGGGGACGCGGTGGTGGCGCCCAGCGTGACCCGGCGGCTCCTCGACGCGATGGCCGACCGGCTGCCCGATCCCGGCGACCGCAGCGGTCCCCGGACCGATCAGCGGCTGTCCCGGCTCACCGAACGGGAGATCGAGGTGCTGGTCGAGTTGGCGGGCGGGCTGTCGAACACGGAGATCGGCATGCGGCTGGGCGTGTCGGAGGCGACGGTCAAAACCCATGTCGGGCGGGTGCTCAACAAGCTCGGACTGCGTGACCGGGTGCAGGCGGTGGTGTTCGCCTATGAGGTCGGCCTGGTCCGTCCCGGGTGAAGGCCGGCCCCGTGCCCCCAGCGGACCCGAAATTGTCGGTGCCCGGTGAGACGATTCCCATCAACCGACAGAGAGGAGCCGTGATGAACGGCAACGTCCCCCCGGTGTCCGACGAGCGCGACGGGCTGCTCAGTTTCCTTGCGCAGCAACGCCGTGTGCTGCGCATCTCCGCCTACGGCCTCACCGACGAGCAGGCCCGCCTGGTGCCCACCGAGAGTTCGTTGAGCATCGGTGGCCTGATCAAACATGTCGCCACCGTCGAGCAGGGCTGGATGGACACCGTGCGGCAGCGGGAAGCGCCTGGCTCGATGGCCGAGCGCCAGGCCCGGTACGTGGAGAACTTCCGGCTTGCCGAGCACGAAACCCTGGCCGAGGTGCTGGCGTGCTACGCGGCCGCGGCGAAGGAGACCGACGAGATCGTCGCGGGCATCGAAGATCTCGGACAGCCCGTGCCCGTGCCGAAGGGGGTGCCGTGGTTCCCGCCGGATGTGGAAGCGTGGTCGGTGCGGTGGGTGCTGCTCCACCTCATCCAGGAGACCGCCCGCCATGCCGGGCACGCCGACATCGTGCGTGAGCACATCGACGGAGGCACGGCCTTCCCGCTGATGGCCGCCGCCGAGAACTGGCCGGAGACCCCGTGGCTGAAACCGTGGAAACCATCGGTGTCCACGGACGCATAGCTCCCGCCTAGAACAACGTCGGTTCCACGGCCGTCGATCCTTCGATCAGCAGCATCCGGCGTTTGGTCTCGACCCCGCCCGGCGCGGAAAACCCGGTCAGTTTTCCGCCCGCGCCCATCACCCGGTGGCAGGGAACGATGATGGGGAAGGGGTTGCGGCCCATCGCCTGGCCAACGACCTGTGCCGAACCCGGCATGCCGAGCCGGTTCGCGATCTCGCCGTAGGTCATGGTCTTCCCGGGGGGAATGCGGCGCGCCAGGCCGTAGACCCGGCGGTGAAATTCGGGAATCCCGTCGAGATCGAGTTCGACATCCGCCAGGCCTCGGGGCTCGCCGCGCATGAGCGCGACGATGTCCTCGATGGCTTGCCGGATCGGCTGCGGTGGCTCGGTTTCGTCCGCTTCCGGGAACCGCGCTCGCAGCCGGGCTCGCGTCACCACGGCGCTCCGTTCGGGCAACCGGACGCTGAGGACACCGCGCTCACCCCAGGCGATACCGCAGTGCCCGATGGCGGTCGCGAACACCGCGAAACCTTGTGCCGTCACGCAACCCATTCTCCAGGATCAGGAGGTGCACTTCGCAACCCGTTCACGAAATCGCTGCCGCACCGGACAGAAAGCCTTGCGGATCGGTGAGTACCAGCCCGGTCTTCACCGCCCGGGCGGCAATTCCGGCTTGGCAGCGCCCAATGCGAGTGCCTTCTCGAAGGCGGATCGAGGTCGCTTTGTGGCGAAGCAGGGGTGGAAGTCTCCGGCGTTGCCGGGCCGGCCCCGGCAGCCGTCGGTCCGTGTCGCGGGCTCGAGTCAGCGCTGCGCGCCTTCGCGCCACGCGTTGGTGATCGGCAATCTGCGGTCGCGGCCGAACGCCTTGAAGGTGATCTTCGTGCCGATCGGGTACTGCCGGCGCTTGTACTCGGCCCGGTCCACCATGCGGATCACGCGATCGATCGTCTCGGCGTCGAAACCGGCCGCGATCAGGTCCTCGTAGCCGCGGTCACCCTCGACGTAATCGTCGAGGATGTCGTCCAGCAACAGGTAGTCCGGTAGCGAGTCGGTGTCGAGCTGGCCGGGACGCAGTTCGGCCGAGGGTGGCTTGGTGATCGAGTTTTCCGGGATCGGCGGAGTCTCGTCGCGCTTTTCGGCCTCGGCGTTGCGCCATCGGGCAAGCGCCCAGACATGTGTCTTGAACACGTCCTTGATCGGGGCGAACCCGCCGACGGCGTCGCCGTAGATCGTCGAGTAGCCGACCGCCAGTTCGGTCTTGTTCCCGGTGGCCAGCACCAGGTGACCCTCCAGATTGGACAGTGCCATGAGTAGCATGCCGCGGGTGCGGGCCTGGATGTTCTCCTCCGCCAGCCCGGTGCCCGCGAGGTTCAGCTGCTTGACGTAGACGTCGACCATGTCGGCGACAGGCTCGACGCGGAGGTGGCAACCCAGCCGCCGCGCGAGTTCCGCCGCGTCCGAGCGCGAGTGCTCCGACGAGTACTTCGACGGCATGGAAACGCCGTGAACATTCTCGGGCCCGAGTGCGTCCACGGCGAGCGCGGCGGTGACAGCCGAGTCGATACCACCCGAGAAGCCGAAGATCACCGAGGAGAACCCGTTCTTCTGAACGTAGTCCCGTAGGCCGATGACCAGCGCGTTCCACACCTCGGCTTCGTCGGAGAGCGGCTCGCTGATGGGCGCTTCGGGGCCCGGTTCGTAGGCCGGCACCGGCTCGGTGCCCAGCACCCGGCGCCGCACCCGGAGCCCGTGGAACTCGCCCTCCGCGGCGTGCCCGCCCCCGGGCAGGTCGAGGTCGACGACCAAAAGGTGCTCGGTGAACTGGGGGGCCCGGCCCAGCAGGATGCCGTCCGCGCCGACCAGGATCGAATCCCCGTCGAAGACCAGGTCGTCCTGGCCGCCCACCAGGTTCGTGTAGACGAGTGGTGCCTTCGCTTCCGCGGCCCGGCGGGCGACGAGTGGCAGCCGGATGTCGTCCTTCGACCGCTCGTACGGTGAGGCGTTCGGCGACACGACCAGGTCAACCCCGGCCTCACCGAGTGCGGAGACCGGGCCGCCCTCCTGCCAGATGTCCTCGCAGATCACCATGCCGATGTCCAGCCCGTGCAACCGGACGACGTCGAGCGTCTGGCCCGCCTTGAACCAGCGGTGCTCGTCGAACACCCCGTAGTTCGGCAGGTGGTGCTTGTACTGGCGTGCGACCACTTCACCGCCGTACAGCGCCGCGGCCGCGTCACGAGGCCCAACTTCGTCCTGATCGAGGTACCCGACGTAGGCGAGGACGTCCCCACAGCCCGCCTCCGCCAGCTCGCGGGCGAGGGCGTCGACGGCCTGCCGGGAGGCCTGGGCGAAGGTCTCCCGGAGCGAGAGGTCCTCGACCGGATACCCGGTCAGGGACATTTCGGGAAACACCACGACATGCGCCCCGGCCTCGCGGGCCTTGCGCACCCATGCCACCGTCAACCGTGCGTTACCCGAAACATCCCCGACCGTGGAGTTGACCTGTGCGAGCGCGACCCTGAGTTGCGGCATGCCCATATTCTCGCCCACCCGCACCGGCCCCGACGAGGAGAATGTGCCCAAGCTCCCCGGTTCGTCCTCAGCCCTTCTTGCGGCTGAGCAGGCTGCGCACCTGCTTGAGCGTCTGCTCGAAGTCGGAGTCGAACGGGTTGTCGTGCACCAGGTAGGTCCAGGTCGAGGTGGCCCGTCGCACGCCCGATGCCGCCAGATCGGCGCTTTCGGCGGTGATCTCCGCTTTCTTCAGGGTCTTGACCGAGCGTTCCTCGATCTCGGTCCGGATCTTGTGGAACGCGGGGATGGCGGTCCGGTGGAACTCGTCCAGCGGTGTCTCCCGCGCGAGTGCCCGCAGGTGGATGCTCTCCCGCACGTCGGTCAGAAACGCCAGGTGATCCGACCACAGGTCGTCGAGGTGGTACAGCATGATCTCCCGGCACACCTCCACCAGCTTTTCGCGGTCCAGCGTCTCCGCCAGCTCGGCGTACCGCTCCGGCGATGCCTTCTCCAGCGTTTCGGCGGCCAGTTCGGTGCACAGCAGCTTGTCCCGGTGGTCCAGCAGCTCCCGGCGCTGGTGCTCGATCAGCCGGGTGTACCGCCAGGTGTTGCGGTGGATCTCCAGGTCCACCCCCTCGGCCACACGCTGGGCGTGGTTGATGTGCCGTTGCGCCACCTGGTCGGTGATCTCTCCGGTTTCGTCGTCGGCTTCGATCCCGTCGGGCACATCGGGCGCGTTGGACAGCACCAGCTCGTCGTTCAGGCTGGCGAAGAAGACGGCGCTGCCGGGGTCGCCCTGACGCCCGGAGCGTCCGCGCAGCTGTCCGTCCAGGCGGCTGCTCGGGTAGCGTGCGGTGCCGATCACGTGCAGCCCGCCCAGTTCGACCACCCGCTCGCGGTCCTTGCCGTCCGCGCCGCCCAGCCGGATGTCGGTGCCCCGGCCGGCCATCTGGGTCGAGACGGTCACCGCGGCGTAGGCGCCGGCCTCGGCGATGATCGCGGCTTCCTCGGCGTCGTTTCGCGCATTGAGCACGACACAAGGCAGGTCGACCTTGGCCAGCTTCTCGGCCAGCTCCTCCGACTCCGCGACGTCCTGCGTCCCGACCAGGATCGGCCGTCCCGTCTCGTGGACCTTGCGGATCTCCGTCTGGATGGCCCGCAGCTTGTGTGAGGGCGAGGCGAAGATGCGGTCCGGCAGGTCCTCCCGGACGTTCGGGGTGTTGGGCGGGATCACCGCCACCTCGAGCTTGTAGAACTCCCGCAGCTGCTCGGCCACCGCCACCGCGGTCCCGGTCATGCCGGCCACCTGCGGGTACCGGGCGAGCAGGGCCTGCACGGTGATCGAGTCGAGGATCTCGCCGCGGTCGGTCGCGGGCAGCTGTTCCTTGGCCTCGACGGCGGCCTGCAGCCCGTCCGGCCAGCGCTGCAGCTCGGCGACCCGGCCACGGGATGCGTTGATCAGCTGCACCTTGCCGTCCCGGACCAGGTAGTCCACATCCCGGGTGAGCAGGGCGTGCGCGTGCAGGGCCACGTTCACTGCGGCCAGCCGGTCCGATCCCGAGTCGTCGTAGAGGTCGATGCCCCCGAGCGCCTTCTCCACCACCGATGACCCGGCGGAGGTCAGCCACGCGTTGCGCCCGTCGGAGTCGGTCTCGTAGTGCAGGCCGGGCCGCAGCCGCCGCACCACGTTGGCGACCTCGAAGTCGGCGACGCCCGCGTCCACCGAACCCGCCATGACCAGCGGCACCCGCGCCTCGTCCACCAGCACGGAGTCCGCCTCGTCCACGATCGCGACCTCGGGCGCCGGCTGGACGATGTCCTCGACCCGGGTCACCAGCCGGTCCCGCAGCACGTCGAAACCGATCTCGCTGACCGCCCCGTAGGTGACCTCGGCCGCGTACGCTTCCCGCCGCTCGTCGCGGGTGAGTGACGGCTCGACCCAGCCGACGGAGACGCCGAGCAGCCGGTAGACCGGGCCCATCCATTCCGCGTCCCGGCGGGCGAGGTAGTCGTTGACCGAGATGACGTGCACCCGCTTGCCCTGCAAGGCGTAGCCCGCGGCGGCGAGCGCGCCGGCCATCGTCTTGCCCTCACCGGTCTCCATCTGCACGACGTGCCCGGCGAGCAGCCCCATGGTGCCCAGCAACTGCACGTCGAAGGTGCGCTCGCCGAGTGCGCGCCGCGCGGCTTCCCGGCCCAGCGCGCACACCTCGACCAGCTCGGTTTCGCCGAAGCCTCCCGCCGACCTGAGCTTCCCGGCCCGCTCGGTGAGTTCGGCGTCGGTGAGCTTCTCCACCTCGGTCTCGAGCTCCTCGATGGTGGGGAGCAGGGCCTCGTACTGGGTCAGCTCGATGCTGGCCGGGCGCTCGATGAGGCGGCGGAGGCGCTTGCCCATCCGGCTGATCAGTGCTGGCACCCCTGGTCTCCTGTCTTCTTCCGGTAACTCACACCAACGTGCCACACCCGATGTCAGAGTGGGGCATATGTGCTCCCCGACAGGATGGCACGATCACGCGGTGTCCCTCGTCAAGCGAACCACGCATGCGGCCATCTCGGGTTGCGTCCTCCTCCTGGCATCGGTCGCCGCCTGCTCCCCGCAGCACACGCCGACCGCCCACCCGCAGGCCGTGGTCGAGTCCAAGGGACCCGTCGGGGCCGTGCCGGCGGGGCTGGAGAAGTTCTACTCGCAGCCCCTTTTCTGGGGCGACTGTGCACCATACGCGACTTCGGACGACGCGAAATCCGCCTTTGGCAGCCAAGACCTGCGGTGCGCCCGGTTGACCGTGCCGGTGGACTACGCCAAGCCCGCGGGGGACACCATCACCCTCGGCCTGTTGCGCAGAAAAGCCGGCGACCCGGCGAGCCGGATCGGCGCCCTGGTGGTCAACCCCGGCGGGCCGGGGGCCTCGGGCATGGTCGCCGCGGCCGGCCTGGCCGGCCGTACCGCGCAAACCGATCTCGGCAGGCGCTTCGACCTGGTCGGCTTCGACCCTCGCGGGGTCGGGGCCAGCGAGCCGGAGATCACCTGTTTGACCGACGCCGAGCGTGACGCGGACCGCGCCGAGGACCTCGACGTCGACGGCTCGCCCGCGGGGGTCGCGAAACGCGAGGCCGACGCCCGGGATTTCGCGAACAAGTGCGCCCAGCGCACCAGGTTCGGCGCCGAGATGCTGGCCAACCTCGGCACCCGGGACGTGGTCAGGGACATGGACGTGCTGCGGTCGGTGCTGGGTGAGCAGAAGCTGACCTACCTGGGCTACTCGTACGGCACGCGAATCGGTTACACCTACGCCGAGGCGTTCCCGGGCAACGTCCGGGCGATGGTGCTGGACGGTGCGGTCGACCCCAACGAGGACGAACTCGATTCGCTGATCAGCCAGGGTGCGGGTTTCGGCACCGCGTTCAACGATTTCGCGACGTGGTGCGTGGCGCAGCCGAACTGCGCCCTGGGCGGCAACCCCGGCACGGGGACCCAGGCCTTCCAGAACCTGGTCCGCCCGTTGATCGACAACCCGGTCCAGCTCGGCGACGGCCGGAAACTGACCTTCGACGACGCGACACTGGGGGCCATCCAGGCGCTGTACTCGCAGCAACTCTGGCAACCGCTCAACACCGGGCTGGCCGAGCTCAAACGCGGTCGCGGCACCACCCTGATGGCGCTGGCCGACCAGTACAACGAGCGCGACAACACCGGCCACTACAGCAACACGCAGGACGCTTTCACCGCGATCCGGTGCGTGGACGATCCACCGGTCTCCGACAAGGCGAAGATCCTCGCCGCGGAGAACCGGTACGACCAGGTCGCGCCCTTTCTCGACGACGGCAGGCCGAACGGGGCCGCGCTGGACGCGTGCGCGTTCTGGCCGGTGCCCAACACGTCGCGGCCGCACGAGCCGGCGGTCCGCGTACCCCCGGTGCTGGTGATCTCCACCACCAACGATCCGGCCACTCCCTATCAGGCCGGGGTGAACCTCGCGAAGGCGATGAACGGGGCGCTGCTGACCTTCGAGGGCACCCAGCACACCGTCTTCCTGCAGGGAAACTCCTGCGTGGATGCGATCGGATCGGCCTACCTGACCGGGGGCACCCTGCCGGCGACCGGGCAACGTTGTGCCGCTCAGTGACTTGGCTGGCACGATGTGAGAGATGCGTTCGTTGCACTCTCTCGCCGCGGTGCTGCTCGCCTGTTCCTTGGCCGCGTGCACGACAGCCCAGGCACCACGGCCGCCGGCGCAGCCGTCCCCGGCGTCCGACGCCCACGCACTCGACCGCTTCTACCAGCAGAAACTGTCCTGGGGAGACTGCGGCCCGTACGCCGGGGACGAGCAGAGCCAGGACGCGTTCCGGGCGCCCGGGATCGAATGCGCCAGGTTGACCGTCCCCCTGGACTACGCGCGTCCGCAGGGGGACACCATCACGGTCGGCGTGTTGCGTCACAAGGCACTCGACCAAGCGAACCGGATCGGCTCGCTGGTGATGGACCCCGGCGGGCCCGGCGGCTCGGGCATGGAGGTGGCGGCGCGCCTGGTGCCCACGGTGTCGAACAACGCCATCGGCCTGCGGTTCGACCTGGTCGGCTTCGATCCCCGGGGGGTCGGCGCCAGCCGGCCGCGGGTGCGGTGCCTGACCGACGCCGAATGGGACGCGGAACGCGCCGGCGCGGGCGTCCAGGACTTCGGGACGAAGTGCGTGCAGCGCACCGAGCACGGCGCCGAGATGCTGGCCAACATGGGCACCCGGGATGTGGTCAAGGACCTGGACGTGCTCCGGGCCGCCCTCGGGGACACCAAACTGAGCTACCTCGGCTACTCGTACGGCACCCAGATCGGCTACAGCTACGCCGAGGCCTTTCCCGCCCAGGTCCGGGCGCTGGTACTCGACGGCGCGATCGACCCCGCCGAGGGCGAGCCGGAGTCACTGATCGCGCAGGCGGAGGGGTTCAACCACGCCTTTGGTCTGTTCGCCGCCGAATGCGCCCGTCACGACGGGTGCGCGCTCGGTGGGGACCCGGCCCGTGCCATGACCGTCTTCTCCGACATCGTGCGGCCGCTCGCCACGAATCCCGCGAAAACCGGGGACGGCGACCGGCGGCTGTCCTTCGGCGACGCGATCACCAGCGTGGTGGAGGCGTTGTACTCGAACCGGTCGTGGTCGATCATGAACACCGGTTTGAACCTGCTGAAGTCGGGTGACGGCAGCGTGCTCCTGCGGCTGGCCGACGGGTACTACGAGCGCGGGCAGGACGGGCGGTATTCCTCCCTGCAGGAGGCGTACTACGCGGTGCGCTGCGTCGACAACCCGCGCGTGACCGACCAGGCGGCCATCGCGGCGGCGGGGCAGCGGATGAACGACGCGGCGCCGTTCCTGGCCGGCGGCCGTCCCGACCGGTTCGAACTGGACATCTGCGCGTCGTGGCCGGTGCCGAGCACCTCGCGGCCGCACCGGGTGTCCGCGCCGGGGCTGCCACCGCCCCTGGTGATTTCCAGTACCGACGACCCGGTCACGCCCTACCGGTCGGGGGTCGATCTCGCGTCCGAACTGGGCGGGGGTCTCCTCAGCTTCGACGGCGCCCAGCACACCGCGTTCCTGCACGGCAACCAGTGTGTCGACATCGCCGCCCTCGACTACCTCGTCGACGGGACCCAGCCCGCGCCGGGCACCCACTGCCGGTCCTGAGTTCAGCCGGGCGGAGCCGTGGTCATCGGCGCGTTCACGTCGGAGAGCGCGAGTTCCAGCATCACCGCGCCCTCGTTCGGCTGCCGCGGCGGCACCTGCATCCAGACCCGCACCAGTTCCCGTGGCTCCCGCTGGGTCACCCAGAACTTCACGTCCACATCGGACTGGATCTGCGGCAGGACGGTGGACACCACGTCGCGCGCCAGTTCCCCGGTGACCCGGTAGGTCTCGACGCCCTTGACGTCTTCCCGGGTTTCGGTCTTCAACCCGGTCGCGTCCCCGAGCAGTCGCGGCAGCCCGCGTGCCGAACCCAGCAGCAGGACGGGGTTGTAGTCGGCGGGCAGCGGCTCCTGTTTCCGGGCACCGTGCTGGTCGGTGAGGTACAGGGTCGATGAGTCCATGAGGAAGGTCAGCTGGAAGCGATTGGTCGACTGCTGCACGTCGGCCTGCCCCGACGCCCGCCCGTCCCGGCTGGCCTGACCCTTCACGTCACGCACGTCGAGTCCTGGAATCGTGCCGCTGACGGTGAAGTCGAATCGCACGGAGTGCCAGGCGTCGATACTCGACCTGGCGGCCGCGACCAGTCCCGTCCCGTCGGGCAACGGGCCCGAGGTGTCCGGCGACGAATCACAGGCGGCGAGCGCGACGGTCAGCAGAAGGACACCGGCGGTGCGGCGGAGCATGCGACAACCGTATCCGGTCAGGGCCGTGAGAACGTTCGGCGGTAGGCCAGGGGCGCCACCCCCGATGGCCGCCCGGAGGTGTTGCCGCAGCGACGCGCCGCCGCCCAGCCCGGATCCCTCCGCCACCCGGTCGATGGGCCGTTCGGTGGTCTCCAGCAGGTGCCGCGTGGAGCACCCGCTGCTGGTTCAGCCATGCCCGGGCGGACAGCCCGGTCTCCGCGCGAAACCGCCTGCTGAAGGTCCGCACGCTCATTCGCGCGTGTTCCGCCAGCGTTGCCAGGTCAAGTGGTTCGCCGAGCCGTTCCAGCGCCCACGCCCTGGTCTTCGCGGTACTGCCCGCGTGCTGCTCGGGCAGTGGGCGCTCGATGAACTGCGACTGCCCGCCGTCTCGCCTCGGCGGCA
This sequence comes from Amycolatopsis sp., assembly GCF_035276945.1. Taxonomy (GTDB): domain Bacteria; phylum Actinomycetota; class Actinomycetes; order Mycobacteriales; family Pseudonocardiaceae; genus Amycolatopsis_E. The sequence continues at coordinate 2,791 of NZ_DATELF010000011.1, read as the reverse complement.
CCACGCAGTACCGGGTGGTGTGGTTGGCCACCGCGCCGCCGTGGTCAGAACGGACGACGTGAAGGCACAGGTCGACGCCGGCGGCGAGCCCCCTTCGTCGACGAACAGCACGTTCTCGTCCAGTTCCACCTGGGGGTAGAGCCGCCGGAAGGACTCGGCGTGCGCCCAGTTGGTCGTGGCCCGTCGCCCGTCGAGCAGGCCTGCCGCGCCGTGCACGAACGCGCCGGTGCAGATCGACATGATCCGCGCGATCCGCGCGTGCGCCGGGATGCGGGCGTGGCAACGTGCCTTCCTGGCGTGGCCCGTGCACCCCGGGGCCCGGGATGATCACCGTGTCGGCTTCGGCGAGGATCTCGGGTCCGGCGTTGAACTTGGCTCGGTGACTCATGTGAAGAAGATTCACCGCGCCTGGTTCGTGGCCGCCGCCGCGTTCGTCGCGCTCGTCGGTGCCGCGGGTTTCCGGCCGGGCCCTGGGGTGCTGATCGATCCGCTGCACGGGGAGTTCGGCTGGTCCCGGGGGACCATCTCCGCCGCCGTGTCCGTCAACCTGCTGCGCTACGGCCTGGTTTCGCCGTTCGCCGCCGCGCTGATGGATCGGCTGGGGATGCGGCGGGTTGTGCGCGATCGCCTCCGTGATGTCACTGCCGATTCCCTCCCACGGGGCAGGATGGGAGATCCGAAACATGGCGTTAACAAGGCGCGCATAGGGTGCGGCCATGGATCGCCAGCAGGAGTTCGTGCTGCGCACGCTGGAAGAACGTGACATCCGGTTCGTTCGCTTGTGGTTCACCGACGTCCTGGGTTTCCTCAAGTCGGTCGCGGTCGCCCCGGCCGAGCTCGAGGGCGCCTTCTCCGACGGGATCGGGTTCGACGGATCCGCGATCGAGGGGTTCGCCCGGGTCTACGAATCGGACATGGTCGCCAAGCCGGATCCCGCCACCTTCCAGGTGCTGCCCTGGGAGACGCCGGAAGGCGGGCACTACTCGGCGCGCATGTTCTGCGACATCGCGATGCCCGACGGCTCACCGTCCTGGGCGGACCCGCGTCATGTGCTACGCCGCCAACTGTCGAAGGCCGGCGAAGCGGGTTTCACCTGCTACGTGCATCCCGAGATCGAGTTCTTCCTGCTGGCCAACTCGCCCGACGACGGCAGCGAGCCCGAGCCTGCCGACAACGGTGGGTACTTCGACCAGGCCAGCCATGCCAAGGCCACGCACTTCCGCCGTCACGCCATCGAGACTCTCGAAGCGATGGGTATTTCGGTCGAGTTCAGCCATCACGAGAACGCGCCGGGACAGCAGGAGATCGACCTCCGCTATGCCGACGCGCTGACGATGGCCGACAACGTGATGACGTTCCGGTACGTGATCAAGGAGGTCGCGCTCACCCAGGGCGTGCGGGCGACCTTCATGCCGAAACCGTTCACCGGCCGGCCCGGTTCGGGGATGCATACGCACGTGTCCCTCTTCGAAGGCGACCGCAACGCGTTCCACAACCTGGAGGAGCCCTTCGAGCTGTCCGAGACGGGCAAGGCGTTCGTGGCGGGAGTGCTCCATCACGCACGCGAGATCTCCGCGGTCACCAACCAGTGGGTGAACTCCTACAAACGGCTGATCACCGGGGGAGAGGCGCCGACGACCGTCTCCTGGGGCCGGGCCAACCGCTCGGCCCTGGTCAGGGTGCCGAACTACTCACCCGGGAAGGCGTCCGCACGCCGGGTGGAAATCCGCACGATCGACTCGGCGTGCAATCCCTACCTGGCGTACTCGGTGGTGCTCGCCGCCGGCCTGAAGGGGATCGAGAAGGGTTACGAGCTGCCGCCGCCCGCCGAGGACAACATCTGGGACCTGACCGATGCCGAGCGTAAGGCGGCGGGGTACGAGCAGTTGCCGCAGAACCTCGGGGAGGCTCTGGCCGAGATGGAGCGCTCCGAACTGCTCCCCGAGGCACTGGGCGAGCACGTCTACGACTTCTTCCTGCGCAACAAGCGGGTCGAGTGGGACAACTACCGCAGCGCGGTGACCCCGTATGAGCTGAGGACCCTGCTGCCGGTGCTCTGACCTGTGCGTTCACCCCAAAGTGACCCCCCTGTTTCAGGGGGGTTCCGGGACGTGTAATCTTCTCTTCGTCGCCAGGAACACCGGGCCGACGGGGCGAAAGCTCCGGTGGCTGGATCAGGGACGAGCGGTGTTGACACTGCGGAGCGGACCTGGTAATGTACTGCGACGGCCCGGAGGTGGGGTCGCAACTACCACTACTAATGTTCGGTAGGGTGGCGGCTTCTCTTCTCTGGGACAAGAACTTCAGAAGCAACGAATCGCGTGTTGTTTGAGAACTCAACAGTGTGTTTTGATGAATATGCCAGTAGTTTTTTGTGCCCTTTTTGGGTTTTTGGTTTTGATGTTTGTGAGTCGATCGGGCTTTTCTGGTTGTTGTTGGAGAGTTTGATCCTGGCTCAGGACGAACGCTGGCGGCGTGCTTAACACATGCAAGTCGAACGCTGAACCGGTTTCGGTCGGGGATGAGTGGCGAACGGGTGAGTAACACGTGGATAACCTGTCCTTAGCTTTGGGATAAGCCTTGGAAACGGGGTCTAATACCGGATGTGACTTGTCATCGCATGGTGGCGGGTGGAAAGCTTTGGCGGCTAGGGGTGGGTCCGCGGCCTATCAGCTTGTTGGTGGGGTGATGGCCTACCAAGGCGACGACGGGTAGCCGGCCTGAGAGGGTGTCCGGCCACACTGGGACTGAGACACGGCCCAGACTCCTACGGGAGGCAGCAGTGGGGAAT
>NZ_DATELF010000010.1:0-35025 GCF_035276945.1 Amycolatopsis sp. | reverse complement strand
CTGCGGCGGCGGGGCCGATGGCGGTTGGGTCGGAGCCGGGCCGACCACGATCGGCGGCGGCTGCGCCGAACTCGACGGAGCCGGGGGCGGGTTCCAGGTCGGCGGCGGCCCACCCGGGGTCGGCGGTGGCGGCAGCTCGCTGGGCCACCCCGGGTCGGGGTTGGGCGGCAGCGGGAGTGGAACCCACGGGTTCACCGACAGCGGCGATGGAGCTGGCGTGGCGGATGGAGGGGGCGGGAGCGGAATCTCCGGGCCGGGTTGGGCCATCGGCGCCAGGGGCAGTACCGCCGGCTGTGGGTGCCCGGCCGAGGCCGTCAGCAGTACCGCGACGGACGTGCCGATGAGGCCGGTCAGCACCGTGATGCGCAGCCGCGCGGCTAGGCGCCGCGGCCGGGAGCCGGAGGCAGGGGTGGTCGGCATCGGTCAGCCCACCAGGCTCTGCAGGAGGGTGACGATGACCGGCGCGAGCATGGCCAGGCCGTAGCCGATCGCGGCGTTACGCAACGCCTTTTTCGCCCGCTCGACCTCGCCCGGATCCCCGTCCGCAGCCAGGTAGCGGACACCGCCGATCGTCAGGAAGAGGGTGGCCAACCCGACCAGCAGACCGATCAGGACGTTGCGCAGGTTGGCGATGACCTCATCCAGCGATCCGGGTGGCGCTGCGACGAGGAGCGTAGCGGCCGACGCGGGCGTGGCGACGAGCAGCAGCGCCCCTACCGCGACGCCGAGGAGGGTGGCGGTGCGTAGCCGCCGGAGGAGTGTGGTGCGCCGGTGGCGCGGTGATCGCAGAGACATCCAGGATCCCTCCCGAGGACACCGGTGGCGGGTGGGCGAGGTGGATGTGAGGGGAATCAGGGAGCCGGTCACCGGCGCTGCGGCCTGCTGTGCCCGGCGGATGCGGCGGTGGTGGTGGTGGGCGCCTGCCGTGGTGCGCGTGTGCCCGGTTCTCGACCTGATTCCCCTCACACTGTTCTAAAGGGGGGTTTCAGGCCGATTTTTTGCAGGCGGAGTCCGACTTTGTTCGCGGATGTTCCGACTTTTTTGGCGGACGCTGGGCATCGAGCCAGGAAATGAGCGCGGACTCGGCCCTTTTCCGGGCGCGAAACACTCGGAAATACGACTCGCCCAGTTCGTCCGCGGCCTCGTGCAGCCGTATGTCCTCCAGGCGGGTCGACAGGATCAGGGACGCTTCGTCGGCGGTGAGCACGCCTTCGCGCACCGCTTCGGCGAGCAGGAGATCTTCGTGTCCCTGGTCGGGTTGGCGTGGTTCGAGCGATTCCCACTGTGGCCTCGTGCGGGTGGCGTAGTCCCACTCGGCCGCGCGCACCGCGGCCCCGGCGTATCGGGCTTCCCGCACCAGCCGGCTGGCCAGTGAGCCCGCGTCCGGGTCGATGGTCTTGAGCCGGGCGGTGAAGGCCGCCACCATCTCGGAGTCGATGTCGTCAGGGTCGCCGGTGTAGTTCTTCATCAGCGTCCCTGCGGCCTTGCGCAGCCCGGGCAGTGCGACGCCGACCGCGCCGATCACCCACGCCGCGCCGTCGGTTTGGGCGGCAATCACCAGTTGGCGCCACACCGCCTCCCGCGCGGTCTTCGGGGTCACCCGAGCCAGCAGTACGTCGCGCAACTCGACCAACGGCACCTGCCGCCGCGGAAGCCCGTGCCCGATCCGGGCACAGTCGAGGGCGAGCGGGTCCGGGCCGGTGCACAAGAGCTGGAACGCCGACTCCGCGGCGTCCATCGCCGAGGCGGACTCGACCGACTCGGCGCTGGCGACACGAGTGCGGCGCCGGTCGACACGGGATGGCCCGGGGCGGGGAGCGTCCGGGGGTGGTGTGGTCGGCATCGTCGGACTCCCTGGTGCGAGCCGAACCCGCCCGATACAGCGGGGCGGGAACGGCGTGAACGTGACGCCGTCCATGCCGCCGGAGACCGCTTGCGCAAACCTTCCCTGTTGATCGTGAAATCGGGGATGCAAGGAATCCGCAAGGGGCACCCCGACCCTTGTGCACCCGTACCCGATCGGCCGCGGATACCGTCTGACCTGCGGTGCAAGGAAGCCGTAAGGGACGTGTCGCGCGGTGGGCGAGCGCGACCAATACTGCGAAAAATCTTGACGACCCCGGTTGTCACGCCGCATGCAGACCGGTTGCACTCGTCTGCGGGCACGGGGCGGACCGCGGTTGAACGGGTGCCGCGGGTGGTCAGGCCCGGGGTGGTCAACGACGCCCGCGACCGCTCGCCCGGCACCCCGTTACCCCCGCGGCCCGCGTCGGCAGCGCTTGCGGTCGAGCCGGTGACCGCGCCGCGACGAGTGCCCGGCGCAGACCCGCACGAGCCCGCAGCGCAGCCGACGCTTTGCGTCGCCGGGGACCACGCACGAGCGCCGTCGGCGATGCGGCGCTGCCACGCCAGCATCCGGGTTCGCGGCCACCGCACCTCTCGGCGCCGCCTGCGCACTGCGGGCGCCCCGCGGCGCGTGTCGGCGACCGGATGACGCTGGCAGACGCTTGCGTCCCGGGCGCCGCGCACCACACGGGGCCGCTTTCGGACGGTGTTGCGTGTCTAGGCCGCCGACACTCATGCGCCCCGCAGCGCGAGTGCGCCCTGTGCGCACCGCGAGCGCGCACCGGCACCGGAGGCAGTCGATCGTGGCCAAACCCGGCTCGGTCACCGATTCGGAAGATGGGGCGCGCACCGGCGGCAACGCGTGGGCGGCCAGGGCTCGGCGCCGCAGCGCACGCCGCCGACACATCTCTTCTGCCGCGGACCACGACGCCGGTCAACGCCTCCCCGCCGGGCTGGCGCAGCACCCTCGGTCTCGAATCACCGGGGCGGTCAGCAACGGGCGCGACGACACGAGCGAGCGGCGACGGCGCCGCCGCAGGGCACCACACCGGCTTGGGGCTTCGCGGCTCGGGAGAAAAAGTTGGGATTCGTCTGCAAAATCCGGCGCGAAAAACCCCCTTTAGAACTATGTAAGAGCCCGCACCCGCGAATTGCGAGGACACTCCCCAATGAGCGTTCCTGTCTCGCCGGACACCTCACCAGAAATCGACACAACACCGCAAGAACGGCCTCGGAAAACCGCATCCGTGCCGCTGGGAATCTGGCTGTGCGCACCCACCCCGGCCGACGAGCACGACCTGCCGCCGCTGGTCGAGGGACTCACGCGCAGCCTGATCACCCAGGCCGTGACCGCTTTCACCACCCCCGGCCAGACGGTCGCCGTGACCGGGCCGGACTCGGCCCGGATCGCCGCGGTCGCCGACTCCGTGAGCGACCGCCGAGTCCTCTGCGTCGGCCCCGAGACCATCACACCCGGTGACCACCGCGACAACGGCGACGGTGGCGCGCACACGCAGGAACCGGAACCCGGCTCGGTGGACCTGCTGCTGGCCGTCGAGTTGCCCGCGCCGTGGATCGACACCGACGGAGCGCCCTACACCTCGTGGGCGCAGTGGCTGGCGCCCGGCGGGGTGCTCGCCGTGGCCACCCGCAGCCCCGCCGGGCAGGGCCGCTTTGCCGATCACAGCGGGGTGGTGGTCACCGCCGCGACCAACGCGGGGCTGACCTACCTCCAGCACATCATCGCCGTGCTCGCTCACGTCCACGGCGACCGGCTTCTCATCTCGAGTCCGCCGACCTCGGTCACGCTGCCCGCCGCTGCGGTGCACCGCAGCGCGCACACCGACCTGCTCGTCTTCCACAACGACTTCGGAGGCGCCGCCTGATGAGTACCCACCAGCCGATTCCGCGCAAGGCACTGGCGCGCGGCAGCGACGTCCTGGTCGAGTTGCCGGTCACCGTGTGGCCGACCGCGCAGCGGCCCCACGCCAGTCAGCGCAAGGGCCGCTATGTCGGCGAGAGCACGGCGCACCCGGCGAAGATGCTGCCCGCGATCGCCGGCCACGCCATCGACACGTTCACCGCGCCCGGCGACCTCGTGCTGGACCCGATGTGCGGGGTCGGCACCACTCTGGTGGAAGCCGTGCGCAAGGGCCGCGACGCCCTCGGCATCGAGTACGAGACCCGGTGGGCCGGAGTCACCGATGCCAACCTCGCCCTCGCCGCCCACGACGAGGCGGCCGGTCACGGTCAGGTGCACCTCGGCGACGCCCGCCGCGTGCTGCCCGACCTCGCCCGCCGCAATGCCGGGCGGGTGGCGCTGCTGGTGACCTCCCCGCCGTATGGGTCCAGCGTCCACGGCCAGGTCCACGCGCCTGGCCACCGCCCGGTGCGCAAGCACGACAACCGCTACAGCCGCGACCGCGCGAACCTCGCCCACCGCAGCCTGCCCATGCTGCTGCGCGGCTTCACCGACATCCTCCGCCGCGCGATACCGCTGCTACGGCCGGGCGGGGTCGTGGCCATCACCACCCGGCCCTTCCGCCTCGACGGCGAGCTGATCGACTTCCCCTCGCTGACCCTGGACGCAGCGATCAACGCCGGTCTCGACCCCGTCCAACGCTGTGTCGGTCTGCTGGCCGGACTCCGCGACGGCAAACTCGTTCCGCGTTCGTCGTTCTTCCAACTGGACTACGTGCGTAAGCTCCGCGACCGCGGGGTGCCTGCCTGGGTAATAGCGCATGAGGATGTGCTGGTTCTCAGGGTCAGCCAAAAGCGCCAGAGTTCCCATGAACTCAAGGGTTCGTCGGCTCCAGTGTCTGGGTTGGACACCGGGGTCGGCCACGACATCGAGCGCGTTGACGGGTCGGGGGTGGCACCGTGAATCACGTTCCCGCGTGGAGTATCCCCGAAGCCACTCTCTATACCGGTGATGCGGTGGACACGGTGGCCGGATGGCCGGCGGAGTCGATCGACTGCGTGGTCACGAGTCCGCCCTACTACGGACTTCGTGACTACCGCACGGGCCGCTGGGTCGGAGGTGACCCGGCCTGCGCGCATTCGGTCGGGCGGGGCACCAACATCCCGCACACCACCGGCGCCGCACCGGGCTACCCGGCCTCCCCAGCGCACCGGGGTGGCGACCCGCAGACCTGCCGCCGGTGCGGCGCGCGGCGGGTCGATCGCCAGTACGGGCTCGAACCCACACCGGCCGACTACGTCGACCACCTGCGCGCGCTGTTCGCGCAGCTGCGCCGCGTGCTCACGCCGACCGGCACGGTGTGGCTCAACCTCGGCGACTCCTACAGTGCCGAACCCCCCGGCCGCAGCAGCCACGCGATGCGGAACAGCACCCTGAGTGGCGTTGCCGCGGCGGCGGTCCTGCGCGAGCAGGTCCGTTCCGCCGGGGTGAATCGCACCCGAACCGTGCCGCGCAAAAACCTCCTCGGCATGCCGTGGCGGGTGGCGTTAGCGTTGCAGGCCGACGGGTGGGTGCTGCGCAACGCGGTCGTGTGGGCCAAGCGCAACCCGATGCCCGAGTCGGTGCGCGACCGGCTCTCGACCACCTACGAGTTCGTGTTCCTGCTGACCGCGAACCCGACCTACCACTTCGACCTGGACGCGATCCGGGTTCCACCACGCCGTCCCGAGGCCCTAGCCACGGACATCCCGGGCGGCGGTCCCCACGTCACCGAGGGCACGGAGCTCGGTGCCCGTGCGCGCCGCCGCAACCGGTCGGTCAACGGCGATGGCAATCGCAACGGCAAGTACCGCGGCTCGGCCGTGTTCGCGCGTGGCAACCATGGTGCCGCGATGCTGCCCGGGCATCCCCACAAGAGCGCCCACCCACGGGGCAAGAACCCCGGCGACGTATGGCAGATGTTCACCCGACCGCTGCGCGAGGCACATTTCGCGGCCTTCCCCATCGACCTCCCGCTGCGCTGTATCGCCGCCGGCTGCCCGCCAGGTGGCGTGGTCCTGGACCCCTTCTCCGGCGCGGCCACCACCGGCCTGGCAGCCATCCGACTCGGTCGACGCTACGTCGGCATCGAGCTCAACGCCTCCTACAACCAGCTCGCGAAAGACCGGCTACTGCAGGCTCGCGGACAGACCGGGAGGACAGCGTATTCGGACGGTCGGGCGCCCGCGGCGGACGGAGAGATCCGGTGACCGCGCCCGGCGCGGTCACCGTGTCGGACACGGTGACCGCCGACCCATCCGGTGCGAGGCACCGGGGCGCGTCGCTGCGCGAGTTGCGTCACCGCCTGTGCCTCGCGCGCCGCCGCCGGTACACCGGCCGCCGCTGCGGCCAGACCGGGAAACGCGCCTTCCTCAGCCAGGAGGTTGCCGAGGAGGTGCTGGGCCTGATCTGGGCGTGCCCGCACCCCGGCCGACGTGTGGAGCGCCGCGCCTATCGCTGTCCGCACTGCCGCGCCTGGCACCTCACCCGCCAACCCACCCCCTCGCGCCCACAACCGGAAGGAACTGCCACCCGGTGAGTACGCCCGTATCCCACGCAGCCGACTACGCGCCGATCGTTGTCGAACACGATGACGGCTGGGCACAACCGCGCGTCGAGATCCTCGACACCAAGCGGCGCCCGGTGCGCGCGTGGCTCTACCGCGTCGTCAGCGAGCTGGCCTGGCCGGTGGCCGAGCAGGAACGCCACCGCACGGAGACCGAAGCGATCCGCGGATACCAGCAGGAGCTGGCCCACCGCTCGCGCCAACGCCGCCACGCGCACGCCCTCGACAGATGGTGGGCCGGCCCACCGCCCTATGGATATCGGACCCGCACCCACCGGGTCAGCGACGAGGATGGCTTCACCCGGCGACTGCGGCGACTGGTCCCCGACACCCGGCGTGCTCACCTCGTGCCGCTGATCTTCGCGTGGTTTCTCGACGGCCACGGGCCCTCCGCGATCGCAGCCCGGCTCGCCACCGATCCCGACCAGTACCCGCCTCCGCACGTCGACGGCCGATCACGATCGTGGACACCGCGGGTCGCGCGCGGTGTGCTGACCAATCCCGCCTACCTCGGGTTCGTCGTCCACGACCGCACCGCCGACGGCCGGCTACTCCCACCCCGAAACTGGATCTGGTCACGCGAGCACGCCCACGCCGCACTGGTCGATCCCGAGACCTTCTGGACCGCCTACGCCCGCCTGCACCCCCACCACCTCCAACGCCCGGGCCACGAGGGCGCCGGAGGGGCGTCATGAGCGATCGTTCGCGCCGCGGTTACCGCAAGCCCGAGGTGACTGTTGAGCCGCCGATCGTGCTGCCTATGCCCGAGGCCGATCGGCCCGCCGCGGTCGCCGTACTCGCGCAGTGGCTCGCCGAGGTGCTGGCCGACGAGTCGTTCCAGCAGCGCCATCAGCAGCTCCGCGCCGAACGCCGTCACGGCCACCGCAGCACCTAACAAGCAGCTTGCCCTTGACCGAGGAGTCGAGCGTTCGTCGTCGTCCCCCTGCCGACCGGCCGGGGGACGACGACGCACCCAAGGACGGTCCCCTTGAGCCACCACCCCCAGCCGCCGAACCCTGCCACGCCAGCCGAGCACGCCTCCCGCCTGCGCGTCGCGGTCTACCTCGTCGGCACCGGCATCACGACCGCGGTGCGCGCTTGCCTGAACGCCCACCCCACCTGGCGGCGCACCCGCCACACCTACCACGACCCCAAACCCGGCCAGCTGGCTACCCGCCCAGAGCTACGGCGCGCCCTCACCGACGCCCACGCCGGGAAGCTCGACGTCCTCCTCGTTGACAGCGTCAGCCAGGTATCACGGACACTCGATGACCTGACCGAGATCCTCACCGAGATCCTCACCGAGCTGGACGACGCGGGCCTGGCCCTGCACTCGGCCCCCGAGCCGCATGTCACCACCACGACCGCCACCGGCCGGATGGTCACCCGGCTGATGGTCGCCTTCGCCCAGTACGAGGAAGCGCACCGCGCGCAGGCGCGTCGCCGGGCGGTGCGGTGATGTCGGCACCCACCGCGCCCAAGCGCCGCCAGCGTCGCCCCCGGGTCCGGACCAACCAGGCCACCCAGCCACAGGCGAGCATCGGCGCCGACGAGAACAGCCCACCGCTGCGGGTGGCGATCTACCTCCGGATCTCCACCGACGAACTGCACCAGCCCTTCTCGCTGGAAGCCCAAAACCTCAAGCTGCGCAACTACGTCACCTCACAGGACAACTGGGAACTCGTCGGCAACCCCTACATCGATGAGAAATCCGGGGCCACCACCGACCGGCCCGCCCTGAAACGCGCCCTCGCTGCCGCCAGGGCCGGGAAATTCGACGTGCTGCTGGTCTACCGCGTGGACCGGCTGTCCCGATCGATCCGGGGCCTGTCGGAGATCCTCGCCGACCTCGAAGACGCGGGCGTGGCGTTCCGGTCGGCGACCGAACCCTTCGACACCGCCACCCCCGCCGGTCGCATGATGGTGCAGATGCTGGCGGTGTTCGCCGAGTTCGAACGCGCCACCATCATCGACCGCGTCATCAACGGCATGGAACGCAAAGCCGCCCGCGGCGAATGGCCCGGCGGCTACCGCCCCCACGGTTACGAAGTCGGCAGCAGCGGCAAGCTCGTCATCGTCGACGACGAGAAGCCAGTCGTGGAACGCATCTTCACCATGTACGTCCACGACAAACTCGGTACCCAGCTCGTCGCCAAGCGATTGTCCGCCGACGGCTACCGCACCAAGGCCGGGAACCCCTGGTCCAAAGCTGCCGTGCTCACCGTCCTGCGCAACCGCACCTACCTCGGCGAGATCTGGTTCCGCGACCGCTGGTACAAAGCCGCCGACCACCACCCGGCGATCATCAGCGAGAAGCTGTTCAACGACGCCCAGGACATCCTCGACGCCCGCGGCGACGAAGCCGGACACCGCGCCGTCGCCAACTCCGACTACACCCTGGTCGGGCGACTGTTCTGCACCAACTGCGGCAAGCGCTACCTCGGCACCGCCGCGAAAGGCAACAAGTACCGCTACCGCTACTACACCTGCTTCACCCGGCACCGCTACGGCACCGAATACTGCTCCGCCGACCGGCTGCCCGCCGATCAACTCGAACGCGCCGTACTGACCTCGCTTGTGGACACCCTCACCCGTAGCGACCTCATCGAGCAGGGCCTGGCTAACACCACCAGCGAGGTCGACGACCAACGCGCCACCTACACCGCCGAACTCGCCGCCCTCGAACGCGACATCACCAAGAACGAGGACGCCATCGACCGCTACCTCACCGCATTCGAGAACGGCACCATGGACGAGGAAACCTGCTCGCCGCGCGTCCAGAAACTCGCCACCAAGCTCACCGAACAACGCGCCCGCCGCGACGAACTCGGACTGCTGGTGGACGAGGCCACCGCACCGGAACTGCCCGACACCACCGTCCTGGAGACCCTCCGCGCTGACATAGAGGCCGCTGCCGACACCGGCAGCGTGGAAGCCCTCCGCCGCGTCATGCAAACCTTCGTCCACCGGGTCGACATCACCAGCCGGGAAACCGCGGCACCCACGTTCGTCATCCCCAGCAACGCGGACGCGCCAACCCAGCGCTCCGCAGCCGCGTCACCAGGCGCGACTACGGAGCGAAAGGTTCGCACACTGGCTGGACCGGTGCCCTCGGCAGGATTCGAACCTGCGACACCTGCCTCCGGAGGGCAGTGCTCTATCCCCTGAGCTACGAGGGCTTCATCGCTGCGCGACGTGAAGAAGCTTAGCGTATCCGGTTTCGTGTCGTGCAGTGGCCACCCTTCATGGTTGCCATCATCCGGGAAGGCAAGGCTATGTTGTGGTGCATACATGCGCATGTAACTATGAATCGAGCGATGTGGAGGAGGCGAAGTCATGGGGCATGGCCATGGGCACGGGCATGTCAGCGCGTCGGGGCGTCATCTTCCGAGGTTGGTGGCGGCGCTGGGCATCGGGTTCGCTTTCATGGTGCTCGAGGTCGTGGTCGGTGTCCTCACCGGCTCGCTGGCCGTGATCTCCGACGCCGCGCACATGCTCACCGACGTGTTCGGGCTGGCGATGGCGCTGACCGCGATCGTCCTCGCGCGCCGCAGCAGTCCCACCCATCGGCGTACGTTCGGGCTCTACCGCACCGAGGTGCTCGCCGCGCTCGGTAATGCGGTGCTGCTGTTCGGGGTGGCGGGGTACGTGCTGGTCGAGGCGATCGGGCGGATTGCCGACCCGCCCGCGGTACCCGGCCTTCCCGTGTTGCTGACCGCGGCCGCCGGGCTGGCGGCCAACGTCGTGTCCTTCGCGCTGCTGAGGTCCGGGGCGAAGGAGAGCCTCAACATCCGGGGCGCCTACCTCGAGGTGCTGGCCGACCTGGTCGGCTCCGCCGGCGTGCTGCTCAGCGGCGCGATCACCCTGCTGACCGGCTGGCGGTACGCCGACCCGGTCATCGGTGTCGCACTCGGTCTGTTCGTGCTGCCCCGGACGTACACGCTGGCACGCCGCGCGCTGCGGATCCTCTTCCAGCACGCCCCGGCCGAGGTCGACGTTGAGCGGGTCGGCGCGGAACTGGCGGGGCTGACCGGGGTCTCCGACGTGCACGACCTGCACGTCTGGACGCTCACTTCCGGCATGGAGGTCGCGTCGGCCCACCTCACCGTCGAGCCGGCGGCCGAGCCCGCCGAGGTCCTCGTCGCCGCGCAGAACCTGCTGGCCTACCGGTATTCGATCGACCACGCGACCCTGCAGGTGGAGCCGCGCGAGTCCGCGAAACGCTGCCAGCGCCTTTCCTGGTAGGGGGTCAGGGCAGCGGCTGGGCGCCCCGCGCCGCGAGCATCTGCTTCACCATCTCCATTTCGGCGCCCTGCGAGATCAGGATGCTCTGCGCCAGCGTCCGCACGGCCGAGATCGAAGCGTGGTCGTGCGCGTACTGCGCCATCGACGTGCCGCCCTGGTGGTGGCGCAGCATCAGCTGCAGGAAGTACACGTCGAGTTCCTTGCCGGACAACGAGTGCAGCTTCGCCAGCTCCTCGTTCGTGGCCATCCCGGGCATCTGGCCGCCCGCCGCGGCCGGCGTGGCGGCGCCCATGTTCATGCCGTCATGGCCACCCGGCTGAGTCATCCACGTCATGTACGCGCCGAGCGCCTGTTCCGGCTGGCCCCACAGCATCAGCCAGCCCTTCATCCGGCCGACCTGCTCCAGCTGGGTGCTCTGGATGTCGAAGGCCAGCTGCTTCAGCTCGGGGTCCGTGGTGTGGTCACGTTCCCAGTTGGCCATCGACACGGCCTGGAGGTGGTGCGTCGACATGTCCTGCGCGAATCCCACCTCGACCGAGCCGGCCGCCGGCGTGGCCTCGCCGCCTCCGCCGAGCGCCCGCTGGGTGAGGAACATACCGAGCACCGCACCGAGCAGCAGCACGACGAGCACCGTCGAGCCGATGACCACCGGGCTCGACCAGGACGGCCGCGCCGTCTCTTCGGTCATGACCTGGGCGCGGAGGGTGGGGCCTGGGCGGCCGAGGAGGGGACCATGCCGGTGTTGCCGGCCTCCTGTTGGGCTCCCGCGGAGCCCTTGTAGTCCATCGGCTTGGCGTCCGGGCCCGGCGGCTTCGGGTCGAACGGGGGCGGGTTGCCTGGGTCGAACATGCCGGCGCCGAGCGCGTCGCAGGAGGCGCCGACCTCCGGGTAGGTGTGCGGGTTCTGCCGCAGCGCGGTGACGAACTCGTCGATCTTCACGTCGTCCGCGCTGTCCACCTTGAGCTGGTGTCCCCAGGACTGCAGCGAGATCGGCCGGTCGAGGCCGGGATAGGGCGACATCATCGTGTACGGCTTGCCGTTGACCTTCGACTGGAGCTTGGTCAGCGCCTCCCCGGTCACCTGGCCGGGGTTGTAGGCGATCCACACGGCGCCGTGCTCGAGTGCGTGCACCATGTTCTCCGTGCGGACGGCCGTCGGGTACACGATGCCGGTGCACGCGGCCCAGTACCCGTCGTGCGGGCCGCCGAACGGGGGCGAGGAGTCGTAGGCCACCCGCTCGGTCGGCAGCACGTGCACGCTGCCGGTGTACTGCTTGATCACGATCCCGGCGAGCTGGGTGGACGGGTCCGGGTTGCCGTCCGTCGGCACCCAGTCCTGCAGCGCCCGCTTGGGCGCGGACTGGACCAGGTAGTAGGTCACGACGACGGCGGCCAGCGCCACCACCGCGACCACCGCGATGATGGTGCCCCACGGCACACCACGTTTGGTGACCACCGAAGACCGGGTCGCCTTGGCGACCTTCTTCGGGGTGCCCTTCTTCTTCGTGCCGCTGGCCATGTGATGAAGTCTAGGGACCCCGGGTCAGGTCGCTGTCAGCGGCTTGTACGGCGTGTCGGCCGAGAACCCGCTGGGCACCATCCGTGGGCGGTCACCGAGCGTCGGTGCCTGCGGCCTTACACTCGCGGAGTGACTCCCGCCGTGCTCGCCGACCTCGTTCGTTCCTCCGCCGTGCAGGTGCTTTCCGCGCGTGGCATCGACCACGCCGTCCTGCCCGACCCCGTGACGATCGAACGGCCTCGCAACCCCGGACACGGCGACTACGCGACCAATCTCGCGCTCCAGGTCGCCAAGAAGGCCGGGATGACGAGTCGCGAGTTCGCGCAGGCACTGGCCGACGAGGTCGTCAAGGCCGACGGGGTGGCCAGCGCCGAGGTCGCCGGGCCGGGGTTCCTGAACTTCCGCCTCGCCGCCGACGCGCAGGGCGAGCAGGTCCGTCAGGTGCTCGCGGCGGGGGAGCGGTACGGCTTCGGTGACACGCTGGCCGGACGCCGGATCAACCTGGAGTTCGTGTCCGCCAACCCGACCGGGCCGGTCCACCTCGGGGGCACCCGCTGGGCGGCGGTCGGCGACGCGCTCGGCCGCATTCTGGCCGCCCAGGGAGCCGACGTCACCCGCGAGTACTACTTCAACGACGCGGGCGCGCAGATCGACCGTTTCGTGCGCTCGCTCATCGCCGCGGCCAAGGGCGACCCCGTGCCCGAGGACGGCTACGCGGGCGCCTACATCACGGACATCGCGGCCGAGGTCCTCCGCCAGGAACCCAGCGCGCTGTCGCTGCCCGAGGCCGAGCGGCGCGAGACCTTCCGCCGCATCGGCATCGAGTTGATGTTCCACGAGATCAAGAAGAGCCTGCACGAGTTCGGTACCGACTTCGACGTCTTCTTCCACGAGGGCTCGCTGCACGACAGCGGGGCGGTGGCGCGCGCGGTCGAGGAGCTGAAGGAATCCGGCCGCCTCTACCACTCGGACGGCGCCTGGTGGCTGCGTTCCACCGAGTTCGGGGACGACAAGGACCGGGTGGTCATCAAGAGCGACGGTGATCCCGCCTACATCGCCGGGGACATCGCCTACCTGCACGACAAGATGAGCCGCGGGTTCGACCTGTGCATCTACATGCTCGGCGCGGACCACCACGGCTACATCGCGCGGCTGAAGGCGGCCGCGGCCGCGATGGGCCACGATCCCGCGGTCGTCGAGGTGCTCATCGGCCAGCTGGTGAACCTGGTCAGCGACGGCAAGCCGGTCCGGATGAGCAAGCGGTCGGGCACCGTGATCACGATGGAGGACCTGGTCGAGGCGGTCGGCGTGGACGCGGCCCGGTACGAGCTGTGCCGCTACTCGGTGGACTCCGGCCTCGACGTCGACCTGGACCTGCTTCGCAAGCACAGCAACGACAACCCGGTCTACTACGTGCAGTACGCGCACGCCCGGCTGGCCTCGGTGCAGCGCAACGCGGCCGACCTCGGGCTCGAGCTCGACGTGAACGCCGACCTCGGCCTGCTCACCCTGCCCCGCGAAGGCGACCTGATCCGCACGATCGGGGAGTTCCCGAAGGTACTGCGCAAGGCGGCGGAGCTGCGTGAGCCGCACCGTCTCGCCCGGTACCTGGAAAGCCTGGCCAGCGCGTTCCACAAGTTCTACGACGTGGCCAGGGTGCTCCCGCAGGGCGACGAGGAGGCGACCCCCCTCACCTTCGCCCGGCTCGCGCTGTGCGGGTCGGCCAGGCAGGTGCTGGCCAACGGGCTCGGTTTGCTGGGCGTCTCGGCCCCGGAACGGATGTAGGAAATGGCGCACCCAGCAGGACCCCGGCACGCGGAGGTTCTTCCGCATCTCGACACCGCGGGTCTCCCCCCGTCCACATCGGACGAACTCGACCGGTTGCACCCGAACGTGTGGCCGCGCAACGCTTCCCGTGGCGAAGACGGCGTCGTGCGGCTCGCCGGTGTGGACGTCCGGGAGCTCGCCGAGACCTATGGCACGCCGCTGTTCGTGATCGACGAGGATGACTTCAAGTCCCGCTGCGCCGAGCACGCCCGCGCGTTCGGCGACCCGGCGCTGGTGCATTACGCGTCGAAGGCCTTCCTGTGTACCGAAATCGCCCGCTGGGTGGCCGAGCAGGGCCTGAGCCTGGACATCTGCAGCGGCGGGGAGCTGGCGATCGCGCTGCGGGCCGGCTTTCCCGGGGACCGGATCACCTTTCACGGCAACAACAAGTCGGTCGCCGAACTGGAGAACGCGGTCGGCGCCGGAGTCGGCACTATCGTGCTCGACTCGTTCTACGAGATCGCCCGCCTCGCCGACATCGCCGCCCGGCTCGGTGTCGTGCAGCAGGTGCTGGTGCGGGTGACGGTCGGTGTCGAGGCCCATACCCACGAGTTCATCGCGACCGCGCACGAGGACCAGAAGTTCGGTTTCTCGCTGGCGTCCGGTGACGCGGCCGAGGCGGTGCGCCGCGTGCTCAACGCGCACTCGCTCGAGCTTGCCGGTCTGCACAGCCACATCGGCTCGCAGATCTTCGACGCGGACGGATTCGAGGTGGCCGCGCGCCGGGTGGTCGGTCTTTTGGCGCAGCTGCGCAAGGAACACGGCGAGGACGCGCTCCGCTCATTGTCCACTGTGGATCTCGGCGGTGGGCTCGGTATCGCCTACACCCCCGACGACGACCCGCCGCCGCCGGCGTTCCTCGCCGAGCAGTTGCGCAGGATGGTGGCCAAGGAATGTGAGCACGAGGGCCTGGCGACGCCACGGATCGCGGTCGAACCCGGCCGGGCGATCGTCGGGCCCGGCACGGTCACCCTCTACGAGGTCGGCACCATCAAGAACGTCATCGTCAGCCATGACCACGAGCGCCGGTACGTCAGCGTCGACGGCGGGATGAGCGACAACATCCGCACGGCGCTCTACAACGCGGTCTACGACTGCCGCCTGGTCTCCCGCGCCAGCGCCGACGGTGGGACGGAGGTCGTGGGGGCCGCGTTGTCGCGTGTGGTGGGCAAGCACTGCGAGTCCGGCGACATCGTCGTCCGCGACTGCTGGTTGCCCGACACGCTCGCGCCGGGTGACCTGCTTGCCGTGGCGGCCACCGGAGCGTATTGCTACTCGATGGCGAGCAACTACAACCGGCTGCCCCGCCCCGCGGTCGTCGCGGTGCGTGACGGCGAGGCGAGGCTGCTGCTCCGCCGGGAGACCGTCGACGACATGCTGCACCTGGAGGTGCGATGACCGCCGTAGTGAGTCGCGGCCGCCAAGCCGGCCACAGAGCGGGCCTTGTCCGTTTCCGTGGGGGCACGGCCTTTGCGACGCGCGAACTCGCGGAGGAGCGGTGACCATGAGCGCTGTGTCCACTGTGGATGGTAAGACGGTGCGCGTGGCGCTGCTGGGCTGTGGCACGGTGGGCACCGAGGTGGCGAGGCTGCTCACCGAGCATGCCGACGAGCTCGCCGCGCGCGCCGGTGCCCCGGTCGAGCTGGCCGGGATCGCGGTGCGCCGCCCCGGCAAGCACCCGGAGCTGCCGCAGCACCTGCTGACCGCCGACGCGGCCGCGCTGGTCGAGTCCGATGTGGACGTCGTGGTCGAGCTGATCGGCGGCATCGAGCCGGTGCGCGGCTGGCTGCTTACCGCGCTGCGCAAGGGAAAGTCCGTGGTGACGGCCAACAAGGCGCTGCTCGCCGAGAGCTCGGCGGAGCTGTCCGAGGCGGCGGACGCCGCCGGGGCCGACCTGTACTTCGAGGCCGCGGTGGCCGGGGCCATCCCGCTGCTGCGCCCGTTGCGCGAGTCGCTCGCCGGTGACCGGATCACCAAGGTGATGGGCATCGTCAACGGCACCACCAACTTCATTCTGTCCGCAATGGACGCCACCGGCGCGAGCTACGCGGAAACCCTGGAGGAAGCCAGCAGGCTCGGCTACGCGGAGGCGGACCCGACGGCCGATGTGGACGGTTACGACGCCGCGTCCAAGGCGGCGATCCTGGCCTCGCTCGCCTTCCACAGCCGGGTCACCGCCGCGGACGTGCACCGCGAGGGTATCGCCGAAGTGTCCTCCTTCGACATCGCGGCCGCGAAGGTGCTGGGCCGCACGGTGAAGCTGCTCGCCATCTGCGAGCGGGTGACCGCTGACGACGGCACGGAGTCGGTCTCGGCACGGGTGCACCCGGTGATGATTCCGCGCAGCCATCCGCTGGCCGGGGTCAACGGCGCGTTCAACGCCGTGTTCGTGGAAGCCGACGCCGCCGGCGAACTGATGTTCTACGGCCAGGGCGCGGGCGGGGCGCCCACCGCCAGCGCGGTGCTCGGCGACCTGGTCGCCGTGGCGCGTAACAGGGTTCTCGGCGGGCGCGGACCGCGCGAGTCCGCCCACGCCGCCCTGCCGGTGCGGCCCATGGGGCAGACCCCGACCCGCTATCACGTCAGCCTCGACGTGACCGACCGCCCGGGCGTGCTGGCCCAGGTGGCGCACGTGTTCGCGGCGCACGACGTGAGCATCGCCGCGGTCCGCCAGCGGGACCGCACCGCCACCGCCAGCCTGGTCATCGTGACCCACCTGGCCCCGGACGAGGCGCTGCAGGCCACCGTCGAGGAGATCGGCAAGATGGATGTGGTCAAAGAAGTGGTCAGCGTGATGCGCGTGGAGGGCGAAGACTGATGACGGCCAAGCCCGGTTGGCCCGGGATCATCGAGGCCTACGCCGGCCGGGTGCCCGTCCCGCCCGGCGCGCGGGTGATCACCCTGGGCGAGGGCAACACGCCGTTGATGCCCGCCCCGCACCTGTCCGAGCTGACCGGCTGCACGGTCTATCTCAAGGTCGAGGGCGCCAACCCGACCGGCTCGTTCAAGGACCGCGGCATGACCGTGGCGATCACGCACGCGCTGGCCAGCGGCCTCAAGGCGGTGATCTGCGCGTCCACCGGCAACACCTCCGCCTCGGCCGCCGCCTACGCCGCGCGGGCCGGGCTGACCTGCGCGGTGCTCATCCCGCAGGGCAAGATCGCGATGGGCAAGCTGGCGCAGGCGATCCTGCACGGTGCCCGCATCCTGCAGATCGACGGCAACTTCGACGACTGCCTCGAACTCGCCCGCAAGACCGCGATCGACTATCCGGTGACGCTGGTCAACTCGGTGAACCCGGTCCGCATCGCCGGCCAGAAGACCGCCGCGCTGGAGATCTGCGACGTGCTGGGACGCGCGCCGGACGTGCACTGCCTCCCGGTGGGCAACGCCGGGAACATCACCGCCTACTGGGCCGGATACGCCGAGTACGCGGCCGACGGGGTGGTGCCGGCCACACCCCGTATGTTCGGATTCCAGGCCGCGGGCGCCGCGCCGCTCGTGCACGGCGAGCCGGTGGCCGAGCCCGAGACCATCGCCACCGCCATCCGGATCGGCAGCCCGGCGTCCTGGGAAGGTGCGATCACCGCCCGGGAGGAGTCCGGCGGCCTGTTCGAGGCGATCACGGACGAGCAGATCCTCGCCGCGTACCGGCTGCTCGCGCGCACCGAGGGCGTGTTCGTGGAGCCCGCGTCCGCGACCGGCGTCGCCGGGATGCTGCACACCGTCGCCGACGGCAGGCTCCGGAAGGGCTCGACGGTCGTCTGCACGGTCACCGGGCACGGCCTCAAGGACCCCGCCACGGCGCTCGAAGGCAACGTCGAGGTGGAGCCGCTGGCGGTGGACCCCCGCGCGGTCGCCGCCGCTCTGGAACTCACGTGACCTCGGTGAGGGTGAGCGCGCCCGCGTCCACGGCCAATCTTGGGCCCGGGTTCGACACGCTGGGCCTGGCGCTCGGCCTGCGGGACGTGGTCGAGGTGCGGGTCGCGGCTTCGGGTCTCGAGGTCGAGGTGCTCGACGCCGGTGCGGGCGGGGTGGCGGACGTCCCGACCGACGAGACCCACCTGGTCGTCCGGGCGCTGCGCTGCGCGTGTGAGCACCTCGGCGTGTCGTTACCCGGGTTGCGGCTGCGCTGCTCGAATGCCATTCCGCACGCCCGCGGGCTGGGTTCCTCGGCGGCGGCCGTGGTGACGGGCGTCACCGCCGGCTACGCGCTGGCGGGCAAGGCCGTGGACGCCGGCGCGCTGCAACTCGCGGCCGAATTCGAGGGACACGCCGACAACGCCGCCGCCAGCATGTTCGGCGGCCTGGTGATCGCCTGGTCGGAAAGTGGCCGGTTTCACGCCGCCCGGCTCGACCCGCATCCCGGCCTGCGCCCGGTACTGGCCGTTCCCGCGGTGCGGTCCGCGACCACGGTGGCCAGGGGACTCCTGCCCGCGCGGGTTCCGCACGCCGACGCGGCCTTCAGCGCGGGACGCGCGGCGCTGGCCGTGCACGCCCTCACCCGGGACCCGTCCTTCCTGCTCGCGGCCACCGCGGACAGGTTGCACCAGAACTATCGCGCCCCGGCCTACCCGGCGAGCGCGAAACTCGTGGATGACCTGCGCGAAGCCGGAGTCGCGGCGGCGATATCGGGAGCCGGGCCGTCGGTGCTCGCGCTGACCCTGGACGGAATAATTCCGGCAGGCGTCGACGTTGAAGGTTTCGAGGTCACCGAACTGCCGGTCGACCTCGACGGAGTCGGGGTGCTGTGCGGGTAGATGCCGGTTCGATACCGATCGGGCAGAAGCATCGTGGAAGCCCGAACGCCGGTCAAGCGGGTTGACTTACTTTCGGTCTTCTTGGTAACAGGCTGGTAGCGTGGATGCGGCGGATTCGCGCCACACCGGGGGTGGTTGTTGCACCGCATCGCGGGGCGGTCTACTCTCGGGGGCGTTCGATCACCGTGCGCAGTCCGCACCCGGTGTGAGTCCCGGGGGTCCTTCCCGGATCGCATCTTTCGTTGAGCCGATACGGTGACGGCACCCCTCCCGTGTGGCGGCTCCGCCGCTGTGACCTGCGGTCTCGGCTGGAGAAGCCGCACACCGGAGTATTAGAGAAAGCCGTTTCGCGATCAGCCGCGAGCGGTAGTCCGCTGATCCACCTGGAGGCGTGGATCGGTCAGGAAGGACATGTGTGAGCAACACCGATCTTTTGAGCGGCGACCTGGACACACAGGACGCTCCGGTCTCGGAACCCGCGAACGGTACGGCCACGCCTAAGCGCCGCACCGGAGGCCTGTCCGGCATGGTTATCGCCGACCTGCGGGCACTCGCGAGTGAGCTTGGTGTCGCCGACACCAAGGGGATGCGCAAGGGTGATCTCATCGCCGCGATCCGTGAGCGGCAGGGCAAGTCGCCCCGCAAGCCCACTTTGCGCACCGACAACACGCTGCCGCTGGAGGGGTTGACCACGCCCACTGCAAAGACCGTCGAGCAGGCCAAGCCCGCCGAGGCCCCGCCTGCCGAGCAGGCCGCCGAGCGGACGGCGGAGCCGGCCGCCCAGCCCCAGGCCGAGCAGGAGCAGCCCGGCGGCACCCAGCAGGGTGAGGACGGCGGGCGCCGTGAGGGCAGTCGCCGCCGTCGCGGCGCGAGCCGCGCCCAGGGCAGCCCGGAGCAGGCGGCTCAGCGCGACCAGCAGCCGCGCGCCGAGCGTTCCCCGGGTGGTGAGCGTTCCTCCGGCGGCGAGCAGGCAGGCGGCCAGGAGCGGCGCCAGAACGACCGCCCGTCCGGCAACCAGCCCGGCCAGCGCAACCAGCAGGGCAACAACGCGCCGGCCCAGGCGGGTCAGGACGACGAAGAGGGCGGCCGCCGGGGCCGCCGGTTCCGTGACCGCCGCCGCGGCCGTGGCAGCGGCCGCAGTGAGGGTGGGCAGGACACCGAGATCCGCGAGGACGACGTCCTGCTCCCGGTCGCCGGCATCCTCGACGTGCTGGACAACTACGCGTTCGTGCGCACGTCGGGCTACCTGCCGGGGCCGAACGACGTGTACGTCTCGCTGTCGCTGGTCCGCAAGTACGGCCTGCGCCGCGGCGACGCCATCACCGGCGTGGTCAAGCAGCCGCGCGAGGGCGAGCAGCAGCGGCAGAAGTTCAATCCGCTGGTGCGGGTGGACACCATCAACGGCCTCGAACCGGACCAGGCCCGGCGGCGCCCGGAGTTCACCAAGCTGACCCCGCTCTACCCGAACGAGCGGCTTCGCCTGGAGACCGACCCGCACAAGCTGACCACCCGGGTGATCGACCTGGTGATGCCGGTCGGCAAGGGGCAGCGGGCGCTGATCGTGTCGCCGCCGAAGGCGGGCAAGACCACGATCATGCAGGACATCGCCAACGCGATCACCACGAACAACCCCGAGTGCCATCTGATGGTCGTGCTCGTCGACGAGCGGCCGGAAGAGGTCACCGACATGCAGCGGTCGGTGAAGGGCGAGGTCATCGCCTCCACCTTCGACCGTCCGCCGTCAGACCACACCTCGGTCGCCGAGCTGTCCATCGAGCGGGCCAAGCGCCTGGTGGAGATGGGCATGGACGTGGTGGTCCTGCTCGACTCGATCACCCGGCTCGGTCGTGCCTACAACCTGGCGGCCCCGGCGTCCGGCCGGATCCTCTCCGGTGGTGTCGACTCGACCGCCCTGTTCCCGCCCAAGCGGTTCCTCGGCGCTGCCCGCAACATCGAGAACGGCGGTTCGCTGACCATCTTCGCCACCGCGATGGTGGAGACCGGGTCCACCGGTGACACGGTGATCTTCGAGGAGTTCAAGGGCACCGGTAACGCGGAGCTCAAGCTGGACCGCAAGATCGCCGAGCGCCGGGTGTTCCCGGCGGTGGACATCAACCCGTCCGGCACCCGTAAGGAGGAGCTGCTGCTCTCGCCGGACGAGCTGGCCGTGCACCACAAGCTGCACCGGGTGCTGCACGCGCTGGACTCCCAGCAGGCCATCGACCTGCTGCTGTCCCGGCTGCGCAAGACGAAGACCAACATCGAGTTCCTGATGCAGGTCTCGAAGACGGCCCTGGGCTCCGACGAGGACTGACGGCGCGGCGAAGCACCCTGCCCGCCGGGACAGGGTGCTTCGCGTGACGCCTGCCGTGCGGGCCGAGGCCCAGACGCCGGTGGTGCCACGAGAAAGCACGGTGACCTTCTTCCTTCCGGTTTTCCTGGTGATCCGGAAGTTCCGTGCCCGTGCGAAATCCGTACACCCGTGGAATACCCCGAGGCCAGAGTGCGTTGTGCGGTCTGGCAGAATTGATCCGCTGAACGTCCGGCTCCGGTTCACCTCCCATCGAGGACCCGGCGGCCAACAAGAGAGGACCCCATGAAGAGCGGTATCCACCCCGAGTACGTGGTCACCAACGTGACCTGTGGCTGCGGCAACACCTTCACCACGCGGAGCACCAAGACCTCCGGCGACATTCACGTCGAGATCTGCTCCAACTGCCACCCGTTCTACACCGGCAAGCAGAAGATCCTGGACACCGGTGGCCGGGTCGCGCGCTTCGAGGCGCGCTACGGCAAGCGGGAGAAGAAGGCCGGCGGCAAGTAGCTTCCCCGACGGCGCCTGTCTCCGTGCCCGGAGACAGGCGCCGTCCTTCATGTGTGCCCAAGGAGCGGACCGCCACGCGAGACGGGCACCTGGCGATGGAGGGCAACGGTGTGCGGAAAGGGCCGGCCGGTAGCCGGCAACGTGCGTCGCGGCCTGGCTACTCGCGCATGTGTTTGAATGAGACGGAGAGAAGGTACGGCTGTGGATTCGTCATCCCTGCGCGGGTTGCTCGACGAGTACGCCGAGTTGGAGAAGCAGCTCGCGGACCCGGCCGTGCACGCCGACCAGAACCGCGCACGCAAACTGGGCCGCCGGTACGCCGAACTGACACCGGTGGTCAAGACGATCGGTGAGCTGGATGCCGCGCGGGGTGACCTCGCGGCCGCGAAGGAGCTCGCCGCGGAGGACCCCGCGTTCGCGGGCGAAGCGCAGGAAATCGCCGGACGCGTTCCGGTTCTGGAAGCGCGCCTGACCGAGTTGTTGTTGCCGCGCGACCCGTATGACGGCTCGGACGTCGTCATGGAGATCAAGTCGGGTGAGGGTGGCGAGGAGTCCGCGCTGTTCGCCGGCGACCTGCTGCGGATGTACCTGCGTTACGCGGAACGGCACGGCTGGAAGGCCGAGGTGCTCGACGCCGTCGACTCCGACCTCGGCGGCTACAAGGACGTCACGGTGTCCATCAAGAGCAAGGGCACCGAGACCGACGGCGTGTGGTCGCGGCTGAAGTTCGAGGGCGGTGTGCACCGTGTGCAGCGTGTGCCGGCGACCGAGTCACAGGGCCGGATCCACACTTCCGCCGCCGGGGTGCTCATCTATCCGGAACCGGAGGAGGTCGAGGTCGAGATCGACCCCAACGACCTGCGGATCGACGTGTTCCGGTCGTCCGGCCCGGGCGGGCAGAGCGTGAACACCACCGACTCGGCGGTCCGGGTGACGCACCTGCCGACCGGGATCGTGGTGTCCTGCCAGAACGAGAAGTCCCAGATCCAGAACCGTGCCCGGGCCATCCAGGTGCTCCAGGCGCGGCTGCAGGCGCTCGCGGAGGAGGAAGCGGCCAGCAAGGCGGCCGACGCCCGGCGCTCGCAGGTGCGCACGGTGGACCGCTCCGAGCGCGTCCGCACGTACAACTTCCCGGAGAACCGCATTTCCGACCACCGCGTCAACTTCAAGGCGTACAACCTGGACCAGGTGCTCGACGGTGAGCTGGACGCCGTGCTCGACGCCCTGGCCACCGCCGACCGTGAGGAGCGCCTGGCGGCCGCGGGCTGAGACGCTGCCTGCGGGAAATTCGTCTCCCCGTTCTTTGATTTGATTGGCGAAGAACGGACCGTGGTTACGCCACTTGGGTTCCGGCTGGTGGGAACGAAGGTTTCAGATTATTCCGGTTATTCCAGGCTCTAACCGCCTTCGGCGCAATGTCGATTCGGTACGCGCTTCGCGCACCGGTGAGGCGGCGGCGGTATGGCCGCCGTCACGGGCCGTGCTGTGGGAAAGTAAAGGTGTGAAGCGGCAGCCCCTCAGACTCGCCATCCTCGAGGCGACCAGGATCCTGGAGGACGCCGGCGTCGAATCCCCCCGGAACGACGCCGAGCTGCTGGCCGCGCACGTGCTGGGCGTCGAACGCGGGCGCCTGCCGATGGTGCCGCTGGTGGATCCGCCGGTGATCGACGCGATCGGGCAGCTGGCGGCACAGCGCGCCAAGCGGGTGCCGCTGCAGCATCTCACCGGCTGGGCCGCGCTGGGCGGGATCACGGTGGGTGTCGGCCCCGGCGTGTTCGTACCGCGCCCGGAGACCGAACTCCTGCTCGAATGGGGCCTGGAGCTGCTTCGAGGGCGTGAATACCCGGTCGTGGTGGACCTCTGCGCGGGGTCGGGAGCGCTGGCCCTGGCGGTCGCGAACGCCCGGCCGGACGCGGTGGTGTACGCGGTGGACAACGACCCGCATGCCCTGGCCTGGGCCCGGCACAACGCCGACGCCCGTGCCGAGGCGGGGGACACCCCGATCCGGCTGTATTCCGGCGACGTCGGTGACAGCTCGATCTTCACCGAGCTCGACGGCCTGGTGGACCTGGTGCTGTGCAACCCGCCGTACGTGCCGCCGGGCGGTGAGCTGCCACCCGAGGTGATCGACCACGACCCACCGCAGGCCGTGTTCGCCGCCGAGGGTGGGCTCGCGGTGTTCCGCCACGCGGTCGGCACCGCGGCACGCCTGCTCAAGCCGGGCGGCGGCCTGGCGATCGAACATGACGACACGCACGGGTCGGCCGCGCCCACGCTGGTCTCGGCACGCAAGGTGCTCACCGGCGTCGAGGACCATCTCGACCTCACCGGCCGTCCCCGCTTCGTCACCGCCCGTCGGGCCGCAACCGCACCTTCGGACGGCGCCTCGCGCGCAGGGGGATAGGCTCTGCGGCCATGAGTGCGGTGTACGACTGTTCCCGTGCGGAGAGCCGGGCCGAGGGGCTGGCGGCCGCCGCGGCGGCGGTGCGGTCGAGCAGGCTGGTCGTGCTGCCCACGGACACGGTGTACGGCGTCGGCGCCGACGCGTTCGACTCCGGCGCGGTGCGCGCGCTGCTGCGGGCGAAGAACCGCGGCCCGGACATGCCGGTCGGCGTCCTGGTCGGTTCTTGGTCCACAACAGACGGTCTGGTGCTCGGAGTTTCCCCGCAGGCAAGGGCTTTGATCGAGGCGTTCTGGCCGGGAGATCTGTCCATTGTGCTCCCGCACGCACCCAGCCTGCAGTGGGACCTCGGCACCACGCGCGGCACGGTGATGCTCCGGATGCCGCTGCATCCGGTCGCGCTGGAGCTGCTGCGAGACGTCGGCCCGATGGCGGTGTCGAGTGCGAACGTTTCCGGGCGACCGCCGGCTTCGACCGCCGCCGAGGCGCAGGAACAACTCGGCGAGTCGGTGTCGGTCTACCTCGACGGCGGGCCGAGCGGAGAGCCGGTCCCCTCCTCGATCGTCGACCTCACGGGCGGCGAACCGGTGTTGCTGCGCGAAGGCGCGGTCAGCGCCGAGGCGGTGTCCGAAGTGCTCGGTGTGCCGCTGAAACCCTGACGCCTCGATGACCCCCATTGCCACCGCCGGTCTCCCGATCCGCGAATACATCCTCGTCGGGCTGATTTCGGCCGCGCTGACCTACCTGCTCACCGGTCTCGTCCGCCGCTTCGCCATCCGCGCGGGCGCGATCGCCAACCCGCGCGCCCGCGACGTGCACGTCATCCCGATTCCCCGGATGGGCGGCATCGCGATGTACCTCGGCGTGCTCGGTGGCATGGCCATGGCACACCAGTTGCCCGTGCTGCGCCGGGCCTTCGAGTTCTCCTTCGACCCGGTCGGCGTGCTCGTCGGCGGTGGCGTGATCGTGCTGATCGGTGCGGTGGACGACCGGTTCGAGATCGACGCCTGGACGAAGCTCGCCGGTCAGGTGCTCTGCGCCGGGATTCTGGTCATCTTCGGCGTGCAGTGGAACGCGTTCTGGGTGCCGTGGGGTGGCAACGGCAACTCGCTCGGCTCGATGGTCATCCTGGGCAACAACCAGGGCGGCCTGCTGATGGTGCTGCTCGTGGTGGTGCTGGTCAACGCGATGAACTTCGTCGACGGCCTGGACGGGCTCGCCGCCGGGCTCGGCTTCATCGCGGCCGCGGCCACCTGCGCGTTCTCCATCGGCCTGCTCGACTCGGCGGGCGGCGACGTGAACACCTACCCGCCCGCGCTGATCGCCGCCACGCTGGCCGGCGCGTGCCTGGGCTTCCTGCCGCACAACTTCCAGCCCGCCAAGATCTTCATGGGCGACTCCGGCTCGATGATGATCGGCCTGATGCTCGCCGGGGCGACCACCTCGGCGTCGGGAAAGATCAACTACACCCGGTTCGGCGGCTCCGACCTGATCGCCCTGCTGGCCCCGCTGCTGGTCGTGATCGCCGTGCTGTTCCTGCCGATGCTCGACCTGGTGATGGCGGTGATCCGGCGGACGCGGCGCGGCCAGAGCCCGTTCGCCGCGGACAAGATGCACCTGCACCACCGGTTGCTGGAGATCGGGCACTCGCAGCGGCGGGCGGTGCTGCTCATCTACCTGTGGGCCGGGCTGCTGGGCTTCGGCGCCGTTTCGCTGACCCTGTTCGACAAGGCGACCGTGTTCTGGATCGTCGGCGCCGGGCTGCTGGCCGCGGCCGTCGTCTCGGTGATCCCGAGGCTGAGGCGGCCCCCCAACGGGACCACCACGTAAGCTTTCCGGCGCGGACCAACCACGGGAGAGCGCCAGTGACCAAGACCGAAAACCCGCATACCGAGGCCATGCTGAAGCTGGCCGACGCGATGTTCCGGGGTGCGCTGTGGCCCGCGGTCGGCGCGGCGGCCCTCGGGGTCGTGGTGTCGGCGGTGCTGGCCGGTCTGCCGGGCCTGTTCGGCGCGCTGGCGGGCGGAGCGATCGGATTCGCGTCCTGCCTGGCCACGTTGTGGATGATGCGGAAGACGGCGGCGATGCACCCGATGGCCGTCATGGCGGTCGCGCTCGGTGGTTACATCGTGAAGCTTCTGGTGTTGCTCGGCGTGCTCACCGCGTTGCGCGGGGTTGACGCGCTGCAGCCGAAAGCGCTTGCCCTGACCATGCTCGCGGTCATCCTCGCCTCGGCGGCGGCGGAGGCGGTGGCCTTCCGCAGGACCAAGATCCCCACGATTGTTCCGGCCTCCGGCGACAGCGACTGAACACGGCCTTGACCTGCTTGACCAGTGTTTAGGAGTACGGCCGTACGGTGTCGGGGTACCGGCTGGTATCGTCCGCAGTGTGGAGGCGGGCCCTGGCGCCGCGCTCCCGATGGCGGAACCCCGACCAGCAGTGTGGCGATCGTGAAGGATGCACCACGGGCGCGGTAGGCGGACGTCGCCTTCGGTGATCGTACGCCTGTCTTCTGTTGGCTGAACGTGCACCTGCTGTTCACCCAGGGGAGCCGCTTCCTACCACCCGAAAGGTATCGGGTACGTTAAGTCCAGATCGTGACGATTCCCCCGGCGGAGTGAACGCCGGCCGGGAGAACCGGAAGGAGCCCAGTTGAGGGCGCTGGTACTAGCCGAGGGCGGCAGTGGTTTCCCCCCCGGTGCCGACGATTTCGTGCTGCCGCCGATCTTCGGTTCGGTGACCAAGCCGATGGTCCTGGTCGTGCTGTCGGTGATCATCATCGCGACCTATTTCCTGCTCGCCACCAGGAACCTGAAGATCGTCCCCAGCAAGTCGCAGTTCGTCGCGGAGACCATCTACGACTTCGGCCGTAACAACATCGCCCGGGAGCAGATCGGCACCAAGGACTTCCGGCCGTTCGTCCCGCTGATCTTCTCGTTGTTCACCTTCGTGCTGGTGAACAACCTGTTCGGCATCATCCCGATCCTGCAGTTCCCGACCATGTCGCGGATCGGATTCCCGATCGCGCTGTTCATCATGGTGTACCTCACCATCCACGCGGTCGGGTTCAAGCGCCACGGCTTTGTCGGTTACTTCAAGCACGTCATGTTCCCGCCCAACGTGCCCAAGGCGATCTACATCCTGCTGGCGCCGATCGAGTTCGTCCAGCGGTTCGTCTTCCAGCCGCTGTTCCTCGCCGTCCGGGTTTTCGCCGCGATGTTCGCCGGGCACCTGCTCCTGCTCGTCTTCACGCTCGGCGGGACGGCACTGCTGGAGGCCAGCACCGGCTTCCTCAAGCCGGCCTCCGTCGTGTCGTGGGCCATCGCCATCGCGATGACCTTCCTGGAGGCACTGATCGAGGTCCTGCAGGCCTACATTTTCGCCTTGCTCTCCGCCAACTTCATCGGTGCGGCGCTGGCGCAAGAGCACTGAGGCAAGTCCAGAAATCGCAAGCCCCCGATCCGCGCAGGCGCGGACCGAGTGAAAGGGATATACAACAAGTGAGCAGCATCGTTCTTGCCGAAGCGGCCACCTCCGTCAACATCAACGCTGGTCTGGCGGCCATCGGCTACGGTCTGGGCGCGGTCGGCCCGGGCATCGGCGTGGGCCTCATCTGGGCCGCGGTCATCAACGGCACCGCCCGTCAGCCGGAGGCGCAGAGCAAGCTGATGGGTATCGCCTGGATCTCGTTCGTTCTGGTCGAGGTGCTCGCGCTGATCGGTCTGGTCGTCTACTTCATCGCCTCCGCCGCGTAGTTCACCACTCACGCCTAAGGAGTCGTCGTGAAAACACAGCTCGTGCTCGCCGCCGAGAACCCGATCGTGCCGGAGACTTCCGAGCTGATTCTCGGGTTCGTCGCGTTCGGACTGTTGCTGTTCGTGCTCTGGAAGTTCGCGGTTCCGCGCTTCGAGAAGATGTACGAGGAGCGGACCGCCAAGATCGAGGGCGGCATCGAAAAGGCCGAACGGGCCCAGGCGGAGGCCCAGGCGAAGGTCGCCGAGTACACGGCGTTGCTGGCCGAGGCACGCTCCGAAGCGGCCAAGATCCGTGACGACGCGCGGCTGGAAGCCGAACAGATCAGGGAAGAGCTGCGGCAGCAGGCCCAGGACGAGGCCGCGCGGATCATCGCGCAGGGGCACGCCGCGCTCCAGGCGCAGAAAGCGCAGATCGTCACCGAGTTGCGGGCCGAACTCGGCCGTCAGTCCGTCGAGCTGGCGAGCCGGATCATCGGCGAATCCCTGGAGGACGAGGCCCGGCGCCGCGGCACGGTCGACCGGTTCCTGGCCGAGCTGGGCACCGGCAACGGGGCCGGAAAGTAGTACCTGATGGCAACTGAGACGCTGCACGCGGCGAGCCGGGAGGCGCTCGCCGCCGCGGAGAAGCGCCTCGACGAGGTGCTCCGTTCCGACGCCGACCCGGCCACCCTCGGCACCGAACTGCTCGCGGTGGTCGGCCTGCTCACCCGGGAGACCGGGCTGCGCAGGGCGGTCGCCGAGGGCTCCTCCGACCCGGCGGCCCGTAAGGGCCTGGTCAGGCGCTTACTGACGGGCAAGGCCGCCGAGCCGGCCCTCGCCGTGCTCGAAGCCGCGGTCGGCGAGCGCTGGTCCAGTCCCCGCGAGCTCGTCGACGGGCTGGAGTCGCTAGGTCGTTCGGCGCTGTTGACCAGCGCGGAAAAGGCCGGGAACCTGGAAGCCGTCGAGGACGAGTTGTTCCGGATTGCCCGTATTGTGGACGGCGAGCCGGAACTGGAGCGGGCACTGTCCGACCAGACCGCGCCCCCGGAGACCAAGCGCCGGCTGGTCCACGACCTGTTCGCCGGCAAGGCGGACGGGGTAACCCTGGCGTTGGTCGAGCAGCTCGTCGAGCGGCGTAAGGGACGCGGCATCGGGTTCGGCCTCGACCGGCTGGTGAAGCTGGCCGCGCAGCGGCGCGAACGTTCGGTGGCCTACGTGACGAGCGCGAGCGAGCTGTCGGCCGACCAGCGGGATCAGCTGGCCGGGAAGTTGCGCGGCATCTACGGGCGGCCGATCGCGCTGCACGTCGAGGTCGACCCTCGCCTCCGCGGCGGGCTGGTCGTCCGCGTCGGTGACGAGGTCATCGACGGCAGCGTGGCCGGCCAGCTCGAGGCGCTGCGCAGGCGGCTCGCGGCCTGAGGCGCGGGACTGGCACAACAGACTTTGGATACAGGTAAGAACGAAGCGAGAGCGGGAACGACATGACGGAGCTGACGATCTCCTCGGACGAGATCCGTAGCGCGATCGAGAACTACGTCTCGAGTTACTCACCGGATGTGACCCGGGAAGAGGTCGGCGTCGTCGTGGACACCGGCGACGGCGTTGCGCACGTGGAGGGCCTGCCCTCGACCATGGCCAACGAGCTGCTGGAGTTCCCCGGCGGCATCCTCGGCGTCGCGCAGAACCTCGAACCGCGCCGGATCGGTGTGGTCATCCTCGGCGCCTACGAGTCGATCGAAGAGGGCCAGGAGGTCAAGCGCACCGGGCAGATCCTGTCCATCCCGGTGGGCGAGGCGTTCCTCGGCCGGACGGTCGACCCGCTGGGCAAGCCCATCGACGGCCTCGGCGACATCGATGCCGACGAGCGCCGCGCCCTCGAGTCGCAGGCCGCCTCGGTGGTGGAGCGGCAGCCGGTGTCGGAGCCGCTGCAGACCGGGATCACCGCGATCGACGCGATGACCCCGATCGGCCGCGGCCAGCGCCAGCTGATCATCGGCGACCGCAAGACCGGCAAGACCGCCGTCTGCGTGGACACGATCATCAACCAGAAGGCCAACTGGGAGTCCGGCGACCCGGCCAAGCAGGTCCGTTGCATCTACGTCGCGGTCGGCCAGAAGGGCTCGACGATCGCCGCGGTGCGGAAGGCCCTCGAGGACCACGGCGCGATGGAGTACACGACCATCGTGGCCGCCCCGGCTTCGGACTCGGCCGGCTTCAAGTGGCTCGCCCCGTACTCGGGCTCCGCGCTCGGCCAGCACTGGATGTACCAGGGCAAGCACGTGCTGATCGTGTTCGACGACCTCACCAAGCAGGCCGAGGCCTACCGCGCGATCTCGCTGCTGCTGCGCCGCCCGCCGGGCCGCGAGGCCTTCCCCGGCGACGTCTTCTACTTGCACTCCCGGCTGCTGGAGAGGTGCGCGAAGCTGTCCGACGAGCTCGGCGCCGGCTCGCTCACCGGCCTGCCGGTCATCGAGACCAAGGCCAACGACATCTCGGCCTACATCCCGACGAACGTCATCTCGATCACCGACGGCCAGTGCTTCTTCCAGTCGGACCTGTTCAACTCGGGTCAGCGGCCCGCGGTCGACGTGACCACCTCGGTCTCCCGGGTCGGTGGTGACGCGCAGATCAAGGCCATGAAGACGGTCTCGGGCTCGCTGCGGATCGACCTGTCCCAGTACCAGGAACTGCAGGCGTTCGCCGCGTTCGCCTCCGACCTGGACCCGACCTCGCGCGCCCAGCTGGACCGTGGCGCCCGGCTGTACGAGGTGCTCAAGCAGCCGCAGTTCTCGCCGATCCCGGTCGAGCAGCAGGTCATCACGGTGTTCCTGGGCACCAACGGCCAGTTCGACGACGTGCCGGTCGAGGACGTCGCGCGGTTCGACCGCGAGCTGCTCGAGCACCTGCGGCACAAGCACGACGACATCCTCGCCGAGATCCGCGACAAGGGCCGGTGGAGTGACGACCTCGCCGAGCGCGTGACCGCGGCCACCACCGAGTTCAAGAAGGGCTTCACCACCTCGGCCGGCCGCACGCTGATCAACGAGGCCGAGGCCGAGGCGATGGACGCGGACAAGGTCGGCCAGGAGACCGTCAAGGTCAACAAGCCCGCACCGAAGAAGTGACGACCGTGCCGGTGAACGTCAACCATGAGGTGATGCGCACGCGTGCCTGGGCCGAAGGCCACGCTGTCGCGGCGGCGCGGCGCCCCTCCGCATCGGCGCGAGTCGATGCGTCAGGCAGCGCCCTGGTGACGCGATCGCGTTCGCGCGTAGGCGGAGAGGAATAGGGTGGATCATGGCTGCCCAACTTCGTGAGCTCCGGGGCAAGATCCGGGCTACCAAGTCGATCGGCAAGATCACCAAGGCGATGGAGCTGATCGCCACGTCGCGCATCTCCAAGGCGCAGGCGCGAGTGGAGGCTTCGCGACCGTACGCCGAGGAGATCACCAAGGCGCTGTCCGCGCTGGCGACCGCGTCCACGCTCAACGACCCGTTCCTCGTCGAGCGGCCGAACCCGCAGCGGGTCGGCGTGCTCGTGGTGACCAGCGACAAGGGTCTGTGCGGCGCGTACAACAGTAACGTGCTGCGCGCCGCCGACGAGCTGGTCGCGCTGCTGCGCGAGCAGGGCAAGAAGCCGGTGGTCTACGTGATCGGCGGCAAGGGGCTGGGCTACTACCGCTTCCGCGGCCGCGAGGTGGCCGGGAGCTGGGCCGGGTTCACCCAGGTGCCGCACTACGAGAACGCGGCGGAGGCCGGGGACGAGCTGGTCAAGGCGTTCCTGGCGGGTGCCGAGGGTCTCGAGGAAGGTGTGGACGAGCTGCACATCGTCTACACCGAGTTCCGGTCGATGCTCACCCAGACGCCGGTCGCCAAGCGGCTCGCCCCGCTCGAGGTCGAGTATGCCGAGGAGCCCTCCGCGGAGATCCTGCCGGCGTACGAGTTCGAGCCGAGCGCGGACCGGTTGCTCTCCGCCCTGTTGCCCAAGTACATCAAGACGCGGATTTTCGCGGCCTTGCTCGAGTCGGCGGCCTCCCAACTGGCCGCCCAGCGCAACGCCATGAAGTCGGCTTCGGACAACGCCAACGATCTGGTCAACACCTACACCCGGCTGGCGAACCAGGCCCGGCAGGCCCAGATCACCCAGGAGATCAGCGAAATCGTCGGTGGGGCCGATGCGCTCGCCGCTGTAGGAAGTGAAGAGTGATGACTGCGACTGAGACTGCAGCCAAGGGCCGCATCGTGTCGGTGACCGGCCCGGTCGTCGACGTGGAATTCCCGCGCGGCGCGGTGCCGGACCTGTACAACGCGCTCAAGGTGAACGTCGAGTTCGAGGAGCTGCGCAAGACGGTGACCCTGGAGGTCGCCCAGCACCTCGGCGACAACCTGGTCCGCACGATCTCCCTGCAGCCGCAGGACGGCCTGGTCCGCGGTACCGAGGTCACCGACACCGGCGCCCCGATCTCGGTGCCGGTGGGCGACAAGGTCAAGGGCCACGTCTACAACGCGCTCGGTGACTGTCTCGACCAGCCCGGTTACGGTGAGGATCTGGAGCGCTGGGGCATCCACCGCAAGCCGCCGGCGTTCGACCAGCTCGAGGGCAAGACGGAGATGCTGGAGACCGGCCTCAAGGTGATCGACCTGCTCACCCCGTACGTGCAGGGTGGCAAGATCGGCCTGTTCGGCGGTGCCGGCGTGGGCAAGACGGTGCTGATCAAGGAGATGATCACCCGTGTCGCCCGGAACTTCGGTGGTACCTCGGTGTTCGCCGGCGTCGGCGAGCGCACCCGTGAGGGCACCGACCTGTTCCTGGAGATGAGCGAGGACGGCGTCATCAACGACACCGCGCTCGTGTTCGGCCAGATGGACGAGCCGCCCGGCACCCGGATGCGGGTCGCGCTGTCCGCGCTGACCATGGCGGAGTACTTCCGCGACGTGCAGAACCAGGACGTGCTGCTGTTCATCGACAACATCTTCCGGTTCACCCAGGCGGGCTCGGAGGTGTCCACCCTGCTGGGCCGGATGCCCTCCGCGGTGGGTTACCAGCCGACGCTGGCCGACGAGATGGGTGAGCTGCAGGAGCGGATCACCTCGACCAAGGGCCGGTCGATCACCTCCATGCAGGCGATCTACGTGCCCGCGGACGACTACACCGACCCGGCCCCGGCGACCACGTTCGCGCACCTGGACGCCACCACCGAGCTTTCCCGGTCGGTGTTCCAGAAGGGCATCTTCCCGGCGGTGGACCCGCTGGCGTCGACGTCGACCATTCTGGACCCGGCGATCGTCGGGGAGAAGCACTACCAGGTGGCCTCCGAGGTCATCCGGATCCTGCAGAAGTACAAGGAGCTGCAGGACATCATCGCGATCCTCGGGATGGACGAACTGTCCGAAGAGGACCAGCTGACCGTGAAGCGGGCCCGCCGGATCGAGCGGTTCCTTTCGCAGAACATGCTGGTGGCCGAGCAGTTCACCGGCCAGCCCGGTTCCACGGTGCCGGTCTCGGAGACCGTCGAGGCCTTCGACCGGATCACCAAGGGTGACTTCGACCACTACCCCGAGCAGGCGTTCCTGGGCATCGGTGGCCTGGACGACCTCGAGAAGAAGTACCAGGAACTCACCAAGAAGTGATTCCGGGCGCGGCGGGGTGGGTGTCCATTGTGGACGCTACCCCGCCCTTTTCCGTAGTTGAGCACCGACGTATTA
This sequence comes from Amycolatopsis sp., assembly GCF_035276945.1. GTDB lineage: Bacteria > Actinomycetota > Actinomycetes > Mycobacteriales > Pseudonocardiaceae > Amycolatopsis_E. The sequence goes on along the minus strand of NZ_DATELF010000010.1, from coordinate 1,640 downwards.
CACTGGGAAATACGCGCCCCAGGTGATTGGAGAGCTTCGTGGCTGAGATTACCGTCGAGCTTGTCGCCGTGGAGCGCCGCCTGTGGTCCGGTAAGGCCTCGTTCGTGGTGGCACAGACCACCGAGGGTGAGATCGGCATCATGCCGAGTCATGAGCCGGTGCTGGGTCAGCTCGTCGAGGGCGGCATCGTCAAGATCGTGACGACGGACGGTGACACCATCTACGCGGCCGTGCACGGTGGCTTCCTTTCCGTAACCGCGGAGCGGGTGAGCATCCTCGCCGAGTCCGCGGAGCTCGCGGAGGAGATCGACGTCGAAGCGGCCAGGGCCGCGCTCGGCGCCGAAGACGAGGCGGAACGGGCAAGAGCGGCCGCTCGCCTGCGAGCGGCCGGGCAATCGGTCTGACCGGGCGACGAGCGGGAGCCGGCCGTGGAAATCGCCGCGATTGTCCTGGTGCTCCTGCTCGCGCTTGTCGTCCTCGCCTGCTGGTACGGCCTGCGCTGGGTGCGGATGCGGCGCAACGGCGGCGTGAGCGTCGCGTTGCGCTGGGATCCGGACAATGTGCGTGCCGGCTGGCATCTGGGCATGGCGCGCTACGAGGGCGACGTCTTCGCCTGGTATCGCGTGTGGAGCCTTCGCACCGGCCCTGACCGCGTGTTCGAGCGGGAGCGGCTGCTGGTCGCCGACCGGCGCGACCCGGCGGGAACCGAAGCCTACGCCGTTCCCGGGGATGCCACGGTGCTTCGCTGTGAGGCTGAAGGCACCGAGCCGATCGAGTTCGCCATGGGCCCCGGCGCCCTCACCGGGTTTCTGTCCTGGCTCGAATCTTCGCCCCCCGGAAGGACCTTCCGCCGCGCCTCATGACGCCCCGCCGGGCTCCCAGAGGATGTCCCCGCCCGGGTTGGCCAGGCGCGCGAGGATGAACAGCAGGTCGGACAGGCGGTTGAGGTACTTGACCGCCGGCGTGTTGGTGCGGTCGGCGTCGGCCTCGACGAGGGCCCAGCCGCTGCGCTCGGCGCGCCGGGTGACCGTGCGGGCCTGGTGCAGGAAGGCCGCACCCGGCGTGCCACCCGGCAGGATGAACGACGTCAGCTTCGGCAGCCGCTCGTTGAACTGGTCGCACCAGCCTTCCAGCCGTTCGATGTACGGCTCGGTGATCCGCAGCGGGGGATAGGCCGGGTCGGGAACCACGGGCGCGCACAGGTCGGCGCCGACGTCGAACAGGTCGTTCTGGACGCGGCGCAGCACACCGGCGATCTCGTCGCCGAGCCCGCCCATGGCCAGCGCCAGGCCGATCACCGAGTTCGCCTCGTCCACGTCGGCGTACGCCGCGAGCCGCGGATCGGTCTTCGGCACCCGCGAGCCGTCGCCCAAGGCGGTCGTGCCGCTGTCTCCGACTCTCGTGTACACGCGATTGATCCGCACAGCCATACGCCCAACCCTAGATGATTGATGCGGTGAAGTTGGTGTTAGTGATCGAAGGCTGTGAGTGAGCGTTTGCTGGTCACGCCGGTTTCCCAGTTGTGCCAGATGCCGGCGGCCATGGCCAGTAGGCGCTGCGCGATGCGGGTGAACACCCCGGCGGGGGTGCGCCCGCCGTGCCGTTCAAGATCGAGTTGTCCTTTCAGGGTCTGATTGACC
>NZ_DATELF010000009.1:0-34077 GCF_035276945.1 Amycolatopsis sp. | reverse complement strand
GCCAGGCGACAGGCTCGTCGGCGCACGCCATGGCAAACTGAGCACGCAGCGAAGCTCCCGTGGTGAGAAGTCTTTGGACGGACTCCTCCAGCTACCGGAGCTTCGCTGCCTTACCCCGCACGACACACCGACCCGATCAGGCCACATCACAAGACGATCTTGAAACGGCCCTGCCGGTGGGTGCCCGAGCGGTTTCCAAGGGCTTTTCACGTCTCGCGAGCATTCGAAGGGGATGGACGTCCTAAATGGACAGACTGGGGTCAGAACGTGTTACGCCACAAAGACTGGTCTGGAAACGATGATCGTTACAGCGCCAAAGTGGTGGCCGTTGCCGGCGTTGCGTTGGGGCTGAAGTTGGAACCTCCGGACGCCTGGTCGGCGGGGATCAGAAGGTCGCGACTTCGTTGTGGGTGCACTTGCCCCTCGACTTGTACGGTCTGGAACTGGGACGGCGCGGCCGGCAAGTCCGTGTGGCCGGAGGGTTGCGCGTGTTCGGGGTCTGGTGGCTGGTTCCGAGTGTGGTTCCGCCTTCCCGGCATCGAGCGGGCCTAGCGGATCGAACGTGGCGGGAAGGAGTCGGCTCCCGTGCCGATGCCTCGCGACCCCGACACGTCACGTTTGCCCGGCGTGGTCCCTCGGATGCGACTGCCATCGCGCATGGTCGCGCGAACTCTGGTGGTGTTTGGGTTGTGGCGGGTGTCGCGTCCAGCGTGGGACAATGCCGGTAGTGCCGCTCTGGTCGAGCATGTCGGGCCCTGGACGATTGCCGATGTCGAGGCGCTGTCGGATGCGGGTGATCATTCCCGGTTCGAGCTACTCACGCCCGGCGTGCTCACGGTGAGCCCGGCTCCTGGCACGGTGCATCTACGGGTGTGCCGCCGGTCGGCGAATCTGCTCGATGATGCCGCGGTGGCCGCCGGGGCGGCGGTGGAGGTCCTCGAGGCGGTCAATGTCGAGATCGCTGGCGGACGATTGGCCGTGCCCGATATCGCTGTGGTCGACGGCGGTTTCGCTGCCACCGATCCGACGCGGTATCTGCCGGGCACGGTGCTGGCGGTGGTCGAGGTGGTGTCGCCCAGTACGCACCCGCAGGATCGGGTGATCAAGCCCGGGCTCTACGCTGACACGAAGATCCCGGTGTATTGGCGGGTGGAAATCGAGAGCACCCCGCAGGTCATCGTGTCCGAGCTCCGCGGCAGTGCCTATGTGCAGACCATGACAATCTCCGCCGGTCGACCAGGCATCATCGCGGCGCCGTTCCCGCTTGAGGTTGATCCAGCCGCACTGGTCCGCCAGTAACACCCGGACCCCTGTTGCCGCGAATGTGTTCGCCACGCGGCGAAATCTGTCGAGTGCGCTGAAGTGATCAGTTGCTGCGTCCTTGTGAGCGAGCGACACCAGTCCGAACTCGGTTCGGCATCATCCCCGACCTTGACCGCAGGCGTGACAAATGTCGCAGCTGCTGACGTGGACGGCAGCCGTTTGGCCTCAGCCGGTTCTTGTCACGCGCTGGCAGGGATGTCGATGCCGACCGCAGCCCAGAATGGTTGGCGAATCCTTGAAGTGACCGCTGAGGGGGTGCCACGACAGTCCGGGATTCTCAGCCCGCAGTGCGGCGGGTCCACGCCCTGTGCCAGCCCGGATCGTTGATACCGAGGCAGGGGTGGCGTTGGTCATGCCCAAGCGAACTCCAGGCCAGTGCTCGCCGCCGCGCGAGATCGTCAGGATGTGAGCACCCGGCGCCGCCTGAAGCGTATGGTGCTGCGGGGCTTGAGGACGCCGGTAGCACTGTGCTGAGCTGCTCAGCGGCCGGGGACCTGCCATCGGGTGATGCCGATATCCTGGATTCCGGTCTGGATGGTCGCTGGTGGAGACGAGGGAGTGGGATGTTCGGTCTTGGTGACCTCGAATCCGCGGTGATGGCGGTGTTGTGGGAGTCCGATGAGCCGGTCACGGTGCGGGAGACGCTGGAGCGGTTGGAGACGCCGAAGCAGCTCGCCTATACGACGGTGATGACGGTGATGGACAACTTGCACCGCAAGGGCTGGGTTCAGCGTGAGCTTCGCGGCAAGGCCTACTTTTACGAACCGGTGACCAGCCGGGAAGAGGCGGCCGCCCGCGCCGTGCGCGATGTTCTGGAATCGTCCGGAGATCCCGAGGCCGTGTTGCTGCACTTCGCTCAATCGGCGTCGGACGAGGAATCGGCGTTGTTGCGCAAGGGCCTGCGCCGGAAGGCCCGGCGCCGATGATTGTGGGCTTGTCCCTGCTCGCCGGCGCCGGTATGGCGGGCTGGCTGGTGCCGGGCAGGCTGTGTGCGCTGGATCTGCGGCGGCGCGACCCCGTGTTGTTGATCGCGTGCTGGCTGTTGTCGATGCTGGGTGTCGCGCTTGCCGCGGTGGCCTGCGTGGTCATGCTGTTGACGCCTACCCACGGGTCGGTGGGCACGTTGTTCGCCGCTGTGGACAGCTGTTGGACGGCTATTCAGCACGGGTCGCCTCCCGCGGCCGAAGTGTTCGGCGGGCTGCTGGGGATGGCGGTGCTGGGGGCTTTGGCGCTTCGCCTGGTGATGGTTGGTGCGCGGGGGATCCGGCGCCGGGCACGCGTGCGGCGCGAACATCTTGAGACCTTGTGGTTCGCCGGCCGACCGGACGGGGCGTCACCGACCATCTTGTGGTTGGTGCATGACCGGCCCCTGGCCTTCAGTCTGGGCGGGAAGCGTGGCGTGATCGTCGCGACCGACGCGTTGGCGCGGCACCTGGATCGCGATGGCGTTGCCGCGGTGCTTGAGCATGAGCGTGCTCATTTGACCGGCAGGCATCATCAGCTGATCGCGCTCGCCGACGCGCTGCGGGCCGCCCTTCCGTTCCTGCCGCTGGTGCGGCAGGCGCCTGATGCGCTCCGTGAACTGGTGGAGCTGGCCGCTGACGTGGTTGCCACCCGCAAATACGGCGCCCCGGCGGTGCGCGCGGCTCTTGTGGGAGTTTCCGGGTGCGGCGCCCCCACCTCCGGCCTCGCGATGGCCCGCGATGCGGTGGATCTGCGCCTGGCCCGGTTGGACGGGGGCGCGCTTCCCCCGGCCGGTCTCCGCCGCGTGATGGCCTGTGGCGCGGCAGGAGTCACCGCTGCGGCCTTGCCCTTTGTCGCCAGTGCGGTCGCCCTACTGTCGATCGCGATCGTGGACTGCCCGCTGACCGGGATCTAAGTCAACCTCACGTCACTGAACGCGACTGAACACGATCGTGCAGTGGGTCTTCTCACCCCTCCGAATGATCTCCTACTACCGCCGTTAGTATGACCGCCGGCGTTGTCGGGGCGCCGGGAACCAACGGACGCACCTCGGATCGGCTCGGCCATTTTCCGGCCTGAGCCGGGAAAACGGAGGTACAAGCGACGTGGCGGTACACCGACGCACCCGCACTGTTCGCCGCGTGTTCGCGATCAGTGTGGTCCTTGTCCTCGGCGCCATCGTGCCAGTGGCCAACGCGCAACCCCCCGCGGATCCCGCGACGCAATACCAGCAGCTGGTCCAGGAGGCGGCGAAGGCTGACGAAGACCTCCTCAAGGCGCAGGACGACCTCACCAAGCGCAACGCCGAACTCGGCCAGGCCACGACCGAGGTCAACGCGGCGACCGCACGCAAGCAGCAGGCGGCCGCGGCCGTCGCAGTCGGCCGTGTCCAGGTGGACCAGTTCGCGTCCGAGGCGTTCCAGGGAGGGGCGAGCTCGAGCAGACTGTCGGCGGTGATTTCCGGCGGCTCGGTGCAGGACTATCTGGAACGCATGTCGGCCCTGAGCATGATCGCCACCGATCGTCAGCGTTCGCTCGATGCGCTGAACACGGCGCTGAGCCAGGCGGAGCAGGCCCGGGCCGACGCCCAGGCCGCGCACGAACGATCCGTCGCCGCGGCCGATGCCGCCGCGACACTGATGAGCCAGATCAAGGCGAACAAGACCAGGCTGGACACCCAGATCGCGCAGCTGCGCCAGGCACTGCGACAGCTCAGCCCGGCGCAGAAGGCAGGCATGGGCACGGTCAAGGACACCGGGTCCTATCTTGGCCCTCCGGGGGCCGCCAACACGGCGCTGCAAGCAGCGCTGGCCAAGCGCGGATCCGACTACCAGTGGGCTGCCGCAGGGCCGAGCGAGTTCGACTGCTCGGGGCTGACGATGTGGGCCTACAAGGCGGCCGGGATCTCGCTGCCGCACTCCAGCCGGTCCCAGTACACCCTGGGCAGGCCGGTCTCGTGGGATCAGATGCAGCCCGGGGACCTGGTGTTCTTCGACGACGGGAGCGGGAACCCGTCCGCGATCCACCACGTCGGAATGTATGTCGGCAGCGGGAAGATGGTCGACGCCCCGACTGAAGGAGAGTTGGTGGATGTGCGGTCGGCGAAGGGGGACGGCCATTTCATCGGCGCTCGCCGCATCGTGGGCTGATGGCGAGAGCAGGCCCGGGGCCTGACGCAGTACCGCTGGGCCCCGGGCTTCGTCCACCAGCCATGGACAGTCTTACTAGGACGAATAGTGGTAACGAACGCGTGCTGCGCGCCGGCGAACCGCTACGGCCGCCCAGCCCACCAGCCCGAGCCCGGCGGCCAGCAGCGCTGCGCCCGCGACGTATTCACTGGCCGGGCGCGGCCCGGCTCCGGCCGGTAGGTATACCGGCCGATTCTCGGTGAGCGCCGGGTTGCCTGGGGGCACGGGCAGCCAGATTTCGACCGCCCGGTCATGGATCCGCAACTCCCCGTACAGCAGCCACATGCTTGCCGCCGGCAGGTCGATCGACCCGGTGAACGCGTCGCCGTCCCGCCGCAGCGGTCCGGACACGATCTGGCCTGCCCGGCGCGCCAGTACCTGAACTGACCGCACGTCGGCGAGGTCCACGCCGCCGAACTGTCGAATGTGGACGGTCGTTGGACTGTTTCCCCCGCGCTGCACGGACATCTCGGCGGTGGCAACCTCGTCACCTTGGCCGGGATCGTGTGCCCTGGCTGCTGGCGCGAACAACGCCGTGGCCGCCGCAAGTACCACCAGCAACGTGGCGGTTTGTGCCGCACGGCTCCGGGTCCATGCGGCCACCAGGAGCACAACGAGCAGCGGCGTGAGGATCACCGCGGCCAGGATTGTGGGCCCTACCGCGACGGAACTGATGCCGGTGGCCGAAGCGAGCAGTTGCAGCGCGATCATGGCCAGGCCCGCCAGCGGCCAGCGAGTCCGGCCGAGGCGCCGCGGAAGGTCGAGTACGAGCAACCCGAGCAGGGCGAGCGGCACGTCCGGGGCGATCCACCCTGCCGTGGCCAGCGCGATCAGCAGTACGAGCCGCAGCGTGAGGTAGGCCAGCACGGACCAGGCGAACCGCACCCGTGTCCCGGGCACCGACCGGGCGATCCATGCCACGCCCAGCCCGACGAGCACCACCAGCGGCAGGTGCAGCGATTCGGAGAACTGCGGAACATCGGTGTCGTACTCCAGCACGATTAGCTCGGCGGCGCCGAGCAGAGCCGCGCCTAGCGCGGCCCGCAGCGCACGGGAACCCCCCCGGTCCCAGCCCGAGGAGCACCGCGACGACCAGCACCGCCGTCGCCAGCACCGACACCAGGTGCGGCGGTGACCACAGCACCGCGTCCCGCCCAAAGGCCGCATGCCACACCGCGTCCACCGGGGCCGCGCCGGCGGTCGCGACTCCGGCGGCCACGGCCAAGGCGAGCCCCGGCGTGCCCAGCAGACGGCGGATGGAGCGAACCCGGCCGAACGTGCTCAGCACCCAGATCGCCAGCACCACGCCGACCAGCGCCATCGAGGTGTAGAGCAGCAGATGCGGCGGTGTGAACGTGCTGTCCCGCCCGCGCACGGTGTGCCAGGCGTCGTCCCAGTAGGTGGCGACCAGGCCGGCGGTGCCGCCGGCCACGACCGTCCATGCCCCTACCGGGGCGATCCCTCCGTGCGAGTCTCCGGATGTGTCCACGCCAGACTCCTTCGCATCGTCGCCGCTAAAAATATACCCCCCATAGGTATAGGGTCAAGTAAGGGTGGAACCACTTCGCATCGGTGGCCTTCACTACCCCCATGGGGTATAAAGGCGGTAGGGGCAGTGTCCCGGGGTGCATGCGGAGGCGCGCTCCTGGCAACGACAACGATCTCGTCCGAGGAGGAACGTTCGATGGCGGAATCCACCTACACCCTCAAGGGCATGACCTGCGGCCACTGTGTCGCGTCGGTGACCGAGGAGGTCGCCGGGATCGAGGGCGTGCAGAACGTGGACGTGGACCTGGCCACGGGCACGGTCACCAGTGGTGAGCCGGTCCCGGTCGAGAAGGTCGCCGCGGCGGTGACCGAGGCCGGTTACGAACTAGTGAGTTGACCCGGTGGTCGCACGGTGGGCGCCGCTCGCCGAGCGGCCACCGAATTCTCTTCACAGACAAGGACTTTCGGAGGCGCATGATGAGTTCTGCGGTCCAGGAGACACAGAGCGGGGAAGCACGGCAGGTGGAGCTGTCGATCAGCGGCATGACGTGCGCCTCCTGCGCGGCCCGGATCGAGCGCAAGCTGAACAAGGTCGACGGGGTCACCGCGACGGTCAATTTCGCCACCGAGAAGGCGAGGGTCAGCTATCCCGACGCGATCTCGCCGGCTGAACTGGTCAAGGTCGTGGAGGGCGCCGGCTACAGTGCCGCACTGCCCGCGCCGCCCCAGGCTCTGGCCAAGACCACCGGCGGCCAGAGCGAGCTCGACGACCCGACCCGGTCGTTGCGGCAGCGGCTGATCACTTCCGCGGTGCTGGCCGTGCCGGTGATCGTGCTGGCGATGATCCCCGCGCTGCAGTTCACCAACTGGCAGTGGCTCTCGCTCACGCTGGCCGCGCCGGTCGTGGTGTGGGGCGCGTGGCCCTTCCACCAGGCCGCCTGGACCAACCTCCGGCACGGCGCCGCCACCATGGACACGCTGATCTCCCTGGGGGTCTCGGCCGCGTTCGGCTGGTCGCTGTACGCGTTGTTCTTCGGGATGGCCGGAATGCCCGGCATGCGGCACGGCTTCGACCTGATCGCCGAACGCGGCACCGGCGCCAGCACCATCTACCTGGAAGTCGCCGCCGGTGTGACCGCGGCGATTCTGGCCGGGCGCTACTTCGAGGCCCGCTCCAAGCGCCGCGCCGGGGCCGCCCTGCGGGCGCTGCTGGAGCTGGGTGCGAAGGACGTCGCGGCGCTGCGGGGCGGCCGCGAGGTGCGGATCAGCATCGACGAGCTGCGGGTGGGCGATGAGTTCGTGGTGCGGCCCGGGGAGAAGATCGCCACCGACGGCGTCGTGGTCGACGGCAGTTCCGCGGTCGATGCCGGCATGCTCACCGGCGAATCCGTTCCGGTGGAGGTGCGGCCGGGCGGAAACGTCGTCGGCGCCACGGTCAACGCCGGGGGCCGCTTGGTGGTTCGGGCCACCCGGGTCGGGTCGGATACGCAGCTGGCGCAGATGGCCAAGCTCGTCGAGGACGCGCAGAACGGCAAGGCGGCCGTGCAACGGCTGGCCGACCGCGTGTCCGCGGTGTTCGTGCCGATCGTGATCGCCCTGGCCGCGGTCACGCTGGTCGTGTGGCTGGTCACCGGGGCCGGGGCGACCGCCGCGTTCACCACCGCGGTCGCGGTGCTGATCATCGCCTGCCCGTGTGCGCTCGGGCTGGCCACACCCACCGCGTTGATGGTGGGCACCGGCCGGGGCGCGCAGCTCGGCATCCTGATCAAGGGGCCGGAGGTGCTGGAGTCCACCCGCAAGGTCGACACCGTGGTGCTGGACAAGACCGGCACCGTCACCACCGGCCGCATGTCGCTGGTGGACGTCCACGCGGCCGGGGGCCTGGGCCAGCGGGAGGTCCTGCGCGTGGCCGGTGCGTTGGAGGACGGCTCCGAGCATCCGATCGCGAAGGCTATCGCCGCCGGCGCCCGGGAACGTGTCGGTGAGCTGCCGGCCGTGCAGGACTTCCGCAACGAGGAAGGACTCGGCGTGCAGGGTGTGGTGGGCGGCAAGGCCGTCGTGGTCGGCCGCACCGCGCTGCTCGAACAGTGGAGCATCCACCTCAACGGCACCCTGGCGGCCGCGAAAAGCGAGGCGGAACGGCAAGGCCGGACCGCGGTGCTCGTCGCCTGGGACAGTCAGGCGCGCGGCGTGCTGGTCGTCGCCGACACGATCAAGCCGACCTCCGCGCAGGCGGTGCGGGAACTGCGTGACCTCGGCCTGACGCCCGTGCTCCTGACCGGAGACAACGAGGCCGCCGCCCGCGCGGTGGCCGCGGAGGTCGGCATCGGCGAGGCGATCGCGGAGGTGCTGCCGAAGGACAAGGTCGACGTGGTTGCCCGGTTGCAGCGGGAAGGCCGCGTGGTGGCCATGGTCGGTGACGGCGTCAACGACGCGGCCGCCCTCTCCCAGGCCGATCTCGGCCTGGCCATGGGCACCGGCACCGATGTGGCGATCGAGGCGAGCGATCTCACCCTGGTCCGCGGTGACCTGCGCGCGGCGGTCGACGCGATCCGGTTGTCACGACGCACCCTCGCGACCATCAAGGGCAACCTGTTCTGGGCCTTCGCCTACAACGTCGCCGCCCTGCCGCTGGCGGCGCTCGGGCTGCTCAACCCGATGATCGCGGGCGCGGCGATGGCGTTCTCCTCGGTGTTCGTGGTGTCCAACAGCCTGCGGCTGCGCCGCTTCCGCAGCGCCGTCGGCGCACCGGCCTGAACCACCGCTCGGCCTGGTTGTCAATGGCCGCCACCGCTCGGCGGCGGCCACGAGGTGCCGGCAGCACCGACGGTGATCGTGATGTCCATGCCTTGTTCCTTGTGGTTGCCGACCGGACAGTAGAGCTCCACTGGCTCACCGCGTCCTTACCGCCGCTGCACGAAGCCAGCGTCAGAGCGGCAGGGACCGCCACGACGGTCCATCGGCCCCCATGACCACCGCATACCTGACTCCTCGATCGACCAACGCCCGCCACACCCCACGATCTACGTAGGTAAATAGTAGACGAACCCAGCTCTTCCAGCCGGCGCCGCTGCTCGTCAGTCAGGTCACCGAGCTGGGCGGCGAAGGCCGCGAGCGCCGCGTCGCCATAGCGGGCCACCACCTCACTGGCCTCCCGGCGGCTGGCCACGGCGAGGAAATCCGCGGGGGCACCGGCGGCGCGGTAGGTGTGCGCCCGCTGTCCGACGTGTGCCTCGGCACTTAAGAGGCCCTTGTCGGCCGAGCAGGTGACGATCGCGGCTGCCAGGAACAGGATGCCCCGGTCGGGAATGGCTCAGGCGGTCTCAGGTGGCCTTGTGGTGCCGGGGATGTAGTCCCGCGAGGGTGACTGCGACGAGGCGGTCGATGGCCTTCGGGGACGAGAGATCGCCAGCCGCGGCGAGGGCGTGCAGGCAGTAGCCGGCGAGTTCTTCCGGGGCGACATCGTCGCGCACATCGCCGGCAGCCGCCGCCTCCGCGAGCAGATCCCGGATCAAGTCGCGCAACTGCCGCTGCGCACCGATGATCTGCTCATCGCGATGCAGGAACGCCGCGAGTTCGCTGCTGTGATGCCGGCGGGTTCCGTGCGAGATGTGGGCGTAGGCGCGCAGGACGACGTCGAGGCGCTCGGCAGGGCTGCCGGCGTCGTCACGGACACGGGCGAGCTGGTCGAGGTGCGCGCTGATCTGACGCTCGTGCCAGGCACGCAGGATCGTTTCGATGTCGGGGAAATACTTGTACAGCGTGGCGCGCCCGATGCCGGCCTTCTCGGCGACCTGCGACATGGTGACGGCCCGCAGCCCGTGTTCGGCCACGAGCGCCGCCGTGGCGTCCAGAGTCGCCTCGCGCACCTCCCGGCGGTGGGCCGCGATCGTCTCGTTCCACAGCTTCGGCACGCTTCAACTATACGTACCGATCACGGTGGAGACACCCTCGATTGACTATAGACAGTGTGTCTCGATAGATTGACGGCGGTCGGGATCGACGGCGGCAGCCATGCATAAACGCGAAGGAGAGGCTCATGGCCGGTTCACCTCCCCACCCGTATCCCGGTTCGGTGGCGCCGAGGAGCTCGGAGGACTTGTACGCCAGCCCGCCGCCGTGGGACATTGGCCGTCCCCAACCGGTGTTCCTCGCCCTCGCCGACGCCGGTGTCATCCGGGGCCGGGTGCTCGACGTCGGGTGCGGGACCGGCGAGCACGTGCTGATGTGTGCCAGCCGCGGCCTGGACGTCACCGGTGTCGACCTCGCCTCCAACGCACTGCGCGCGGCGAGGGACAAGGCGCGCACCCGTGGGCTGACAGCGCGGTTCCTCAGTCAGGACGGGCGGTACTTGGCTGATCTCGGAGAACTCTTCGACACCATGCTCGACTGCGGCCTGTTTCACATCTTCGGCGACGCCGACCGCTCGGCCTTCGTCGCAAGTCTGCGGTCCGTGCTGCGGCCCGGCGGCCGCTACTTCATGTTGGGCTTCAGCGACCAGCAGCCCGGCGACTGGGGGCCGCACCGGTTGACGCGGGACGAGATCACCGCCTCCCTCGCCGAGGGCTGGCGGATCGACTCGATCGAGGCCAGCACGATCGAGGTCACCACCGAACCGGACGGCATCCGGGCCTGGCTGGTTGCGGCCACCCGGATCTGAGCTTCGGTATGGGAAGGAATGTCATGTTGACTGCGGAAGCCCGAGTTGAGACCGAACGGCCGAGCCGGTATCTCGTCCAGTTGTGCCGGCATGCCAGCCGGATGAGCCAGCGTCTAGGTCACCGGCCGCGCAGTCACCTCGCCGGTGATCCGCGGGCGCCCCGCGAGCTGCCGGCCCGCGTCGATGCCGAATGGTCCGACACCGACGGCGCCGTCACTTTCGACCCATGGGGCCAGTGCGTCGCGCAAGCCACGCCGGGTGCGTTGATTCTGCGCGCCCAAGCCGCCGACCAGCAGAACCTGCGACGGATCCAGGATGTCATCACCTGGAACCTCAGCAGGTTCGGCAGGCGCGACCACCTCAAGGTGCACTGGCACGACGTGCTGCAGTCTGGCGAAGCGGAAGCCCCCAGCGAGCCGCCGCCATCGGGGCGCCGGCAGGGGCACCGCAGGACGACGATCCTCACCACGCTGGGCGTAGTGGGCATCGCGCTGCTGGTGGTTGCGCACCTGGGGCTGGGCGGTGCCATGGTGGCGGCCTTGCGCTGGCTGGGCTGGAGCGCTGTCGGCGTGGTGGCCATTCCGGTCTTGGTCGTCCTCGCCCACGCGGCCGCACCCGCCATCCTCTTTGGGCTGCGCCGGCTCCTCGGTCGACGCGGCGACGCCGGGCGCTGAACCACACCCGCGCCTAATCGACTCGCCTGGTACACCTACCACGAGCACGCTCAGGCCCGCCGCCGTGAAGGCGGCGCCCCACCGGCGGGCGCGCCTATTCCACATAGGACACCACGGTCATCATCCCGGCCTCACCGTGATAGGCATTGTGACAGTGCGACAGCCACTGGCCGGGGTTGTTCGCGTCGAAGTCGACTTCCAGCGTCGTGCGCGGCCGCACGATCGCGGTGTCCTTACGCGGACCCGTGCCGTTCTGGCCTCGCACCTGGAAGGTGTGACCGTGCAGGTGCATCGGGTGGTACATGTCCGTGTTGTTCACGAACCGCAGCCGTACCCTTTGCCCCTGCCGGATCGGCAGGCCGTCGTTGGGGTTGTAGGCCTTGCCGTTGATCGTCCAGTCATACTTGCCGCCGGGTCCGGCCAGCACCAGATCGTGCGTGACATCGGGCGGCGTGTCCGCCAGCGCGACCGCCGGCGCAGCGGTGAAGCCGGCGACAGTAGTTACCTTGGCCATTTTCAACTGCTCGACCGCCCTGTCGTTCGCCGTGCCGACACGGCTCGCGCCGGAATGTACGAGCACCTGGGCGTAGGCGTTCTTGCCCTCGGCCACCGCGAGCACCGGTACTCCCTTATCGGGCACGGTGATCACGGCGTCGATCCGTTCCCCCATCCCGAGCAGCACGGCGTCGGCCTGGTTGGGGGCGACTGCCGGAAAGCCGTCCGTGTGGGTGATGTCCATGGGGACACCGGGAACGCCGACCCGGAAGGCGGTGTCGGCGGCCGCGTTGATCAGTCGTAATCGGATCCGCTGCCCGGCCTTGCTCGCGAAGGTCTGCGGCGCGGTACCGACCCGGCCGTTGGCCAGCATGTAGGGGTAGGTGACGTCCCCGGCGTCACCGCCGAGCAGGTCGGATTTGGCCATGCTCATGCCGGACATACCCGAGCTCGTCGGCGTGCTGCCCATACCCGGCATGTCCATGCCCGGCATCCCTGACATACCGGGCATCGCCGAGGACGTCGAGCCGCCCATGACCATGCCATTGGCCTTCAGGTTGTCCAGCACGGCGTCGGGCGTGGTGCCGGTGCCGTCGATCCAGTCGTCGAGCACGATCACCAGTTCGGTGTCATAGCCGGCGCCGTCGCTAGGGTCCTCCACGATAAGCGGGGCGTACAGGCCGCGGTCGAGCTGGACGCCGACATGGGGATGGAAGAAGAAGGTGCCTGCTTCGGGCACGGTGAACTCGTAAGTGAAATCGCTGCCCGCCGCGATGGCGGACTGGGTGACATCCGGGACCCCGTCCATGTCGTTGCGCAAAGCTAGACCATGCCAATGGATCGTCGTCGGCTCTGCGAGCCGGTTGCTCAGCTTGGCCCGCAGCACATCACCCCGCTTGAGCCGGATCTCCTTGCCCGGCAGTTCGCCGTTGAACGCCCAGGTGCTCACCTGGACTCCACCGAGATCCACCTCGGCGAGCCTCGCGTCGAGGGCGGCATCCGTAGTGGCAGCGTTGACGGCGCACCGGGCCTGCTCCGCCTGGGCCACCAGCGGCGACGTCGGCCGAATCTTGGTGCCCGAGCCGACGCTGCTCCCGGACGAACAGGCGGCCAGGCCGAGCGCCGCGGTCGTGCTCGCGCCCAGAGCGAGGAATCCGCGACGGTTCATCCGGCGGCCCAATGCCAGCGGCAGGCGTTCGGCAGGTGTCATGACTCCCTCGGGGCGGTAGTGGCTCATCTACGAACATCAATAGTATATGGCGGCTCGTGTGAAGCCTGTCGAAGAACAGGACCACGAGCACGGTGGTGTGATTGTCCGGTACTGTCCGTGCGTCTCGCGAACAGACGACGGTGTGCTTGCGGTTTTACCGGACGTTCCGGGTCGTGTGGTCGATCTCGGTGCCGTCGAGGGCGCGGATCACCCGGGTGTCCGACGGGGTGAAACGGGGCTGCCCTGCTTGCCCTGCGCCGGTTTGCACGCTCCGCCCGCTGGTTTGTGCGACCGTGAGCGGGTGGACATAGTCGTGCCGGGTTCGGGAACCAATTCGACGTTGACATGTTTCGTGCCCCGGGACCACACGATGATCGGCGAAGGCGTCCAGGTGGTCTGAATCGCCACCCCGGTCGCGCGGTTGTCGGTGTACTTCAGGTCGATCACGCTACTGCCGTCCGGGTTCTGGAACGCGGTCGTCTCGTGGGCCGCCGGGTAGTGGCTGATATAGGAACTGTGTTCTTTGTGTCCTGCATCCGTCATTCCCGAGAAATACGCGGCGTTGTAGCGCGTGGTAGCGAATTGTGACCCGCCGACTTCGCGCGTCAGCTATGGGCTTCGGCTGGATGGCGTTCGCTGGCAGCTGGGTAAGATCCCCGTGAGACCAGGCGGTCAGCAGTGCCATCTTCGTCCCCGTCGGGTCGAGCGTCTGGCTGCTTGTGGTTGCACGGGTACCGGGGTGGTCCCGGTGACGCGGATGTCGCCTTCTACCGCGGGGCGATCCACGTTGGCGCGCAACGTATCGACCGTGGTGCCGAGCGCGCTGTCGTCGCCACACGCGACCAGGTCGACTTCGCGACTGGTCAACAGCGAGACGAGCCGTGACCATTGATTGGCCGACTGCGGCCCGCCCCTGCGTCAAGCTGACCTCGACGTCCACGCTGGTCCCCGCCGACGTGGGAACGAACTGCGTCTCGCGGTCGCCGGACAACCCGCACCGCCGTGATGCTGGCCCGAGGTGCCGTCGTTCTCTATATTGGCGGCCGTCGGTGCAGCATTGTCCATTGAGGGAACCAGGTATCTCGCCGGTTTCCCCACTGTCCCTGTGCCCCTCTGCCGGATGGCGGGGTTCTGCACGCCAAACTACTATCACACTTAGTTGACAGTCTGGGTCACGCCCGGTCCAGTCGCTATTTGGTTCGTCGAGCGGCTATGAGGTAACCGGTGCCCAGCCATCGGCATACTCCCCGGCTCACCGTCGTTTCGGGATGACTTCGCCACCGACTGGTCCATCGCCGGATCAGTTTGTCAAAGGGAGGCACCAGGGGCGTCAGGTCGTAGTACACCAGGTCCTCGCGCTCCAGCCCGGTGTCGTGCATCAGCCGGCCCATCCGGGTCGCAGTCCGCGCGCGGATGCCGGATTTCGGCGCCCCGTGCCGACGCGCGACCGGCACGCCGAGCAGACCCTCCAGACGCCCCAGCAGGCGCAGGGCAGGCCAGTAGGCGAACCATTCGAAGACGCGATAAGGGCTCATCGGATTGAGCATTGTCACGACGACCAGCCCGCCGGGACGGACAACCCGTGCAATTTCGTGCAGCGCGCAACCAACGTCCGCGTACTCCAGCACCCCGGTGGCCAGGACTACGTCGAAGCTTCGGTCCTGGAATGGCATCTCTTCGATACGTGCCACCGACAGCCGAACATCTCCAGATTCTCCGGCACGTTGGGCAACGGTCTCGATCATGGCCGGCGACCGGTCGCATGCCGTGATCCGGAAGTTCCCCGGACGAGTGTCGAGCAGGCGGCCTACCAGCACGCCGGGGCCGCAGCCGACGTCGAGAAGGTCGCCACCGGGGCACCTTCGAAGCGACTCGTCGACGACGTACAGTCGCGAGCGGAAATACCGAGCCTGCGGTCCCCTGCCGTTGTGCAGGGCGGCATACCCAGACGCCGCAGCAGCGTCCGCGTACTGGGACACGACCCAACTGTCACGCGACGGGCGTCCAGTTCGGTCGACCGGGCGTTTCGCGCTGGTCAATGCCATCCATGCCTCCGTGGTGTTGCCGGGCCGCCTGGCAACGCACCGAGCCGGGCGAACACTACGTCTCTTAAGACTATTTTGCGTAGTAGGTTGTTACAGGGCGCCGCCCAGAATTCCGGCAAGGGCTACGGATGCCCATGGCCTTCCTCTGATGTTGTGCCGAGAACTGATGAGTGGTGCACCCCTTGGGTGCGCCGTTCGGTGTGGCGGGAGTGCTTCTTTCCCCATTGCACTCGCCATGTCCACGGCATCTGCCGTGACGTGGGTTCCGCACCGCGGACTCCGGTCAGCCCTTGTTCAGCAGTCCCCGCATCTCGATGATCTCGGCCTGCTGCGCGTCGACGATTTTCCGCGCGAGCGTCCTGGTGTCGGGGTTGCCGCCCTGGGTCAGTTCAGTGTTGGCCATGTCGTTGGCGCCCTGGTGGTGCTGGGTCATTCCCTGCAGGAACAGCGTGTCGGGCTTGGTGCCCTTGGCTTGTCCGGGGGCGGCCGGCCGACGCCGAGCGCGTTCCCACCGCCACCGGGCTGGCGACCTTTGACGGGCAGGCCAGCGGCACCCTGGCCAACGGGCACCACTTCACCACGGTCTGCGCAGCCTGGTGGATCTGTTGCTGAACCAGAAACCGTCGACGGCGCCGCCTACGGCCTGCTGGGACGAAACGTGCTCCCGAACGGCCGGGCGCGGCAACCGTCGCGTCCCGGCCCGCCGCCACCGGGCACCGCCATCCACCACAGCGACCACGCCGAGACACAGGACCGCGGCCGGCTTGCCGACACGGAGCGCCTGACCGTCTACGACCTGTCCGCCTGTCACACAGCGGTCCCCGAACCACCTGCGTGCCTCACGCGCCCAGACGGAGGTGAGCTGGCGCGGTCGGTGCCTATTCCTGCTATGGGTCGGCATCGGGCGCGATTCGATGTTCCGTGGGACGTGCGCCGGTCTGTGGAGACGGGGCGGCAATCTGGATCAGCTCGTCTTCGCACGAGCGGTCTTCGGTGAGCATCCGCTCAATCCCCAGAATCTGCCCGGCCGCGCGCCGTAGCCGCTGGCGCGGGAACTTGGTCGTCACCGGCGGGCGGTGCCGCTGTGTGGGCTCCATCGTCGGATGTGCGGATCAGCGGCGGGTGGTGGGGTCGTCGTGCCCGCCGGCGGTCAGTATCGCGGCCAGTTGCTTGTGTCGTCGAGTCATCATCGCCTCCTTGTGTGTCTGCCAGGCTGGTGCCGAAGGAGGCGCCCGGACAGTTGTACTAAGCCACTTCGCATGAGGGCGAAAGTCCCTTGGGGTGGCGGGTGATTCGCCGGCAGCCTCGCCGTTGACGGCATGGCGACCGGTGTGGGAGGGGATCGGATGACCAGAGCGCACCGAATTGTCGGCGTCCCGGGTGAACTGGAGGATATTTCGATGACAGAGCAGCCGAAGAAGCGCAGCACGGCGGTGCTCGACGTGCGGGGAATGCGCTGGGCGTCGGAACAGAACCGGATCACGGCGGTGCTCGGTCGGCGTCCCGGTGTCCTACAAGTGGAGGGCAACCCGGTGGCGCAGACCGCAACCGTGGTCTTCGATCCCCGCGTGACCTCCGTGGCTCAGTTGCGTGACTGGGTGCGCGAGTGCGGGTTCCACTGCGCCGGGCGGTCTGTGCCGCACCACGTGTGCGACCCCATGGCCGAGCCGGATCCGCCTGCCGCCGCCCACGCCGCCACGGACGAACTGCGTTCCCCGCACGAGGCGATGGGGCACGGCGGGCATGCGGGCATGTCGATGGCGGCGATGGTGGCCGATATGCGCAACCGGTTCCTGGTCGCGTTGCTGTTCTCCATCCCGATCGTCATCTGGTCCCCGATCGGTCACGACGTGCTCGGCCTGGACGTGGGCGTGCCTTTTGGGCTGCGGCAGGATGTGTGGGGGTTGCTGTTGAGCCTGCCGGTGATCTTCTATTCGTGCTGGATCTTCTTCGACGGTGCCGTGCGGGCGTTGCGGGCCCGCACGCTGGACATGATGGTGCTGGTCGCCGTCGCGGTGGGCTCCGGTTGGCTGTACTCGGTGGTGGTCACGGCCACCGGCGGTGGCGATGTGTTCTACGAGGCCGCGACCGTGCTCGCCTCTTTCGTGCTGCTCGGGCACTGGTTCGAGATGCGCGCCCGCGGCGGCGCCAATGACGCCATTCGTACCCTGCTCGACCTGGCCCCACCCAAAGCACTCGTGTTCCGCGACGGGGAGCCGGTCGAGGTGCCGACCGCCGAGGTGGCCGTCGGCGACCTGATGCTGGTGCGGCCCGGCGCGAAGATCGCCGTCGACGGCGTGGTGGAGGAGGGGGAGAGCGAGGTCGACGAGTCGATGGTGACCGGGGAGAGCCTGACAGTGCACAAGGCTCCCGGCGCCGAGGTGATCGGCGCGACCATCAACAAGGACGGGACGCTGCGGGTGCGGGCCACCAAGGTCGGCGCCGACACCGCGCTGGCCCAGATCGTCAAACTCGTGCAGGAGGCCCAGAACTCCAAGGCGCCCGGTCAGAAGCTTGCCGACCGGGCCGCGTTCTGGCTGGTCTTCGTCGCTCTCATCGGTGGCGGCGCCACACTCGCCACGTGGCTGGCCACCGGTAGTGCGTTCGCCACCGCGATCCTGTTCGCCATCACCGTTGTCGTGATCACCTGCCCGGACGCGCTCGGCCTGGCCACCCCGACCGCGATCATGGTCGGCACCGGGCTGGGCGCCAAGCGGGGCGTGCTGTTCAAGAACGCCATCGCATTGGAAACCTCCGCGCGCATCCAGGTCGTCGTGATGGACAAGACCGGAACCCTCACCAAGGGGGAGCCCGAAGTCACCGACGTCATCACCGAGGGGATCGGCGAGAGCGAGCTGCTGCGGCTGGTCGCTGCGGTGGAACGGGAATCCGAACACCCTCTTGCGGAGGCGATCGTGGCTCACGCTGAGGCGCGCGGTCTGGACTCGGTGAGGGCGGAGCGGTTCGAAAACGTGCCGGGGCATGGCGCGGTGGCCGAGGTCGACGGGCATCGGGTCGCGGTCGGCAACCGGCGTCTCATGGAACGCGAGGGGATCGAGCTGGGCACGCTGTCCGCGCGCCGCGACGAGCTGGCGGCCGGTGGCCGGACCGCGGTGATCGCCGCCGTCGGCGGCCGCGCGTGTGGCCTCGTCGGTCTTGCCGACGCGGCCCGTGACACGTCGGCGGCTGCGGTCGCGGCACTGCATGACCTCGGCGTCGAGGTGGTCATGCTGACCGGCGATAACCAGGCCACCGCCGAGCGGATCGCCGGGCAGCTGGGTATCGACACGGTGATCGCCGAAGTGCTGCCCGGGGACAAGGCCGCCAAGGTCGCGGCGCTGCAGGCCGGTGGCCGGAAGGTCGCGATGGTCGGCGACGGTGTCAACGACGCGCCCGCGCTGGCCCAGGCCGATCTGGGTATCGCGATCGGCGCCGGCACCGACGTCGCCATCGAAACCGCCGACGTGGTGCTTATGCGTTCTGACCCGCTCGATGTGCCCACGGCCCTCCGTGTCGGCCGCGGGACGCTGCGCAAGATGCGGCAGAACCTCGGCTGGGCCATCGGCTACAACACCATCGCGCTTCCGATTGCCGCCGGTGTCTTCGAACCCGCCTTCGGACTCGTGCTGCGTCCCGAGATTGCAGCCCTGTCGATGTCGGGCTCCAGCCTGATCGTCGCGGTCAACGCCCTGGCGCTCAAAGGCCTCCGGTTGCCGACCACGGCACCGGCGGCGCCTGCGGAGGCCCGCGCACCCGTACCTGCGGCTCACGTGCACGGCCAGAACGCACCGCGCTGAAGATCCGCCTCGCCAGCCCCGGCAGGTTACACCTGGTAACCCAGGATGGTGGCCATACCGGCTTCGGCGTGATAGGTGTTGTGGCAGTGGATCATCCATTGGCCGGGGTTGTTCGCAACCAGGTCCGCGGTGAGTGTTCGGCCGGGCAGGACGATCCTCCTTCCCCTCACCGCGTCGCCGATCGTTGCGCCAGTCAACACCTGGTCGCCTGTAGCGTGAGATGTAGCTCATTCGCCGCTGATCTTCCGCAGAACCGCGTCCATGCGGTCAGCGGTCCCGCGACGCACCTCTTCGAAGACCTCGACGTAGATGTCGCTCGTCGTCGCCATGCGCGTGTGCCGGAGCATCGCCTGTACCTCCTTCATCGTGGCGCCGGCCTGGAACGCCAGCGACGCCGCAGCGTGCCGGAGATCGTGCAGGCGCACCTCGACCCCGGCTTGCCGACAGATCTCGTCCCACTCGCGGTTCACGTTGCGCGGCTCCAAGGCCGTGCCGACCGACGTCGTGAAGATCAGGTCAGGGTCGGCCCATATCCGCGCGGCCATCCTGTCGACCGCCTGGACGCGCTTGTGGACCCTCAGCACCTCGACGAGCGCCGCCGGCAGGCCGAGCGTGGCCTTCGCCGCATCCGTCTTCAGGTCCTTCTCGACGAGCTTCCCGCGCCGCTTACCGGTCTCGGGGTTCAGCTCGCCGCGGACCCGGCGTATCTGCTTGCGGAGCTTGGTCGACGCGTCGTCGAGATCAGTGAGCGACCATCGCATGCCGAGCGCCTCACCGCGCCGCGGGCCGAGCGCCAGCATGGTCAACCACAGTGCGGTCGGCGAGCAGCTTGTCTGTTGCGCGGGTGGTTTCTTCCCGTAAGGTCCCCGTGGCCCAGCTGTCGTTGAGGATCTTCGCGCAGCAGAACAGGGCCATCAACTTCCCCGGCCGCGTCTCCAAGTCCGCTCGCCGTTCCCGGTAGACTCGCGGGGCCAACTTTGGGACAGTCAGCGAACTCACCCACAGGTTCGCTGCGTCCAGTCCGCGCGGCGCCATGCCGTGGTCTTCCAAGATCCAGAACTCGGGCCCCGTCAG
This sequence comes from Amycolatopsis sp., assembly GCF_035276945.1. Classification (GTDB taxonomy): domain Bacteria; phylum Actinomycetota; class Actinomycetes; order Mycobacteriales; family Pseudonocardiaceae; genus Amycolatopsis_E. Next base: position 14,159 of record NZ_DATELF010000009.1, on the reverse strand, counting down.
GTTGGACCAGTTCAAGTCGGCGTGCGCGGGGACCCAGAGGTCAGTGATGGTGCAGTCCACTTGGCCGGGGAACGCCTGATCGACCTCACGCTCGATCAGCGTCCGATTGATCACCTCCGTGTCCGGGGTCGCGATCCGAGTGGTGCACTGGCCGGCCACGGCATCCAGTGAGGCGTTCAGCGCGGCCCACCAGGCGTCCGGCAGGGATACATCGCTGGGCAAGGCACCGCGATGCACGGGGACCGCAGTGACGAGTTCGACTTCGTCCGCACGCCAAACCACACCGTCGGCTCGGTCATGCCACGAGAGCGCGCGGTACCACTCCGGTTTGGCGACATCGTGCAGCAGCGCGGCCGCCTCCATGCCGTTGCCCACCTGCCCCTGGGCGGCGATCTTCGCCAACGGACGGGCTGCGATCCTGACCCACGTTCCCCGGTCACTTCGAGCACCGACCGAACGCCGCTTCCTCACCACGGTCTCCCGATCGAGCGCCAGCCCCAGCCCCCCCGTTCGACGCCAGCCATCAGCTCGTCGATGGGTTCCTTTCGGAGATCCCGGCGTTTGGGGGGAGCCGTCGGGGCAACGGGGCCGATCCGTTCGGGCATGTGATGAACGTATCAGCGAGGCTGGTCAGCGATTGGTGGCCAAGCCACCTGTGAGCGCTAAGCGGCGTCAGGTTGCGCGGATCCGATGGGCATGGCGGTCCTCGATGGCGCCAGTCGCCGCTGAACTCCGCATTGCGGCGCTGCGGCTCAGTCGTGTCAGTGCGCTTTCCCGAAACGGTCGTGGCGCTCTGGCGACTGCCGCACTCATCGTGGCGCTCGCGGCCCTGATCGCCGAGATCGCCGCGTGGCGAGAGCAGACCCAGCAACGACAGCAGGCCGCTGCTGCGCGCCGCGCCGTTGACCTACTGAACGCGGACGTGGCCGCCAACGAGTCCCGCTTCGAGGCCACCGGCCCTGCCCGTGAGATCCCCGGACAGCAATCGGGAGTTGCCACGTCACCTGCTGATCGACGGTCCTCCCAGTTGCCTGGACAACGTCGCCCAGATGTAGGACAGCGCTTTCAGGTTTCCCAACGTTCGTCGGACCCGCTGAGGTGCGGAAATGTTCGCTACTGGTACTTCTTCTTGTCCCAATAGCCAGTTCCCCGCCAGGTATGCAGACGACCAGGTTGCCGTTTGGGCCAGACACGGCCCAGGCATCATAGCTGCTGTCTGATTCGATCCGGAGCCTGGCGCCGGTCACCATGTGGCCGAGTAGTTCACGCGGCCGGTACTTCCGGTACGAATCTCGTCGTCCTCCGATATTTCAAAAGCGACGGTGCACCCAAATTTCTCGGAGGCGACGGGCTGTCCGCGAAAATCGAACTTCATTACTGCTCGTTCCTCCGAGCCGCAAGCGCGGGTGACAACCTTGGGGGCGAGTCTCACCTCATCCTGGAATTCGGCTCGGAAGGCGCGCTCAGGCGTCCGGGTCGGGAGACCATGTCGCCAACCCTCCAGATGGCATGGAAACGACCTTCATGCCCCGGGGGCCGGCAAGATTCCACGCCTCGTACATGCCGTCGGGATCGGAATGGATCACTGCCTCGTTGGAGAAAGTGATCGTCAACGTCCCGGCGTCATCCGCTGCGCACTCGGTGACGTCCACTCCTACCAGTTCGCGCAACGGCTCGAACTTCTCTTCCGGATCATTGTCGGGCGATAATTGAAAGGTCTTCCCCGGAGCGTGCAAGGTGAAGTCCCCCTCCAGCGTGATGAAGTACTTGCCGGAGAATTCGAGGATCACCAAATAGTTGACCTTCGCCGACAGTAGCTTTTGCCCTTTGAAAGCCGAGATCCATCGTTACCATCCTTCAGGAAGCGGGTAGGTACCGTCAGGGTTGCACGGGATATGGCTCTCCGGTTTGGATCCCGGTTTCCCATCGAGCCTGACCGGCTGGCCGCTGCGGCTTGAGTCGGCTGCGGCGAACCACTTGCTCGGCTCGTAGCTGAACTTGTCGTGAAACGCCCGCGCCGCCGGTCCCTGCCAGGCACCGCCGGTGTCGATCGCGCGCAGCCCGTCGGCCGCATCGCCAGCGCGCCCGGCTCGTGTCCGGAGGATGCGGGCGTTCTCCTCGATCGCCTCTGGCTTACCTGGGACCAGGGCTTGAGGGTCTTGAGTTTCGCCGAGTTCAGCCATTGTCGACGGCCCCAGTCCCGGGTCGTTCGGCATGGTGCGGGCGGCGGCTTCGTCGACTGCGCGGTAGGCGTTGGACACCCTGGAGAGTGCGTCGGCGATCTGCCCGGCGTCGTCGGTGAGTACGTCGAGTCCGTCGCTCCAGCGGACGGAGAATTCCATCAGCGTGTCGTGCAGCTGTGTGGCCGTACAGCTCGGTGTCGCCGCACAGGCCGCGGAGTTCGAAGTTGTGCTGGTCCTGCACGCTCTGGTGAATGCCGTTGGCCGCTTCATCGACCTTGTCCACGTCGACCTGGAAGCCTGGCCCGTCCACTACCGTCATTGAGCCCCCTCGGTCACGGTAAGTGCCGAACCATTGTCCTGGTGAATCAGTGACCAGGCAACCACTCTGTGATACCTGTGAGGAATACCTCGCTCCCGACACCTCCGCTACCGTCGCGGCATGCCCAAGACACCCCGGTAGCCGGCACGGCTGTTCTAGACCCGCGGAACGAGCCGCCGGCGAGGTGATCGACCGCGTCGAGCGTTCGCCGCAGACGCGCCTTGACCGAGCCATGGTGGTGTGGAAGTGACGCTCGATCGGGTTGGCGAGTGATCGGGTTACGTGAGTCCGGATCGAAATGCGCAGCATCGAGCGGATCACCGGCCGGGGCTTGAACGGGGTGAAAGCCGCCGCGATCCTGTACGGCATTGCTGAACCGGCCTGGCATCAAAGCGTGGCCTGGCACGATGCCGAGCGGCGTTATGTGGCGCGCAGACGAGACCGATAGCGTTAAGGACCACCGATCAAGCCTGGCGGAATCCTCATCACCGGGCTCTCGGATGCCTGGTGGTCGACGTTGAACGCATCGTTGGACGCGCTCGCAGCGCAACCCACCGTGCGAGTGGCTGGTCTGCGGCCGATTACCCAAGGATTGATTACCTCGACGATTTACCAGGTCTTTCCCGAGATCGACACGACGATCGAGGAATGGACGACCGCGCATGGCGATCTCGGGTGGTCGAACTTCACCGCGCCGGACTGCTGGATTCTGGACTGGGAAGACTGGGGCGTAGCCCCGCGTAGCTACGACGCGGCGGTCCTGCGGGCCGAGTCGGTGGCCGTACCGAGTTTGGCCGATCGAGTGTGCCAGGAACACGAATCAGACCTGACCACCTGATCGGAACTGCCCGCGCAGCCGTTCCAGTGCCCGAAGATCATTGCCGGTGGGCAGAGGGCGGGGGAACGGGTGCAACCAGCAAGTGACCTTGCCGAAACCCTGGTCAAGCAGTTGCAGGCATGACGAGGTTGCAGTCCACCTGTTACCTAGTCGTTGTCACGGAGAGTGATGAATCGCCGAGGTTTGTCCAGCGGCGCAGCCGCTCCACCTTGGTCCATGAGGCGTTCGGCCACGGTGCGTCGCGCAAGATCATCGGGCAACGCGGTGGAGAACTTGAGGCCGGCTACCGCACTTCGATCGACATGTGGGGGGACCAGTTCGCATTGGCGTAGTCTGGAGGAGATTTCTCGGAAGTCGAGATCAGGCAGCATTCGAAGGGACTGGTCGTTGATCCGCTGCCGAGGATCTGCGATGCCCGCCAGAGATGCTTGCAGCGTCCGATTGGCAGCGGTGCCCGCCCACGTCCACCAGCGCAACGTGCTCCCGGACTCCTTGAGGAACAAGGTAGCGTCAGGCGACACGCAATGCTGGAGCTTCTTCCGCGCGTCAGAGAGGGTCGCGTCGGCGCGCTTGGTCAGGGTGACGTCGGATGGTGTCCTGCCTAGCAGGACGGACCGTATTCCCCTGGTGATGTCGAACGAAAGCCCTCCACCGCGGCTGCCCCACTTTGCTCTGCCAGTTTGGTCGGTCGGTTCGACCCAGCAGCGCCGTCGTTGCCAGTCGACGTGCTGGACCCGCCAGGCCTGGCCCGCGAGGAGCAACACCCGTGGTCCGTCTACTTCCTCGACCAGGAGGTCGTCTCCGACTGTGCCGAGTTCCTGACGGCCGTGGAGAACGGTGAATTCCGGCGGCGCACTGAACACTGCGGTCAGGTCGGAGAAGTATCGACGGCCGAACCGGCGTTCGGCTTCCGGGCCGATGAACAGGAAGTCACCGTCGACCTCGAAATACCCTTGGTTGCACAGGAAACGCAGGATCTCGTCGGAATCGTCGAAGAGCGGCAGGTCCCCCCACCACTCTTTCCAGGTGCTCGCGCCGATTCGGTGTTCCTGCAGAGCGAGTGCCATGAGCTGCTGTGCCGCGATGTGGCGTGGGGACGGCGGGGCCGTGATCGGCTCGACCCAGCCCGATGACCATCGTTCGAGCAGTCCGGCTGCATGCAGCAGGCTGTCCTCCGACAGGCACAGGAACAGGCAGTTGCGGCGCGTTCCCGGCCGCCGGCCGGTTCGGCCGAGGCGTTGGAGGAATGCGGCCACTGTCCGGGGCGCGTCAAGCTGGATAACGCGGTCCAGGTCGCCTACGTCGATGCCCAGTTCCAAAGTGGACGTCGCCACGATCACCGTGTCTCGCGACTCGGCGAATGCTTCCTCTGATCGGCGACGTTCTGCGGCGGAGAGCGACGAATGTGAAACGAAGGTGTTCACACCATGCCTGCGCAAGGCTGCCCCCAGCTCTTCTGCGGCACGCCGGCTATCCACAAAGACAAGCCGTTTCTCACCTTGGTGCAAGGACGCGATCACCTTCGCCGCGTTGGCCACACTACCCACGTAGTCCAGCGTGATCTCCGGTTCCGTTGCCGTGTTCTTGGCTGGTGCGACGACCCGCTTAGGTCGATCTGGGTGCGCGCCCTGCAACCAGGTCAACAACTCAGCTGGATTGCCCACCGTGGCTGATAGTCCAATCCTCTGCAACGGACGTCCAACGAGTTTCTCCAGCCGTTCCAGGACAGCGAGCAGATGCCAGCCACGGTCGTCGCCGGCGAAGGCGTGCACCTCGTCCACCACGACGGTCCGGAGTCCCGAAAACAGGATGCGTGGGTTGACCTTCGTCGAGACCAGCATGGCTTCGATCGACTCAGGTGTCGTGAGCAGGATGTCCGGTCGCTCGCGGAGCACACGTGCGCGATCAGCCTGCCCGACATCGCCGTGCCACAACGCGACGGAGCGTCCGAGCCAGGCCGCATACGACGCCACACGGGAGTGCAGGTTGTTAAGCAGTGCACGCAGGGGGCAGACGTACAGGACCGATACGTCCTGCCAGTTCTCTTCCGCCATCCGTGTGAGCACTGGCAGGATCGCCGCTTCGGTCTTCCCACCTGCGGTCGGCGCGAGGAGCAGGCAGTCCTCTCCAGCGAGTACGGGTCCCACGGCAGCTTCTTGCAGTGGACGCAGACCGGGCCAGCGAAGGGTGTTCGCCAGGTGGTACTGCACCACAGGGTGTAATACCTCGAAGGCGTCCACGACCGGGTCAGACATCGAGCTCGATGTCGTCTGGGGTGCGTCGTGCCACGGCTTCTCGTTCCGCTTCAGTCAGGTCGGCAGGCAAGATCTTCATCTCGTAGTCGGCGCGTGGGTCGAAGTCCGGATGGATCTCGATGGTGTCAAGCACATCGACGAGCTTGCGCAGGAACAGCCGGGGGGCGATGCCGATCCGCCCCCCCAGCCCACTGGCGACCGATCCCGCGAACTCCTGCAGGAACTGGTCGTCGGCAACGCGCAGCACTCGGTCGGCGTCGTCGATGTGACTCACGAAGAGGTCGCGCACACGTCCACCCAGCTCGACCAGCTTGTCGAGGTCGAACCCGGTCAGCCTCAGCTGCGGTGCGCGCGGGTTGTCGAACCGCGGGTCTCGGGAAAAGTCGGTGCGCAGCCGGTCGGCTAGCGGTGGGAGCAGTTGGACGCCCTGCCTGCCCTCGAAAAAGGCCGGCGTGCCGGTGATGAGCAGGTAGAGGCCAGGGAAGCTGCCGTCGTGAACCTCGTCCATGAGCTGGCGCAGTGCGTTGAGCGCTCTGGCGCGAGAGTCGCTGCGGATGCGTTGCAACGTCTCCACCTCATCGAGCACCAGCACCAGCCCGGGATGTCCCGCGTCGCGCAGGATCGCGAGTAGGCCCTTCAAGAAGCCCATCGCGAGAAAATGGTCCAGGTCACCCTTGATGCCCGCCTGCCGCTTCATGTTCGCGGCGACGTGCGGCTGGCCGCCGAGCCAAGCCACCAGCCCGTCTGCCAAGTCGTTGTCGCCGGTGGCCACGGACCGCCGATACGCGCGGATCGCCAGGGGGAAGACCGGAGCCTGGGTCGCGACGTCGGCCAGGCGCTTCTCGAGCAGGGCGTCGACGGCCTCGTCCCTCACCTCTCCATCCGGGCCTGCGGCGTCGTCCTCGACCGTGAACAGCCACGAGTCGAGGATGGGCCGAAGGGCACTCGGGGGCATGGTGTCGGTACGCAGCGACTCGATGGCGCGCCGGTAGACCGTCTCCAGCCGGTGCAGCGGGGTGTCGATCTCGTTGATCTGCACCTCGGCACTGGCGAACCCGCGCTTCTGCGCGCGGTCACACAACCAGCGCGCGAAGAACGTCTTGCCAGCGCCATACTCACCGCGCACAGCCTTGAACGCCGCGCCACCGGCCGCTACCGCGTCAAGCTCAGCATCAAGCTCTCGCTCGAACTTGCCAAGCCCGACCGCGAGCTGGTCGAGTCCGTTCGCAGGGACAGTTCCGCGGCGCAGCGCGTCGAGTACCTCACGGCGTCGACGCGCGGAAATCACGACGTCGAACCCTTCAACCCGAACTGCTCACGCAACATGACTTCATCCAACACCACCTGCCCGGACTCCGCCTCGTACCTCAGTACCACGTAGCCCTCGACGTCCAGCACCCGCTTGACGGTCGAGATTGCGCCATGTAACCGGGCGGTCGCGACACCGAGCGCGCCAGCAGCTTCCTCAGCAGGCATGCGGCGGCCGGATGCGCCCAGCAAGGCGGCCAACAGGGCGCGCACCTGGTCGTCGGTGATGGTCAGCCGTCCCGCGATGGACTTCTGTCGCTGGAAGATCTTGGACGACGTGACGCGCTTGGCGAGGCTCAGCGCGTCGCTGACCGCTGGCGCGGGAGCGGCCGGCTCAGGGAGGTCGAACAGCCCCACAGGTGCGATATCCGGACGCGGCGGTGGGGCCGCGCCAGCCGAACGCTTCCACCAAACGGGCTCGACGCCCTCCAACGGGGTGAGCCCCGTGGCGGTTGGCGCATCTCCTGCTTGGAGGACGATCACCGGGACGATCACCTCCGCGGGGGAGGCGCCGCCGTGGTAACCGGCGTTGAGGGGGCCGTAACGAAGGCGCTCGCTGACAGCGAGGATCGCGGCGTGGTCGTCGGTGAGGACGCGGGGGCCGCGGACCAGCACCTCGTCCGGCCCGGCCTCCGGCGTCACCGGTCGGGCGCGGTTTCCGTGGGTCGCGGGGTACTTGCGGTACTCGCCGTCGCGTCGCTCGAGGACGTGTCCGTGGTCCGCCGTGAGGACGACGATACGACCGGACTGCCTTGCTGCCTCCAGCAATGCGCGCAGGTGGGTGATCGTGTCGAGGTTCCAGCGCGCGCCGATGGGGTCGGTGTGGTGCAGCGTGTCGTCCACGATGTTGAGGACTGCGGCCACGAGGGGATGGTTCTTCGTGTCGGCGACCGCGTTCTGCACCGACGGGGCGAGAGCCAGGCCCGCGCGGACGGTGTCGAGGTCCTTCTGGTGGAACAGAGGGACAACACCTTCACCGCCCAGCCCGCAGCGTTTGAGCAGCTGGGCGAAGCCGACGCGTTCGGCACTGGCGGTGCCACGGTTCAGCTCACCGGAGAGCAATGAGCAACGGCTGCACCCAGTCAGTGTCGGCAGCGCGGCGAGCGCACCAGTGCGCCGACTTTGACCGGGCAGCGCGTACTCGACCCAGCCATCTGTAGATACGACTAGTTCGGTGGCGACTCCCACGCTCAACGCATCGACCACGAGGAGCAGCACTGGCTGCTCATTAGCGAGCGGGACGACGTGTTCGGGAAGCAGCTGTTCGACACAGGGCTCCGGGGGTTGCTCGACGCTGGCGAGCTCCGCAGCGAAGGCGAGGTCGTGCGCGTCGCGTCGCTGCTGGACCAGGTCGAGGACCTTGGCGAGGGTCTCGGCGACGGCCGGTACAGCGGAGCCCCGCGCGACGTCGTTGACAGCCGAGTCGACCCAGGCGTCGGCATCGATGTGGCGATGCATGAGTTCGCCCAATGACGAGGCTGCGTGGACATCGTTGGCGAGCCAGCGCAGCAGCCGCAGCGTCGCTTCGAGCGCCTCTACCGTCCGGTCGCCGGTAGCCAGGTGATGCTCCCGGATGCGGTCCCACCCAGCTTCGACCGCTCCGAGGTCTTCGTCGACGAGCGGCCGGTCGAGGTCCCCGGTGACTGCCGCAGGCAGCACACGGTCGACTTCCCTTGCGAGGGTGGTGACTCTGACTGTCAGCCCGCCGGGCAGGATCTCCGACCGCGCGGCAAGGTGCACCAGTTCGAGTTCGCGCAGTCGCGTGGCCGCCGTGGCGGCAACACGCCGGGCGAACTCACGGTCGAGCAACCGGGTGACGAGGTCCGCGGCGTCCGCATGCCACGCCGCGAGTATGTCCTTCGACAACTGCCCGAACCCGTACTTGCCCTGGAACACCCCCGCCGCGCGCACGGTCTCGCTGTCGTCGTCGGTCAGCAAACCGGCGATGAGGCCGAGCGGCACCAGGTCGGCGACATGGCCCGCTCGCAGAAGGGTCCGTACAGGGCGTTCGATCAGGCCGCAACGCCGGGAAATCCAGTCGGTGAGCACGTCAGCCAGGGCGTCGCCTGCCATATCGCGGAGATCGGCGAGACGTGCGGTGGCCTCGGGGTGCGCACTCCACTCAAGCACGGACCGTGCGTCGACCTCCACTCCACGATCCACCATTTTCAGACGGCTGCGCACGACCGCGTGGAACGCATGTGATTCTGTGAGCACACCTCCGGGGGCCGGCGGCCACCCGTCGTCCGGCATGGCGCCCAGCAGGCCCAGGGCGACGGCACGATTGCTCGGTCGGGTGTAGAGGGCCGGGTCGAGCCGGACGGCCGCGAAGCGCTGGGAGATCGCCTGCCAAGGGTCCGGCGTCCGCAGCCGCTGGTAGATGAAATGACTGAGCACACCCATGCCGAGGTCATCGTCGTGGCGCGGCGTCAGGATGATGAGCCACCCATCCGTTTGACGCTGCCGCAGGGCTTCCCACACCGCGAGCGTCGACTCGCATGGTGCTACCACAACCGTCCTGCCGTTGTGGGTGAACTTCTCTGGCCCGTCCCAGGATGGCCTGGCGCGGATGCCGAGCACCCCCGCTTGATAGTCCTTCCTGCTCGCCTCGTCCAGGAAGAAGCGCACTACCGGCTCAGTGGCCGTGAGCACGCCGTTTCCATTGGCCGGATGGCTCACTCGACCCACCATTTCACGTGGACGCGCTTGCCGTTGTGCTTCTTGAGGAATACCTGCAGTTCCTGCTCCACTGTCTTCAGGTCACTCTCGGAGTGCAAGACGATCTGGTCGGTCAGTTCCGGTGGTGGCGGTGGTGGCGGAGGGGGAGGAGGCGGGGGATTAACCAGCCACCTGAACGTTTCGTCTTCCGCGGTACTGAGTACCTTGGCGAGTGACTGGACAATTTCGTTGTCCGTCACGCCCTTATGGAGGCGGCGCACGATGTCACGCGCCTGCCGTGCCCGCTCGTCCCCTCCGGTCTCAGCATTTCGTACGGGATCCAGCCTCTGCCAGTCCTGGTTGGACAGAGCGCGGAACATGCTCTCCGCATTGGCGAGGGATCGTCCAACTGTTTGCTCGTTCGAGGAGAACCTCGCCTCGGAAACCGCGTTGATGACGTCGACCGGACCGGGGATCTGGCCAAGTACGCTTACGAACCGCGCGGCCTCCTCGCCTGTGGTGAGGCGGTCTCGCTCACGTTGGGTCAGCCCCAATCGGGTGTAGACACTGCGGAGTTCGTCGACCACAGATGCGGCGGCAGGGGCGACGGCTTTCGCCTTCTCGCGCACCTTCTCGGCGAACTCGGCTACGTTGGCACCAGTGAGGTAGTTGTTTTTGGCTGGGACGCCCAGCAGGTGACCCGCCCGCTCGACAGCCTTTTTCCAGTTGTCGGGTGTAGGCAAGGGCTCGGGGCGCAGCTCCAGGTGGTTCTTGAGCTTGCCGAGCGGCGGCGTGGGGATGGCGAGGCCCGACTCGTACCAGGCTCGCTTGCTGTGCAGGGCCCACGCGCTGATCATGAGGTCGCATACCTCGGGCCGGAGGCCCCAGTCTTCCTTGACCGCCCCGCGCAGCGCGCCGACCGTGACGGGTGCGTGCGGGTCGCCACCTTCGCGGACCACGGCTCGGTCGAACTCCCCGCTCCAATAGGCGAAGGTGTCGTCGCCGAACAGGAAGTGGGTCTCGGTTGGTTTGCCGACGCGCAGCGGACCGCAAATCCGGCGCAGAGTCTGGCGGTCGGCCGGCTCCACCGGAACCCGCCCATCAGGATGAGTGGTGGCCTTTTCGACGTAGTCGCGGACAACCGTCAGCTGCCGCCCGGTGACCTCGGTGTCACCAGGCTCGAATTCAGGATGGGCTGGATAAGTGGCTCGGAACGCCTGGTCGATCAGGTTGTCGAAGGCCCGGCCCAGGTCGGCACCCACCGGTTGGGCGGGGCTGAAGTCCCGGGACAGGGTCATCAGCACGTCATGCGAGGAACCGGTGTCAAGCGCCCCGGGTTCCGGCGCGGCCGCACCGTAGGTCTGCTGCATGACGCGCGTGATGCGTTCCTTCAGGCCCGCGTACTGGCTTTCCAGGATGCCCCGAGCCTGCGCGCGGTCGGTCTCCGACAGGTGGTCGGCGTTGTTCTGCCAGCGTTCACCAGGACCGGTAAACAGCCAGTGCAGCTTCACCAGCCGCACCAGCTCGCGCTGCACCTCGTCGGAGAAGAAATGCGGCAGCCAGACGACGGTGTGGTAATGCTGCCCGCCGGCCAGCATTCGCTCGACGCGTTGGATGTCCTCCGCGACAGAGTGCTTCTCCTCGTCGAAGGGGTAGTCAATGACGAACCGCCAGGTGCCCGGCCGGTGCTTGAAGTGCTCGTCGGAGAGGTAGGTGGTGTCTCGGACGTTGCCGAATACCACGTCGACCTCCCGGCGGGATCCCTTCCAGATCACCGTCTTGGTGACGGCACCGGCGAGGTCGGTGGCGCCCGAGTCGATGCGGATGGCGTCGTGCACGAGTTCCTTGATCAGTTGACGCCGACGGCCGGGGTTGTCCTCACCACGGATCCGATCCACGATCGACTCGTAGTTCACGTTGGACAGCTGCACCCGGATGACCGGGTCGGTCGCGTCCGAGGAGGTCTGGATCTCCGGGACGTCCCGCTTCCACGTGTTGATCGCGGCCATCACCATGCGCGCTTCGGCGCCGGGCAGCGGCGACTTGATCGATCCGTGGTTCAGTGACGCCAGACGTGAGGCGGTGAGCTCCTTCAACGCAGGCACTCCGGGAGCCACGGCGGACAGCAGCAGCGTCTTGGCCAGCCGCTCGTGGTTGCGGAAGCCCTGCGGCACGGAGGCGGGATCGTTCGCGAGCTGTTCCTCGGTCACGCGGTGTTCACGCAACAGCACCGGCCTGATCTTGTCCTCGTAGAGGTTGGTGGCGGCACGGAACAGGTTCGCGGCGTGGGTGTCGAGGGCCTGCTGGCCGTTGACCACGTAGTCGAAGCAGTCGCCCACCGGGATCACGTCGTCCACGGTCAGTACGTCGCGGCGGTCGACCAGCATCTGCTGCATGACCTTCAGCGCGGTGCGCTCGCGCTGCATCACGCTGGCGAGCGCCCGCAGGGTGGAGACCAGGGCAGGTGAGAACGGATAGGTCTTGCGGAACTCCGCTTCGGACGCGCCACGATGGTCGTCACTGGTGTTGACGCCGTCGAGCAGCACGTCCCACACCGCCGGACGGCGGTCGAGGGCACTGAACGCGTCGGACAGGACGAGCTTGGCTTGGTCGTCGATGGGCTCCAGCAACCGCTTGTGCGCGACCTCGGCGAGGTTGTCGTCGCCCAGATCGATGGTGCTGAATCGGCCCTCCTGGTGACGGAACGCCCGATCGAGGGCTTCCTGCTCCGCCCCGGAGGCACCGGCGTCGGCGAACCATTTGCGCAGGTCCATCTGTCGAGAGATGAACGAGATGATCGGGATGGGCCGAGCGCCGCCCGCGGACTCCACCAGCTTGGTGATCTTCTGCGTCTCGCGGCGGAAGAACTCCGCGTCGCGGACGCCGAAGGCCAGCCACAGCACCAGCTCATCGAGGAATAACACGACGCCGTGGTAACCAAGTTCCTTGGCGTGCCGGGAGATTGCCAGCAACCCCGTGTCAATGTCCACATAGGATGCAAATCGGGTGTAGGAGGTGAAGTACTTCTCAGTCAGCGCGCTGATCAGCTGCTGCCGCTGGGGGCTGTCGGGGCTGGCGGCACGGGCGGCGGCGTAGGACTCGGCGTTCCACGTGCCTGCGCCGAGCAGACCGGACCAGGCATCGGCCGCGCCGTCGTCGCCGCCGTTCAGGCCGCGGAAGAACTCCTCGTCGCCGACCTGGACACGCCGGTTCTCCGCGTCGACCAGCAGCTGGTCGCTGGTGTGCACGGCGGGCAGCGGTGCGCCGGGGTGATGCTCGCGGACGTGGTCGACGTAGCCGCGGAAGATCGCTTCCTCGAGCGTGTTGGCGCCGAGCAGGTGGTACGACAGCCGCAGCAGCTTCCGGTTCGCCAGTGCAGGGTCGTGTTGCGCGATCACCGGTTGGAGCTCGGGGATGCCCCGTGCGGCGGGTTCATGGCCGAGCAGCGCGTGCAGCACCGCCATGAAGTGGCTCTTACCGGAACCGAACGAGCCGGACAGGAACGCACCCCGGCTCTTGTTGTTACGCAGCGCGTCGACGATCAGCCCGAGTGCGGCATCGAAGTTACCGGCCAGCGACTGCGTGACGACATAGTCGTCGATCGTCTGCTTGATGTGCGCGGCGTCGGTACTCTCGGTGAGCCGCAGCACGTAGTCTTCTGTGCCGGCGCGCTCCGGTATGCGGATGACGTCGCGGAGCAGCGTGCTCATCTATGCGTCCCCTCGCTTCGTCGTGCTGCGGCGCCGACCTCGACCGGTAGCAGCCGGGAGCCAGGCGGCAAGCTCCTCAAGGGTTTTACCGGCCCGCTGCGCACGGGAGGCCAACTCCTCGTCGATGATCGCGGACAGGGTTACACCGTAGGTGGGGTCGACCTCGCTGTGCCACTGCCGGACCCACGGCTGCAGCTCGGCCAGCCCCGCGATGAGTGGCACCATACGCTCGTCGGTCCAGCCCTCGGCCTCGCGTTCGTTCATGATGGCGGCGAGGGCGAGTGCCTGCTGGGCGTGGTCCCAGCCCGCCCAGCCGAGCAGCGGCGTCGGGTCGGTCTCCCGGTTGGCGTCCGGATAGAGGATGAACCGCTCCTTGGGCACGTCGAGTTTGCCGCGGTGCTCCCAGTAGGCGGGTTTGGCGAAGTCGGCCGGCTTGTACTTCGGCGGCACCGGAATCGGTTTCTTGGGCAGTTTGGTCTTGGGGTCGAGCGGCAGTTCGCCCGCGTCCTCTTTGCGCTGGAGCTCCCAGGTGTGCTCCCACGCCTTGCGCTTCTCCAGCCCGGACGGCTTGTACCGATAGGCCGCGAGGAACGGCACGGCCTGATCGGCGAGCAGCTCCTGCAGGGCGGTGGCCGTGGCGACATCGGGCCGCCCAGACCACAGTTCGAGGACGTTGCGGAAGTTGTCGTCGCGGGCGATCTCGTCGGCGAGCTGCACGACGCTGCGCGGACGGGGACGACCTTCGCGGTCGAACCACAGCGCGCGGTCTTCGAGGCGGTCGAGGAGCCAGTCCTTGAGCGCGGCCTGGACCCGCTTCTCCCAAGGCTGGATCGCCCAGCGGCGCTTGTACTCGGGCTTCTCCAGCAGCCGGATGTTCTTGTTGCTGGC
>NZ_DATELF010000008.1:0-32630 GCF_035276945.1 Amycolatopsis sp. | reverse complement strand
GGACAACCGAGCCCCCACCGACACCACCGCAACCGCCCCCGGCGTCCGCCACACCTGACGCGAAAAAAGATCCGGCACCAACGCCGTCCCGGGCGCGGCGGCCGTGGTGTTCCAGGTGTGCGCGACCTGCTCACGTTCGGCACGGGTGAGCAGGTCGACGTCACGCACCCGCACCCGCGGGTCGGCGGCGACGCGCGCCAGGATCCGCAGCAGCCGGTCCACCAGCGCCCGGACCGCCGGCTCGGCGAACACGTCCGGCCGGTACTCCAGCCGCAGCTCCAGCTCGTCGCCCGGCGTGGTCACCAGCGTGAGCGGATAGTGCGCGGCGTCGTCGCCGCCGACCATGGTCAGGGGCAGGCCGCCCAGTTCCCGCCGCCCGGACGGGGCGCCGGGGTAGTTCTGGTACACCGTCAGCGTGTCGAAGGCGGCGCCCTCGCCCGCGGCGCGCTGGATGTCGGCGAGCCCCAGGTACTGGTGGTCGAACAGCCCGGTGTGCTGCCGCTGCAGCTCGGCCAGCAGTTCCGCGAACGGCCACGCCGGATCGAGCACGACCCGCACCGGCACCGTGTTGATGAACAGGCCCGGCGTCCGCTCGGCGCCGGGCAGCTCGGCGGGCCGGGTGGCGACCGTCGCGCCGAAGACCACGTCCGTGCGACCGGTCAGCATTCCCACGAGCACGCCCCACGCGCCCTGGACGATGGTGCTGAGCGTCAGCCCGTGCGCCGCGGCCAGCGCCCGCAGCGCGTCCGCGAGCCGCCGGTCGGCCCGCCCGGCCAGGTGCCGGACCGGCTCGGCAGCGGTGTGTCCCGGCGCGACCAGAGTCCCCTCGCCGACCCCGGCCAGTGCCGTTCGCCAAGCATCGGCGGCGGCTTCGTGGTCCTGCGCCGCGAGCCACGCGAGGTAGTCCCGATAGGACCGGGCGGGCGGCAGCGCGTGCGCCGCACCACCCGCGGCGTAGATCTCGGAAAGCTCTTCGAACAGGATGGGCAGCGACCAGCCGTCCAGCACCAGGTGGTGCATGGTCACCACCAGCCGGTGCCGATCGTCACCGAGCCGGATCAGCAGCAGTCTCAGCAGGGGCGGTGTGGCGAGGTCGAACCGTGCGCGCTGTTCTTCGGCGAGCCGCTGCGCCTCCACCGTCATGTCTACTGTGGACAGATGGGACAGGTCCGCCTCCCGCCACGGCGCGGCCACTCGCGTCGAGATCGGCTGGACCGCCTCACCGAGACCGGACAGCTGACGGAAGGAGGCACGGAGACCGGCGTGCCGGTCGAGCAGCGCCTGCCAGGACGCGCGCAGCACGGCGACGTCGAGCGCCCCCTCGATGTCCAGAATTCGTTGCCAGATATAGGCGTTTCCGGTTTGCCCGTCGTAGCCGGACAGGAAGAACAGCCCCTCCTGCAGCGGCGACAGCGGCCACACGTCGGACAGTCCACCGACAGCGGTGTCCAATTCGGACACCTCGGCCTGGTCCAGCGCGACCAGCGGGAAGTCCGACGGGGAGTGCCCGCCGCCCCCGCAGCGCGCGAGCCCGTCCAGCATCGCGGCCCAGTCCGCCAGCAGCGCGGACAGCGCGGCCTCGTCGAACAGGCCCGCCGGGCCGGTCAGCGTCACGGTCAGCTCCGGGCCGCCGGCCAGGTCGCGGACCAGTGCCGTGGCCTCCAGCGCATGCGAAAAAGCCACCCGGCCGTCGGTCGCGCCGCCGAGGACGGTCTCGTCGATCGGCTGCCAGTCACCGGACGCCGTCCCGGCAGCGAAGCGGCCGAGGTAGTTGAAACCCAGCTGCGCCCCCGGAAGCCCGGTGAAAGCGGGCGCGGACTCGGGGTCGAGGTAGCGCAGCATCCCGTACCCGAGCCCGTCGCCAGGGACGGCGGCGAGCTGCTCCTTGATCCGCAGCAGCATTCCGCCCGCCGCCGGGCCGCCCGCGCGGACGTCGGCATAGTCGGCCGTCCCCGGATCGAGCCGCACGGGGTGCGTGCTGGTGAACCAGCCGACCGTGCGGGTCAGGTCCATGTCCTCGGACAACGGCTCCCGGCCGTGCCCTTCGACGTCCACCAGCACGCCGCCGGACAGCCCGCCGTTCCGCTGCGCGAGCGCGGCGACCAGACCGGTCAGCAGCACCTGGTCGACGCCCGCGTAGTAGGCCGCGGGCAGTTCGGTCGTGAGCCGCCCGGCCGTCGCCGCGGGGATGCACAGGGAAGCCCGGCACATCCCTCCGTCCACAGTGTCTACCGCGGGGTCGAGCGCGCGCCCGGCGAGCGCTGTGCCGGGACCGTCGAGAACTCGGATCCACGCGGGAAGTTCGGCCCGGCGTCCGGCGGCCCGCTCAGTAAGCGTGACCGCCCAGTCCCGGAAGGAAGTGCCCACCGGATCGAGCACGGCAGGCCGCCGCCGCGCCACCGCGGCGTAGGCTCCTGCCAGGTCGGGCAGCAGCACGCGCCAGGACACCCCGTCGACGGCCAGGTGGTGTGCCACGATGAGCAGCCGTCCGGCCTCGTCCGGGCCGTGGTCGAACCAGACGGCCTGAAGCATCACCCCGGCCTGGGGGTCCAGCCGCCGTGCCGCACCGCGTTCTTCGGCGGCTACGTCGCCGGAGGTGGCCCGGCGGACGCACGCCCCGGCCGTCATCCCGGCACCGACCGGTGGCACGACCAGTTCGCGGAGTTCGAGCCGGGCACGCAGCAGGTCGTGGTGATCCAGGACCGCCTGGACCGCGTCCACCAGCGTGTCGAGCGCGAGGCCCGCCGGGACCCGCACCAGCTTCGACTGCGCGAACATCCCGGTCAGCGCGATCTCACCGGATCGCTCGGCCAGTTCGCGCATCACCGGGGTGAGGGGAACGGTTCCCGTGCCACTGCCCTGGTGCGCCGCCGCGGCCGCCCGGGCCACCCGTGCGAGCGCGGCCGGGGTGCGCTCCTCGAACACCTGCCGGGTGCTGATCGACAGTCCTTCCCGGCGGGCCCTGGCCACCACCAGCATGGACAGGATCGAGTCGCCGCCGAGGTCGAAGAAGGAATCGTCGGCGCCGACCGGGTCACGGCCGAGCACCTCGGCGAACGCCTTGCACAGCACCACTTCCCGCGGCGTCGCGGGAGCCCGGCTCGCCGCGGCCCGCCCGGGAGCGGGCAACGCGGCCCGGTCGAGTTTGCCGTTCGCCGTCACCGGCAAGGAATCCACCAACACCACCGCGGCGGGCACCAGGTAGTCGGGCAGCAGCCCCGCCAGATACGTGCGCAGCGCGCCGGTGTCGACGGGCCCGTCGGCCGGGACGACGTAGCCGACCAGACGTTTGATTCCCGGCTCGTCCTCCCGCACGACCACCGCGGCCTGACCGACCTGCTCGAGCCCAGCCAGCGCGGCTTCCACTTCACCGGGCTCGACGCGGAAGCCGCGGATCTTGACCTGATCATCAGCACGCCCGGCGAACGTCAGCAGCCCGTCGACGGTCCAGCCCGCCAGATCCCCGGTCCGGTACATCCGCCCGCCGGACGGACACGCCACGAACCACCCAGCCGTCAACCCCGCCTTGCCGTCGTAACCTCGCGCCACACCCGACCCCGCCACATACAGCTCACCGGTCACTCCCGGCGGTACCGGACGCAGGAACTCGTCCAGCACGTAGACCCTGGTGTTGTCCATCGGATGGCCGAGCGGCACCGAATCCGGCACCTCGTCGCCTGAGCGGAACGCCAACTGTGTGGTGAACGCGGTGGTTTCCGTCGGCCCGTACGTCGCCCTCACCACCACATCCGGATGCGCCGTCAACAAGGTTCGGATCGCCGACGCGGAAACCACGTCGCCACCCGCGCAAACCTCCTGCACCCCAGCGAAAAACTCCGGCGACTCCTCTACCAGCACCCGGAACAACCCCGCCGTCACATGCATTTTCGTCACCCGATGCTCGGCGATCACCCGGCCCCACCGCACCGCATCCACCTCACCCACCGGCGCCAGCACCAGACACCCACCCCGCACCAACGCAACCCACAACTCGTACGTCGAAGCGTCGAAAGCGTGATTGGCGTGCACCAGGATCCGGTCGGCCGTCCCGGTGTCCCAGCACCGGTCCAGCACAAAACCCACGATGTTGGCGTGGGTGACCGCCACGCCCTTCGGCGTCCCGGTCGACCCCGATGTGAACATCACGTACGCCGCGCAGTCCGCCGGTACTCGCGGGCCGACGGGTGTGCCCGGCCGCGAATCCAGATCGGCGGGCAGCTCGCGTACGACCAGGTCGACACAGGCGTCAGCCAGCATCGCCTTCGCCCGCTCCGCCGGGTGTGCCGGATCGAGCGGGACATAGGCGGCGCCCGCCTTGGCGACGCCGAGCAGCACCACCACCAGGTCGGCCGAACGCGGCAGCACGACGCCGACCCGGCTCTGCAGGCCGGTGCCTTGCTCGCGCAGCCACCACGCCATGCGGTTGGCCCGCGTGTCCAGTTCCGCGTACGTCAGCGTCACGCCGTCGCCGACCACGGCCGGCGCGTCGGGGGTGCGGGCGGCCTGCGCCTCGATCAGCTCGGCGAGCGAACACGCCGGTGACGGCCGTGCGGTGGCGTTCCAGTCGTCGACGACCATCCGCCGTTCGGCGTCGTCCAGCAGCGCGAAGTCCGCCACCCGCAGTCCAGGGTCCGCGGCCAGCTGGGCGGCGAACCGGGTGAACCGGCCCGCGAGCGCCCGCGCCGCCGCCTCGTCCAGCACATCCGGCCGGTAGTCGAACCGCAGCAGCAGCTCGTCGCCCGGGATGACGCCCAGCAGCAAGGGATAGTGCGCGGTGTCCTCGCCGTCCAGCTCGCCGACCCGCACCCCGTCGAACCTCAGCGGCCCGTCCGGATCGCGCGGATAGCTCTCGTAGGCCAGCACCGTGTCGAAGGTCGCGCCGGGCCCGGCCGCGCGCTGGATCTCGGCCAGCCCCAGGTACTGGTGCGCGATCAGCGCCGACTGACGCGCCTGCAAACCGCTCAGCAGAGCCAAGAACGGCTCGTCCGGGCGTAGCCGCACCCGCACCGGCACCGTGTTCATGAACAGGCCGAGCGCCCGCTCCGCCCCGGCGAGATCGGCGGGACGATTGGCGACGGTCACGCCGAACACCACGTCCGAGCGGCCGGTCTGCGTCCCCACCAGCACCGCCCAGAGTCCCTGGACGAGCGTGTTCACCGTCAGCCCGCGCGAACGGGTCAACTCGCGCAGCCCCTCGGTCACCGCCCGGTCGAGCGCCACGGTGATCTTGCGTGGCGGCCCCGGTTCCGGGCTCGCGCCGGGCGGGCCGATCAGTGTCGGCTCGGTCGTACCGGCCAGCTCGTCACGCCAGGCTTCGCGAGCGGTGGGCACGTCCTGCCGGTCCAGCCAGGCCAGGTAGTCGCCGAACGACGGCGGCGGCGCGAGACAGGCCGGGTCCCCGCCGTGGGCGTAGATCCGGGACAGCTCGTCGAAAAGCACGGGCAGCGACCAGCCGTCCAGGACGATGTGGTGCATCGTCAGCACCAGCCGGTACTCCTCGTCGCCGAGCCGGATCAGCAGCACCCGCAGCAGCGGCGGCCGGGTCGGGTCGAACCGCGCGAGCTCGGCCGCCATCAGCCGGTCTGCGTCCACAGTGGACTCTCGCGAAAGGTCCGCTTCGCGCCACGGCAACACGGCTTCCACTTCGACCACCTGCACCGGCCGCGACAGGCCCGCGGGCTGCCGGAACCCGGCGCGCAGGCTCGCGTGGCGATCGGTCAGCGCCTGCCACGACGTGCGGAGCAGCGCCACGTCGAGGTCGCCGGCCAGCTCGACGGAGATCTGTTCCACATACGGGTCGCGGCCGTTCCCCGCGTGCCCGGAGTGGAACAACATGCCTTCCTGCAACGGCGAAAGCGGCCATACGTCGGCCAGGCCCGGCACGGCGGCCTCGAGCTCGTCCACGTCGTCCTGGCCGAGGTCGAGCAACGGGAAGTCCGACGGCGTGTGCCCGCCACCCTCGTGCCCGGCCAGCCCGGTCAGCATCGCCGTCCACCCGGCGGCCAGTTGTCCGAGCGCGGCCTCGTCCCACAGTCCGGCCGGGCCGGTCAGCGACACCGTCAGCGCCGGCCCGTCCGTCTCCTCGCGCACCAGCGCCACGGCTTCCAGCGCGTGCGTGGCCGCCGCGCGCGGATCTGTCGTGGTGACGAACGCGGAATCGCCGAGCGGCCGCCAGTCGCCGCCCGCTCCGGCGAACCGGCCGAGGTAGTTGAACCCGACCTCGGCGACGGGCAGCCGCGCGAACGCCGGAGCGGTGTCCGGGTTCAGGTACCGGAGCATCGCGTACCCGAGCCCGTCGCCAGGCACGTCGCGCACCTGCTCCTTGATCCGCTTGACCAGCCGGCCCACCTCGGCGCCGCCGCGGCGCACCTCGGCGAGATCGATCGGCCCGGGGTCGAGCCGGACCGGGTGCGATCCGGCGAACCAGCCGACCGTCCGGCTGAGATCCATCTCCTCCCGCAGCGGCACCCGGCCGTGTCCTTCGACGTCGACCAGCAGGCCGCCGTCCGGCGCGCCCCGCTCGGCCAGCGCCGCGACCAGCCCGGCGAGCAGGATTTCGGTTACGCCGGCGTGGAAATCGCCGGATATCCGGGTCACCAGCCGGGTGGCGACCGGCGCCGGGACGGTCGCCGACGCCCGCCGCATGCCGCGGCCTTCGGTGTCCACCGCCGGGTCCAGCGCGCGCTCGGCGACGGTGGTCACCCGGCCGTCCAGGACCCGCGTCCACGACGGCAGCTCGGCCACTCGCTCCGCGTCCACCGCCTGCGCCGCCACCACCTCTGCCCAGTGCCGCCACGACGTCCCGCCGGACAGCTCGCCGCCGGCATACGCTTCGGCCAGATCGGGCAGCAGGATCTGCCAGGAAACGCCGTCCACCACCAGGTGGTGCGCCACGATCAGCAACCGCCGCCGGTCGGGCCACCAGACGAGCCGGAGCAGCACGCCGGCATCCGGCCGCAGTTCACCGACCGCACGGGCGAGTTCGCCCGGCACGTCGGCGGTGCCGATCCGCAGGCAGTCCGCGGCCCGCACCCCGTCGTCCGGCCCGGGGACGACCAGCTGCCCGTCGGTGTACCGCGCCCGCAGCACGTCGTGGTGCGCCAGCAGCGCCCGCACCGCGCCGAGCAGGCGCTCTTCGTCCACATCGGACGGAGTGGAGACCACTGTGGACTGTGCGAACTTCCCAGTGAGAGCGACCTCGCCCGCCTTCGCGACCAGCTCGCGCATCGCGGGGGTAAGTGGCACGACGCCGACGCCGCCGCCCTGCCCGGCATCCGGACCGGCGACCTGTTCGGCGACGGCCGCGAGCGCGGCGGGCGTCGGTCGTTCGAACACCTGCCGGGCGGTGAGGCCGACGCCCGCGCGGCGCGCCCTCGCGACCAGCAGCATCGACATGATCGAGTCGCCGCCGAGCGCGAAGAAGGAGTCGTCGACGCCGATCCCGTCGTGGCCGAGGATGTCGGAGAACAGCTCGCACAGCGTCGCTTCGAGCGCGGTGGCCGGCGCACGCCCAGGCTCGGGGTCCAGCTCCGGAGCGGGCAGCGCGGCGCGGTCGAGCTTCCCGTTGACCGTGACCGGCAGCGTGTCGAGCGGCAGAATCGCCGACGGGACAAGGTAATCCGGCAGAACCTGCGCGATATCCGTGCGCAGCGTGTCGGGGTCGACCTGTCCGTCGGCAGGCACGACGTAGCCGACCAGCCGCTTGCCGCCCGGCGCGTCCTCGCGCACCACCACCGCCGCCTGGCCGACACCCGGGTGCCCGGCCAGCACGGCTTCCACCTCCGCGGGTTCGACCCGGAACCCGCGGATCTTCACCTGCTCGTCGGCGCGGCCGGCGAACAGCAGTTGCCCGTCGCGGTTCCAGCGCGCCAGGTCACCGGTGCGGTACATTCGCCCGTTCCCGAACGGACAGGCCAAAAACCGCTCCGCGGTCGGCCGCGGCGAACCCGCGTAACCCCGCGCCACCCCGGACCCGGCGACGTACAGCTCCCCCGTCACCCCGGGCGGCACGGGCTGCAGGAACTCGTCCAGCACGAACGTCCGGCTGCCGTCCATCGGCTGCCCGAGCGGCACCGAGTCCGGTACCTCGTCGCCCGCACGGAACGCGAGCTGAGTGGTGAACGCGGTGGTTTCCGTCGGCCCGTACGTCGTCCGCACCACCAAATCCGGATACGCGGCCGACAATGCCCGGATCGCCGACGCCGAAACGACATCGCCACCCGTGGAAACCTCTCGTATTCCGGCGAAAATCTCCGGTGACTCCTCCGCGAGCACCCGGAACAACCCCGCGGTCGCGTGCACGTTCGTCACCTGGTGTTCGGTAATCACCGCCGCACGTTCGGTCCCCGGCGGCAACAACACCAGGCAACCACCGCGCACCAACGGAACCCACAATTCATACGTCGAGGCATCGAACGCGTGATTGGCCTGCACCAGCACCCGCTCGGCCATCCCGGAATCCCAGCACCGATCCAGGACGAAAGCCACGATGTTGGCGTGCGTGACCGCCACACCCTTCGGCGTCCCCGTCGAACCCGACGTGAACATCACATACGCCAAACTCTCCGGCGAGGCCGGAACGTCCGGTGCCCCAACGCTCTCCGCGGCCAGCACCTCGTCGACAGCAGTGTCCGTGAGCACCACCTGCACCCGCGCGTCGTCCAGCATCCGCGCGATCCGGCCGGCCGGGTGCCCAGGGTCGACCGGCACGTACGCCGCGCCCGCCTTCAGCACCCCCAGCAACACCGCGACCAGATCCGCCGACCGCACCAGCACCACGCCGACCCGGTCCTCCGGCCGCACTCCCCTGTGCAGCAACCAGTTCGCGACCCGGTTCGCCCGCTCGTCCAGCTCGGCGTAGGTCAGCACCACATTCCCGTCGACGACGGCGACCGCGGCCGGCGTCCGGGCCACCTGCGCCGCGAACAAGCCCGGCAGCGTCTCGGCCGGGGCAGCGGGCACCGCGCCCTGCCACCCGTCGAGCACGCACCGCCTTTCATCCTGGGTCAGCACTTCCAGTTCGCTGACGCGCCGCCGTGGATCGGCAGCGACCTGTTCCAGAACCAGAGTCAGGCGCGCGGCAAGGGAAGCCGCCGTGGACTCGTCGAACAGGTCGGCCGCATACCGCAGCTCCCCCGCTATCCCGGCGGGTTCCCCGCGGTCGTCGCGCCGCTCGGTGAAGGTGAAGGACAGGTCGAACCGAGCGGGCTCGAAGTCGATGTCGCCGGCCTGCACGGCCAGTCCGGGCAGCATCCACTCGGTCTCGGGCGTGTTGCGCAGGGTGAGCATGACCTGGAACAGCGGGTGCCGGGCCAAGGTGCGCTCCGGTGCCAGCTCGTCCACCAGCCGCTCGAACGGCAACTCCTGGTGCGCGTAGGCGGCCAGGCCGGTCCGGCGCACCCGCGCCAGCACATCGGTGAACGCCGGGTCACCGCCGACGTCGGTGCGCAGCACGAGCGTGTTCACGAAGAACCCGGCCAGGTTTTCCAGCGCGGGGTCGCCGCGACCGGCCACGGGCGTGCCGATCGGGATGTCGGTGCCCGCACCGGCCCGGGAAAGCAGCACCGCCAAAGCCGCCTGCAGCACCATGAACACGGTCGCCGAGCCGTCGCGCGCGACGCGCACGAGGCCGTCGTGCGTGGCGGCGTCGAGCCGCACCGGCACCGCCCCGCCGTCGAACGACGGCACGGCCGCCCGGCTGCGGTCCGCGGGCAGGGCCAGCTCCTCGGGCAGCCCGGCCAGCGCCTCGCGCCAGTAGCCGAGCTGCTCGCCGACCATGCTCGCCGGATCGTCGGGGTCGCCGAGCAGTTCTCGTTGCCAGAGCGCGTAATCGGCGTACTGGACCGGCAGCGGCGCCCAGCCGGGGGCGTGCCCGTCGCGGCGCGCCGTGTACGCCGTGCGCAGGTCCGCAGCCAGCACCCCCATCGACCAGCCGTCGACCGCGATGTGGTGTGCCACCAGCAAAAGCACGCACTCGTCGGCGGAGAGCACGAGCAGTTCGGTCCGCCACGGCAGGCCGGCGGTCAGGTCGAACCCGGTCCGGGCGGCGGCCTCGAGCACCCCGGGCAGCTCGGCCTCGGTGATCTCGCGGACCGTCAGCTCCGGGTGGCCGTCGGCGCCTCGCCGGATGTGCTGACGCGGGTGCCCGTCGCTGTCCGGGAACACCGTGCGCAGGATTTCGTGCCGGTCGGCGAGGTCGCCGAGCGCGGCCCGCAGCGCGTCCCGATCCAGGCGCCCGGTCAGCCGGATCGCGAGCGGCGCGTTGTAGGCGGCGCCCGCCCCGGCCGCCGCCAAACCGTTGAGGAACCACATGCGCAGCTGGCCGGACGACAGCGGCAGCACGTCCGGGCGCTTCCGCGCGGTCAGCGCGGCCCGGGCCGGCGTGCCGCGCAGCCGGTGCGCCGCCCGCGCGAGCCCGGCGGGCGAGGGTGCTTCGAAGAGGTCCCGGACGGTGATCTCCACGTCCAGCACCGCCCGCACCCGGACGACCAGCCGCATCGCCAGCAGCGAATCGCCGCCCAGGTCGAAGAACGAGCTGTCCGCGCGCACCCGCTCCAGACCGAGTACCTCACCGAACAGGCCGCACACCAGTTCCTCGGCCGGGGTCGCGGGCGCACGGCCGGACACACCGGAAACGGGCGCGGGCAGCGCATCCCGGTCGAGCTTGCCGTTCACCGTCACCGGCAGGTCGTCCAGCACGACGAACGCGGCGGGGACCAGGTAGCCGGGCAGCCGGGCGGCCACCGCCTCGCGCAGCGCGGCGACGTCGAGCGGCGCGCGTTCGGCCACGACGTAACACGCCAGGCGTTGGGTTCCCGGCTGTTCCTCGCGGGCGATCACCGCTGCCCGTGCGACGCCTTCGCACGCGGTCACCGCCGCTTCGATTTCGGCCGGTTCGATGCGGAACCCGCGGATCTTCACCTGGTCGTCGCCGCGTCCGGCGAACACCAGCTGCCCGCCGGACGTCCGGCGCGCCAGGTCACCGGTGCGGTACATGCGGTCCGCGCGGAACGGGCAGGCCACGAACCGCTCGGCGGTGAGCGCGGCCCGGCCGGCGTAGCCGCGGGCCAGCCCTGGACCGGACAGGTAGATCTCGCCGACGACCCCGGGCGCGACCGGCCGCAGGAACTCGTCGAGCAGATGGACCCGGGTGTCCCGGGCCGGTACACCGATCGGGACCGCCGTGCGGGACGGATCCGGCCGCAGCGGCGCGGACTGCGTCGCGCACACCGTGCTCTCCGTCGGCCCGTACGCGTTGACCAGGCTGAGCTTTTCGCCCCATCGTCCGGCCAGTGCCGGCGGGCACGCCTCGCCCGCCACCACGAGCGAGGTCAGGCAGGACGGCAACGCCGGGATACCGGCCAGCACCGACGGCGGCAGGGTCACGTGGGTGATCCGGTGCTCGGCGAGGACGTCCTCCACCGGCCGGAACGGCGGCATCTCCTCGGCCGGCGGCACGACCAGGGTGGCGCCGGACAGCACCGCCAGCACCAGCTCCGCGATCGAAGCGTCGAAACTGGCTGACGCGAACTGCAGCACGCGCGTTCCCGGGCCGCCGCCGAACCGGTCCACCTGCTCGGCGGCCATGCTCGCGAACCCCTTGTGCGACACCAGGACGCCCTTCGGCGTGCCGGTCGACCCCGAGGTGTAGATCAGGTACGCCGGATGCGCGGGCCGGAGCACGGGCGCGGACCAGGCGGCCGTACCCTGCCGCAGCGTCTCCGGCCGGACCTGGTCCGGACCATCGGGCAGCAGCCGTCCGGTGCGCGCCGAACACACCACGAGCGCGGGTCCGGCGTCGGCGAGCACGAACCCGATCCGGGCGGCTGGGTGGGCCGGATCGATCGGGAGGTACGTCGCGCCCGCCTTGAGCACGCCGAGCAGGACGACGATGAGTTCGGGTCCGCGCTCCAGCAGGACGCCGACGCGGTCCTCGGGGCCGATGCCCCGGGCGGCGAGTTGTCCCGCCACCTGATCCGTCCGCCGATCGAGCTCGGCGTAGGTGAGGACGGCGTCGCCACCGTCCAGCGCGATCGCGTCCGGGGTGCGCGCCACCTGGGCAGCGAACAACTCGGGAAAGGTAGCCACGGCAACGGGTTCGGTGTCTTCTTGCCCGCCGGCCTCGTCTTCGAGCAGCACGTCGTACCGGCTGACCGGCCGGTCCGGATCCTTCGCCACCTGCTCGAGCACGCGGCGAAGGCGGTCGGCCAGCCGCGTCGCGGTGGGACGCTCGAACAGGTCGACGGCGTACCGCACGCTGCCCTCGATGCCCGCGGGCGCCCGTCCGGGGCCGCGGTGCTCGGTCAGTGTCACCGACAGGTCGAACCGCGCCGGAGCGGCGATGTCGCCCAGTTCTGTCTCGTCCAGCTCGGTGACGGTGAGACCGGGCAGCTCCCAGCCCGCGGGCGGAGTGTTCTGCAGTACGAGCATTACCTGGAACAGCGGATGGCGGGACAGCGACCGCGGCGGGTTGAGCTCGTCCACCAGCCGTTCGAACGGCACGTCCTGGTGGGTATACGCGGCCAGATCGGTTTCCCGCACCCGGGCGACCAACTCGGCGAAACTCGGGTCACCGCTCACGTCGGTCCGCAGCACCAGCGTGTTCACGAAAAACCCGACGAGGTCGTCGAGGGCGTCGTCCGTGCGCCCCGCGACGGCGGTGCCGATCGGGACGTCGGTGCCCGCGCCGAGCCGGGTCAGCAACACCGCGAGCGCGGCCTGCACCACCATGAAAAGGGTCGCGTTGCCGTGCTCCGCGACATCGAGCAGCCCGGCGTGCACCCGCGGTTCGATCGCGAACGGCACGGCCGCGCCGCGAAAGGAGGAGACCGCCGGACGGTTGCGGTCGGCAGGCAGATCCAGCTGGTCGGGCAGCCCGGCGAGAACGTCGCGCCAATGCGCCAGCTGCCTGCTCAGCACGCTGTCCGGGTCGTCCGGCTCGCCCAGCATCTCGCGCTGCCAGATCGCGTAGTCGGCGTACTGCACGGGCGGCGGCGCCCACCGCGGGGCACGGCCGTCCCGGCGCGCGGCGTACGCCGTGGCCAGGTCCCGGGCCAGTACCCCCTTGGACCAGCCGTCCATCGCGATGTGGTGGGCCAGCACGACCAGCAGATGTGCCGACGCGGACTCGCGCCGCAGCTCGAGCCGCCACGGCAGCTCGGCGGCGAGGTCGAACCCGGTGGTCAGATCGAGCGCGCCCGCCGGGCTCGTCCGCAGCTCCGGCTCCCCGGCGGGGCCGTCCAGCACGAGCTGGCGCGGCAGACCTGCGTCGTCTTTCGGGAAGACCGTGCGCAGGATCTGGTGCCGACCGGCGACGTCGCGGAACGCGGCGGCCAGCGCGGACACGTCCGGCTCGCCGGTGAGCCGCAGCACGATCGGGATCTGGTACGCCGCGCCCAGGCCCGCCTCGGCCAGTTGGTTGAGCACCCACATGCGTTGCTGGCCGAACGACAACGGCAGCAGCGGCGGGCGGGGCACCGCGGTCATCCTGTCGCGCAGGACGCCGCCGCGAGCACGGACGACCGCGCGAGCCAGCCCGGCGACCGTCGGCTCGGCGAAGAACTCGCCGAGGGTGATCTCGGCGTCCAGTGCCGAGCGGATCCGCGCGATCAGGCGCACCGCGAGCAGGGAATCCCCGCCCAGTGCGAAAAACCGCTCCTCGGCGCCGACTCCGGCCAGCCCGAGCACCTCGGCGAACTGCTCGCCGACCGCTTCTTCGAGCGGGCCGGACGGGGCACGTCCCTCCCCGCCGAACTCCGGGGCGGGGAGCGCGGCCCGGTCGAGCTTTCCGTTGGCGGTGACGGGAAGCGCGTCGAGCACGACGACCGCGGCCGGGACCAGGTGCTCGGGCAGCGTCCGCGCGACGAAGTCCAGCAGTGCCAAGGAGTCCACGGCCCGGCCCGCCGCGGGCACCACGTAACCGACCAGGCGTCGCGCTCCCGGCTGGTCCTCCCTGGCGAGCACCACGGCCCGGACGACGCTCTCGTGCGCGGACAGTGCCGCCTCGACCTCACCCGGCTCGATCCGGAACCCGCGGATCTTCACCTGATCGTCGCTGCGGCCCGCGTAACACAACTGGCCCTCCGCGGACCAGTACGCCCGGTCCCCGGTTCGGTACATCCGGCATCCACTGGCGAACGGCGAAGCGACGAACCTTCCCGCGGTCAGCGCCGCACTCCCGGCGTAGCCCAGAGCGAGCTGCACGCCGGTCAGGTACAGCTCCCCGGTGATCCCGGGCCCGACCGGCCGGAGGGACTCGTCCAGCACGAACACCCCGGTGTTCCACACCGGGCGCCCGATCGGCACCACCGCGGGGTCGCCGTCTGCCGGGCAGTCCCAGTAGGTCACATCGACGGCGGCCTCGGTGGGCCCGTACAGGTTCGCCAGCGGCACGCCCACCCGCTCGCGGAACTCGGCAACCAGGCCGGGCGGGAGCGCCTCACCGCTGCACACCACTTGCCGCAGGCCCAGCCGCTCGCCGGGCTCGACCTCCCGGACGAACGCGGCCAGCATGGCCGGCACGAAATGGGCGACCGTGACGCCGAACCGCTTGCTCGCCGCCACCAGGTACGCCGGATCGCGGTGCCCGCCGGGGCGGGCCAGCACCAGTGCGGCGCCGGCGAGCAGGGGCCAGAACAGCTCCCACACCGACACGTCGAAGCCGGTCGGCGTCTTGTGCAGCACCCGGTCGGCGCCGGTGAGCCGGTAAATGTGCCGCATCCACAGCAGGCGGTTGACGATCGACCGGTGGCTGACCACGACCCCTTTGGGACGGCCGGTCGACCCGGACGTGTAGATGACGTAGGCCGGGAGGCCGGGCACGACGACGAGGTCGAGCGGGGCGGCGGAGACGGCGGCGAGTTCCGTGCGCTGCCACAGTTCCGGAGTGACCACAACGGCGGGCGCGGCGTCCTCGAGGACGTAGGCGATGCGGGCGGCGGGATAGTCCGGATCGACCGGCACGTACGCGGCGCCCGACTTGCACACTCCCCAGAGCACCGCCACCAGGTCGAGCGACCTCGGCAGCAGGATCGCGACCCGGCTGCCCGGGCCCGCGCCCCGGTCGCGCAGCCAGCGCGCCACCTGGTTCGACCGCGCGTCCAGCTCGGCGTAGGTCAGGCTCCCCGTCTCGTCCACGACAGCGACGTCGTCGGGAGTCCGGCCGACCTGGGCGGCGAACAGCGACGGCAGGCTCGCGTCGGCGACCGGCCACGAGGTGTCGTTCCACGTCTCGACCACCTGGCGCCGGTCCGCCCCGGCCAGGGTGTCCAGCCGTCCGACGGCACGCCGGGGCGTGGCGACCACGGCCTCGAGCAAGTTCAGGAACGCTCGGTGGTGCGCGGACAGGTCACAGTCCGGGCCACTGACGCCGTCGACGTCCACCTGGATCCGCCCGCTGTCCGGCCTGCCCCTGACGGTGATCATCAGGTCCTCGACGGGGGGCACCGACAGGTCGTGGCGGCTCGCCGTGACACCGGCGAAGTCCAGGTCGCGGTCGAAGGTGACCACGTTCACCAACGGCCCGAACTGCCGCCTGCCCGGCGGCCAGTCGAGCTGTCTTCGCAGTTCCTCACCGCGGAAACGCTGGTGCCGCGCGGCTTCACCCAGTTCGTCGCGGACGCGTCGGGCGAGCGTGACGATGTCTTCGCGCGGATCGACCCGGATCCGCACGGGGACGATGTTCGCCATCGTCGCCGGGGTCCGGCCGGCGAGCGCACTCACCCGGCCGGTCAGCACCACGCTGAACACGACCTCCCGGCGGCCGGTCAACCGGCTGAAGTACGCCGCGGCCGTCGCGACGACGACGTTCGGCCACGTCAGTCCGGGGGCGGCGGCACCCAGCCCACGCGCGCTCGGTCCGGCGAGCCCGCCGGTGGCGCGGCCGCCCGCCGCGCCGGACGAGGTCAGGTTCACCGGCTCCGGCCGGTCCGCGAACCGCCCCACCCAGTAGTCCCGGTCGGTCTCGTAATCGGCGGAGGCACGGTAGCCGCGCTGCTCGGCGAGCAGTTGCCCGACGGTGCCGGACCGGGCGGGCTGGTACGGGCTGTCGCGCACCAAGGCCGTGTAGATCTCGGCCACGCGCCTGCCGAAGATCGACCAGCCGTAGGCGTCCATGACGACGTGGTTGTAGCGCTGGTACCACAGATATCCGGCGTCGGCGACCCGCCAGAGCGCATGGGCGAACAGCGGCCGGTTCACCGGATCCGCGGGGACGGACAAGTCCTGGCGCATCCGCTCCGCGGCGACGGCAGCCGGGTCCGCCTCGGCACGCAGATCGGTGACCTCCAGCGACCACTCGGCGGGCGCGACGATCTGGTACGGACCGTCCGGGCGCTCGACGAGGCGGACGTTGAGCGACGGGGTCTCCTCGACGGCGCGCCGCAACGCGGTTTCGAACAGCGGCACGTCGAGCGCCCCGCCGATCTCCATGTACTCGCCGCAGTTGTAGACCGCGCTCGGCCCGCCGATCCGCTGGGCGAGCCAGATGTCGTACTGTGCCGCCGACAGGGGCAGCCCGCGATCCTGCTCGGCCACTCCAGCCTCCTCCTCGACGTCCGTGGGTGCCGCGCCGCGTGGCGTCAGCTCACCAGCTGGTAGATGGACTGCAGGTCGGGTGCGTCGAGCAGCTCGGTCACGCTGAGCGGCTGTCCGGACCGGCCTTCGAGGGCCACGACCAGTGACAGCAGGTGCACCGAGTCCCAGCCGGGCAGCTCCGACAGGCTGAGTGCCGCGTCCTCGACCGTGACCGGCAGGCCGAGTTCGTCGTGGACGAGCGCGATGAAGTCTTCGAGGCGCCTCATGCCGGTTCCCCTTCCGAGATGTCGATGCGGATGTGCGCCGGCGGCGGCGGAAGTTCGCCGAGGTCGTGCCGGAAGATCACCTGATCGCCGTACTCGGCCACCCGGACGAAACCGTTGCGCGGGTAGAAGTCCGCGACGCGCCGGTTCCGCGCGGTTTCCCGGTACGCCCCCAGCACCAAGGCCGCTCCCGCGTCGCGGGCGTGCCGCAACACCCAGGCCAGGCACGCCTCCTCGATGGACCGGGAGAAGACCCGGCAGCTGAGCAGGAAGTTGTCGATCCACATCCGGTCCTCCTCGCGGCGGGTGAAAATCACGCCGACCAGGCCCTGATCGCCGAACCGGTCCTCCGCGTGGATCACCAGCGGCGCCGTGGCCGGATCGGCGGTCAGCTCCCGCACTTCGGGGGGCTGCAGGCGTGCGCCGGTCAGGTTGAACTGGTTGGTGCGCAACGTAAGCTGCGAAACACGCGGCAGCTGCGCCGCCGTCGCGGGCCCGATCCGCACCCGGATTCCCAGCTCCCGCAAGTAGTCCTCGGTCGAGGCGACGCGGTCCAAGAAGCCGCGACGGGCCACTTCGTCGCGGTAGCGGCGAACCCGCGCCGTGTCGTCGGCGGTCAGCTCGCGCGTGTCGAACCAGCCGTCGCGTGCCAGATTCCTGATGTGCCAGGCCGGTTCCGAGTCCACCTCGACGACGGCCACCCCGGGTAACTCGCGCCGGACCAGCTCCCGTTCGAAGGGCGAATCGTCGACGAAGACGAAGCTGTCCACCGACAGCTCCAGGTCCCCGGCCAGCCGGCGCAGGTTGTCGTGTTTGGCCTCCCAGTTGGCGACGATCGCCACGAAGTCGGTCTCCTTGAGCACGGTATCCGGGTGTTCGCGGAACACGCGCGCGACCAGCTCGGGCTCGTTCTTGCTGACGACGGCGAGCAGCACGCCCTGCGCGCCGAGCTGCTTGACGACCCGCTGGAACGCGGCGAACGCCGCGCCGCGCCGGGTGCCCCCCAGGTCGACACCGGTTACGCCGGTCTCGCCGAGAACGCCGCCCCAAAGGGTGTCGTCCAGGTCCAGCACCACGCACTTCTTCGTGTGCCCGACCAGATGGCGGATGAGGTGCCCGACCTCGACCGCGTACGCGCCGAGCAGTTCCTCCCCGAGATGGGCCTTCGCGTAGAGGCTGAGCCGCTCGTCCCGAACGGCGACGCCCTCGGAAACGAGCGGCTCGAGGTCGAGTACGACGACCGACGGATGCTTCTCGGCGAGCCTCAGCAATCGGATGTTGGCCTCGCGCCACACCGAGCCGAGCCTGGCGCGGGAACGATGGTCGACCAGCGCCGCGGTGTGCCGGCGTAGCAACGGCAGGGTATTCAGCGCCAGGGTGCCGCGACCGGCCTGGTCGAACCGCTCGGCGATCCGCTCGATCAGCCCGATCCGGCCCGCCGCGGCCCGCGCCACGTCCTCCGGCCGCCACGGCACCGGGACGTCATCGAACACCACGTCCGGGTCGAGCACGCACAGCACCAGGTCGGGCCGCGCCCGGTTGACCTCGCTGTCGGGATCCAGCAGATCCACCACGTAGCTGTCGAAGGATGTCGGCACCGGCCGCAGCACCATCCGGTGCCGGGCGAGCTGGGCGGTCAGTGCGGGGATCACCGCGGCGAGCGTCCCGTGCCCGGTGATGCCGACGGTCACGATCGGCATCACCGGGTTCT
Organism: Amycolatopsis sp.; assembly: GCF_035276945.1. GTDB lineage: Bacteria > Actinomycetota > Actinomycetes > Mycobacteriales > Pseudonocardiaceae > Amycolatopsis_E. The sequence goes on along the minus strand of NZ_DATELF010000008.1, from coordinate 14,123 downwards.
CCCGGGAGATCCCAGCCGGGTCGAGCCGGGCCAGCAGGCGCCCGGCCCGGATCAGGTCCCGCCCGGTGAGCCGGTCGACCAGCTCACCGGCCCTGAGGTATTCGGCGGCCAGCCGTCCCGCCTCGGCCAGTTCTTTCAGCTCCGCGACCGGATCGTCGGCGGGTGCGGCATTTCTGCGGGATTCCACGCGCACGTCAGACCCCCGGTGGCGGCGGCGTGCCGCCCGCCAAGATCCGCAGTGGCGGGGGTCCCGGCGGCGGCCCCGGCGGGGGCCCGCCTTCGGGCGAGCCGGGCGGTGGTCCCGGTGGGCGGCTGAAGGACACCCCGGCTCCGGCCGGCGGGGCAAAGCCGTCTTCCGGTCCGGGCCGCACTTGCAGCACCGGCTCCCCGGCGGCCTCGGCGCCGCCGGGGCGGGCGAACTGCGTGTGGTAGAGCTCGGCGTACAATCCTTCTGCTGCAAGCAGTTCCTCGTGCGCGCCGCGCTCGCGGATCTCGCCGTTCTCCACCACCAGGATCAGATCGGCCTCGCGGATGGTGGACAGCCGGTGCGCGATCACCAGCGAGGTCCGGCCGGCCAGCGCGGTCTTCAGCGCGCGCTGCACCGCGGCCTCGGACTCCGAATCCAGGTGCGCGGTGGCCTCGTCCAGCACCACCACGGACGGTGCCTTGAGCAGCAACCGTGCCAGCGCGATCCGCTGCTTCTCGCCGCCGGAAAACCGGTAACCCCGATCGCCGACGACCGTGTCGAAACCGTCGGGCAGCTGGGAAAGCAGGCCCCAGATCTGCGTCGCTTCGCACGCCTCGATCAAGTCCTGTTCGGTGGCGTCCGGCCGCGCGTAGAGCAGGTTCGCGCGGATCGTGTCGTGGAACAGATGGGCGTCCTGGGTGACCATGCCCACGGTCTCGCGCAGCGAGTCCAGCGTCACGTCCCGTACGTCGATTCCGCCGATGCGCACCGTCCCGGAGTTCGGGTCGTACAGCCGGGGCACCAGGTGCGTCAGCGTGGTCTTGCCGGCACCCGACGGTCCGACGAGCGCGGTGAGCTTCCCGGCGGGCGCGGTGAACGAGATGTCCGTGAGTGCCCAGGCGTCGCCCTTGCGCTCTCGCGTGGGCAGCGCGATCGACTCGAGCGAGGCGAGCGACACGTCGGCGGCCGCCGGGTAGCGGAACGAGACCCGCTCGAACTCCACCGCCGGCGCGAGGCCGTCGTTCCCGGCGCGACGCGGCAGTGCCACGGCGCCCGGCTTTTCCTCGATCAGGGGTTTGAGGTCGAGCACCTCGAACAGCCGGTCGAAGCTGACCAGCGCGGTCATCACGTTGGCCTGCACGCTGGACAGCTGGTTGATCGGCCCGAACAGCCGGATGAGCAGCAGGGCCAGCGCCATCAGCGTGCCGATCTCGAACGCGCCGTGGATGGCCAGCACGCCGCCGACGCCGTACACCACCGCGGTGGCGACCGCGGCGAGGAAGGTCAGCGTGACCAGCAACATCTTGGTGTAGACGTTGAGCACCACGCCGACATCGCGTACCCGGCCGGCCTGGCGGCGGAAAGCCGCCGACTCGGCCGCCGACCGCCCGTAGAGCTTGGCCAGCAGCGCGCCCGCCACATTGAACCGCTCGTGCATGAGCTGGCCCATGTCCGCGTTGAGCTCCATGGACTCGCGCACGCAGCGCTGCATCCGCCTGCCGATGAACCGGCCGGGCACGACGAACAGCGGCAGCACGAGCACGGCGAAGATCGTGATCTGCCAGGACAGTGCCAGCATGGTGCCGAGCACCACCGCCAGCGCCAGCACGCTGGAGACGACCGTCGACAGCAGCGTGGTCAGCGCGTTCTGGGCGCCGACCACGTCGGTGTTGAGCCTGCTGACCAGTGCGCCGGTCTGCGCCCTGGTGAAGAACGCCAGTGGCTGCCGCTGGACGTGTTCGAAGACCTGCGTCCGCAGGTCGTAGATCATGCCCTCGCTGATCCGGCCGGAGAGCAGGCTCTGCCCGAACTGGGAGGCCAGTTCCACCAGTGCGAGACCGACCATGCCGACCGCCACCGTGACGACGACCGCGGTTCTTCGCGGCAGGATGCCGTCGTCGATGACGACGCGCAGCAGCAGTGGATTCGCCGCGGTGATCCCCGCCTCCACGGCGGTGACCAGCAGGAGGAACGCGATTCGCCAGCGGTACGGCTTCGTGTACGGAAGAATCCGCTTGACGATGCCCGGCTTGAGCTGCCGGCGCTCGCCTTCCGATTCCTCACCCATTCCGTGCATGACAAACTGAGGCCCCGCACCGCCGATCATGAGATCAGAACCTCCCTCGTCGTTGACTGTTCACGTCATTCGGCGCGTTCGTACTGCTTCATTTCCTCGATGAGGCTCTTCGGACGCATGTCCGTCCAGTTTTCCTCGATGTAGTCGAGGCAGGCTTTCCTTGTGTCCTCGCCAAAAACGATCTCCCAGCCCTCCGGGACCTCGGCGAACGTGGGCCACAGGGAATACTGGCCCTCATCGTTGATCAATGCGTAGAAGACACCGTCTTCGTCGTCGAACGGGTTCACCCGAGCACTCCTCTCAGCAGATCTGGCACAACACTAGCCAGCCGGGATCCGGGCGGGAAATCCGTCCAACTGACAAATTCGCTCCACACAAGGGAAGTACCGCTGCCGGGCCGCCGTCGACGGCGAAATCGACGACCGCCTCGCAAGATCCACGACCCGTGTCAATCCAAAAAGGACATTCGGCAGGCCGGCCGGGCCCGCAGCACCATGAAGTAGGCGCCCGATCAGTCGTCGGTCCACACCGGACTGCGTTTTTCGCGAAAAGCTCTGACGCCTTCGACCCGGTCATTACCGCGCAAGCGCCGCTCTTCCCAGGCGTACCGCGTCGAAAAGGCGCGATCCAGTGGCATGTCGAGCGAAGCCAGCACGGCCTCCTTGATCGCCCGCACCGACAACGGCGCGCTGCGCACCAGATCGCGGGTCCATTCTTCGACGCAGTCGTCGAGCTGCCCCGGCGGAACGACGTCGTTCACCAGACCGAACCGGAACGCGGTGTCCGCGGTCATCCGGCGGCCGGTGAGCAGATATCCCAGCGCGAGGTTCACCGGCAGTTTCCTGGCGAGCCGGAATCCGCCGCCGGCGCCGGGCACCAGGCCGAGCGTGGCCTCCGGCAGCCCGAACACCGCCCGGTCGGAGGCGACGATGATGTCGCAGGCCAGCGCGAGCTCGAACCCGCCGCCCAGCGCGTACCCGTCGACCCGCGCGACAACGGGTTTCGCCATCGCGAACCGTTCGGTGAGCCTGGGCCAGCCGGGCTGGCCCCGGCTGCCGAATGTCGTCGCCGGGGCTCCTCGCGCGTCAAGGCGGGCTCGTTCTTTCAGGTCCTGTCCGACGGAGAAGGCCCGATCGCCCGCTCCGCCGAGCACCGCGACCCGCACCTGCGCGTCGGCCTCGACGTCGTCCCAGATCTCGGCGAGTTCGCGATGGGTCCGGTGGTCCAGCGCGTTGAGGACCTCCGGCCGGTTCAGGGTCACGTACGCGACGTGGTCCTTCTTCCGGTAGCTGACCCGGGTGTCGGTCATCGGCCGCCGAACCGCCACACCTTGTCGAGCACGTCGTCCGCGTAGAGCCGCAGCGCCTGTTCGAGCGCGAATTCCGCCATATAAAGCCGAAACTGCTCGACCGGCTCCTCGGCGAGGTGCAGCATCCGCCGGTTGGGCACGACTGCGGGACCGCGCAGCGCCGCGGCGGCGCGTTCGACGGCGGCGTCGACTTCCGCAGGCGGCACCACCTCGTCGATCAGCAGCCGCGCGTCCGGCTCGGTCGCCTCGATCTTGCGGCCGCCGAGGATGACCTGGCTGGCCAGTCTCGCCCCGGCGATCCGGGAAAGGCGGAAGTTGGCCGCGCCGGGCACGATGCCCTCCTGGGCCGCCGGCAGGCTGAGATAGGCGTCCGACGCGGCGACGACGTGGTCGAACACCAGCAGCAGCTGCATTCCCCCGCCGATCGCGAAGCCGTCCACCGCGGCCACCCACGGCTTCTGCACCGTGCGCATCGACCACGATTTTTCGTCGGCGCGCAGGCCGCGGACCAGTTTGCTGATGTAGCCGAGTTCGCGGCGCAGCAGGAAGTCCACCAGCGAGATCTGCCCCGCGTGCAGGCTCTTGAGGTTGACGCCGGCGCTGAAGACCCGCTTGCCGGCGTAGCGCGGATGGCTCATCACGCCGCCGCGCAGCACCGCCACCTCGATCGACGGGTCCAGCAGCACCAGGTCGACCGCGGTCTCCATGTCCTCGACCTGCCGGCAGTCCTCCGCGTTGAGGCAGTCGTCGCGGACCATGGTCAGGTGGGCGACGCCGGCCCGCCGCTCGACGCGCACCGAGCCGGTGTCCAGTACCCCGGTCCGGCGGAACTCGCCGAGCAGCCGCCGTGCCCGCACGGTCGGGCGCAGCATCGCGTCGAGCAGGTGGGCACCGGCGCGGGGCGAGCGCAGGATGCCCCGCAGGAAAATGCCCTGGTCGATCTCGTGCCCTTCCTTGCTCGCCTGCGGCCGGGCACGTTCGGCTGCCATCTGCGCGGCCGTGGGCAGTAGGCCGGGCAGCCTTCGCTGGGCCGCGTCGACCAGCTCGGCGAGCCGCAGGCTGTGCGCGTGCCCTTCGGTGAGGAGGTCGTAGACCGCGTCGGCCTGCCGGCCGATGAATTCCGCCCGCACGGCGCGCACCGCGTCCAACCCCGCCGTGGCGGTGACTTGTTGCCGCGCGTTGCGGACGCTGCGCGCTGGAAGCGTTTCCAGCAGGCGGTCGGCCCGCGCGGCCGCCTCCGCGACCGAAGCGTGCTCGCGCGCCAGGTTCGTGCCCGCGAGAGGCGACTGCCGCAGGTTCGTCCCGGCCATCACGACACGACTCCCGGCGAGCTCCGGCGGAGTGCCCGGTCGCAGGCCGCGAGGTGCACGCCGAGAGCGTCCTCGAAGCTCGTCGCGACGGCGTCGTGGATCAGCTGCCGCCTGATCGCGAGTTCCCTGCCCGGCACGGCGGCGAGCTCTTCGGTCACTTCGGCCAGCAGGGCGGCCGGGTCCTCGGCGACCTCGTGCAGCAGGCTCAGCGTTACGGCCTCGCCGGCCTCGATCGGATGTCCGAACAGCACCGCCCGGCGCACCGCGGCGATTCCCGCCTGCCGGGCCAGCCGGTAGGTGGCCATGCCGGGCCAGCTCACCCCGTCCTCGACCGGCACCACCAGCCGTGTGTCCGGCGCGGCGATCCGGTAGTCGGTGGCCAGCAGCACGTCGAGCGCGAGTCCACCGAGGTCGCCCTCGGCCACCGCGACCGTGATCGCGCCGAGCCGCTCCAGCCGCCGCACCGCCCGTTCCCATTTGCTGACCAGAGCGACGTCGGCGCCACCGGTCCACGACGTCACCGGCGCGCCGGACATCCGGATCGGCACCGCACCGGTACCGTCGTGTGCCTCGGTGTGCGCGCACAACTCCTCGACGGCCTTCACCGCGTCGATCGAAAGCGGCACCGTACCGTCGATCCGCAGGGTGAGACCTTCGTTCAGCGCACCGTTCCAGGACATCCGCGCGATCCCCTTCCGGTTCACCACTGGACGAGCGCCGTCTCGATGGTGCTGCCCGGGCCCATGGTCATCAGCACGCCGTAGTCGCCGGGGGCGAGCACACATTCCGCGAGCAACCGCCGGTAGGAGAACAGGAACGAGCAACTCGAGACGTTGCCGTAGTCCCGCAGGACGCCGGTGGTGTGCCGCACGTCGTGCCGGGTGAGGCCGAGGTTGACCGTGACCGCGTCGATCACCTTCTTTCCTCCGGAGTGGACGATCCACTGACTGATGTCCGCTCGCCGCAGGCCGGTGTTCTCGAGCAGCCGGTCCACCACGGTTTCCGCGTTCGCCCCGACGACGTAGGGAATCCGCGGGTCCAGATAGAAGCTGAACCGGGTGAGGTCGTCGTCCCAGTCGTAGCGCATCGCGTCGACCGCGTCCGGGATGATGTAGCTGGCGAACTTGAGGATCCGAGCGCCGGGCCGCTCTGCCGGGAGGCCGTTCGCCGGAACACTGTCGGCCCGCAAAGCCACCGCGGCCGCACCGTCGCCGAAAAGGCTGTTGACGACAGCGGTGCGCATCGTGGAATCCATGGCGTATGCGGCGGAACAAGCCTCCGAACACAGGACTACCGCCAGTTCGCCGGGATTCGCGACGGACCACCCCGACACCACGTTGAGCGCATTGAGCCCGGCGTTGCAGCCCATCCCCACGATGTCAGAACGGCTGCAGTGCCGGTCGATGCCGAGTTCCCGGATGATCAGCGCGCTGAGCCCCGGCGTGAGGAAACCGGTCGACGTGACGCAGCACAGGTGCCGCAGGTCGGTCAGCTCGGCGCCCGCGTCGCGCAGGCATGCACGCAGCGCCCTGATCCCCATTTCCACGGCGCTGGCCTTGTGCTTGGCGAGCAACGTGCCCTGCGACTCGACCGCGCGGCGGCCGTCGGCGTCGCGGGGTGGCAGTACCAGATGGCGCTTGCCGATGGCGCTGTTGAGGAAGACCGACCGCACCTTTTCGTCGACCATGCCCAGGGAGTCCAGCACCTCCTGCTGCGTGTAGGAGGTTTCCGGAACCGCGGTTCCGACACCGAGCATGCCCGCCCGGATCGGCGGCCGGAATTCCCGCTCCAGTTCTTCCGGCAGGGTCGCCGTTCTTTCCAGTTCGACCGTCATCGGAATTTCCACCCCCACATGCGGACCTTGCCGCGGACAAGCAGTCCGAGCTGCGTCTCGGTCATCTGCGCAACCTGCCCTTCCCGTCTTCCTGTTGTTCCGATTCCCGTGTCTGACGTGCTGTTTCCGCCTCGACGAACCGGGCGAGGCGTGCGACACCGTCCGCTATCTCGCGGTCGGTCAGGTAGCTGATCGACAGCCGGATCTCCCGCTCGCCGCCGCCCGCCGGGTAGAAATACGACATCGGTGTCCAGATGACGCCGAATTCCTCCGCTGAGCGGTTCAATGCCGCGTTGTCGGCGGGAAAACCGACCCGCAAAGTCACGAAGAACCCGCCGCTGGGCCTGTTCCAGCGGACGCACAGGCGTTCTCGGGCCTCCACCGGGAAATGCCGGTCGAGCTGATCCAGCGTCCGCCGCATCGCGTGGCCGTAGTGAGCCGACGTGTCCCTGTTGAGGTCGGCCAAGTGGCCGTCGGAGGCCAGCAGCGCACCGGCCACCGCGGCCTGCGACAGCGACGAGGTGTTCACCGTGATCATGCTCTTGACCTTGGCGAGCTGATCGGCCAGCAGGCCGGATCGCCCGTCCGGCAACGTCACCCGCTGGTCCGCGACCACATAGCCCACGCGAGCGCCGGGGAAGACCGTCTTCGCGAACGAACCGAGCTGGATCACCCGCCGCTCGCGGTCGAGACTCTTCAGCGCCGGCACCCTGGCACCGGCGCTCACCAGCCGGTATGGACTGTCCTCCAGCACGAGCAGGTCGTACCGCGCGGCGAGGTCGAGCAGCGCGCGCCGCGCGGGCAGTGGCATCGTGGTGCCGGACGGGTTCGAGTGGTCCGGGATGACGTACACCGCCCGGGGCCGTCGCCCGCGGGCGATCTCGGCACGGACCGCGGACTCCACATCCACAGTGGACAGACCATTTTCCCTTTCGTCGACCGGAACCACGGGCACGTCCAGTAACCGGGCAGCGCCGGTGATCCCGACGTAGCAGGGACTCGAGACCAGTAGCACGTCGTCGAGGCCCGCCATGATCGCGCGCAGGACGAGGAACATCGCCTCCTGGCACCCCACGGTGACCACGATCGACTCGGGCGCGACGTCGACCCCCTCCTCGGCCCGCAGCGAAGCGGCGATGAGGTCCCGGATCTGGCCGGCGGTCGGGCCGTACTGGAACATCGCGTCGCGGATCTGTGCCGGGGTGGCGCCCTCGGCGGCGAGGTGGTCGAGATACCGGCGCAGGTAGACGAAAATCTGCTCGGTGTCGAAGAACCCGTCATACGGGCGGCCCGGCGCGAAGGAGATCGCGTCCGCGTGGCGGACCGTGATCTCGTTGAGGAAGTTCATCGTGTCCATGACCGGGTCGGCCACGCCCGCGTACAGATCCGCCGGGGGCGCCGCGCGCCGGGACACCGGCGCCTCGTGCGTCAGATCCCGCGGCACGCCGGACGTCGACGCGACGCCGCCGAGGACCATCGCGTCGGTGAGTTCCTCGATGAGCAATTCGAGCACGTGCAGCACGCCCGCGCTGCCGTCTACCGCGAGACCGTGCAGGACCGGGCGTCCCAGCAGGACGGCGTCGGCGCCGAGCGCGAGGGCGGTCAGCACGTCCGTACCCCGCCGGACGCCCCCGTCGAGCAGCACCGGGCAGGCGCCGCCCACCGCGCCGACGACGCCGGGAAGCGCGTCGAGTGCCGCGACCGTTCCGTCGAGCTGCCTGCCGCCGTGGTTGGAAACGATCACCCCGGCGGCTCCGGCCTCGACCGCGCGGCCCGCGTCGACCCCGGTCAGGACACCCTTCACCAGGACCGGCAGCCGGGTGCTCGCGCGCAGCCGGCCGATGACGTCCCAGTCCACTGTGGAATCGAATTCCGTGAGAGCGTGCGAGGCGGGATCCGCGTAACCGTCGGCACCGTCGAGGTTGGCCGGTGTGATGCCGGCCGGCAGCCGGAACCCGTTGCGCAGGTCGCGCAGGCGCCTGCCGAGCCGCGGTGCGTCCACGGTGAGCACCACGGCTTCGAACCCGGCGGCTTCGGCCCGTGCCACCAGCCGCGCGGTCGTGGCGCGGTCACGGAAGCAGTACAGCTGCAACCACAGCGGCGCCGAGGCGTGCGCGGCGAGTTCAGCGAAGGGCCGCCCGGCGAAGGCGCTGACGATGACCGGCAGGCCGACATGCCCCGCGGCGCGCACGGTCGCGGTTTCCCCGGCGGGACAAGCAAGTGTCTGGTAGGCCATCGGGGCAATCGCGATCGGCGCCGCCCAGTCGTGGCCGAACAGTTCGGTGGCAAGCCGTGGTTCGACGACCCCGGACAACATCGACGGGCGGATCCGTATCCGGTCGAAGGCCTCGAGATTCGCCGCGACGGTACGTTCGTGGCCCGCGCCGCCCTCGAAGAAATCCCACACCGGCGGATCGAGCCGTTGCCATGCCAGGTGTGCGTAGTAGGCGAGGGTGGGAGCGGACGGCGGCTGCGTCCCGATCGTCGAATCACTCATCTGCTGTCCGTTTCCCGGCGAATTACCTGCTGGTCTATGGCTATCTTCGAGTGGAACCGTGGTGCCGGGCAACTGTCACCCGTGTTTCTCCCCGAAAGAATTCGACAATCGCGCGGTTGACGGATTCCGGTTCTTCGACAAGACCGAAATGACCGCATCCGTCGATCTCGCGGTAAACCGCGCCGGGGATCGCTTCGGCCACCTCACGGCACAGATCCGGGGAGGTGAGCACGTCCTCGCCGAAGGCGAGCACCAGTGTTTCCGTGCCGATTTCACGGTATTCCGCACGCCGGTCCGGTATCTGGTCGAGTTCGAGCTGCGACCGGCTCTGCGTGGAATTCTCTATCGACATCTCGAACAGGTCGAGCCAGTTCCGCACCTGCTGGTCGTCACGCCGCGTCCGGCGGGAAAACGACTGGTACACACGCATCGCCGCTTCGTAGCGCGGGAGCAGTTTCACCCCGGCGTCGAACATCGCCAGTTCGGCCTCGGCGTGTGCGGCGCCCAGCGCGTCGGTCCGGGCCCTGGTCGCCATCAGCACCGCCTGCCGCACGAGATCCGGCCGGGCCAGCAGCAGTTCCTGGGTCACGATCGCGCCCAGGGAGAACCCGACGACCCGGCACGGGCCCGCGTCCAGGGTTTCGATCAGCGCGGCCGCGTCCCGCACCAGATCGTCGAGCGTGAACCCTTCGGGGCAGCGGTCGCTCGGCGGCACCCCGCGGTTGTCGACCGTGATGACCCGGTATCCCGCGGCGACGAGCGCCGGCACCTGGTGCGCACGAAAGATCGCACCCCGCGCACCCGTGCCGGGAATGAGCAGAACGCTCGGTCCTGTTCCGTAAACGTCGTAACCGAGGTTGATTCCATTGATCCGGGAAACCGGCATCCGCCGCCTCCAGTGCGTACCAGATCGATCACCTGATGAAACTCCCGTGAAACCAGTTTCTGAGCATCCTGGACCAGCACGATCCCCAGGGCGTCAACAGTCAACATCGGAACGGTGATCTCGATTTCACGCCATCTCCGTGGTCCCGTCGATCCCGTCGGCCAGGGTGTCCCAGATCCGGCCGCATTCCATGGCCAGCCTGGCCACGGTTCCGCGGCAATGCGCGGGAACACTTTGCGCGAGGCGATCCCACATCTCGGTCTCGGCGAGGTGAGCCATGAAGATCCGCAACAACGCGGTACCCGCGGCGGATTCGCGGAATCCGCGATCTGCCTGGAGCCGGCGCACCAGCGAACTGGTGTCGGCGGCGCTCAGACCGCCGAGTTGCTTCCCCGCCGGTGGCGGAGACTCCCCCTCCCCCTCCTCCGCCACCGGCACCGGATTTCCCCGCCGCTGGTCCGGAACCGGGTTCCGTCCGTCGGTCAGCCTGTTCTTCACGTCCCGCACCGTTTCCGGCGATATCCCGGCGAGCTGGGCGACCTGCCGCAGGGACAGTTCCGGCCGGGTCACCAGTATTTCCGCGGCCGCGCGCCTGCCGCGCGCGCCGTCGACCGGCCGGAGCCTGCCGTCCGCGCCACGCCGGGCCGAAGTCAGGTGAGAGGCGGCCGAGCCGGCCCGCAGTTCCGCGACGGTCCGCGCGGAAATCCCGACCGCCGAGGCGATCGCACGGTCCGACCAGGCCGGCCGCGTCAGCAGGATGCGCGTCGCCGCGGCCATGCGTTCCCGCCGCGACAACGGCAGTCCGTGGGTGGTGTTCAAACTCACCGCGAGCACGAAGGCGGCGTCGGAGTCCCCGTCGAAGAACCGCACATCGATCACCTCCGCACCGCGCTCCCGTGCCGCGGCGAGCCGATGCATCCCGTCGATGACCCGCATGGTTTCGCGGTGCACCACGATCGACGGCAACGTGTCGTCTATCGACGCCAGGAGGTCGACGTGCTCCGGGTCGACACCCCCGATCCGCGGCGAATCCGCGACGCCGATGTCGTCGATGGGTACCTGTACCACTTCCTCTTGCCTGCCGTCATGGCATGGCAGTCCGAGCGTCACCGCCGTACACCTCTCCCCTCGATACCGCGGCCTGTCTTCGAAACTCACGCGACGCCGGTCGCCGTCCCCGCACCGGCGACGAGGCGCTCATGGGCGCCTCGACCTGGTCGCCGCGTCGCCGTGCCGGTCGACCGCCTCGTACAGCGCCTTGATGTTGTTGCTCCCGAAGGTCCGCGCTCCCCGGCGGTCGATCAGCTCGTAGAACAACGTCCGCCTCGGGTGCTCGGTCTCGGTGAAGATCTGCAGGATGACGCCCTGCGGATCGCGGTCGGCGAGGATGTCCAGCTCGCGCAGCGTGGACACCGGCACGCCGACCTCGCCGAGCCGGTCGCCGAGCACGTCGTAGTAGGCCGGCGGCGTGGTCAGGAACCGCACACCCGAGGCGGACACCGTGCGCACCGCGGTGACGATGTCGCCGGTCAGCAGGGCGACGTGCTGCACGCCGGCGCCGCCGTGCGCCGCGATGAACGCGTCGATTTGCCCGGGGTCGCGAGTCGTGTCGGGTTCGATGATGGTGAAGGTGACCGCGCCGGAGGCGTTCTGCACCACCTTCGAGTTCATCGCCTGCGTGCCGACCCGGATCTCCTCCTCGAACGTCTGGGCCAGGCCGAACACGTCCTGGTAGCGGCGCACGGTTTCGTCGAGCTCTCCGGCGGGCACGAGCACCGCGATGTGATCAAGCCGCTCGAACAGGCCTCCCCCGGCGCGCACGGTGCCGTCCTCCTCGATCCGGCCCGGCGCGAACGGCCCGCCGGGCTTGGTGCGTGAGGTGAAGCGGTGCTCGACGTCGCCGAAGCCGTTCACCGAAGCAAAGGTGACTCCGGCGCCGTCGAGTTCCATGGTGTCGGGCGGTGCCACGGGGATCGCCCCGCGTTCCACCGCGGCGGCGAAGGCGGCTGCCGCATCCAGGACCGAGAGCCCCACGACGGCGACGCCTTCGCCGTGCTTGCGCACGTATTCCGCCGCCCGGTGGTCCGTTTCGATCGCCGAAGTGATCAGCAGCGTGATTTCGTGCTGTACCAACAGGATCGACCGGCAGCCGGGGAGGCCGGTCTCCGGTCCGCCGCGCCCCCGGACCGCGAAACCGTAGGATTCGCACAGCCGCAACGCCGTGAGATCCGCGTTTTCGACGAACAGCTCGAGGTGATCGATCGTGGTGATCTCCATTGACAACCCTTCATGGTTACGTGGTTCCGGCCCGTGGAACGTGCCGGGTACCGTCGTCGACACCATTCGAACCGAATATCCGGCCTGCCGTCCAACCGTCCGAATGCAGCACTTGGACAGGTATTAGCCGAGCGAGACGGTGTCCTTCTCTTCCACCTGAACGCCGAACTCGGACCAGTGCACCGCGCACTGCCGGGCCAATAACGCGACCGTGCCACGGTTGCGTGGTGGGATACTTTCCACAATTCGCGCCCAGTCGTCATTCCTAACCAGATGCAAGTGGAGCAAACGCAACAGAGCCCGGCCGGCGACGGTGAACCGGAGCGCCGGATCGGATTTCAGTTGCTCGACCGCGGCGGCGAGCTCCGGGCCCGCGTGACCGTTCTCCGGCGTGGCGCCGAACGCGTTCCCCGGCCGATCACCCCGCACCGGCCCGCCGCCGTCCGCCGGCCCCGCCGGGCTTTCCTCGCACCGCAGCCGCTGACGCAACCGGCGCACCGTCTCCGGCGAAAGCCCCGCGGCCCGCGCGACCCGCCGCAGCGACAGGCCGGGGTCCGCGGTGATCAGTTCGGTGGCGATCCGCCGCCCCTCCGACGGGTCGACCGGGCGCACCTTGCCGTCCTTGCCGATCCTGACCTCGCCGGGGGCCGGCACGCCGAAGATCTTCCGCCGGATCTCGTCGACGGTACCCGACGAGATACCGGCCGTGGCCACCATTCTCCGCGTCGACCAGTCCGGATGCGTGCGCATGATGCGTTCCGCGGCGCGCTTGCGGTCCGCGATCGACAACGGCTTGCCGTGGCCGATGTTGGTGCGGACGGCCAGCACGAAGGCGTCGTTCGCATCCCCCTCGAAGAAGGTCACCGCGATCGTTTCGCGTCCGTTGCGCTTGGCTGCCGCGAGCCGGTGCGCGCCGTCGATCACCCACATCGTAGGACGATGCACGATGATCGGCGGCAGCTCTTCGACGACGGAAGCGAGTACTTTGACGTGCTCGGGATCCACACCGGAGGTGCGTGGTGAGCCGTCGACCGACAGTCCACTGACGGGCACTTCGACAACTACCGGCAGCAATCCCTGCCCGCTCTGTCCGGAATCCATTGGACACCCTCCCTCGTGACCGGATCAGCTGTGGTCCGCACGCGGTTCGCAGGGTGTACCGCAGCATGCGACCGACCGGCGATTGCCGAATTCGCCGGTTCAATCACGGTTTTTACGCGTACTACTATTCGACGCGATCAACTTCCGCGCCGCGGCACGTTTGTACCTGTTCATCGATAACTGCTGGTGACCACCCCAGGATTTCCCCACAGGAAAGCTCTATTCGATCACTTCACAGTCACCGAGAGCCGCATCCCCTAACCGCGGTCACCATTTTATCATCGGCCCAAGAGTATGAACAAGCAGCAGATCGCGAATAGGCATAATGGCTTCCCGCACAACCACCGTCCGGGTGAACACCGGCCTGCCCTGGCACCATCCCCTGCCGCCGCGGCCCGATGATCCATTCGCCTGGGCGCGCACCGAGAACCGAAAAGCGTCAGACTCGTTACACCCCGACGGAAAACTGGCCGACTGATGGCGGACAGTCAAAAGTAATGAGCGTTTTCGTCCTGCGGTGAGTTCGTGGTTCTGTAGGACGTGGATGGCTTTGGCGGGTTGTCCGGCGCGCATCGGGGGCGGCAGCGGAGCTTGCGCGGAATGTGCCGGGTTTTGAGTTGGGCGTTGGCGCGGTTGGCGGGTCCG
>NZ_DATELF010000007.1:0-4327 GCF_035276945.1 Amycolatopsis sp. | reverse complement strand
GCCAGAGCCAGGGAGCACTCTCCGTTGCGCAAGGCCCGCACGGCCAGATGCAACGCCACCAACGACGACGAACACGCCGTATCCACCGTCAACGCCGGACCCTGCAACCCGAACGTGTAAGCCACCCGGCCAGACAGCACGGAGGTCGCGCTTCCGGTCAGCACATAACCCTCGGCGCCGCTGGTCGCCTCGTCCAGTCGCGGCCCGTATTCGTGGGTGAAACCGCCGATGAACACGCCTGTGTCGCTGCCGCGCAGCGATGTCGGATCGATCTGACCGCGCTCCAGCACCTCCCACGCGGTCTGCAGCAGGAGTCGTTGCTGCGGGTCCATCGCGGTGGCCTCGCGCGGCGAGATACCGAAGAATTCGGCATCGAACCCGGCGGCGTCGGCGAGGAATCCACCTTCGCGCGTGATCGTCGTGCCGTGCCGCTGCCCGGTCGGATCGAACAACGTGTCCAGCGGCCAACCGCGGTCGTCGGGGAATTCGCCGATCGCGTCGTTTTCCTGGACCAGCAACTGCCACAACTGTTCCGGGGATTCGACCCCGCCCGGATAGCGGCAGGCCATGGCGACGATCGCGATGGGGTCCTCCGCCCGAGCGGCGGGGGTCACCGGCGCTGCCGTCGGGAGCGAGGTCGCGACACCGTCTCGCTGGATACCGAGCAGTTCGGCGATGTGACGCGCGAGCGCCTGCGCGGCGGGGAAGTCGAACACGACGGTCGGCGGCAGCCGCAGCCCGGTGGCCGCGTTGAGCCGGTTGCGCAGCTCGACCGCCGCCAATGAGTCGAAGCCGAGTTCCCGGAACGCCCGGTCCGCCTGGATCGACTGTGGTCCGTCGTAGTTGAGGACGTCGGCGGCATGGCGGCGAACCAGACCGAGCAGGAGCTGATGTTGTTCCGGTTCCGTCAATCCGGCCAGCTGCGACGTCAACGGTGAGGCATCCACCTGCGCGGTCTCCGCCTGTTCGCCCGCATCGGGAGCGAGGATGCGGCCGACCTCGGGCAGATCCTCGATGAGCGGGCGTCGCCGGGCCACGACGAAGCCGGGGACGAACGTCTGCCAGTCGATGTCGGCGACCACGAGGGTGGTCTCGCCGTGGTCGAGGGCACCGGCCAATGCGGCCAACGCCAGGCGTGGTTCCATCTGCCGGATTCCCAGCCGGCGCAGTCGCTCGCCGACGTCGCCGGAAACCATGCCGCCGTCGGCCCAGGCACCCCACGCGACAGCCGTCGCGGGCAGGCCGGCCGCACGCCGTTGCTCGGCGAAGGCGTCCAGGAACGCGTTGGCCGCCGCGTATGCGCCCTGCGCACTGCCACCCCACACGCCGGCTCCCGAGGAGAACAACACGAACGCGTCGAGCGGGCGGCTGCCCAACGCCTCCGCCAGGTGCTGGGCACCGGCCGCCTTGGCGTCGAGGAGGTCCGCGAGTTCACCGAGTTCCAACTCGGCCAGCGGGGTCATCCGGCTCACCCCGGCGGTGTGGATCACGCTGCGGATCGCCGTGCCCTCGCCGTCGAGCCGTTCGACGAGCCCGCGGACCGCTTCCCGATCAGCCATGTCGCAGGCCGCGATGGTGACCCGGGCACCAAGGACTTCCAGTTCGGCGCGGAGGTCGGCGGCACCGGCAGCCGCGGCACCGGCTCGGCTGGTCAGCACCAGGTGTTCCGCGCCGCTCCGGGCCAGCCACCGGGCGACGTGCGCGCCGAGCGCACCGGTGCCGCCGGTGACGAGGACGGTGCCCGCCGGCCGCCACGGCTGGTCCGCCGTGGACGCTCCGCCGGCCCGGGTGAGCCGCCGGGTGAACACACCGGCGGGTCGCACCGCGATCTCGTCCTCGCCGCCGAGACCGGCGAGTACCGCGACCAATCGGGTCATTGCCCGCTCGTCGACGACGTCGGGCAAATCGACCAGGCCCCCCCAGCGCTGCGGATGCTCCAGGCCGAAGACCCGTCCCAGACCCCACACCTGCGCCTGGACGGCGGACAGCACGTGATCCGAGGGTGCCACGGACACCGCTTTCCGGGTCACGCACCACAGCGGCACGTCCATCCCCACGTCACCCATGGCCTGGCCGAGCAGCAGCGTGCCGGCCAAGCCGGCGGCCACCGCGGGTGTGCCGGGCAGCGGCCGCTCGTCCAGGGCGAGCAGGGACAGCACGCCGCTGACCGGCTCGCCCGGAGGCAGCGAGTCCCGCAGCAGCCGGCCGTACGCGGCGCGGTCGCGGCCGACAGGGGCGGAGACGGGGACCACCGCCGCACCGTGGCCGCCCAAGGTGGCTGAACACGCCGAGACCAGGGCGGGATCCGGCCCCTCGGCGGGGCACACGACGAGCCAGGTCCCCGGCAACTCCGCCGCGGGCGGGTCGGGCAACGGCGTCCAGGTGACGCGGTAGCGCCAGTCCCGGATCGTCGCACGCTCGGTCTGCCGTACCCGCCAGGCCGACAGTGCGGGCAACACCGAACGCAAGGGTTGCTCGCCGTCGATGCCGAGCGTGGTCGTGACCGTGTCGAGATCCGCGTGCTCGACGGCGGCCCAGAACCGCTCCTCGTCGGCGCTCGGCACGGCGACCGACGCGTCGTCCGGCTCCGCACGGTCATGGTCGCCCAGCCAGTACCGCCGCCGGGTAAAGGCGTAGGTGGGGAGCTCGACCCGGCGTGCGCCCCGCCCGGTGAACGCCGGGTCCCAGGTCACGGGGATTCCCCCCACGTGTGCCTCGGCCAGCGCGGTGAGGAAGCGCCGTGCTCCGCCGTCCTCCCGCCGCAGCGACGCGAGCGCGACGACGTCCTCGCCGGCATCCGCGGCAGTTTCCTCGACGCCCACCACCAGCACCGGGTGCGGGCTGCACTCGATGAACGCCCGATGTCCGTCACGCAACAGCGCGCGAGTCGCCTGCTCGAACAGCACGGTCTGCCGCAGGTTGCGATGCCAGTAGTCCGCGTCCATCGTCGAGGTGTCGATCGGCGCCCCCGTCACCGTGGAATACAGGGGCACGGCCGCTGGGCGCGGAGTCACGTCGGCCAGTTCCTCGAGCAGTCGCCGCCGGACGGCCTGGACCTGTGGCGAGTGCGACGCGTAGTCCACTGGGAGCACGCGAGTCCACACACCCGTCGCCGCGCACTCCGCCACCGCGGCGGTCAGCGCTTCCGTTTCCCCGGCGACCACGACGGAACGTGGACCGTTCACCGCCGCGAGCCACACGCGCTCGTTCCAGTGCGCGAGACGCTCCGCCGCCTCCTGCGGGGACAGCGCCAGGGAGGCCATGGCACCCGTTCCGGCCAGCTCCGCCAGCGCCCGCGCCCGTAGTGCCACCACCTTGGCGGCGTCCGTCAGGGACAGCGCTCCGGCCACGCAGGCCGCCGCGATCTCCCCCTGGGAATGCCCGACGACAGCGGCGGGGCGCACGCCGTGGGACTCCCACAGGACAGCCAGGGACACCATCACGGCGAACAGTGCGGGCTGGACGATGTCGACCCGGTCGAGCAGGGCGGTATCCGGTTCACACAAGACGTCGAGCAGGGACCAGCCGACGTGTGGCGCGAGGGCTTTGGCACAGTCTTCGATCCGGGCGGCGAACGCCGGTGCGGAGTCCAGCAACTCGACGGCCATGCCGGGCCACTGCGAGCCCTGACCGGGAAAGACCAGAACCGGGTCGATCCTGGGGCCAGCCACACCCTCGATCACGCCGATCTGGTCCTCTTCGGACGGTGCTGTGGCGTCGGCCAGCGCGGTGAGCCCGCGGAGGAAGCCGGTGTGGTCTTCGGCGAGCACCACCGCGCGGTGCGGGAGCACCGCGCGGGTCGTCAGCAGCGAGTACCCGATGTCCACGAGGTCCACGTCGTCGCGGACGGACACGTGCGCGCGCAGCCGTCGAGCCTGCGCGCGCAGCCCGGCCTCGTTGCCACTGGAGATCACCCACGGCACGGTGATCGGTGGGGGTAGTTCGGCCGGGGCACCACCGGCGGTCTCCGGAGCGGGACCCGCTGCCGCCTCGGGACGCGGGGGCTCCTCCAGCACGATGTGGGCGTTGGTGCCGGAGATGCCGAATGCTGATATGCCTGCTCGGCGGGGTTGCCCGTTGGTCGGCCAGGGTGTGCTGCGGGTCAGTAGTGATACCGCACCGCCCGTCCAGTCCACTCGGTCTGTGGCCTGGTCCGCGTGTAAGGTCCGTGGCAACGTCGCATGGCGCATCGCCAACACCATCTTGATCACGCCGGCGACACCGGCGGCTGCCTGGGTGTGCCCGATGTTGGATTTCACCGATCCCAACCACAAGGGATGACCGGCCGACCGGTTTTGTCCGTAGGTTGCCAGTAATGCTTGTGCCT
>NZ_DATELF010000006.1:0-6158 GCF_035276945.1 Amycolatopsis sp. | reverse complement strand
CGATCGCGCTGCCGCGCTCGGTTGATTGGATGGTCGAGGTCCTTGGGGTGCTCAAGGCCGGTGCCGCGTTCCTGCCGGTAGATACCGGACTGCCTCAGGAACGGATCGACTTCATGCTGGCCGACGCCAGCGTAGCCGCCGAAAACCGACCGATCGGTTTGGACTCCGCAGCCTACGTGATCTACACCTCGGGCTCGACCGGGCGGCCGAAGGGCGTCGTGGTCACCCATGAGGGAATCGCGAGCCTGGTCGCGACCGCGGTCGACCGGATGGGGGTTGGGCCGGACAGCACGGTGCTGCAGTTCGCCTCGGTCGGCTTCGACGTCGCGGTGTTCGAGCTGGTGATGGCGCTCTGCGTCGGTGGGCGGCTGGTGATCGCGCCGGACGAGGTGCGGGTACCGGACAAGCGGCTCACGGATTTCCTGCACGAGCAAGGGATCACGCACATGATCCTGCCGCCGTCGCTGGTTTCGGCGCTGCCACCGGAATGCGAGCTCCCGGAGGGATCCACGATCCTGGTTGGTACCGAGACGGTGCCGCCAGACCTGGTCAACCGCTGGGCCGGGCGGGTGAACCTGCTGGCCGCCTACGGCTTGACCGAGGCGACGGTGAACTCGACGCTGTGGAAGGCTGAGCCCGGGTGGGACCGCGCGGTGCCGATCGGGGTGCCGGATCCCAATACCCGTTGCTACGTCTTGGATGCACGGCTGCAGCCGGTTCCGCCGGGTGTGGTGGGGGAGCTGTATGTCGGCGGTCGGGGGCTGGCGCGCGGCTACCTCGGGCGCCCGGGCCTGACTGCCGAGCGGTTCGTGGCCTGCCCGTTCGGCGGCCGGATGTATCGGACCGGCGACCTGGCGCGCTGGACGCCGCACGGCGAGCTGATCTACCTCGGCCGCGCCGACGACCAGGTGAAGATCCGCGGGTTCCGCGTGGAGCCGGGCGAGGTGGAGGCGGTGCTCGCAGGCTGTCCCGGCGTCGCCCGTGCCGCGGTGGTGGCGCGGGAAGACCGGCCCGGGACCCGCCGGCTGGCCGCCTACGTGGTGGCCGCCGACGGTGTCGCGGTCGATCCGGCGGCGGTGCGCGCCTACGCCAGGGAGCGGGTCCCGGAGCACCTGGTCCCCGCGTCGGTGGTGGTGCTGGACGCGTTGCCGGTGTCCGCGAACGGAAAGCTGGACCGGGCCGCGTTGCCCGCACCGGAGTTCGCCGCCGGGCAGGGCCGGGGTCCCGCCACCCCGGCCGAAGGTGTCCTTTGTGGACTGTTCACCGAGCTGCTCGGCGTGGAGCGGCCGGGTGTCGAGGACTCGTTCTTCGAGCTGGGCGGCGATTCGCTGCTCGGGATGCGGCTGATCGCGCGCGTCCGGGACTCGCTCGACGTCGGGATCACCATCCGTGACCTGTTCGCCGAGCCGACCGTGGCCGGTCTCGCCGGCGTGGTGGAGACGGGCCGGGGCGTGCCGCGCACGGAGCTGATGGCACGCGAGCGGCCCGAGCAGGTGCCGCTGTCCTTCGGCCAGCAGCGGATGTGGTTCCTCAACCGGTTCGAGGACCACACCGCCGGTGCGCGGGCGGTCTACAACGTGCCGCTCGCGTTGCGGCTGACCGGTGCGCTGGACGTGCCGGCGCTGGCCGCCGCGCTGGCGGATGTGGCCGACCGGCACGAAGTCCTGCGCACCGTGTACCCGGCGCGCGACGGTGTGCCCCGGCAACAGGTGCTCGACGGCGTCGCGGGGCGGCCGACGCTGGCGAACCGCCCGGTTTCGGAGGCGACCCTGGCCGGCGCACTGGCCGACGCGGCGGCACGCGGCTTTGACCTGGCCACCGAGCCGCCGTGGCGGGCGGAACTGTTCGAGCTGGCCGAGGCCGAGCACGTCCTGATGATCGTGGCGAACCACGTCGCGGTGGACGGCTGGTCGATGGGTGTGCTGGCGCGGGATCTGCGGACCGCGTACGCCGCCCGGAGCGCCGGTGCGGCGCCGGACTGGGCGCCGTTGCCGGTGCAGTACGCCGACTTCGCGTTGTGGCAGCGCGCGGTGCTGGGCGAGGCACAGGACCCGGACAGCGAACTGAGCGCGCAGCTCGCGTACTGGCGGGAGGCACTCGCCGAGCTGCCGGAGGAGCTGTCTCTCCCCGTTGATCGACACCGTCCGGCCGTCGCCTCGTACCGCGGCGGCACGGTGCCGTTCGAGGTGGACGCGGACACCCACGAGCGCCTGGTGCGGCTGGCACGGGACGGCTCGGCGACGTTGTTCATGGTCATCCAGTCGGCGCTGGCGATGCTGCTGTCCCGCCTGGGTGCGGGTACCGACATCCCGTGTGGCACTCCGGTGGCCGGGCGCGGGGCGAAGGCGCTCGACGAACTGGCCGGGTTCTTCATGAACACGCTGGTGCTGCGCACGGACGTCAGCGGTGACCCGGGTTTCGCGGAGGTACTGTCCCGGGTGCGGGAGACCGATCTCGCCGCCTACGCCCACCAGGATCTGCCGTTCGAGCGGCTGGTGGACGAGCTGGCCCCGGCCCGGTCGCTGTCCCGGCACCCGCTGTTCCAGGTCGTGCTCACGCTGCAGAACCTACCTGCCGCGGAATGGGAACTGCCCGGGCTGACCGTGCGGCCGGTCCGCACCGACGAGACCGCCGCCGCGCGCTTCGACCTGTCCGTCACCTTGCACGAACGGCACTCCGGCACCGGGGAACCGGCCGGCCTGGCCGGAATCCTCCAGTACGCCACCGACCTCTACGACGCCGCCACCGCGCGGGTGCTGGCCGGCCGGCTGGCGAGCGTGCTGCGGCGGATCGTGGCCGATCCCGGCGTCCGGCTGAGCGAACTGGACGTCCTGGACCCGGCCGAGCGGGCGCTGGTCGTGCACGGGTGGAACGCCACGGATCGGCCGGTGCCGGTGACGACGCTGCCCGCGCTCCTCGCGGAGTGCATGGGGCGGACCCCGGACGCGGTGGCGGTCCTGGACGAGTCGGCGTCGCTGACGTACGCGGAGCTGGAGGTTCGGGCGAACCGCGTCGCGCACTGGCTGACCGGCCAGGGGATCGGCCCGGAAGCGCGGGTCGCGGTGCTGCTGGAGCGCTCGGTGGACCTGCTCGTGGTGCTGCTCGGCGTGCTGAAGGCGGGGGCGGCCTACGTCCCGGTCGACTCGGACTATCCGCCCGAGCGGATCGAGTACGTCCTGGGCGACAGCGATCCCGCGGTGGTGTTCACGCCGGAACTGTGGAGCGACCCGGCGGCACGGGCGGCCATCGCGGCCTGCCCGGCCACCCCGCCCGAGGTGCCGCTGCGCGCGGGCAACCCGGCGTATGTGATCTACACGTCCGGTTCGACCGGCAGACCCAAGGGCGTGGTGATCAGCCACCGGTCGCTCGTGAACCGGCTGCTGTGGACCCAGCACGAGTTCCCACTGTCCACTGAGGACAGAGTGCTGCAGAAGACCCCGATGAGCTTCGATTTGTCCGTGTGGGAGCTCTTCGGACCGGCGCTCGCCGGCGCCACCCTGGTCATGGCCCGGCCGGGCGGGCATCGCGAACCGGCGTACCTCGTCGGCGCCATCGAACGGCACGGCATCACCGTGGTGCACTTCGTGGCGTCCATGCTGGCCGCCTTCCTGCAGTCTCTTCCCGAGGGCGCCTGCTCCGGGCTGCGCCGGGTGATCAACGGCGGGGAGGCCCTGCCCGCCGAACTCGTCCCGGAGTTCCACGCGCGGCTGGACGCCGAACTGCTGAACCTCTACGGCCCCACCGAAGCCACCCTGGAGATCACCGCCTGGAACTGCGCGGCCCCGCACCCGAGCGGCCGGGTCCCGATCGGGCGCCCGGCCTGGAACAGCCGGGTCTACGTGCTGGACGAGTTCCTGGCGCCGGTGCCGCCCGGCGTGGCGGGCGAGCTGTACCTGGCCGGACGGCAGCTGGCGAGGGGATACGCCGGTCGCCCCGCGCTGACCGCCGAGCGGTTCGTGGCCTGCCCGTTCCCCTCCGACGCGGCGGCGCGAAGCGCCTCCGTGGGGGGTGGTGGTCGGGTGCCGGGTGGGAGGATGTACCGCACCGGCGATCTGGCGCGCTGGACCCGGGACGGCGAGCTGAGTTACCTCGGCCGGGTGGACAACCAGGTGAAGATCCGCGGGTTCCGGGTGGAGCTCGGCGAGATCGAGACCGTGCTGGCCGGGCATCAGGATGTCGCCCAGGTCGTCGTGCATGCCACGGATGAGGGCACCAAGCGGCTGGTCGCCTACGTCGTGCCCGCGCCGGGCGGTGTCGACGCCGAGGCGCTGCGCGCGTTCGCGGGCGCGACGCTGCC
This sequence comes from Amycolatopsis sp., assembly GCF_035276945.1. Classification (GTDB taxonomy): domain Bacteria; phylum Actinomycetota; class Actinomycetes; order Mycobacteriales; family Pseudonocardiaceae; genus Amycolatopsis_E. Next base: position 1,861 of record NZ_DATELF010000006.1, on the reverse strand, counting down.
CGAGTACATGGTTCCCGCCGCGGTGGTGGTGCTGGACGAGTTGCCCGTGACCCCCAACGGGAAGCTCGACCGGGCGGCGCTGCCCGCGCCGGAGTTCGCCGCCGGGACGGGGCGCGGTCCGGCCACCCCCACCGAGGCCGTCCTTTGTGGACTGTTCGCCGAAATCACGGGCGTGGCCGGGGTGAGCGCCGACGACTCGTTCTTCGCGCTGGGCGGGGACTCGCTGCTGGCCATGCGGCTGATCGCCCGGATCCGGTCGGTGCTGGCGGCCGAGGTGAGCATCCGTGGTGTGTTCGCCGCGCCGACGGCGGCCGGGCTGGCGCGTCTGGTCGACCTGACCCGCGATGAGGCCGCACGTCCGCCGCTGACCCGCGGGGCGCGGCCCGAGCGGGTGCCGTTGTCCTTCGGCCAGCAGCGCATGTGGTTCCTCGATCAGCTGGCCGGGGCAGGCGCGGGTACGGCACACGGGGTGCCGCTGGTGCTGCGGATGACCGGGGCCCTGGACGCGGCGGCACTCGAAGCGGCGTTGTGCGACGTGGCCGACCGGCACGAGAGCCTCCGCACGGCTTTCCCGGCCGTCGACGGCATACCGTACCAGCAGGTCTTGGACGTGCGCCCGGCGTTGCGAACGCAGGACACGACCGTCGGCGAGCTGCCCGCCGCGGTGGCCGCGTGGGCGGGCCGCGGGTTCGACCTGGGCGCGGAGCCTCCGTGGCGGGCGGTGCTGTTGACCGTCTCCAGCACCGACCACGTGCTCGTGCTGGTCGCCCATCACATCGCCGTGGACGGCTGGTCGATGGGTGTGCTGGCTCGCGATCTTCGCACCGCGTACGCCGCCCGGTGCGCGGACGCCGCGCCGGACTGGGCGCCGCTCGCGGTGCAGTACGCCGACTACGCGCTCTGGCAACGCGACGTGCTCGGCGAGCTGGACGAGCCGGCGAGCGTGCTCAGCGCCCAGCTCGACTACTGGCGTGCGGCACTGGCCGGGCTGCCGGAGGAACTGGCGCTGCCCACCGATCGGGCCAGGCCTGCCGTGGCCTCGGAACGCGCGGGCACGGTGTCGTTCGAGGTCGACGCGGAAACCCACGTCCGGCTGGCCGTGGTCGCCCGCACCGGCTCGGCCACGCCGTTCATGGTGCTCCATGCGGCGCTCGCGCTGCTGTTGTCCCGGCTGGGGGCGGGCACGGACATCCCGGTGGGCACCGCGGTGGCCGGGCGCGCGGATGAGGCGGTGGAGGACCTGGTCGGGTTCTTCGTCAACACCATGGTGTTGCGCACCGACACGTCGGGCGATCCGAGTTTCGCCGAGTTGCTCGAGCGGGTGCGGGAAGCGGACCTGGCCGCCTTCGGCCACCAGGATCTGCCGTTCGAGCGGCTGGTGGACGAGCTCGCGCCCACCCGATCACTGGCCCGCCACCCACTGTTCCAGACCATGCTCGTGCTGCAGAACCTGCCTGAACGGGAGTGGGACCTGCCGGGCGTGGACGTGCGGCCGATGACGGCGGACGTGCCCGTTCCGGCCCGATTCGACCTGTCGATCACCGTCACCGGACAGCGTGGCGACGCGGACGGCGGTGGACTCGCCGGCAGCATCCAGTACGCGTTGGACCTGTTCGACGAGCCCACGATCGTCGCCTTCGCCGACCGGCTGGTGGCTGTGCTCCGCCAGGTCGGGGTGGATCCCGCGGTCCGGCTGAGCGCCGTGGACATCCTCACGCCGGCCGAACGTGAGCAGGTCGCGCACACCTGGAACACCACGGCCGCCGCGCCCGGGACGGCGTTGGTGCCGGATCTTTTTTCGCGTCAGGTGTGGCGGACGCCGGGGGCGGTTGCGGTGGTGTCGGTGGGGGCTCGGTTGTCC
>NZ_DATELF010000005.1:0-4061 GCF_035276945.1 Amycolatopsis sp. | reverse complement strand
CGGTGGTGGTCTGGTCACCACCCACAGCCGGGGTGATGGCGATCTTTCCGGCGATGATCGCGTTGCGGAACTGGATGTGCGAGTCGACCGCGCCCGCGCGCCAGTCGGCACTGCGGTAGTCGTCGCGGGCCGACTCGATGTCACGCTGCTCGGCGCGGGACCAGGCGAGCACAGCCTCGTTCGCACCACCCACAGCCGGAGACGGGCGGCCAGAGACGGCGAAAGCGCGTCCCGCCTCGAACAGCGCCTCCCCAATGCGCATGTCGACCTCGCGCTGACCGTCGTCCAGCTCGACCCAGCCCAGCAGCCACGACGGTTTCGGGTCGTCCTGCTCGCTGGCCCACCTGACCCACACCTGACGCACCCATCGGCCAAGGAGTTCACGCGAGTCGGTGGGTTCCCCGCTGTCCGGCACAGGATGGGTGGCCACGGGCGGCGAGAACGGATGGCGGACGGTCGGCCCAGGCTCCGTGGCATCGTGGTCGGGGTAGAACGGGCGACCGCAAATGTTGCACGTCGAGTTGGTGGTCATCGAGCCACCTCCCGCCGGTACCGATCGGTGATCTCCCACATCTTGTGGCCCGGCTTCGGGTTGCAGTCCGGGCAGTAATGCCGCTTCGATCGGCCCGCGAAAACCCTCCAGCCAGCCTCGACCGCCAACCGGTCGTGGTACTCAGAATCAGTCGATTCGGGACCGTCGAGCTCCCGGGCGCACGGATCACACCGGACACCGGTGTGTACGAGGAAGTACAGGTTGCTCATCGGGGAGTCACCTCCCCAGCGCGCCGCGCCGCCCACTCACACACCTGCTCATACGCCTCAGGAGTGAGACCCCCGCGAGGACCAGCGACACGGTCGATCTCGTCGCACAACGCGAGGAGGTGGGCGCACATGTCGCGGATCTCTTCCGGGCAGAGGCGGGGTCCCGATTCGTGGCCGTAGTCGCTGACCCAGACCCAGATGCCGCCGTCGTCGCTGGGGGCGACACGGACAGTGTTGCCGCCCTCGTCGTGCCAGAAGATCGCGTCGTGAAGGGCACCGCGCATCGGCTTGCGGATTCCGCTCATTTCTGCTGTGTCCTTTCGGGCTGTGCCTCGCCCAGCGATAGGAGTGCTGTGGGCTTCTGACCAACACCGGCGCAGCGGTACGAGCGGTACTCGTTCCACATGCCAGAGCCGACCGGTCCGCCATGGTGACGCAGCGTCCCGTCCTTCTTGAGCAGCATGTCCCGGTCACAAACCGGGCACCTGCCGCGCTTCTCGCTCATTGCTGTGTCCTTTCGGGTGTAGCCACCAGTCATGCTCGGTCCCCGTCGCGCCATCCGCGCGCATAGATCGTGGCCAGTTTGGTGGTGATCACGCTGTCGAGGTCGATGTCGAGGTCGTGCGCGGTGACGTAGGCGGTGATCACGACATCGGCGAGCTCGAGGTGCATGTCGGTGGCGGTGCCGGTGCGGCGGGCTTGTCCGGACCACCGGCGGTAGGCGCCCACGAACTCGCCCACCTCCTCCGCCAGGGCCAGCACATCGCGCTGTGCCGCGGTGTCCGGGCCGAACCCGCGGCGTAGGTGTTGGGCGATGTCGGCCGCACAGGTAGCGAGGTCCATCACGCGTCTCCTTTGGGCTGGTCGTCTCCCTGCTCGCCGGGCGGGGAGGTCAGGAACTTGTCGAGGTGGTCGAGCAGTTCGTCCATGCCGACCATGGGTCCGCCGCGCCATGCCGCGATCTGTTCCTGTGCCGCTGTGATGCGCCGGTCCCGCTCGGCGATCTCTGCTTCCTTCGCGGCCAGGTGCTTGCTCGCGATCCGCACCGCAGCGTCGAGCACCACATCGGGGCCATACAGGTCCGGGCTCGTCCCGAGGATCTTCGCTTCACGCTCGATCGCCTTGCGCAGGTCGTCACTGGGCATTGTCGGCCTCCTCGGCGGGGACACATGTCCCGGCTTTGATGTAGTGGTCCACGCCATCGTCGTCCGTCAGAAATTCCTGATCGTCGAACTTCGCAAGGCCACACCAGCGGCCAGTGACGATCCCTGGCTCGGTGTAGCGCTCAGCTGTGACACGGTCGTCGATGTTCGGTTGACGCTCCGATGGTCGCCACTCGCCGATCTCACGGGACAACACGCGGGCCTGGAAACCGTGGGCACGACTCGTCTCGGCTTCCTTTCGAGCGTCCCGCTCAGTCATGAATTCGGTAAAATCCATGCCAACCTGCACGCACCACTCCCGTGCCCGGTCTGCTGGGGTAGGAGCCGCCAGAAGGCCAGCGGCGGCGAGGCCGCGGGCGTCTCGGCGCCAGGTCTCCTGGATCTGCTCGTCGAGCTCGTCCCAGTCGGACCCTTGCACACCGACCTCGGACCACTGTGCGCAGCGGGTGGCGTGCAACACCCGTGCGGCCAGCTCGATCGTGTCTTCGCCTGTAGCAGGAGCCGAAGCCTGCCGTGCGTGGGCATATTCGGCCAGCACCTTGAGTCGCCGTGCGAGGCGGTCGATCTCGGACGCGGGCCACGTCTGTGCGCTGCACACCATGCAGCGACTGGGCGAGTGCGTGCCGTCGTGGCGGGTGTCCGTTGCGGCCGGGGACTGGGCGGCGCGCCACCGGGCCGGCGCCACCTGCTCGTCCAGGTAGGCGATAGCGGCGCGCATCTCGCCGACCAGCTCGTTGGCTTGCCCGCAGAGAGCACCGAGTAGGCCGTTGAGGCGGGCACGTAGGTGGGAGAGCGGGCAGTCAGGACTGGTCACCGGTCCCCCTCGGTCAGGTCTTCGGGAGCTTCCGAGGCATCCAGCATGTTCGCGATCTTCCGTAGGTTCGCGGCAGCCGTCGCCATGTCCTGACGTGGCGCCAGCACAGTGGGGCGCCCGGGCGGCCATCCGGTCAGCAGCCAGCGCGGATCACACCGCATCGCCTCGGCGAACTCGATCACCTGCTCAGCGCTGGCGCTCTGCCGTCCGGCTTCGATGTTGGCGATACTGGAGCGGGTCAGGTCCACTCGCGCCCCGAGTTCAGTTTGGGTGAGCCCGGCGACGGTGCGCGCCGTGTTGACGCGCTTGCCGTACTCCTCCGCGAAGGTGCTCACCGGCCCCCCTCCATAGCGCTCACGATCTGGTGATGCCCCATGCCGTCTGCCGCTTCCCGGTTGGCGATGATCCAGGCGGCGATCTGTTTCGCGCGCTTGAACCCGCGCTTTCCGGGCCGCGCCAACCAGCGGCCGTGGTCGAGGGGCACGTGCCCGGCGACCCATCCGACCTCATCGGGATTGGGGTAGGCGCGGTGCAGGTGCCATTCGTCGGTGTCGGACCAGCCTGCTTTGCCGCGGTGGACGCTGTGCGTGGCCAGCGCCCACACGGTGGAGTCGTACTCGGCGAGGTAGAGACCCTGCTGGTCGGACCAGGTCAGGTTGGCGGGCGGGCTGGTCATCCGGGGTCCCCCTCGGTTGTCTGGACGGTGCTCCGCTGCTGCTCAACACACTGGCGGTCGCTGGCCTCCCTCGGCTGTAGCTGGGACGGCACAGCTTCGGTCAGGTCCATCTCGACCAGCACAGCGTCGGTGACCTTCCACAGTCGCCGGTCGCCGGGGTAGCCGGTTTCGAGCCAGCCAGTCGCGTGGGCCTCGACAGTAAAGGCGTACAGGGGCCACTGGCCTCGGATCTTGCCGAGCCAGAACTCGCCCGGCGGCGGGTTCGTGATGTCGCGAGCATCAGCCATCGTGGGCTCCTGTCTGGAAGTCTGGGAACGGCAGCCCGACCAGTCCGGCCTCGGCGAGATATTCGGCTCCCGCTACGTGCTTCGGGCATAGGAGGCGCTCACCGAAGACCAGCCACCCAAGCCACTCGGCGCTACCCTTGGTGCCCTCGCTGATCTCCGGTGTGCTGGTGAGCGCGTCGTAAAACTCGCCCTCGCCGTCTTCGTCGGGGTAGCGGAGCACCTCGGTGCACTGGCCGCGCGTGGTGATGCCGTCGCAGCGGTACTTGTACATCGTCACCGGTTCGAAGCTCACGAGTCCGCTCCTGTCTGGTCGTCGATGTCGGCCATGACCTCCGACCATGTCAGGCCCGACGACGGCC
>NZ_DATELF010000004.1:0-25760 GCF_035276945.1 Amycolatopsis sp. | reverse complement strand
GAATGAGGTCGGCGAGGGCGGTGAGTACCGAGCCGAGGGGCGCCGTCCCGTGTGCGGCACCGTGCGCGGCTTCCCGCACCGTCATGGCTGTATCCAGCAGACGGACTGTGGTGGCGGAGGCGTCCTGCATCTCGTGAAGGTAGGCCGTGGACGCCGCGGCGTCCACAACCGTTGTGCCACTGTGACTGACGGTGCCACGGGTTGGTTCGCCGTGGCACCGTGAACTCAGCCGTGGTGAGCCGGATCGATCGGGGTGGTGATGCCCGGTCGCTTCTCGATGACCTCGCCGGCCTGGAACAGCGTCTCCTCGTCGAACGCCCGGCCGATGAGCTGGACGCCCAGTGGTGCGCCGCCACGGGTCACGGCCCCGATACCGAGGCCAGGTAGCGCGAGGAGCGGGACGGCGGTGTTCGGCCACTGGTGGATCGCGAGTTCGCGCATGCGATCGACCGATTCGAGGTCCTGACCGAGTGGGAACGGCGGCTCGCCGGAGTTGGGAAGCAGCAGGATCGGGAAGTCCGCCATGAATTCGGACAACTGCCGGCGTAGCAGGTGGCGTCGATCCCAGCCGGCCAGGAAATCGGCGAACGACACCTCGCCGAAGGCGTCGTCCGCGACCGCGCGCATCAGCCCGAAGGCGCGGCTGATCTCGGTCTCCTCCACGCGCTCGATCTCGCTGGCGAGACCGATGACGTGCAGTTCGGTCATGACCAGCTTCCACCACAGGGTCGCGGCCTCGCCGAGTATGGGAAGTTCGACCTCCTCGACCTGGTAGCCGGCCTCGGCGAGCCAGGCGCCCGCTGTCCGGACCGCGTCGGTCGTCTCGGGCAGGCCGGGGCCGGCGAACGGATGGCGGCCCGGGTCGGTCACGATCGCCACCCGCCTCGGCGCCCGGCCGGCGTCCCGCCCGAGGGAGTCCAGGGGAACGGTGATCGGGTCCCGGGGATCGGGTGCTTGCATGACGCGCAGCGCCAGACGCAGGTCGCCGATGGTCCTCGCGATCGAGCCCTCTACTGCGAACCCGCTGACCGACAGCGCCATCCCGGCTCCGGGGCCAGCCGCATGCCAAATCGGCACGCGGCCCACAGTGGGCCGGATGCCGACGACGCCGCAGACCGCCGCCGGGTAGCGGACCGACCCACCGAAATCGTTGCCGTGGGCAATCGGGACGATACCGGTGGCGACCGCTACCGCCGCGCCGCCGCTCGATCCGCCGGGAGTGACCGCGCTGTCCCACGGGTTGCGGGTGACGCCCCAGTGCTCGCTCTGCGTGCTCCACCGCAACGAAAACGACGGGCAGTTGGTGCGTCCGAGCGAAATCGCGCCCGCCGCCTGGAGGTTCGCGATCACCGGTGCGGTCTCCGGGGCCGGGTGCCGCAGGTACTCCGCCACCCCGTCGGGTGTCGGATGCCCTGCGAGGTCGGTGTTCAGTTTGAAGGCGACCGGCACCCCGTGAAGTGGACCAACCGGGTCGCCCCGGGCGATCACTTCGTCGGCCTCTTTCGCCTTGTCCAGCGCGTCATCGGCGATCTCACCGAAGGCGTTCGAGACGCCGTTGGTCGCCTCCAGCCGCGCCATCGCCGCGGTCACGACCTCCGCGGCCGAGACCTCACCGGTACGAATGCTCCGCGCGGTCCGTTCGGCGGACCAACGCCACAATTCCTCGCTCATTGCTCACAAGCCTCCGAACGGGCCAAGGGACTCCCGGCGTCAGCCGACGATGCCGAACGGGCTGTCGACGGCATAGCGCCAGCTGCCGTCGGCCTGGCGGCGGGCCACCTCGACGGTGGCGCCGCCTAGCGACAGGGGCTTGCCCTCGGGGTCGGTGCCCTCGAGGGACCAGTCAGCGTGCATCAGCGCCACACCGTCCGCTTCGACCGCGAACGTCGGTGTGAGCTTGAACGAGGTGCGTGGAATGCCGAGGAATCCGCCCAGCGCTTCACGCAGCGCGACGGCTCCGCTCCCGCTATCGCCGGACTGCGCGACGAAGACGGCCGCGTCCTCGTACAGCGACAGCAGCCCGTCAAGATCGTCGGCCAGAAAGTACTCGGCGAACCGTTCCTGCAGCTCGCGCGGGGTCGATACGGTCATTCTCACTCCTAGTCTCGGGATGGCGTGCGGGCCACACTAGGTGGGCGGATCGCGGCGGCACATCGGCAGAACAACCGATACCCCGCGGGGCGAGCAGGTGGGGTGCCGATCGCCTGGACCGCGGGATCCCGCGCACAAGGGCGAGTCGTGCTGGACGCACGACGACGTGGTGCGGACTCTCGAGCGCTTCCTCGCTTCGCTCCACTCGGCTTGATCGCCGAAGCCTCCGCCCTACATCTGGTATCCGAACGTCTTCCAGGTGGGCATCAGCGGAGGACGGCGCCCACTGTCAAACCGTGTGCGGTGATGCGCAACTCGGAGCCGTCGGATCTTGCGAGCGTGGGAGCGGCTATCCCATCGAAAGTAGATCGAAAGTAGGAGGACGCCATGACACTGACCGCCGATCCGCGGGCCGGCTTCACCACCGGGCTGTTCATCGACGGCGCGTGGTCGGAGGGGGCTGAGACTTTCGACGATCTCAACCCCGCGACCGGCGAGGTCCTGGTCAAGGTCGCCAACGCGAGCCCCGAGGATGTGGACCGGGCAGTCCGTGCCGCGCGTGCCGCGTTGGACGGTGTGTGGGGCGAGACGCCGGGGGTGGGACGGGCGGTGCTGTTGAACAGGCTGGCCGACCTCGTCGAGCGGGATGCCCAGCAGTTGGCCCGCCTGGAGGCCCTCGACGTCGGCAAGCCGGTCGGTCAGCCCGGGCTGCTCGACGTGCCGAACACGGTCGCCACGTTCCGTCATTTCGCCGGGTGGGCCGACAAGATCCAAGGTTCGACCATCCCGACCGCGGGCTACCTGGGCATGGCGAAGACACACTCCTACACGGTGCGCGAGCCCGTGGGCGTGATCGGCGCGATCGTCCCGTGGAACACCCCGCTCATGATCGCCGCCTGGAAGCTCGGTCCGGCGCTGGCGGCGGGGAACACCGTCGTGGTCAAGCCCGCCGAGGATGCCCCTCTGTCGATCCTGCACCTGGGCAGGCTGATCGAGGAGGCCGGGTTCCCTGCCGGTGTGGTCAACATCGTGCCTGGCCTGGGTGGCATTGCCGGGGCCGCGCTGGTCGCGCACCCGGATGTCGACAAGATCAGCTTCACCGGGTCACCGGAGGTGGGCCGGCAGATCCAGAAGTCCGCCGCCGACACGTTCAAGCGGGTGACGCTCGAGCTCGGCGGGAAGAGCCCGCAGATCGTCTGCGAGGACGCCGACCTCGACGCGGCCATCCAGGGCATCGCCATGGGGCTGTTCTTCAACCAGGGCGAGGTGTGCGCGGCGGGCACCAGGATCTTGGTGCATCGCTCGCACTACGAGACCGTGGTGAACGCGCTCGCGGAGGCTGCCGAGGCGCAGGTGCTGGGCGATCCGTTCGCCGAGTCCACCACGATGGGCGCGTTGATCAACGAGGGCCAGCGGAAGCGGGTGCTCGAGTACATCGAGAAGGGCAAGGCTGAGGGCGCTCGTGTCGTTGCGGGCGGCGGGAAGCCGGACCAGCCGGGCTTCTTCGTCCGGCCGACCATCTTCGCCGATGTCGACAACGGCTCCACCATCGCCCGGGAGGAGATCTTCGGTCCGGTCGGCGCGGTGATTCCCTTCGACACCGTGGAGGAGGCCATCGCCATCGCCAACGACACCGAGTACGGCCTCGCCGCGACGATCTGGACGCGGGACGTCTCGCTCGCGCACTCACTCGCGTCCAAGGTCCGGGCCGGAGCGGTGTGGGTCAACGGGTGGGCGGCGCTCGACCCGGCCCTTCCGTGGGGTGGCATGAAGACCAGCGGCATCGGCCGCGAACTCGGGTGGAGCGGCATCCTGGCCAACACCGAGGAGAAGGTCGTCACCATCGTCCTGTGATCAGCGAACGAGGGGTCGTTCCGCCACCTGGTGGAGCGGCCCCTCGCGGCTGGTCAGGCGAAGCAGGTCTTGCGGTACTCGCGGGGCGACTTGCCGTAGGTGCCGCGGAACAGGCGCGAGAAGTGGGCGGGATCGGTGAAACCCCACCGGTGGCTGACGCTGGCGATGGGGACGTGCAGGTTCTGGGGGTCGGCGAGGTCTCGCCTGCACCTGTCCAGCCGGCGTGTCCGGATCATCGCCGACACCGACCTCCCCTCGGCCTCGAAGACCTTCTGCAGGTAGCGCACCGAGACGAAGTGCGCGTCGGCGACGGTCTTCGACGTCAGGCCGGGGTCGTGCAGGTTGTCGTCGACGAACTTGCACACCTGGGCCACCAGCGCGCGGTGCGATGCGGAGTGCTCCTCGTCGAGCGGCTGCTGCATTTGCTGCGCGAAGGCGGCCGTGACCAGGTCCACCACCGCATCGCCGAGGTGGGTCGCGATGACCGGCCGCGCCGAGCCGAGTTCCGTGCTCAGCCCCCGCATCAGGGGGGCGATCAGGGAGCCGAGTCCGGTGGCGCCGGCCAGCCGGACCGCGGTGAGGCCTGCCATGTGGTGCTCGGGCAGCCGGACGAGCCTGCGCGGGAACATCGCGATGGTCATCCGGAAGTCGTCGCTGAAGGAGACCCGGTAGGGGCGCGAGGTGTTGTAGATCGCGAGGTCGCCGGGCCACAGCCGGGCCTGGCGGCCGTCTTGCTCGATGACGCTGGTGCCACTGACCTGCAGGCCGAACTTGTACAACTCCGGGTCGTCCTTGCGGATCAGCCGGCGGGTGCGCTCGACCACACCGTGGGAGGCGGACACCTCGGCCAGCATCACGGAGCCGAGGGCGGTCGAGCCGACATCACCGCTGAACTGTCTCGCGCCGTCCTCGCACCGCGCCCGCAGGGGCACGAACGTGCGACAGATCCGGTGTTCCCAGTCCTCGAACCCGGTGGTAGCCGGCGTAGCCGCCGCAGCTGTCATGCGAACTCCTCGTCGAGACGCCGGTCACAGAGCTCGCATGTTACCGAATGTTCGGTCAGCCAAGTGCCGTGCGGTTCTGTCCAGATCGGCGGCGCCCGAGCCTGGGTGTCCCCCAAGGACGTGGTTTTCCGATGAGGAGGGACACACGATGCTGGCCGTGGCCGACCGTCGTGGGCTACCCCTGCGACGACCTCGACGCGTGGGCGACCGAGGTGGTGCGCGGCATCCGCGCTGCGCGCGGCCGCGCCGGACGCGGTTGTTGTTCGATGACGGCCTCAGCCGTCAAGGTCACCGACACGAATCAAGGCCCGGGCTCCCATGTCGGCCGCGAGAGCCGTCAGTCCCACTCGAGCGGAAGGGACTTGAACTGGGCGATCGTCATGTTGGGTTCCCATGCCCATTCCTGCCCCGGCACCAGTCGTACATCGGGCAGGCGGTCCATGAAGGCTTCCAACGACAGTCGCGCCTCGAGCTTTGCCAGGTTCAGGCCCAGGCACATGTGCGTCCAGCGTCCGAATGCGAAGTGCTTCTTCGCGTTGGCGCGGTGAATGTCGAACTTGTCGGGCTGGTCGAAAACGGTTTCGTCACGTTGCGGCGAGTAGAGCATCAGGTGCACGTTCGCGCCCCTCGGGATCAGCACCCCGCCGAGCTCGACGTCACGGGTGGCGATTCGGCGTGAGCCACGGGAGGGGGTGCGAAAACGCAGGCACTCCTCGAGCGCGTTGTCGAGCAGGCTGCGGTCCGCCTTCAGGTCTTCCCATTGATCGCGATGCGAAAGCAGCTCCCGCGTGGCCAGCGCGATGAAGTTCTTCGTGGTTCCGACGCCGGCGATCAGCAGGCTGTCGATGAAGCCGACGACCTGGTCGGTGGTCATCAGGACCTGGCCGTCCTTGGCCGCGAGCAGCAGTGCGGACGTCAGATCGTCCCGCGGGCTCTGGCGGCGCTCGTTCACGAAGCTGATGAGCCAGTCCATCACGGGCTTGGCCCGCTGGGCGAGGCCGAGTTCCTCCTCGGGCGTGAGCGCGGGCGCGCCTTCGAAGAGGCGCATCGTGTCGTCGGCCCAGCTTGCCAGGTTCTGGCCTTCGGAGTCCGGCACGCCGATGATGTCGCAGATCACCTGGGCAGGAAGCTTCGCGGTGTACTGCGCGACGAGGTCGCACTGTCCGTCGTCGATGAAATCGTCGATCAGGCGCTGGACGCGTTCACGCACCATGGCTTCGTACCCGGCGATCGCGGGCGGAGTGAAGTTCTGCTGGACCAGTCTGCGAATAACGTGGTGCTCCGGGGGGTCCTTGAGAAGCAGCGAGTGGCGGATCGGATGACCATCGGGGAAAACCTCGGCGAGTGGTCCACGCATCGTGATCGGTGTCACGGCGTTGGCCGACGAGAACGTCTCGTCGTCTCGCATCACCGCGAGCACGTCGTCATACCGCGTCACGCAGTAGACGTCCTGCTCAGGCAGGTAGAAGACCGGCGCCTCCCTGCGAGCGACTTCCATCCACGGATAGGGGTTGTCGGTCTGGGCGGGGTCGAGCGGGTCGAACGCTACCCCGTCGACGATCGGGCAGCCCGGGGCGTTCGAGTGGGGACGGTCGGGTGCGGCCGGGACGTCCGCGGTGATTTCCGAGCTCATCTCCATCTCGATTTCTACTCGACGGTCGTGATCGGGTCAGGACGACGAGCGACCAGAGCTGACGTCGGCCACGGTCACCTTCAGCGCGGGGTCGAACGGGGGTCCACTCGGTGAATCCGTACTTGTCGCCTGGCTCGGCGATCGCCCGATCGCGGTCCGTCGGTGCGTATCCCGGTTTGTCGAAACCAGGTCCGCTGAGCAGCTTTGGGAATGCTTGACAACGCTGCGGTCCGCCGGGACAACGGCATCATCTGGCTCGCTCCTCGTCGCCGTCTGTGCGACGGCACTTGGTCCAGGGCCGCTCGGCGAGCGGCGGCCGCGTCGCGAGTCCCCGCCCTGGAACTGTGGCGCGCGGTTGCACCTCAGGGTAGGAGAACACGACTCCGACGAGGCGCGGCCCGCGAGGACATTCCGCGCAGCAGAACAGCCGGACCGAGATCACCAACTTCCTGAACCGCAACAAGCCGGACAAATCATGAATCGCACCACCCGCATCCCCACACCCGAACAGGCCCAGCACGCCCGCGACCACGTCCTCGGCGAGGCTGCCGCCACGGGCCGCCGGCCGAGCGTCCTCACCGTCGCCCGGCGGCTCGGCCTGTCCAACACCACCTTCCGTCGTCACTTCCCGGACATCGCCGACGAAGTCGGTGAAGCCCGCCGCACACCCCGGACCGATGCCGCCGAGTCACCGGCCGCGGCCGAGCACACCCGGCTCGTCGCACGCAACGCCAAGCTCCGCCGGGAGAATCGGCTCCTGCGAGATCACCTCGACCTGGCCGTTGCCAACATCCAGCGCCTGACACTTCGAGCACACCGGCTCCAAAGAGAGCTCGAAGCGGCTGCGAAGGTCGCCAGAATCGATGACAAAACCAGAGCCAGGTGATCACTCGGCCAGCGTTGCGTTGGGGCGGTCACTGGTTCATCGGTCAGTTACTCCGTCCACACCCCTTCCGCCATCAGCTCGGATACGCGAGGCTGATTACAGAATGCCTACCGTCACGAACGGAGAGTCGAGAATGCCTGTCAACGATCCGGTCATGGCTGTGCTGGACAAGCTGCCCCTGGCAAGCCCGCCGGTCACGACCCCCGATTGCGCCGAGGCCGCGCAGTCGGAGCTGGCGCCGTTCGGGCTCCGGTTCGCCGTCGCCCCGGTGATGCCCGACGACAAGCACAAGAAGACCTACTACACGGTCACGGTGCAGGAGGCCACGCAGGTCAGCGAGGACGGCAGGGTCGTGACCCGTCAGGACTCCGTGCAGCGGGAGCGCGAGGACTGACACGAAGATGACGGTTCTGGTCCTCACGGCGCCCGACGACGACACCGCCTCCCGGGTCTGCCAGGCCCTTCAGGCGCGCGGTCGTGGCTATGCGCGGATGGACCTGGGCGACTTCCCCGAGACACTGTCGTTCACCGCGTCCGGCCCAGATCCTGCCTGGGCCGGACGGCTCTCGCACGGACAGCACGACCTGGCCCTGGCGGAGATCGAGGCCGTCTACTGGCGCCGCCCGAGCGAGTTTCGGCTGCCCGCCCATCTCGACCGGCAACACCGCCGGTTCGCCCTCGCCGAGGCCCGGCAGGGCCTGGGCGGGCTGATCTCCAGCCTGCCCGTCCCGTTCGTCAACCACCCCTCCCGCATCGCCGACGCCGAACTGAAGCCCTCCCAACTGCACGCCGCCGCCCAGATCGGGCTGCCGGTCCCGCCGACGATGATCACATCGTCGGGCCGGGACGCGCGCGCGTTCGCCCGGCGGTTCGGCAAGGTCCTCTATAAGCCGCTCACCTCGGCGTTCCTGCACGAGGAGGATCGGGTCAAGCTGGTCTACGCCACCCTGATCGATCCCAGCGAGATCGACGACGCCTCGATCGCGATGGCCCCGTGCCAGTTCCAGGCGTTCATCCCCAAGAGCCGGGACATCCGCCTGGTCGCCGTCGGCGGCGAGTGCTTCGCCGTCGCGATCCACGCAGGCTCAGATGAGTCCTATGTGGACTGGAGAGCAGACTACCCGGCCCTGTCCTACGAGGCCGTTCCGACGCCCTGCCACGTCGCCGAGGCCGTCGCCGCCTACCTCAAGCGCTTCGGGCTGTCCTTCGGGTGCTTCGACTTCACCGAGTCCGCCGACACCGGGGAGTGGCTGTTCCTCGAATGCGGGGCGAACGCCCAATGGGGCTGGCTGGAGCACGAAACCGGCCTGCCCATCGCCGACGCCATCGCCCGCCAGCTCACCGGAGGCACCGCATGACCCACCCCGACTGGGAACCCCCGCTCGCGGCTCTGGCCGCTGCCCTTGCCGACGCTGGCCACCTGCGCAGCAAACAGTGGATCGAGGCGTTCGCCGCCACACCCCGCCACCTGTTCACACCGGAGGTCATCGTCCGCACCTCGGACGGCTACCGGACACTGTCCGGCGACGTCCCCGCCACCCGCCAAGAGTGGCTGAACACGGTCTACGCCGACGAATCCCTTGTCGTCCAAGACAAACCCCACGCCGCCGGGCACCGGATGCCTTCAGGTGAGCCGCTGCGGGTTCCCACCAGTTCCTCGACCATGCCCAGCCTGATGGCTCGCATGCTCGAAGCCCTCGACGTCGGCGACGACATGCGAGTCCTGGAAATCGGCACCGGCACCGGCTACAACTCCGCGCTGCTGTCGCACCGCCTCGGCGACCACAACGTCGTTTCGATCGACATCGACCCCGACCTCACCGCGCAGGCCGCGCCACGGCTGGTTCAGCTCGGCTACACCCCGACCCTACTTGCCGGTGACGGCGCGGCCGGGGCCCCTGGGCACGACCCGTTCGACCGGATCATCGCCACCGCGGCCGTCTCCGAGATCCCGCTAGCCTGGATTCGGCAGCTCAAGCCCGGCGGGAAGATCCTGGCGAACCTGCGCGGCGAACTCGCCGGCGGCACGCTCTGCCTGCTGTCCAAAGAGGACGAGGAGGACGAGGTCATCGGCCCTGTCCTGCCACTGGGCGGGCACTTCATGTGGCTGCGGCCCGACCTCGCCGATCCGCACCGGCCCCACGAGCACACTCCTGACGCCCGGCGCGGCACGAGCAGCCGTTCCACCACCAGCCTCCCTCCCGCGGACGTCCCCGTCGACGACGGCGGGTTCCGGTTCCTGCTTCAACTGCAACTCCACGCCGTCCAGGCCCTCTGGCGAGGCCCGGCGTTCGACCCGCCCGGCCGTGCCGAACGGGACGCGGTCATCGTCTCCACAGCCGACGGCTCCCGCGCCGAAGCCTTCACCAGCCCAGAACCATCCAAGCGCTACCGGGTTGCCCAGACCGGTTCTCGGCGACTTTGGGACACCGTCGAAGCAACCCGTCGTCTCTTCGACGACCTCAACCAGCCCACCCCGGACAAGTTCGGCGTTGTCGCCAACGACAGCACCCAGTTCGTGTGGTTCGGCAACGACGACGACTGGCATCGCTGGCCCCTGCCACTCATCTGAACAGTCGACCATGGCAGTTTTCTCAAGCGGTCAACGGTCATCCCGTAACCCCATCCATAACCAGCTTGCCGTCGCGGGGCGCTGCGTTATGGACACTCTCGTTACTGACGAAGCCGACGTGGTGCGCGAGTTCGCGTCCGAGGCGAAGACGGTGACGAAGATGTTCGGCGCGATCTCGATCGTCGAAGCCGGTGAACGCCACTTCGCGCACACGATGCCGCTCGAGGCCGCCGATCTGGCTGACCTGCGCGGTATCGAGGTCACGACGCATCTGTTCCAGCAGTGGGCGCGCAAGGAGTTTGAGGCGCGCATGTTCGTCGTCGGCGACGAGATCACCACGGCCGCGATCTACTCACACACTGCATCCGCGTACATCGACTGGCGCACCGGCTACGACACGAACACCTACAGCCTGATCGACGCGCCCGCAGACGTCATCGACGCCGTTCGGCAGCTGATGGCCGAACTGCACCTGACCTACGGTGCGCTCGATTTCGTCATCGGCCCGGACGGCGAGTGGACGTTCCTGGAATCAACGCGAACGGGCAGTTCGGGTGGATCGAAGACAAGACCGGCGCACCGATTACCGATCAACTCGCTGACATGCTCGCGAAAGGAGCATCATGAACAACATCGCGACACAGCGCGAATGGACCGACTATGCGCGCGACCTCGCCGATCTGCTGCGCGAGCACGGTGACATCACGTCGGCTGAGTGGCATGCGGCGTTCGCCGGAGTGCCGCGCCATCTGTTCGTGCCGAATGTGTTCGAGCAGGACGGCACCGGCCGGTGGCGTCGCTGGGAAGCGGTCGATCATTGGGACCGCGTGTATTCGCCGCGCACGCTCGTGACCGTGCTCGACAACCCGCGCGGATTCCCCGAGCCGGTGTCGTCGAGCACGAACCCGGAACTCATGGCGCGGATGCTCGAAATGCTCGACGTCCACGTCACGCATCGTGTGCTTGAGATCGGCACCGGCACCGGCTACAACGCGGCATTGCTGTCGCACCGGCTCGGCGACGATCACGTGTTCTCCGTCGATGTCGACAAGGTGTTCGCCGGCGTCGCGCGCGAACGGCTTGCCGCTGCGGGCTACCGGCCAACGCTCGTCGCGGTCGACGGCGAAGGCGGCTTGCCCGAGCACGGCCCGTTCGATCGGATCATCGCGACGTGCTCGGTGCCGGTCGTGCCGCGCGCGTGGGCCGACCAGCTTTCGCCGGGGGGAGCGGTGCTTGTCGACCTCAAACGCGCGATCAGCGCCGGTAACCTCGTGCACCTGCACAAGCTCGACGACGGCACGCTTGAGGGCCGGTTCGCGCCGCACATGGCGTCGTTCATGGCGGTGCGACACAACGACGACACAAACACGATAACCGCGCCCACCGAGGCCCGCACCGAGTCGGCGCGACGGGAGCGCGTGACGTCCGCGCCGCCGCAGCCGTGGCAGAGCGCGCCCGTGGTGTGGTTCCTCGCGCAACTGTGCGGTCTGCCGACCGGCGTCACGCACGGACTGATCCTCGATCCCGCCACGCGCACGCCGACAGCCGCCACGCTGACCGCGCCGGACGGCTCGACTGCGACCGTCAGCCTGCACGACGGCACTGTGACCGAGGTCGGCGACGTCGCACTGTGGGGCCCGTCGAAGCCGCGCACGAGCTGTGGACGGCGACCGGTCGCCCCGGCTGGGAACGGCTCGGGCTGACCGTCAGGCGCGACTCGCAGTTCGTGTGGCTCGACGACCCACAGGGGCCGGACACCTGGACCCCGCGACATGACCGACAGAACCCACTGGGACGAGCTACCACCCGAGCTGCGGGGCGACGTCGAGCAGCGCCTTGGCGCGGCCGTGGCGCGCGCCGACGAACCCGACGACGGTGTGAGTGCCGACCTGGTGGCGACCCTGCACACCGAGCGCGGGCGCGTGTTCGTCAAGGGTGTGCGGCGCGGCGACAGCATGCGCGTACGCACGCACCTGCGCGAGCGCGACACGAACCCGTTCCTGCCGCCGTCCGGGGTTCTCGACCGGTTCGACAGCGGGACCGACCGGCACGTGGTCAGCAGCACCGGCAGGAAGATGGCGACCAGCGTGAGGATCAGCGCGATCACGCCGGCCCGCCTCGCCAGGCGGGCGGTTGCGGTGGCTCGTGCTTGGGCGCCGGGCCCGGACTTCGCCGCGCGCAGCGCCCGGATCGCGGCCCGCGCGGTGGCGCCGGTGGTCACCGCGTCGTCGGTGGGGATGACGGTCCGTCCGCCGACGGGTATCCGGCGGCTGTGCTGGTGCGGCGGCTTGATCCGCCGTGCCGGCTCGGCCCGTTCCCGGTTGGCGGCGAAGCGAAGTTCCGCGGGCGCCATCCCCAGCCGCGCCGCGGCGTCGTAGTTGGTGACCAGGACACCGCCTTCGCGGCGTATCTGCTTACCCACCAAGGAAATCCTGACGGCCTGGTGGGTGGACCGGCGGCCGCGACTCGCCTCGGCGAGCGTTCGACCCGCGGCGGGGGTCGGAATGCCCCGGGGTCGGGGACTTTTGTGTCTGTCGGGTGGCGGGGGGTGCGGGGAGAGTGAGGATCCGAGCTGGTGAAGGAGGTGAAAGCGGTGGTCTATCCCGTCCGGGTCGAGGCGTCGCTGGACACCGGATTGTCCCGGTGGTCGTGGCTGGTGAAATGGATTCTCCTTATTCCCCACTATGTCGTGCTGTTCTTCCTGTGGATCGCGTTCTGCCTGCTCACGGGCGTGGCGTTGTTCGCGATCCTGTTCACCGGGCGCTACCCGCGCGCGATGTTCGACTTCAACGTAGGCGTGTTGCGCTGGACGTGGCGCGTTCAGTACTACGGCTACGCGGCGCTGGGCACCGACCAGTACCCGCCGTTCACCCTCGCCGACGTGCCGGAGTACCCGGCGCGGCTGGAGGTCGACTATCCCGAGCGGCTGTCTCGCGGCCTGGTGCTGGTCAAGTGGTGGCTGCTGGCCATCCCGCAGTACATCGTCGTCGGCCTGTTCGTCGGCGGTGGCCTGTGGCTCCACGACCGCGGCGACCGGTTCGACTGGGCCGCGGGCGGTCTGGTCGGCATCCTGGTGTTCGTCGCGGCCGTGGTGCTGTTGTTCACCGGCCGGTACCTGACCCCGATCTTCGACTTCGTCCTCGGCATGGACCGCTGGGTGGTCCGGGTCGGCGCCTACGCGGCCCTGATGACCGACGAGTACCCGCCGTTTCGCCTCGACACCGGCGGCCGTGACCCCGCCGGCCCGGTGGTGCCGGCCGGAGTCCACCATCCGCCGCGGCCGGCTCAGTGGTGGACGCCGGGGCGGATCGCGTCGGTGATCGCCGGCGCCGTGCTGGCGCTGACGGCGATGGGCCTGATCAGCGGTGGCGCCGCGGTGCTGTGGGCCGACCGCTTCGCACGGGACGCCGACGGCTATCTGTCCACTTCGAACATCTATGCCACGAGCGGCTACGCGATCGTCGCGGAGGGGATCGACACCACCAGCTGGCAAGGGTTTTCCGGGGTGGCCGGTGATGTCCGGGCGCGGGTAAGCCCGACCGGCTCGAATCCGGACGTGTACGTCGGCATCGCGCCCTCCGACGCGGTGGCGCGCTACCTCGCCGGCGCCGACTACCTGACGGTCCGCGACATGGCGGGCAATGACGTAACTATCCACAAAGGACAGAGCGTGCCCGCGCCACCCACGTCGGCCGACATCTGGGCCACCCAGACGCAGGGCGTGGGAACTCAGGTCGTGACGTGGCCGGCGCCATCCGGTGACTGGACCGCTGTGGCGATGAACCCCGACGGTTCACCGGGAGTCAGCGTGCGGGCCGAGATCGGCGCGACCGTGCCCGGGCTCGGCTGGATCGGCGGCACCATCCTCTGCGTCGGCGTGCTGTTCCTCGGCGCCGGTGTCGTGCTGATCGCCGTGCCGGTGCACCGGGCCGCACGACAAACCACCATGACGGAGGTATGACATGCATGCGGTAGTGATCTACGAGTCGATGCTCGGCAACACCGAGAAAATCGCGCGCGCCATTGCCGAGGGCCTGTCCCCGCGGGTGCCCGCCGACGTCGTCAACGTGGACAAGGCGACCCCGGAACTGGCCGGTGCCGACCTGATCGTCGTTGGCGGGCCGACCCACGTGCACGGGATGAGCCGTTCGTCCACCCGGGATGGAGCCAGGAAGCAGGCGTCCGGTGAGATTCGCTCGGCAACCGGGATCCGTGAATGGCTCGAGGGCCTCGGCGCCGCCCCGGACGGCGCGCTCGCCGCGACCTTCGACACCCGCCTGGGCCAACCACGCTGGTTGACCGGCTCGGCTGCGCGCGGTGCGGCGAAGTTGTTGCGGCGCCACGGTTATCGGCTACTCGTACCGGCGGAGAGTTTCTTCGTCGTCACGAAGCCGGACAGGTTGGTCGATGGCGAACTTGACCGGGCGCACAGGTGGGGCGAGCGGCTGGCCGACCGGGTCGCCCCGGCGTCGCCGCGCTGAAGGCTTTCTTGGGCCCACGGACCGCCGAGGCGGGCCGGTGCGCCGGATCTCACCACGCCGTCGCCGCGAGCGTGACCAGTTCTGTTGAATCCGGTTCACCGACAACGACCGTGTCGAGAACATCCGTTGTGTCGCCGAAGTCGCCCGGCTGATGGTCGACGCCGGCATCATCGTCCTGGCATCGTTCATCTTCCCCTTCCGCGCCGGACGCCAGCTGGCTCGCGACCTGCACGACGACGGCGAGTTCATCGAAGTCCACGTCGACGCCCCGCTGGAGGTGGCCGAAGCCCGCGACGGCAAGGGCCTTCACGCAAGGGCCCGGCGCGGCGAGCTAATGCACTTCACCGGCATCGACTCCCCCTACGAACCACCCGAATCACCCGAACTCCGGCTCGACGCGGGCGGGGGCGGTGTCCGTCGATGCGTTGGCCGACGTGGTCTTCGAGTACCGCGCCGGGCCGGTGTCCTGACACCGCCGACGGAAGCGTGAGCTGATTCGTGGCCAACCTGTTTCGACGTCGGAAGGGTGGGGTCACGGGGCCGGCTCAGCGTTGTTTTCAGCGCGGTTCAGGAAGTCGGTAAGGAGGGTGTTGAAGGGCGCGCCGGTGTTCTGCGTACCGTGGCCCCCAGGGATGATCACCCTGTCAGCGCCGATCCGCTCGGCCAAGGCGTCCCCGATCACTTCGAAAACCGGTCGCTGCCCGCCGGTGACGACCAGCTTGGCGAAGGCAGCGGCGCGGATCTCCTGATCCGGTATCTCCGCGTTCCAGGGCCAGACGATGCGGGAGCTGTCGTGCGCGCGGTTCGAGAAGGTGCGCAGCGTTGCCGGCAGGGGGCTGGGAAAGTCGGCGGTGGGCTCGATGCCGGCGAAGAATGCCCGGAAGAATGCCTCCGGGTCGTCGGGCGGATGCGCGACCAGGTCGCGCATGGACTTCTCGTAGGCATCGACAACGCTGGTCCCGCGGGCGACGACGCTGGCCGGGCTCTCGATGAGGGTGAGGGAGCGCACCGCCTCGGGCAATGCCGCCGCGGCGTAGAGGGCACCCAGGGTGCCGTAGGACTGGGCCACCAGATGGGCGCCGCCGGGCGGTTGCT
The DNA here is from genome assembly GCF_035276945.1 of Amycolatopsis sp. Lineage (GTDB taxonomy): Bacteria > Actinomycetota > Actinomycetes > Mycobacteriales > Pseudonocardiaceae > Amycolatopsis_E. The sequence continues at coordinate 10,144 of NZ_DATELF010000004.1, read as the reverse complement.
CCTTCAGCAGCGCGGTGAGCAATCCGCCGTCCTCCCGGTAGTCCTCGCGCTCGCTGGTCTCGCTCCTGTCGTAGTTGAGGCGGGACACCAGGACGAGGCGCCACCTGTCCGCCAAGGGCATCTGGGTCTGCCATGATTGCAGGCCGCCGAAAACCCCGCCATGCACGAAGACGATCGGTACACCGCTGCCGTATTCGGTGATCTGCATGCCGCCGGGCCCGAAGCGCTCGGACGGCGCCCGGCTCGCGCTGCCTGGCGCCGATGACGGACGGTGCGTCCGCAGGGCATCGAGGAGGTCGGCCTCCAGGCTGGACAGACTCGGGGTGTCGAGGAAGACCGCGGTGGGCAGGTCCACGCCGAAGTGCCTGCCGACGCGTTCCTTGAGTTCCATCGCAAGCAGGGAGTCCATCCCCTGGTCGGAAAGGGCGCCGTGGTGGTCGATGTCGTCGACGCTCCCGCCCAGCACCGCTGCCACGGCTTGGGCGAGGTCGGCGCGAACCTGCTGCCGGACGTCGTCGTCCTGGCCGGCCCGCAGCAGCTCCGTCAGCCGCTCGCGGCGGGCGAGGTCCTGCGCGGCGTCGTGCGCCTCTGCGTACGCCTTCCGACTGCGGGTGGTGGGCCGTGGGTTGGAGGAAAGGACCTCGGTGAGGGTCTCCCCGGTGATGGCACGCATGTGGACACCGGTAATCCGGGCCACGCACCGCCCGTCCTCCGCCACCAGGATCACGTCGGCGATCGTCGTGGCGGCAGACGTCAGGTTGTCCGTCACAACGGCGTGGCAGAGCAGCGGTCCGCCGTCGTGGCCGAAGAATTCGTATCGCTGCATCTCCAGCATGATCAGGGCGTCGTCGCGGTCGTGATTCACCGGCCGGCAGGCGAGAAGAAGCTGGAGCATCGAGTCAACGACGCCGGGATGCAGCCGGTAGCCCAGCGACCACTCGGCTACCTCTGCCCGGCGCAGCCGCGCGAGCGCTTCGCCATCGCGCCGGGCGATGTCGCTGAGCCAGCGTGCGGACGGGCCCAGATCGACGCCACGGGCGCGCAGGCCGTCGTAGAAGTCCGCCCCAGGGATCTTCGTCGTGCAGCGCTCGGCCACGGCCGCCAGTTCGTCTCCGGATACCGTCGGCCGCTCCGGCGGCCCCACGGTGACCGTGCCGCGAGCGTGAAGCACCCACTCCGAGTCGGGTGAGGCCTGGCTGTGGTAGGTGAACGCGGCGCCGGACAGGGTGAGCTGCGTCGTGACGGGCCCTTCGGCGGGCATGGCCAGGGCGCGCGGAATGACCACCCCACTGAGGGTCGCTCCCGTGACGCCGGTGAGCGCTGCGACTGCCTGGACCGCGCTTTCCACGTAGAAGCCCGCATTCACGATGGCGATACCGTTCGAAACGCACTCGGTGAGGCACGGGTGCACCGCCGGGGAGAGCACCGCCCGGAACTGGATCTCCTCCAGCGGGGAGGACAGGCGGGTGCCGATCAGGCTGGTGCCCGGGGCCGAGGCACCGGACGGGCGGTCGGCGAGCCCTTCGGCCCCGGCGAACCAGTGCCGCTTCCGTTCGAAGGGGTAGGTGGGCAGTTCGACGCTCTTCGGGGCCCAGTGGCCGTCGACCGCCGCCCAGTCGATGTCGATGCCGGTGGTGTGCAGAGTGGCCACGGCGTCGAGCAGCACGCGCCAGTCGCCGTGGTTGGGGCGCAGCGAGGCGAGCCAGCGGTACTCGCCACCGGGGAACGCGTTGCGTGCCATGCCGCACAGGTGCGGACTGGGGCCGATCTCGACGAATGTGCGGCAGCCGAGGTCTATCAGTTTGCGGACGGACTGGTGGAACAGTACGGGCCGGCGGGCGTGGTCCCGCAGGTGATCGGCACTGAAGGTGGTGGCCGTGACGGTGTCGCCGGTGAGCATGGAAACGAGGGGAATCCGGGCCGGCTCGTAGCCGAACCGGGCGGCGGCCTTTCGGAACGTGTCCAGCATGGGGTCCAGCAGCGGCGAGTGGAACGCGTGCGACACCGGCAGCCGCCGGGTGCGGATCCGGTCGGCGGTGAACGCCGCCACCACCTCGTCGAGGGGGCCTTCGGCGCCGGAGATCACGGTGTGCTCAGGACCGTTCACCGCGGCGATGGCCAGTTCACGCGCGTATGGGCGGATGGCTTCGGCGACCTGCTCGTGGCTGGCGAAGACCGCCGCCATCGCCCCGCCCGCCGGGAGTTCGGCCATCGAGCGGGCGCGTTCCGCGGCCAGCGCCACGCCGGTCTTCAGGTCGAACACCCCGGCGACGCAGGCCGCCGCGTACTCGCCGATGCTGTGGCCCGTCATGGCGGCGGGCCGGACACCCCACCGCATCCACAGGCGCGCGAGCGCGTACTGCACCGAAAACAGCGCCGGCTGGGTGTAGCGCGTCGCGTCGATCAGTCCGGAAGCCCCGTCCTGGCCGGACAGCACGGACGGCAGCGGGTGTTCCAGGTGCTCGGCGAACAGTTCGGCGCACTCGTCGAGGTCGGCGCGGAAGCCCGGCTCGGTCCGGTAGAGCTCCTGGGCCATGCCCTGGTACTGCGAGCCCTGGCCGGTGAACAGGAAGCCCACCTTCGGCCGCCGGCCCACGGGCACCTCGCCGGTGTGGACTTCGGCAACCTTTTCGGCGTCGAGATGCCGCTGCAGCCGTTCCCGCAGGGTCCCAACGGAGTCGGCGCGGACGGCGAGGCGGTGGGTGAAGCGCGCCCTGCCCTTGTTGGCCGTGGCGGCCATGTCCGCCAGTGCCGCCTCGTCGGCGTCGGACAGCTTGTCGATCCAGCGCTGGGCCAGGGCGCGCAGGGCGGTGGGCGTGCGGGCCGACAGGGTCACCAGGTGCTCGTGGCGATCCGGTGCGGTTGCCCGCGCGTCCTCCAGAGGTGCCTCTTCGAGTACGAGGTGCGCGTTGGTGCCGCTGGCACCGAACGAGCTGACGCCGGCGAACCGGGGTTCACCCGACCGCGGCCACGGCGTGACGGCCAGCGGGAACTCGACCGGCAGCTTCTGCAAGTCGATCGCGGGGTTCACGTCCCGCAGATGGGCCTGCGGCGGGATCTCCTCGTGCTGCAGGGCCAGGATGGTCTTGATGAGGCCCGCCACACCGGCGGCGGCTTCCAGGTGGCCGACGTTGGCCTTGGCCGAACCGACGACGAGCGGGGCGTCCCGCCCCGCGCCGAGCACGGCGGCCAGTGCGCGGACTTCGATCGGGTCGCCGAGGGCCGTCCCGGTACCGTGGGCCTCCACGTAGCCGATGCGCGAGTAGGGCACCTGGGCCCGGTCGAGGGCCGCCCGGATCAAGTCCTGCTGGGCCTGGCCGTTGGGCACGGTGATCCCGCTGCTACGGCCATCGTGGTTGACGGCGGAGCCGCGGATGACGGCCAGGATCCGGTCGCCGTCCGCCTGCGCGTCCGACAAGCGCTTGAGGACGACCACGCCGCAGCCCTCGGCGCGGACGTACCCGTTGGCGGAGGCGTCGAACGTCGCGCAGCGCCCCTCGGGAGAAAGCATCTTCGCCCGCGAGAGGACGACGAAGCCCTCCGGGGCGAGCAGGGCGTTGGCCCCGCCCGCGAGGGCGAGGTCGCTCTCGCCCGCCCGCAGGCTCTGGCACGCCAGGTGGACGGTGACCAGGGAAGACGAGCAGGCGGTGTCCACCGACAGGCTCGGGCCTTGCAGCCCGAGCCAGTAGGACATCCGTCCTGCCGCGAAGGTCGAGGCCTGCCCGGTCATGGCGTACGCGTCCAGATCCGGCAGCGGCAGCCGGCTCATCAGGGACTGCAAATAGTCGTGGCTGGTGACCCCGACAAAGACGCCGGTCCGGCTCTTGGCCTGCCGGTCGGCGGCGATGCCGGCGCTTTCCAGCGCCTCCCAAGCGGTCTCCAGGAACATGCGCTGCTGCGGGTCCATGTGGGCGGCCTCGCGGGCCGAGATGCCGAAGAACGCGGCGTCGAACCGGTCCACGTCGTCCACCAGGCCGGCCCGGCGGGTCCGGATGGTGCCCGGGGCGTCCGGATCGGACGAGTAGAAGGCGTCGTTGTCCCAGCGGGAGGCCGGGATGTCGGTCACCGCGTCCTTACCGGCCCGGAGCAGGTCCCAGTACGCGGCCGGGTCGTCAACACCAGGAAACCGGCAGGCCATGCCGACCACGGCGATCGGCACGGAGCGGGTTTTCTCGCTTTCCTCCAGAGCCGTGCGCAGCCGGACAATCTCGGCGAGGGCTCGTGAGACCGCGCTCTGCCGCGGGTCCTCGGTGACAGTCATCGGTTGGCCATCCCTTCACGAACAGCGCGTGCGCGATCGATCTCCGCCTCCAACCGGGCGAGCAGATCGTTTTCGTCGATGCGTTCAGCCGCCTCCCACACCGGGGTCCGCGGCGCGTCGGCCACCTCCGGCGCGGTGGCCCGTGCGGTCGGCTCCGGCGGCGGCGCCGTGACTTCCTCGGCCAGGCACAGCGCGAGGGCGGTGGCGTTCGGCTGTTCGAAAAGCAGGGTGCTGGGCAGCGGCACGTCGATTTGTGCCTCCAGCGCCCGCAGCAGGCGCATGGCCATTATCGAGTCGAAACCCTGCTGGAAGAAGCCCTCTTCCGGGTCGAGGTCGTCAACGTCGATCCCGAGCATGTCGGCTGCCTGCACGCGGACGAACTCCAGCAGAGCCTCGTACCGCGCCTCGCCCTCGAGGTCCCACGCGGCCGTGCTCGACTTCTCTCGGGCGGTTACGGCCACGGGCGCGGCAGGCGGCGCGCTGGGGAGCGACGGAGCAGCCGATGGGTGGGAGCGCATCGCCCAGTAGCGAGACCGCTGGAACGCGTACGTCGGCAGTTCGACGTCCAGGGGCCCTTGGCGCCGCCCCAGCAGCGGGGACCAATCGGCGTACAGGCCGACCACGTGCACCTCGGCCAGCGCCCGTACGAAGAGGTCATCCGCCACCTCCGGCGCGCCGGAGCACAGCACGACGGCGACCTTGGGGCCCGCCTCGGCTGCCACCTGCCGCACCTGTTCGGCCAGGCCGGGGGCGCACTGGAGGATGAGGTTGTGACCGTCGGCGATTGCCGCCGTGAGGCGGGCAGCCAGGTCGGCCTCGTCCGAACGAAACAGCAGTTGCGGCGCGATCCCGTATGCCTGCCACGCTTCCGGCAAGGCCCGGTCGGCCGTGGGCGGCAGGACGAGCACCGCCTTGCGCGTGGCGGCCGCGCCCTCGACCACCGCGGTTGAGGTGCGTCCGGCCGCAAGGGCCTCCATGCCTTCGATCAACTCGCCGCGGTCCCCGCCGATCACCACCGCGCGGTGGCGGAAGACGGAGCGGGCGGCCAGCGCCCTTCCGATCGCCGCCGGGCTCTGCTCGGGGTGGCGGCGGGCGTGCTCGGCATATTGCCGCGCCTGGGCGCGCAGCGCCGCGCGGGTCGGTGCGGACAGGGCCCAGACGACGTGGTGGGGTTCGACGGCTGAGCCCGCGGCGGGGGCCGGCGGTGCCTCCTCGATGAGGACGTGCGCGTTGGTGCCGCTCAGGCCGAACGCGGAGACCGCGGCTCGGCGCGGGCTCTCCCGCCGGGGCCACGGCAGGGCCTCGGTGAGCAGCCGGATCGCCCCGCTGTCCCAGTCGGCATACGGGGTCGGCCGATCGGCGTGCAGGGTTCTGGGCAGCCGTTCGTTGCGCAGCGCCATGACGGACTTGATGACGCCGCCGACGCCTGCCGCGGCCATGGAGTGACCGACGTTCGACTTGAACGAGCCCATCCAGAGCGGACGGTCGGCGGAACGGTCAGCGCCGTAGGTCGCCAGCACGGCGTTGATCTCGACGGGATCGCCGAGCACCGTACCGGTGCCGTGCGCTTCCAGCAGGTCCACGTCGTCGGGTGACAGCCGCGCGTCGGCCAGCGCCTTACGGATCACGTCCTGCTGGGCGAGGCCGTTGGGTGCGGTGAGGCCGTTGCTCGCGCCGTCCTGGTTGAGGGCGGACCCCTTGACCACGGCCAGCACGGGGTGCCCGCGTCGGCGGGCATCCCCGACGCGTTCCAGCAGCAGTACGCCGGCGCCTTCGGCCCATCCGGTGCCGTCCGCCTCGGCCGAGAACGCCTTACAACGGCCGTCCGGCGACAGGCCGCGCTGCCGGCTGAAGCCGATGAAAGCGTCCGGGCTGGCCAGCACCGTGGCCCCGCCCGCCAGCGCCATGGTGCTCTCTCCGTTGCGCAGGGACTGGCAGGCCAGGTGCAGGGTCACCAGGGAGGAGGAACAGGAGGTGTCGACCGTCATCGTCGGGCCCTGGGCACCGAGCAGGTAGGCGATCCGCCCGGAGGCCACACTGGGCGCCAGCCCGGTGAGGTAGCCGGCCATCTCGTCGGCGTGTTCGTCGCTGTGCGGCCGGTAGTCCTGCATGGCGATCCCCATGTAGACGCCGAGGGCGCTGCCGCGGATCGACAGCGGGTCGATCCCGGCCCGCTCGATGGCCTCCCAGGCCGTCTCCAGCAGCAGCCGGTGCTGCGGGTCCATCGCGGAAGCCTCGTGGCCGGAGATGCCGAAGAAGGCGGCGTCGAAACCGGCGACGTCGTCGAGGAAGCCACCCTCCTTCGTGTAGCTCGTGCCCGAGTGCTCCGGGTCCGGGTGGTACAGGTTTTCGATGGGCCAGCCGCGGTCCTCGGGGAAGGCGGAGATCGCGTCGACCTCGTCCCGGACGAGCTCCCACAACTGCTGGGGGCCGGTGACGCCGCCAGGGTAGCGGCAGGCCATGCCGATGATGGCGATGTCGTCGGGATCAAGGGGGTCCGGGGCGGCGCCGTGTGGCCGCGGCGTGTCGTGCGTGACGGTCGGGCTCGCCGTACTCGCGGTCTTTTGCCGCGCCGCCGACTCGATGTGTGCGCATAGCGCGGCCGGGGTGGGGTACTCATACGCGAAGGTCGTCGAGATCTTGGCGCCGGTGGCGGTCTGGATCCGCCGGTGCAGTTCCAGCGTGCCGACCGAGGTCAGGCCGAGGTCGAGGAAGGCCAGTCGGGGGTCGACATCCGCCGGGGAAGGCAGGCCGGTCACTGTTGCGACGTGGGCCCGTACCACGGCCTCCAGCCGGTCACCGGTCAGCGGCTCCGCGGCGTCGCCCGCGGGTACCTCCGGGGTGGGCTCCGGAGGTACCGCACCGGGTGTGGCGGTAGTCAGCTGCCACCAGTACCGGGTGTTCTGGAACGCGTAGGTCGGCAGGGCGACCGGCTCGACCTGGGAGGTTGCCGGGCCGAACACCGCCGCCCAGTCGACTGTGCCGCCCCTGGCGTGCGCGGCACCGGCCGCGCGGAGCACGGTCTCGACCTCCTTGCCGGGTAGTCGAGCAGTGGCGATGGTGTCGGTCTCGCCGGCAGAGGTCTCCGCGTCGGTCAGGCAACCGGAGGCGAGGGCCGCGAGCGAGCCGTCCGGACCGACATCGATGAAGGTGGTGACCGACTGCTGCCGGAGCGCGCGGACCCCGTCGGCGAAGCGGACCGCTTCGCGGGCTTGGCGCACCCAGTAGTCGGGCGAGCACAAGTCCTCCGGAGGCGCCAGGGATCCCGTCACGTTGGAGACCACCGGCCTACGGGGGCGCCGGTAGGCAAGCGAGCCCGCGACTTCGCGGAACTCCTCGAGCATCGGTCCGAGGAGCGTCGAGTGGAAGGCGTGGCTGACCCGGAGTCTGGTGGCCTTGCGACCGGCGGACTTCCAGCGCGTGATCGCGGCCAGCACCTCGGCCTCCGCACCGGAGACGACCACCGCCTGCGGGCCGTTGACGGCGGCGACGACGGCGCCGGAACCGCTGCGCTCCAGCTCGGCCAGTACCTCGGCCTCGGTGCCTTGCAGGGCGGCCATCGCTCCACCCGGGGGCAGCGCGTCCATCAGCCGGCCACGGGCCGACACCAGTGCGGCGGCGTCCTCCGGACACCACACTCCTGCTTCGAAGGCCGCGGCGAGTTCGCCGATGGAGTGGCCGAGGAGCACGTCGGGTTTGAGTCCCCACGAGCGCAGCAGCCTGCACATGGCGATCTCGAAGGCGAAGATCGCCGGCTGCGCGTAGACGGTGCGCGTCAGCAGTCCGGCGATGTCCGGCTCGGTGGAGAACATCACTTCCCGCAGCGGCCGGGCCCCAGGGCGGTCGAGGGCCACACACATTTCGTCGAGCGTGTCGGCGAATGCCGGGTACGCCGCGTACAGCTCCGCACCCATCCCCGCCCGGTGAGCACCCTGCCCGGCGAAGAGGAAGGCGGTCCCGCCCCGCCGCACCTCGTCAGTGACCAGCCGGTTGTGCGGAAGTCCGTCGGCCAGCGCCCGCAATGCCTGGGAGAGCTCGTCGACCGAGCCGGCGCAGATCGCGGCCCGGTGGCTGAACGCTGTCCGCGTCGTGGTCAGGGCGTGGGCGAGTGCCTCCGGTGCGATGCCGGGCCGGGCGGCCAGGTGCGCGTCGAGTCGCGCCGCTTGGGCGCGCAGGGCGGCCGGACCCATGCCGGAGAGGAGGAAGACGCGGCAGGCGGCCGGCCCGGAGGCATCTTCGGTCGAACCGGCTCCCGCTCCGGGAACACCCGGCGCGGAAACGGTGGCCGGCCCGGTGCTCTTGGGCGCTTCCTCGAGGATGACATGCGCGTTCGTACCGCTCATGCCGAAGGACGACACGGCGGCCCGCCGGGGCCGATCCATGCTCGGCCAGTCGCGGTCGCGGTCCAGGATGCGTACGTGTCCGGACTCCCAGTCCACGTGCGGCGAGGGCTGGTCGACGTGCAGGGTTTTGGGCATGCGCCGGGCTTGGAAGGCCAGCACGGTCTTGATGACGCCCGCTACGCCGGAGGCGGCCTGGGGGTGGCCGAAGTTGGACTTGAGCGAGCCCAGCCACAACGGGCGGTCCGCGGGCCGCTCGTGGCCGTAGGCCTCCAGCAGTGCCTCCGCCTCGATGGGGTCGCCCAAGGTGGTGCCGGTGCCGTGTGCCTCCACCATGTCCACGTCGGAAGCGGTGAGGCCGGCGTTCCGCAGGGCGCTGCGGATGAGCCGGCGCTGCGCCGTACCACTGGGCGCCGTCAGGCCGTTACTGGCGCCGTCCTGGTTGAGCGCGGAGCCCTTGATGACGGCGAGGACCGGGTGGCCGAGCTGCTGTGCGTCGGACAGGCGGGCCAGCAGGAGCATGCCCGCGCCCTCGCTCAGCACAGTGCCGTCCGCCGCCGCCGAAAACGGCTTGCAGTGGCCGTCGGCGGCCAGGCCGCGCTGGATGCTGAATTCCAGCAGCGTGTCGGGGGTGGACATGACGGTGGCCCCGCCCGCCAGCGCGTAGTCGCACTCCCCCGCCCGCAGGGCCTGGGCGGCCAGGTGCAGGGCGACCAGTGAGGAGGAGCAAGCGGTGGCCACGGTGATCGCAGGACCGGCCAGCCCCAGGTGGTAGGCGATGCGGCCGGAGTGCACGCTGGTCTCGTTCCCGATCAACGCGTAGCCCAGGTACTGCTCAGGGACGCGGTCCATGCCGGGCGAATAGCGCGCGGCGAGGGCACCGGCGAAGACGCCGGTGGCGGTCTCCCTCAGCGACTCGGGCGGAATCCCGGCGCGTTCCAGCGCCTCCCAGGCAGTCTGCAGCAGAAGCCGCTGCTGGGGATCCATCGACATCGCCTCTCGCGGCGTGATGCTGAAGAAGGCGGGGTCGAAGTCGGCGGCGTCGTCGAGGAAGCCGCCCGTGCGGGTGTAGCAGCGCCCCGGGCGTCCCGGGATTGGGTCGTAGAGAGCGTCGAGGGCCCACCCGCGATCATCGGGGAAGGCCGAGACGGCCTCGGCGCCCTGTGCCAGCACCTGCCACATGTCCTCGGGCGAACGTATGCCGCCGGGCAACCGGCAGGCCATTGACAGAATGGCGATGGGCTCTCGCAACCGGGCGTTGAGCCTCTGCAGTTCTTGGCGGAGTCGCTGGCTCTCCTTGACCGAGCGACGCAGGGCCTCGATGATTTGTTCATCGCGGGTTGTCACCGGGATTCCTCCGTTAGTGTTCGCCGGCGGTCTCGGGATCGTCCGCCCCGGCGACGGTGAGCAGCGTGTCCAGGTCCATGGCGTCGATTTGTTCGTTGCTGATCGCGGGTGGTGTTTGCTTGGTTGGGGTGGGTGTCGGTGTGGGTGTGGGGGTTTGGGTGGTTGTCATGATGGTGAGTAGGTATGCGGCAAGTCG
>NZ_DATELF010000003.1:0-122495 GCF_035276945.1 Amycolatopsis sp. | reverse complement strand
ATCCCGAAGCCGACCATCGCCGCGCTGACCGGGTACGCGCTCGGCGGCGGGCTGGAGTTGGCGCTGTGCTGTGACCGGCGGGTCGCCGGGGACAACGCGCGGGTCGGGCAGCCGGAGATCCTGCTCGGCATCATCCCGGGTGCCGGCGGCACGCAGCGGCTGGCCCGGCTGGTCGGGCCGAGCAAGGCGAAGGAAATCGTCTACACGGGACGGTTCGTGGCCGCGGACGAGGCGCTGTCGCTGGGGATCGTGGACGAGGTGGTCGCGCCGGACGACGTCTACGAGACCGCGCGGCGCTGGGCCGGGCAGTTCGTGAACGGGCCGGCCCGGGCGCTGGCGGCGGCCAAGGCGGCGATCGACATCGGGCTGGACAGCTCGCTCGCGGACGGCCTGAAGATCGAGAGCCAGGTCTTCGCGGCGCTGTTCGCCACCGAGGACCAGAAGACCGGCATGCGGTCGTTCATCGAGAACGGGCCGGGGAAGGCGACGTTCAGTGGCAAGTGATCCCGCCCCGAACCCGCACGCCTCGGCCGAGGAGATCGAGGCGGCGTGGTCGGATCCCAAGCTGGCCAACGTGCTCTACCACGACTGGGAGGCCGACACCTACGACGAGAAGTGGTCGATCTCCTACGACGAGCGCTGCATCTCCTATGCCACCGACGTGTTCAGCGCGGTCGCCGGTGAGCAGGACCAGCCTTATCCGACCGCGATGGAACTGGGCAGCGGCACCGGGTTCTTCCTGCTCAACCTGATGCAGGGCGGCGTGATCAAGAAGGGGTTCGTCACCGACCTGTCGCCGGGCATGGTGCAGGTCGCGCTGCGCAACGCCGAGCAGCTCGGCCTCGACGTGGAGGGCCGGGTGGCCGACGCCGAGCGGATCCCGTATCCCGACGACAGCTTCGACCTGGTGGTCGGGCACGCCGTGCTGCACCACATCCCGGACGTGCCCTCGGCGTTCCGTGAGGTGCTGAGGGTGCTCAAGCCGGGCGGGCGGTTCGTGTTCGCCGGTGAACCCACGAAGATCGGCAACTTCTACGCGCGCCGGCTCGGTCAGCTCACCTGGTGGCTGACCACGAACGTCACCCGGCTGCCGGTGCTCTCGTCGTGGCGCCGGACGCAGGAGGAACTGGACTCCTCTTCGCGGGCGGCCGCCCTGGAAGCCGTCGTGGACCTGCACACGTTCGATCCCTCCGAGCTGGAGCGGATGGCGACCGGTGCGGGCGCGACCGAAGTCCGCGCGGTCACCGAGGAGTTCGCGGCGGCGCTGGCCGGGTGGCCGATCCGCACGTTCGAGGCCGCGGTGCCGCCGGAGAAGCTGACCGTGCGCTGGCGGATGTTCGCCTACCACCTGTGGCTCCGGCTGTCCGCCCTGGACAAGAATCTGCTGGCCAAGGTGCTGCCGCGGGAGCTGTTCTACAACGTCATGATCACCGGGTCGAAGCGCTGACTTATCGGTTCTCCCTCGACGACGTCGCGTTCCTGACCTCTTCGGCCGGCGAACGCGCCTTGGCCGGGTGCGGCGCGCTGCCGCTGACCGGGGCGAGCAGGATCGCCGACGTCGCCGCGGCCCGCCGGCTCGCGGGTGAACGGTCGGCGGTGGTGCTGGAGACCGTGCTGCTGCGCCGCCGTGCGGTGTCCAAACTGGACTCCGCGGCGGGTTGGCTGTGCACCGGGGACGCGCTCCAGCAGGCGAGCGCGTCGCCGGTGGCGCGGCACCGGGCGGCCAGGCTCTCTGGCCGGGACGTGCACGACGTGACCTGCTCGATCGGCGCCGACCTCGCCGAACTGGCCAAGGTCGCACGGTGCTGCGTGGGTTCGGACCTCGATCCGGTGCGGCTGGCCATGGCCAGGCACAACTGTCCCGGGGTCGCCCTGGTCCGGGCGGACGCGCTGCGCCCGGTGACCCGGGACGCGGTGGTCGTCGCGGATCCCGCCCGCCGCGACGACGCCGGCCGCCGTACTTGGCGCCCGCGGGATTTCGTTCCCCCGCTGGACGAGTTGGCCAGGGTGTACGCGGGCCGGGATCTCGTGGTCAAGTGCTCGCCGGGCATCGACCGTGCCGTGGTGCCCTGGGCGAACGAGGTGGAACTGGTCTCCCTCGACGGGCAGGTGCGCGAGGCCTGCCTGTGGGCCGGTGACCTCGCCACCGTCTCGCGCCGGGCGACCGTGCTGCGCTCGGACGGTACACGGTGGACCATCACGGACGAGGAGCCGGACGACATCGAAGCGGCCGCGCCGGGCGAATGGATCGTCGACCCCGATGGCGCGGTGGTGCGGGCGGGGCTGGTCCGGCAGTACGGCGCGAGGCATGGCCTGTGGCAGCTCGACGAGCGGATCGCCTACCTCACCGGGGACCGGCCGCCGCCGGGGGTGCGGGCGTTTCGCGTGCTCGAGCACGGCCCGTTCCAGGAGAAGGCGCTGCGTGCCCTGCTGCGGCGGCACGAGGTGGGCCGCCTGGAGATCCTGGTCCGTGGCCTCGACGTCGACCCGGACGCCTTGCGCCGCCGGCTGAAGCCGCGCGGACCCGCCGAGGCCACCGTCGTGCTCACGCGGATAGGCCGTTCGCCGCATCTGTTCCTCTGTACGGCGCAACGCATCCCGCCCGCTTGACCACCAGCGCTGCCGTCCTGCTGCTTCCTCGGCGGCATCGGTGACAAACGTCAGCGGCCGTTATCTCACCGCGGAGTCACTGTTGATCAGTGCCTGGCCGTTGCTGACGATCATGCCGAGCGTGTGGGATTCCCGGTGACGCGCACCGCTGTCCAGGAAATCGATGGTGACCTCGACCGTGTTGTCCCCGGCCTGGGTCGGCCCGGCGACGATGGAGAGATCGCTGATCGCGGACCAGAACCGCACGTAGTAGTCCCTGCCTATCCTCGCCTGGAACGCCGGGCTGAGCCTGCTCCAGCCGAGGTCCAGGTTTCCCGGCACGATCGAGTAGTACTCCCTGACCGCGTCGACCAGCGAGGCCGTGGCCGGTGGTGCCGTGTTGGGGGGCGGTGGGGGGACCGTGACCGTGATCGTGGTCGGAGTGGCCGGTGCGAGCGTGGAGCTGCCGGCGGGCTGAGGGGTGGAGGAGCTGGCCGAGCCGGCCATGGTGGGCGCGGTGGGCGCGGCGGCCGGTGCCGTGGCCGGGCCGGGCGCCGCGGTCCGCTCGTCCTTCCCCGGCAGCAGCACGACCAGCGCGGTCACCCCGGCCGCGACCACGACGAGCACGGCGAGCCCGGCCAGCACGAGCCGTCGCCGGTTGCCGGGTTCGTCCTGCGGCATGGCCACCTTGGCCAGCTCGCGCGCGACCTGGGCCATGGTGGGGCGCTCGGCCGGATCGAGCCGCATCATGCGCGACAGCACGTCGGTGAGCGGACCGGTCTGCGTCGGCGGGGTGTACCGGCCCGCGGCCGCGGCGTACAGCACGGCCATCTGGTTTTCCGAGTCCCCGTAAGGAAACCGGCCCTCGACCGCGGTGTAGAGCGTCGCGCCGAGGGAGAAGACGTCGGAAGCCTGGCTCGGTGGTTCACCCCTTGCGGCCTCGGGAGACAGGAACGCGGGCGTACCGGCGAAGCTACCGCTGCCGGTGATGGTGCCGTCGTCCGCGGCACGGGAAATGCCGAAGTCGGTGATCTTCGCGGTGCCGTTTTCGCCGATCAGGATGTTGCCCGGCTTGACGTCCCGGTGCACGATGCCCGCGTCGTGTGCGGCGGCGAGCGCGGAGGCGGCGCCCGCGCCCACGCGTGCGGTCTCCTCCGGCGACAGCGAGCCGCGCGCGGTCAGCACTTCGGCGAGGCTTTGGGAGGGCAGGTACTCCATTACCAGCACCGGCTTGCCGTCGTCCTCGACGACGTTGAAAACGGTGATGGCGTGCCGATGTTGCAGCCGGGCGGCCAGCCGCGCTTCGCGGAACGACCGTTTCCGGGCGAGCTCGGCCTCCGCCTCGGTCAGGTTGGGCGGCAGCAGAAGTTCTTTCACCGCAACGGTTCTGTCCAGCACCTCGTCGCGCGCGAGATACACGACGCCCATCGCGCCGCCACCGATTCTGCGCTCGAGCCGGTAGCGGCCGGCGATCACGCGGTCGTCGGTCGTGGTCTGAACACCTTCGCCGGGAGATGGCACAGGCGAGTCCGGTGCTTCGCGGTCTTCGGTTCTGTCGTCGGCTGGTCTGTCCCCGGTCACCCCCCCAAGGCTACGTGCCGGCCCGGCGCGCGATGAGGAGACCGCCCGAAGCCTTACCCGGCCGGCCGTAGGACTCGGCCACCCGGGTGCGGTCGTGCAGTTCGACATGCCAGCCCTGCCTGGTCAACCATTCCGGAGTACGCGGTCCGAGACCGCCCTTCCACATCGCCGCGTGCCGGGTCATCCCCGGGGTCTTCCTGGCTTCGGCGACCGTGGCGGTTTCGGCGGCCGTGACGTGCTCGAAGGAGATCTGGCTGCCCGGCGCCGACAGCTCGCCGACCGTCGTGAGCAGCCGTGCCGTCTCGAGCGCGGACAGGTAGATGAACAATCCTTCGGCGAGCCATGCGGTCGGCTCCCGGCGGTCGAACCCGGACTCGGCGAGCTTCGCCGCCCAGTCGCCGCGGAGATCGGCCGGCACCGTCACGCGCTCGCAACGCGCTGTGCTCTGGGCCAGAACGTCATTCTTGAAGGCCAGCACCTCCGGCAGGTCGAGCTCGAACAGCCGGGTGCCCGGCGGCCAGTCGAGCCGGAACGCACGGGCGTCCAGACCCGCGGCCAGGAGCACGACCTGGCGGCAGTGTCTTCTGGGTCTTCGGGGTCTTCGGGGTCTTCTGGGGGCACCCACCTGGGGGCAAGCCCCCGGACCCCCTGCGGATTCGCGGAGGTAGTCGTCGAAGAACCGGGTGCGGATGATCGCGCTTTGCACGAAGTTCCGGGTCAACGAGGTCATTTGCACTCGTGAAGCCGTGAACGCCTCCGGCATCGCGGCCACGAATCTGGCCGCGAAAGGATCTTCGAACAGCCGGTCCGGCCGCTTGCTTTCCTCTGCCCGGACAACGGCCACGCCGAGCGCGGTCTTCCCGACACCCGCGAGTCGCGTGTCTCGCATGGGAACCTCCTCACCAGTGAGATCTCTCAAAGTACATCTCTAGAGATGTATCTGCAAAGATGTAAAATGACGGATGTGGACGGCGGCGAACTGCACCGGCTGGGCAGGCGGTTGATCGAGCTTTCCCGCGGGGCGACCGGCCAGGCCGGCGATCCGCCGATGACGCCCGGCGAACTGGCCGTCCTGGAGGACGTCCTCAAGCATCCGGGTACCTCGCTCACGGAGATCCGGGCACGCACCGGGTTCGTGCAGAGCCACGTCTCGACGTCCGTGGCGCGGCTGCGGGAGCGGGGTTCCGTCGAGACGGCCCCGGATCCGGACGACGGACGGCGCGTGCGGGTCCACGTGCCCGAACGGATCCTGCGGGTGATCAAACGGCGCTCGGCCCGCCGGATCGATGCCGCGATCGCGGAGGCGGTCGGCGACGAACGGGCCGAACGGGTCGAGGCACTGCTGGCCGAACTCGCGAAGCTGCTGCTCGAATAGCTCGGGCAGGCGGTCGACCTGCGGGGCTGGGCCCGCGATGTGGTCGAGCGGATGGGCCTGATGGACGAGATCCGCGCCCGGCACCCCGGCGTGGTGGGCACGGCCGGGGTGCACGAGGCCGGTCGCCCCGCTGTGGAAGTGGGCTCAGGAGTTGTCGGGGCGGGATCTTCGCGGAAATCGAGATCCTGCGTGGCGATCTGGCGCGAATGCCGTACGACGCGGGAGGACGTCGTGGACTCGATGGCGAAGCTGGCGGAAGGCACCGAAGGGGTCGAGGTCCGTTCCGAAGCGGCAGGTCCCGCCGCTTCGATCTGGTGGGCGCGGACGGCGTGCATTCGCGGGTGCGGCGGCTGGCGTTCGGTCCCGAGTCCGGGTTCGTCCGCGATCAGGGCCACTACAAGGTCGTCTTCGCCGTGCCGGGCGCGCCGGACCTCGACGGCTGGCAGCACATGCGCGTCATGCCTGGCCGCGAGCGCGCGGGACGCTGTCCGGTCCGCGGCGGTGACGGCCGGGGATGTTCCTTTTCGCCGGGCCGATCCTCGACTATGACCGTCACGACATCGAATGGCAGAAAAAGTTCGTCCCGGATGCCTTCGCCGGCGAGCGCTGGGAGGTGCCGCGGCTGCTCGAAGCCACGTGGGCGCCGTCCGATTTTTGTTTCGACCGGAAAAGCATCGTTCGCGTGCCGGGGTGGTCACCGGGCCGGGCCGTGCTGCTCGGGGACCCGGCCTTCGGCGGCCGCATGGGCATGGGCACGAGCAGGCCGTCATCGGGGCCCACGTGCTGGCCGGCGAGCTGACCGCCGTCGGAGGTGATCACATCACGGCTTTCGGGAGTTACCAGAGGTCACTGGGCGACCATGTTGGGGGGAACCAGAAGCCGATGCCGGGTGGTGTGAAAGCATTCCTGCCGAAGACCGGCCTGGGGATCCGCCTGGGAAATGGTCTCACCAGGGTGATGTTGGCCGGGCCGTGGCGAGGCATGCTGACAGCAGGAATGCAGGACAAGACCAACAGCGTCACACTGAGAAATTACGCGAACGACGCGATGCTGGTAGACGGCGAGCGGTGAGAAGAGGATGCTTGCCGTGACCGGGCTTTCGGCTGAAAGTCCATAAAGGACTGTCTCTTGGAGAGGCACCATGCGCCGGTTACGGTGGCGGCCCGCCGTGGGGCGCGGAGGTGCCGACGAATACGGGAGGTGCTTGAAGGATGGTGGCGGTGGATTCTCGTGAGGACCTCGTCCCGCTCCCGACCGACTTCGACCGGGCGTGGCGTGGGTATGACACGCGCCAGGTCCACGAGTACGTGGCCAGTGTCGAGGCCGACATGCGCCTGCTGATCGCCGACCG
Source organism: Amycolatopsis sp. (assembly GCF_035276945.1). Lineage (GTDB taxonomy): Bacteria > Actinomycetota > Actinomycetes > Mycobacteriales > Pseudonocardiaceae > Amycolatopsis_E. The sequence continues at coordinate 115,599 of NZ_DATELF010000003.1, read as the reverse complement.
GGACGCCGCCGCTGCCAACGCGGAGGATCTCGCAAGGCAACTCGAGGAGTTGCGCACCCAGAACGACCGGCTGCGCGAGAAGGTCGACCGGGTCGCCCGCACCCCCATCGAGCCGGACGGGCTGAGCGAGCGGCTGCTCCGCATGGTCGAACTCGCCGAGGACGAGGCCGCGGAAATCACCGAGCGTGCCCGGGCCTCGGCGGAGCGCAGCTGGACGGCGGCCGAGAAGGCGAGCCAACGGCTGCGCGAACGGCATGAGCGCCTGGTCACCGAGCTGGACACCCGGCGCCGGGAGATGGCCGCCGAACACGAGCAGCTGATGGCCCGCACCCGCGCCGATGTCGAAGCGCTGACGAAGCAGGCCGGGGAGAACCGCCGCAAGCTCGAGGAACAGGCCACGCGCCGCCGCCAGCAGGTGGAGAACGACTTCGCCGAAGCGATGGCCGTCCGCCGGGCCAACGCCCTGCAGGCCATCGCCGAACAGGAGAAGAAGGCGAAGGAGCAGGCCGAACAGCTGGTCGCGGAGGCCACCGAACGGTCACGGTCGATGATCGAGGACGCGCAGGGCAAGGTCGATGTGCTTCGTGACCTCCGGCAACGCATGGCCGAGCAGCTCAGCACCACGCACAGGCTGCTCGCCGAGGCGACCCCGATGCTCGAGGAACCCTTCGGTGTCCCCGAACCGCGAAACGAGTTCGAATCCGCGAAGGCCGCCGACCCCGGTGAACATCGATCCGGAAACGGCGCGTCACCCACCGCCGAAAAGACGGTGGCAGGCTAGCCCGTCCCGCCCCGTGACACACCGCGAGCGCAGTGTCCGGCGGGAGGATTACGTTCCCGCCTACCTGAGCTTGATCTCCAACGCGCTGTCCTGGGGCGGCTCCCGGCTGTTCCTGCGGCGGTTCAACGTGGGGATCAACGAGTGGCGGGTGCTGTCCGCGATCGTCAACGCCCCCGGCAGCACAGCCGCCCGGCTCGGTGCGCTGCTGGGGCTGAACAAGTCGGTGATCAGCCGTAGCCTGCGGCTGTTGGGCACTCGGGAACTGGTCGTCGTCGACACGAGTGGCGGCAGGCGGGCGCTTTATCTGACCGAGGCCGGGCACGAGTTGCACGACCGGATGCTGGAGGTCGCACTCAGGCGTGAGGAGATCCTGCTCACCGGGTTCACCGTCGAGGAGCGGACGCGCCTGCTCGACTACCTGCGCCGGATGTACGAAAACGTCCCGGCGATGAACGCCTACGAGCCAGAAGCGCCTTGACTTCGCAGTCGCCATGACTGCAAGATGCAGTCATGGCGGTGCTCACCATCCGGGATGTTCCCGACCACGTCAAGGACGCACTAACCGCCGAGGCGAAGAAGAACGGCCAGTCGTTACAGGCATTTCTCCTCGCCGTGCTTGAGCGGCAGGCGAACTTCAGCCGTAACAGGCAACTACTGGCCGAGGTTGAGCGCGATCTGGCGCGTGGGGGCGGTGCGGAAGCCGATGCGCCGGATGCGGCGGAGGTGCTCCGTCAGGCGAGAAACGAGCGAGACGGTGGAGGCCACCCTCGGGGTGGCGTGGCGTGATTGTTGTCGATGCCTCAGTGCTCGCCAATATGCTCCTTTACGCCGACGAGCGAGGCCGCCGGGCGCGTGTGGTGCTGGGCCGTGATCCGGAGTGGGCCGCGCCCGAGCACTGGAAGGCGGAAGTCTTCTCGGTGATTCGCGGCCTGACGCTTGGGCACAAGATCAAGGAAGAGCAAGCGTTTCAGGCGGTCGACCGGCTGCCACGGCTCGGGGTCGACCAGGTTTCGCTTGACGACCTGCTTGCCCGGATGTGGCGGCTCCGGAGAAACATCAGTGGTTACGGTGCCGCTTATGTCGCCCTCGCCGAGGTTCGCGGCATCACCTTGGTGACGTCCGATGCGCGGCTTGCTCGTGCGGCTATGGCTTACTGCCGGGTCGAACTCGTCGGAGCCGCTTGACGTGACTCACGACGGCGTTCGTCGGTTTCGCGGCGCAGCCGGTCGGTCTGTTCCGTGAGCGCGCCGATCTCGCCGGCCAGTTCGGGGTGAGCCTCTTCCAGGTGCGCGCGGACCGCGGCCAGCGGTGGCAGTAGCGCGGCGGCGTCGTCTTCACCGAGTGCGCGCCTCACCTGTCCGGCTCTCGGTAGGTTGGGAATGGCGCTGACCTGGCCCGCCAGCCGGCGCAGTGAGCCCGAGTTCTCGCGTGCCCACACCTTCACGGCTCGGTCGCCGGCCCGCTGGTCCCGGGTGGCTCGCACGCGTTCGTCCGCGGTGACGTCGCTGGACGCGGCATCCCGGAGCCGCAGGTAGCGGCGTTCGGCGGCCTGCCTGCTGGTGACGCCGAGCGCCGGGGCCAGTTCGGCCCAGCTGACCCCGAGCCGCCGGGCCACCGCGATCAGGCTGGGCTCCCACGCGGTGAGTTCGGCGCGCAGGTCGCGCAGCACGATGAGCGCGGCGAGGATGCGGCGCGGGTCGAAATCCCCGCTCGTCGCTTCGGAGAGCACCGCGTGGACCAGTTCGAGTTCCTCGCGCAGATCCTTCGCCGCTTCCACCATAGCGTCATCTTGCCGACGACATTCGGACTTGTCAATGGAAGGACGACAGGCTATAAAGGAAGGCATAGCGCGTCGGCATGAAGCGAGTCGAAACCAGGAGGTGTTCACGATGTTGATGCGCACTGACCCGTTCCGCGAGTTCGACCGGCTGGCCCAGCAGGCTTTCGGCACCTGGTCGCGACCCACCTCGATGCCGATGGACGCCTATCGCATCGGCGATGAGTTCGTGGTGGCCTTCGACCTTCCCGGGGTTTCGCCTGACGCGATCGAGCTCGACGTCCAGCGCAACGTGCTGACCGTGAAGGCGGAGCGCCGCCCGATCGTCGCCGACAACGTCGAGATGCAGGTCTCCGAGCGTCCACTGGGCGTGTTCTCCCGCCAGCTGTTCCTCGGCGACACGCTCGACACCGGCCACATCAAGGCGAACTACGACAACGGCGTGCTCACCGTCCGCATCCCGGTCGCCGAGCAGGCCAAGCCGCGCAAGATCACGATCGACGCGGCCGAGTCCCGTAAGGCGATCAAGGCCTGAGGCCCTGCTCCGGGGTGGCGCCCGGATGCTCGCGCCCGGGCGCCACTCGTTCTCCGGTCGCTACGGTGAAGGCGTGAAACTGCTCGAAGAAGAGTTCGTCACGCGGGATCCGGACGTCCTGGAGGCCTATCGGTTCGATCAGGCGGGATTCTGCGACGCCGGAAGACCGGTCGCGCTGGCCCGGCCGCGGAACACCGCCGAGGTGGCGCGGGTGTTGCGGTTCGCCCACGAGCACCGGATCCCGGTGGTGCCGCAGGGCGCCCGCACCGGCCTGTCCGGCGGGGCGAACGCGGTGGACGGTGCGATCCTGCTGTCCCTGGTCGGGATGGACCGGATTCTCGACATCGACGAAGTCGACCACACCGCCACCGTCCAGCCCGGCGTGATCAACTCGGTGCTGTCGAAGGCGGTGGCGGACAAGAACCTGTTCTATCCGCCCGACCCCGGGTCCTGGGAGTCCTCCACCATCGGTGGGAACGTGGCCACCAACGCGGGCGGGCTGTGCTGCGTGAAGTACGGCGTCACCAGCGACTTCGTCCGTGGCCTCGAAGTCGTGCTGGCCGACGGGCGGGTACTGCGCGCCGGTCGACGCACCGCCAAGGGGGTCGCGGGCTACGACCTCGTGCGGCTGTTCACCGGTTCCGAGGGCACGCTCGGCGTGATCACCGAGGTGACGGTGGCGCTGCGGCCGGCCGCGGAGAAACCGCTTACCGCGATCGCGTTCTTCGGTACGTCCGGGGCCGCGTGCCGCGCGGTCACCGAGTACCTCGGCACCGGCCGGCCGTCGGTGCTGGAGTTCATGGACAAGGCGACCATCGACGCCGTTTCGGCCTACCGCGACCTGGGTTTCCCCGGAGACGCCGAGGCCGTGCTGATCGCGCAGTCCGACCGGGGGCCGGCCGCGCCCGGCGACCTGCAAGCGTTTGCGGAGGCGGCGCGCGGCTGCGGCGCGACCGAGGTGCTCGTCGCCACGGACGAAGCCGAGGCCGACCTGCTGATCGAAGCGCGGCGGCTGGTTGGCGTCGCGATGGAGCGGCTCGGCGACCGCCTGGTCGACGACGTGTGCGTGCCCAGGTCGCGGCTGGCCGAGCTCGTCGAGGGGATGGCCGCGATCGCCGCCGAGCACGGCGTGCCGGTGCCGTGTTGCGGGCACGCCGGTGACGGGAACATGCATCCCAACGTGATCTTCGACGGTGGCGATCCTGACTCCGTGCGGCGCGGGCAGGCGGCTTTCGACGCGATCATGGCGCTCGGCTTGCGGCTCGGCGGGACGATCACCGGCGAGCACGGCGTGGGCACGCTCAAACGCGCCTGGCTGGAGACCGAGCTGGGCGAGGTGGGGCTGTCCGTGCACCGGGCGGTCAAGCAGGCGTTCGACCCGCGCGGCATCCTCAACCCAGGCAAGGTCGTCAGCCAGGAGAAAGAGTGACCAGCGCGGCCGTGCCCCACACTCGCGTCGCCCGAGTTCCATGGTCACCGCGCCCGAGTTCGGCTTGCGCGTAGGGCGAGCGGGACTCGCGCGCTGACTGTGGCGTGATGGGGTCGGCGGTCGCGGCGTCCCAGGCGGCCTTGGCAGAGGCCTGGATGAAGTAGGGGTAGCCACCGGAAGCGTCGGGACTCGGGCGCGGTGAGTGTGGGACTCGCGTTGGGGTCAGGTGCGGTAGGGGTGGGTGGCGCGGGCCTCGCGGAGGGTGAAGCCCCACCAGGCGAGCTGGTCGAGCATGGTCTTCGCGGCGGCGTTGGGGCCATCCGGGTTCAGCAGCCGGCCGCTGTCGTTGAACTGGCCCCACACACCGTGGAAGCTGACCGTGTCGCGGATCGTGACGGCGTGCAGTTCGGCGAAGACGACGCGCAGGTGTTCCACGGCGCGCAGGCCTCCCGCGAGCCCGCCGTAGGACACGAACCCCACCGGCTTGGCCTGCCACTCGGTGTAATGCCAGTCGATCACGGTCTTCAGTGACGCTGGGAAACTGTGGTTGTATTCGGGCGTCACCACGACGAAGGCGTCGGCGGCCTCGAGCCGCTCGGTCACCGCCGTGACCTCCGGTGTGGGCGCCTTGCTCAGCTCGCCGGGCAGCCGGGCTTCGGCCAGGTCGATCACGTCGACGTCCATGCCGTCGTGCTGCCGGGCCTGCCCGGCGAGCCAGTTCGCCACCACGGGCCCGAACCGGCCTTCCCGCGTGCTGCCCACGATCACCGCGAGGTTCAGATTCTCATCGTTCATGGTTAGGAGGATGGAACCTCGACGTTACTTGATGTCAAGGCCATGTGACGGGCGACATGCTCCCGGTGATACCTGGCCGTGTCGACCTCGTCGAGCAGGGGAAACGCGAAATCCGGGTAGGGGATCCGGTTCTCGGCATTGCCGTGGACGGCGATCCGGTACCGCCCGAACCGGTCACCTTCGCGGCCGAAGTCACCCGAAGGGCTGACAAGAGCAGGCCCAGGCCTTTCGCGAGCCAAGAAAGCGCTTACCTCAGCCACAAAAGAACCGACGTAAAGGGGAATGACGACCGGACCGCCGCGATCGATCATGCCCCAAAACGCCGGAGGCACCCACGACCGGAATCCCCTGGCGGCGCAGGGCGGGCACGAGGATCCGGCCGCGCCCGTCGACCCCTGATCTGGGCGAGAAATAACACGGGAACCGGCTTCGCCCGATTCCCGTTCGAGGAGCGAAGCCAGGGGGTAAGTTGGCTTCCGGTCAAGGTCGAGCGGGGAGAGGGGCGGGGTGCCATGGCCCGGGAGGCCGTGGGGCGGATGGGCGAACTCGTGCACGCCACGCGTGGCGAGGACGGCCCCGGGGAGGTCAAGATCAGGTTCCGGGGTGGCTTGGAATACTTCCTGGCCTGGTCCGACCAGCCACTCCCGGCCGGCACGTCGGTGCTGGTCGTGGAATCCCGTGGTGCCCGGAACGTCGACGTCGTGCCCTGGTCCGAGCCATTCGGCGAATACCAGGGAGACCGAAAGTGAGTCAGCCGGCACAACCGCCGACCGACCTACGTTTGGGACTCCACGACGCTTTCGGCTGGGTTAGTAGCTATCGGCACAGTGGAGGCAAGAATGTTCGGTTATCGCGTTCCGGCGCCCGATGAGGCGATGCTCATCTCGGGCGGGAAGTCCAGCCGGGAGGGCACCCCGTTCCGGGTGGTGGTCGGGCACGGCACGTTCGTCCTGCCGGTCTTCCGGAAAGTCCGGTTCCTCACCCTGGCCATGGCGGAGGCCGAGGTTTCCGAGGTGTGCGTGACCAAGCAGGGGATCGCGCTCACCGTCCGTGCGGTCATCGCGTTCAAGGTCGGCAACGACGAGGAGAGCATCGTCAACGCCGCGCAACGGTTCCTGTCGTCGCAGGACGAGATGTCCGTGCTGACCGGCCGGATCTTCTCCGGGCATCTGCGCTCGATCATCGGCTCGATGACGGTCGAAGAGATCGTGACCGAGCGGCAGAAGCTGGCCACCGAGGTGCTCGACGGTTCGAAAGCCGAAATGGCCAAGATCGGGCTCAGCGTGGACTCGCTGCAGATCCAGTCGATCGACGACATGAAGCTCGGCTACATCGCCGCGATGGCGGCCCCGCACAACGCCGCCATCCAGCGGGAGGCGCAGATCGCCCAGGCGCAGGCCAACCAGGCGGCCGCCGAGGCGGAGCAGGAGTCCCAGCGCCGCCAGGCGGAGTACGCCAGGCAAACGGCAGTCGTCCAGGCCCAGTACAAGGCCGAAGTGGACCGCGCGCAGGCGGAGGCGTCCCAGGCCGGCCCGCTGGCCCAGGCACAGGCCCAGCGCGAGGTCATCGCGATGCAGACCGAGTTGGCGCAGCGCGAGGCCGAACTGCGCCAGCAGCAACTCGTCGCCGAGGTCATCAAGCCCGCGGACGCCGACGCCGAACGGGTACGCATCCTCGCGCAGGCCGACGCGGAGAAGATGCGGATCCAGGCCGAGGCCGCCGCCTCGCACAACCGGGTCGCGCTCGACCGGATGCTGATCGATCAGCTTCCGCTGATCGTCCGGGAGGCGGCGCAGGGCCTGTCGGGCGCGAACGTCAACATCCTGAACGGTGCCGACGGGCTCGGTGAACTCGCGTCCGGCCTGGTCAGCCAGGGCATGGCGATCCTCGACTCGGTGAAGAAGGGCATGAACGGCGGCGAGCCGGAGAACCGCGGCGAACTCGAAGGCTGAGCACTCAGCCTTCGAGGCGGTCCCGCGCCAGGCCCATGGCTTCGGCGAGGGGAGTGGTGCCGCGGGCGCGGGCGGCGGCGAGTAGCTCGTCCACAGTGGACTCGATCGCCGCCACCCGCGCCAGTGCCTGGTCGTGCGTCAGGCGCTCGACCTCGCGGCCAAGGGTATAGACCACACCGCCCGCGCTCGCCACGAAGTCCGGAATCCACACCACGCCCCGGCGGGCCAGCTCGTCGGCCACTGCTTCGAGGGTGAGCTGGTTGTTCGCCGGGCCGACGATGAGCGGGAACTCGGTGTCGAGGCCCACCACCCCGCCGACCCCGGCGGGGACGAGGATGTCCGCGGACGTACTCAGCGCCTCGGTGGGCTCGACCCAGCCGAGCCCCCATTCCTCGGCCAGAGCGCGCTTCCGATCGTCTACATCGGACACCAGGACCTTGGCGCCCGCCGCGGCGAGATGGCGGGCCAAGTAGGTGCCGACCGAGCCGAGACCGCTGATCACGACGGTCCGGGCCGCGAGCGAGTCGTCGCCGAACACGGCCCGCGTACCCGCGCGCAAGGCGGCCAGCACGCCGAGCGCGGTGGGGCCGCTCGACGATCCCGTGCCGCCCTGGTCTTCGGGCAGGCAGAACACGTGTGGAGTCCAGCGGCGCAGAACGGCCATGTCGGCAGGCCCGGTGCCGACGTCCGGTCCCGCGAGATACGAGCCGTCCAGGTCGGCGATGAACTCGCCGAGGTCGGCAAGCGCGGCCTCCCGAGCGTCACCGATGATGGCGCCGTCCGCCACGAGCACGCTTTTCCCGCCGCCGAAGGGCAGGTTCGCCGCCGCGCACTTGTACGTCATCGCCTCCGACAACCGAAGCGCGTCCTCGACGCCGTCGCGCCAGTCGTCGTATCTCCGCAACCGCACCCCGCCCACGGCCGGGCCCAGCACGCGGGAATGCGCGGCGATCACCATCGTCAGGCCGGATCGGCGGCCCCGCCGGATTGCCACCTCTTCGTGGTCCATGCCCGAAAGCTAGGCTGATGACCGAGGGATCGACCGTTCAGCCGAACGAAATTCGGTCTGTCAGGTGGGAAAAGGAACGTGGACGAACTTGATTCGGCGATCGTCCGGCAGTTGCAGGAGGACGCGCGGCAGTCCAACCGGGACATCGCGCGCAAGGTCGGGATCGCGCCCTCGACCTGCCTCGAGCGCATCCGGCTGCTGCGCGCCCGCGGGGTGATCCGCGGCTACCACGCCGACATCGACCTGGCCGCGCTGAACCGCGGTGTCCAGGCGATCGTGGCCGTGCAGGTGCGGCCGTTGAACCGGGACGTTGTGGCGGCGTTCGAGGAATCGGTGGCGGCGATGCCCGAGGTGCTTTCGGTGTACACGATGGCCGGCAGCGACGACTTCCTCGTGCACGTCACCGTACAGGACATCGACCACCTGCACGCGTTCCTGCTCGACCGGTTCACCAGCCGCCGCGAAATCGTCGGCTTCCGCACCTCGATCATCTTCCAGCACCTGAGCAGACAAGTGCTGGAACCGCTCCCGCCAGTGACCACTCGTACCGGGAAGGTACCGGGATCCGAATGACAGGCGTGGCGGCCGTTCCCACGTTCCGCAACGGCGTGCCGGGCGGTGAGACGGTCGACATCAGCACCGGCGGGGACGTGACGCGACTGGTCGAGTTGCTGGCCCAGCCGTGGGCCGACCCGGGCAGCCTCCGGTGACTTTCAGGATTCCGGGTCCGGCGAGAGGGCGGCGAAGAGGGTCGACCAGTCGGGCTCGGTGGACTCCGGGTCGTCGTAGAGTTCGAAGGTCTTGCCCGAAGCCGACGGGTCGAACAGCGCGGCCACGACCGCCTTGGCCACGGCCTCCCGGCTGATGCGGCCCTCGCCGGTGTCGCCTTGCTCGACACGCACGCCGTCGGTGCCCACGTCATGCAGCCAGCTCGCCCGCACGATCGTGTACTGCGCGCCACTGGTCCGCAGCGCCTGCTCACCGCGGGCGCGCGCCGCGATGCGGTCGGCCATCTCGGGATGTTCGGAGGCCCGGGTCAGGTAGATCTGCGAAACCAGGACCACCGGGATGTCCTCGTGGGCGGCGATTCCGGCGACCGCGGCGACCCCGGCGTGCATCACCGCCTCGGCCTCGTCCGGGTCTTTCGGCGGTTCGACGGTGATCACGATGCCGTCCGCGCCGGCGAACACCGCGGGGTCCACCCGGCCGGCGAGGTCGAGTGTCACGGTTTCCTCACCTTCGGGGTCGCGGCTGGCCACGATCACCCGGTGGCCGTCCTTGGTGAGCCGTTCGGTGATGCGCCGGCCCGTCCGGCCGGCGCCACCGACCACGATGAAGGTGCTCATCGGTCCTCCCCGATAGCTGGATTGGAACAGGATCCACCCATGCCCGATCATGGTCAAACGGAGGCCCGCAAACGGTTCCCGCTGTTCAGGCCGGTTGCGTGGGGCGGGGTATCTGCGCGTTCCCGGATAGCGACGCCTCGTGCGAACCGGGTCCGTTGAAGGCCGTCGTGGGCTGGCCGATGGGCAGGGGCTACCGGACGTGGCGGCGCAGGTCGGGGAGGGCGGGCCGGAGACCCTCGGCGGCCTGCGGCAGCCGCGGACCGTGCGGCTCGGCCGCGGCCAGGCGGTAGCACGCGAGCAGGCGCAGGCCGCTCCACTCCTTGGCGGTCCACCCGGCCGGCTGCTCGGGCGCCCGCCAACCCGACGACACCGCCTCGGTCCACACGTCATGGGCGTGGCCCGCGATCAGTATCAGGTCGCTGACCGGCTCGGCCCGCTCGACCATTTCGTCCTCGACCCGCACGGCGTCGTGCACCGCGGACAGGTGCCGCTCGAAGACGGGCCACAGGGCGGGATCCCAGGCCAGCGCATGCCAGCCTGGTTCCAACTGCCCGGCCATGCCGCGCAGCCAGCGGCGCGCGGAGCGTTCAGCCAGGAAGTCCGCCCAATGCACTCTTCGATGATGAGCCTGCTACTCCCGTCGCGCTACCCGGGGTCACCTGTCCGGATCAACTACCTTCCGTACCCCGCGCGGCGCAGGGCGTCGGCGAGGGCACCGCCGCCCCCGGACCCGCCGGAGTCACGGCGCCGCTGCTGCTGCCCGCCGCCCTTGCGCTGGCCCTGCTGGCGGCCGCCACCACCCCCGGCGGCGGGCTTTCCGGCCGTCGGCTCGTCGTCCAGGCGCAGGGTGAGCGAGATCCGCTTGCGCGGGATGTCCACCTCCAGCACCTTGACCTTGACGATGTCGCCCGGCTTGACCACGTCGCGCGGGTCCTTGACGAAGTTCTTCGACATCGCCGACACGTGCACGAGACCGTCCTGGTGCACGCCGATGTCGACGAACGCGCCGAACGCCGCCACGTTGGTCACCACGCCCTCCAGCCGCATGCCCGGCTCGAGGTCGCCGAGCTTCTCCACGCCCTCGGCGAAGGTCGCGGTCTTGAACGCCGGGCGCGGGTCGCGGCCGGGCTTCTCCAACTCGGCGAGGATGTCGGTGACGGTCGGCAGGCCGAACTGCTCGTCCACGAACCGGCCGGCCTCGAGCGACTTGAGCACCCGCGTGTTGCCGATCATCTCCCGCAGGTCCTTGCCGGTCGAGGCGAGGATCCGGCGCACGACGGGGTAGGCCTCGGGGTGCACGCTGGAGGAGTCGAGCGGGTCGTCGCCACCGGGGATGCGCAGGAAGCCCGCGCACTGCTCGAACGCCTTCGGCCCCAGCCGCGGCACCTCCTTGAGCACCCCACGGGAGCGAAACGGCCCGTGCTGGTCGCGGTGGCTGACGATGTTCTCGGCCAGCCCGGAGGTGATCCCGGAAACCCGGGTCAGGAGCGGGGCCGAGGCGGTGTTGACATCCACCCCGACGGCGTTCACACAGTCCTCGACCACCGCGTCGAGCGAGCGGGACAGCGACACCTCGGACACGTCGTGCTGGTACTGCCCGACACCGATCGACTTCGGGTCGATCTTGACCAGCTCCGCCAGCGGGTCCTGCAGGCGGCGGGCGATCGACACCGCGCCGCGCAGCGACACGTCCAGCTCGGGCAGCTCCTGCGAAGCGAAGGCCGACGCCGAGTACACCGAAGCGCCCGCCTCGGACACCACGGCCTTGGTGAGCCTCAGCTCGGGGTGCTTCTTGATCAGCTCGATGGCCAGCTTGTCGGTCTCGCGGGAGGCGGTGCCGTTGCCGATCGCGATCAGGTCGACCTTGTGCTCGGCGGCGAGCTTCGCCAGCGCCGCGATCGACTCGTCCCACCGGTTGGCCGGCTGGTGCGGGTAGATCGTGTGGGTGGCCACCACCTTGCCGGTCGCGTCCACCACGGCGACCTTCACGCCCGTGCGGAAGCCGGGGTCGAGGCCCATCGTGGCGCGGGTGCCCGCGGGTGCGGCCAGCAGCAGGTCACGGAGGTTGGCGGCGAACACGCGCACCGCGTCGTCCTCGGCCTTCTGGCGCAACCGCAGCCGCAGGTCGATGCCCAGGTGCAGGAGGATCTTGGTGCGCCAAGCCCAGCGAACGGTGTCGAGCAGCCATTTGTCGGCCGGGCGGCGTTGATCGGCGATACCGAAACGCTGCGCGATCCGTTGCTCGTATTCACTCGGGCCGACGCGCGGTTCCACCGCTGTGTCCGAGCCTTCGGCGCCGGCGGGCGCGTCGGGCTCGATGGTGAGGTCGAGGACCTCCTCCTTCTCGCCGCGGAACATCGCGAGCACCCGGTGCGAGGGCATCTTGGTGAAGGGCTCGGAGAAGTGGAAGTAGTCGGAGAACTTCGCGCCCTCGGTTTCCTTGCCGGAGCGCACCTTCGAGGCCAGCCGGCCCTGCGACCACATCTTCTCGCGCAGCTCGCCGATGAGGTCGGCGTCCTCACCGAACCGCTCGACCAGGATCGCCCGCGCACCGTCCAGCGCGGCCTGAGGGTCGGCGACGCCCTTCTCCGCGTCCACGAACACCGCCGCCGCGGCCAGCGGCTCGGTCGACGGGTCGTTCAGCAGGTCGTCGGCCAGCGGTTCGAGGCCCGCCTCCCGCGCGATCTGCGCCTTGGTCCGCCGTTTCGGCTTGTAGGGCAGGTAGATGTCCTCCAGCCGCGCCTTGGTGTCCGCGGCCATGATCTGGTCCGTCAGCTCGTCGGTGAGCTTGCCCTGGCCGGAGATCGACTCCAGGATCGCTTCGCGCCGCTCGTCGAGCTCACGCAGGTAGCGCAGCCGGTCCTCGAGCGTGCGCAGCTGCGCGTCGTCGAGCATCCCGGTGACTTCCTTGCGGTAGCGCGCGATGAACGGCACGGTCGAGCCGCCGTCGAGGAGTTCGACGGCCGCCTTCACCTGCCCTTCGCGCACGCCGAGCTCCTCGGCGATCCTCCGCTCGATCGACACAACGTTCCTCACTGATCACTCCCTGCTCCAAGCCGGCCTGTGCATTCTGCACTCGGACTTGTGTAGTAACCAAAAGGGGTCTCCCAGCGACTCGTCAGTATCTTGTCGTCATCTGCTCGTCTCGGTCGGTTGGGTGCTTCATGGACGGCTCGCAAAGAGCGGAACGCTCGGTGCGGGTCACCCTGCACTGCCAGCGGGTGACGGTCGAGTTGCCCGACGGCAAGCGGGCGACGCTGTCCTATCCGGGGGTCCTGCTCGCCGCGTACGAGGACGGGGAGAAGGTTCACGAGAAATGGGTGCCGCTCGGGGCGGAGTCCTCCCAGGCCGACGACGAGCGGCTGATCGAGGCTCTGCACGAAGCGTTCCTCTGGCAGAACGGGGAGCACCCGTGGTGATATTGTCAGGGTGAGCATCGACATCTTCGATCCGCGGGTGTTCTCGCGAGGGCTGCCGCACGAGGCGTTCCGGCGGTTACGTGACACGGAGCCGGTGTCCTGGCAGGAGGAACACGAGGTCCTCGACTGGCCCGCCGGGCCGGGCTACTGGGCGATCACCCGCTATGCCGACGTCAAACACGTGTTGCGCACCCCGGAGATCTTCTCGTCCTGGCTCGGCGCGACGCAGATCCGCGATCCCGAGCCGGACGACCTGGCGTTCATCCGCCGCATGATCCTCAACATGGACCCGCCCGACCATCAGCGGTTACGCAGGATCGTCTCCGGCGTCTTCACCCGGCGCCGGTTGGCACAGTTCGCCGACCGGATCGCCGACCGCGCCAGGGAACTGCTCGCCGCGGTTGCCCCACGCGGACACTGCGACCTGCCGGTGGAGGTCACCGACGACTATCCGCTGATGAATCTCGCCGACCTGCTCGGCGTGCCGCCCGCCGACCGGGGCCTGCTGCTCGGGTGGACCAACCGGGTCATCGGGTACCAGGATCCCGAGCACGCCGAGGTGGTTCGCGGGCCCGACGGGAAGCCGATCAACCCGCGGTCTCCCGCGATGCTCTCCGACATGTTCGCCTACGCGCAACAACTCGCGGCGGAGAAACGGAAACATCCGGCCGACGATCTGATGACCGCACTGGTGCACGCCTCGGTCGACGGGCGCGCGCTCGACGATGCCGAACTGGAAATGTTCTTCTTCCTCGTGGTGATCGCGGGCAACGACACCGTCCGGAGCGCTTTGCCCGGTGGGGTGCTCGCGCTGGCCGAACATCCCGAGCAGTACCGCAGGCTGCGGCGGCGTCCGGAACTGCTGCCGGCCGCGATCGAGGAGATGCTGCGCTGGCACCCACCCGTGCTCACGTTCCGCCGCACCGCGGCCCGGGACACCGAACTGTCCGGGCAGCGCGTCCGGGCCGGCGACAAGGTGGTCGTCTATTTCGCGTCGGCGCATTTCGACGAGCGCGCCTTTCCCGATCCGTCCACTTTCGACATCGCGCGGGAGCCCAACGACCATCTCGCCTTCGGGCAGGGACCGCATCTGTGTCTCGGCGCGCAGTTCGGCAGGATCCAGTTGCAGGTCTTCTTCCGGGAATTCCTGGCGCAGTTGCCCGAAGTGCGGATCGACGGCGAAGCCCGGCACCTGACCTCCAACTTCATCAATGGGATCACCCACCTCCCGCTACGTTGGTAGCCCGTGCGCGAGCGACCGCTGATTCCGCTGCTGGTGGCGTTGACCGTGGTCACCGGCCTGGTGGACGCGGCGAGCTATCTCGGTCTCGGGCACGTGTTCGTGGCGAACCAGACCGGGAACGTGGTCCTGCTCGGTTTCGCCGTGGGCGACGCCGCGGCCGGGTTGTCCGTGCCCGCCTCCTTGTCCGCGCTGGTGTCCTTTCTGCTCGGCGCGCTGGCCGGGCGGCGGCTGCCGCACCATCGGGTGCTCGCGCTGGGGGCGGCCGTCGAGTGTGTGCTCTTCGCGGGGGCTCTTGCCGCTGTGCTCCTGCGGCTCACCGGGTACTTCGCGATTGTCCCGTTGGGACTCGCCATGGGGTTGCAGAACGCCCTGGTGCGCAGGCTCGGTGTGCCGCATTTGAACACGACCGTGCTCACCTCGACGATGACCGCGCTGATGGTCGAGCCGGCGCTCGGCCAGGGTGGGCGTGCCGGGCGCAGGCTCGTCTCGGTGGTCGCCATGTTCGCGGGCGCGGTGATCGGCGGGCTGCTGGTCACTTTCGCGCACCTCGCGGTCACCATCGGGCTCGCGTCACTCGTGCTCGCCGCCGTCAGCGTTTCCGCCTGTGCGCTCACGAGAACGGAGTGATTTCGACCCCGGCCTGGATCAGCCCTTCGCGGACGCGGCGCGCGATTTCCACCGCCCCCGGCGTGTCCCCGTGCACGCACAGCGAGTGCGGTTCGACCTTGACCGCACTGCCGTCGACCGCCGTCACCGTGCCCTCGGTCGCCATTCGTACGCTGCGGCGCACCACCTCGCCGGGATCGTGCACCACCGCGCCGGGGAGCCGTCGCGACACGAGCGTTCCCTCGGGGGTATAGGCGCGGTCGGCGAACGCCTCGTGAACCGGGGTCAGCCCGGCGGCTTCGGCCTGCTTCAGCCACTCGGAACCGGGAAGCCCGAGCACCGGCAGGCTCGCGTCGTAGCGCTTGACCGCGTCCACGACCGCCGCGGCCTGCTCGGCGTGCGTGACGATCGCGTTGTAGAGCGCGCCGTGTGGCTTCACGTAGCTGACCCGGGTACCGGCGATGCGGGCGAACGCGTCGAGCGCGCCGATCTGGTAGATCACGTCGTTGACCAGCTCGGCCGGGTCCATGTCGATGAACCGGCGGCCGAAGCCGGCCAGGTCCCGATAACCGACCTGCGCCCCGACCCGCACGCCCCGCGCGGTGGCCAGCTCGGTGACGCGGCGCAGCACGCTCGGGTCGCCCGCGTGGAAGCCGCAGGCCACGTTCGCGCTGGTCACGATGTCGAGCAGGGCGTCGTCCTGGGTCAACGGCCATACCCCGAAGCCTTCACCGAGATCGCTGTTCAGGTCGATCAACGTCTTCGCTCCACGGTCCGTTCCGGCGTGCTCCTGGAGCCTATTCGACCGTGGGCGCGATCTTTACCGAACCCGAACAAAGCTCTCACGGCCTTCGAACCCGGGTCGGCCAGCCTCTGCGATGTCCAAGCCGAAGACTTTCGAAGGAGCTGGCAATGCGTTTCAGCGTGTGGGGTCGGCGGGCGGCCATCGCGGGTTGTGGCGTCGCGGCGATGCTGGCGGTCATGCCCGTCGCGTCCGCCGACACCACGGATCCGGCGACACCTGGCTACGCGCCGATCACCCTCAGCCCGCAGGAGGCGCAGCAGCTGTGCGCCGACCTGCTGCCCAGGCTCGCCAACCGCACCACCAAACTGGTCGATCGGATCAACGGTGGCGCGGACGAGCGGGGATCGGTGGCGTGGTTGAAGGCACGCGCCCAGACCCAGCGGACCAAGGGCCACGACCAGATCGCCGACCAACTGGACCAGCGCGCGCAGCGGCGGGCGGACCGGGCGAACGACCTCAAATCGATCCAACAGCGGCTGGACACCTTCAGGACCAACCACTGCAAGGTGACCTCGTGACCACCCGCGGGACGGTCGCTGCCGTGGCGGTGCTGCTCGCTCTTTCCTTCGGCGCCTCGGCCTGCCGTGGCCAAACCGCCCAGCCCGCGCCGTCTTCACAAGGCGCGTCACAGGAGCTGAATGACATCAAGACCACATTGGACGCCATCGACTCGGAGATGGC
Organism: Amycolatopsis sp.; assembly: GCF_035276945.1. Taxonomy (GTDB): domain Bacteria; phylum Actinomycetota; class Actinomycetes; order Mycobacteriales; family Pseudonocardiaceae; genus Amycolatopsis_E. The sequence continues at coordinate 99,221 of NZ_DATELF010000003.1, read as the reverse complement.
GGGCGACGGCTCGGGCTGACAAGATGCCCCGGATGGCTGAATCTCCCGCGTCCCGCGGTCTCGTCCTGGTCGTCGAGGACGAGACCGCGATCGCCGAGCTCATCGCGCTGTACCTGCGGCGCGACGGGTTCGGTGTGCACGTCGAGTCGGACGGCGAGGCCGCGCTGGCCGCGGTGCGCAAGCTCAAGCCCGTCGCCGTGGTGCTCGACATCGGCCTTTCGGGAAGCGGGTCCGGAGGCTTGCCCCCAGGCAGGGTCTGGGGATCGCACCCCCAGGCAACCCTGGACGGGATCGAGGTGTGCCGGACCATGCGGGCCGCCGGAGACTGGACGCCCGTGCTGTTCGTCACCGCCCGCGACGAGGAAGTGGACCGGCTGCTCGGGCTGGAGCTCGGGGCCGACGACTACGTGACCAAGCCGTTCAGCCCGCGTGAGCTGGCGGCCAGGGTGCGGACGGTGTTGCGGCGGGGCGCGGGGAGCCCGCAGGCCGAGGTGCTGTCGGCGGGCGCGGTCCGGCTGGACGTGGCCCGGCGGCGGGCGTGGGCGGGCGATCGCGAGGTCGTGCTCACTTCGACCGAGTTCGACCTGCTCGCCCAGTTGCTGCGGCAGCCGGGGCGGGTTTTCGAGCGCGGGCAGTTGCTGAGCTCGGTGTGGGGTTATCACGCCGAGGCCGGGACCCGCACGGTCGACGTCCACATCGCACAGCTGCGGGCGAAACTCGGGCCTGACAGTCCGATCAGGACAGTTCGCGGGGTGGGCTACGCGGCGGACGCCGGATGAGGCGGTCCTCGCTGGCCGCGCGGATCACGGCCGTCTGTCTCGTCGTCGCCGCGGTCGCGGCGATCGTGGCAGGGGTCGTCGCGGTGAGCCTCGTGCGGCGGACGGGACAGGACGTGCTGCGGCGGTCCTTGTCCGCCCAGGCCGACGTGCTGGCCGGCCAGGTCGACGAGACCGGGCTGGGTTCCCGGCTCGGCTTGACCAAGGTCGCGCAGGTGGTGCGTGGGCAGGGGATCTCCGTGGTGACCGCCCGGCCGCGCGGCGCGCTCGCGGGCGATCCCAACGCGGTGCTGGCCGCGGCCGACGCCGGGTTGACGCGGCTCGGCCAAGGGGGGTCGATCTCGGTCGCCAAGACCATCGCGGGGCAGGAGTACCTGGTCGAGGCTCGCGGCGTGAACGGTGGCGCGTTCGCACTCGTCGAGCCGGTGCAGATGGCCGCGACCACCCAGCGCGTGCTCGTGCGCAACGTCCTGTTCGCGCTCGCGGCGGGGCTGCTGGTCGCCGCGGTCGCCGGTCTCCTGCTGGGGAGGCTGCTGGCCCGCCCGCTGCGGCGCACGGCGGGGGTCGCGGCCACCATGCGTCAGGGCCGCCGGGACCTGCGTGCCCCCGTCGAAGGCCCGGCCGAGGTCGCCGAGGTGGCCACCGCCGTCAACGAACTGGCCGCCGCTTTGCAGCACAGTGAGTCACGCCAGCGGGAGTTCCTGCTCTCGGTTTCGCATGAGCTGCGGACTCCGCTCACCGCCGTGCACGGCTTCGCCGAATCGCTGGCGGACGGCGTGGTCACCGGTGAGGACGCCCGCCGGGCAGGGCAGACCATCCAGCGGGAGTCGCAACGGCTCGACCGGCTCGTCAGCGACCTCCTCGACCTGGCCAGGCTGGGCGCCGACGAGTTCCGGCTCGACCTGGCCGAGATCGACCTGGCCGACACCGTCCGTGCGAGCGCCGAGGTATGGCACGCGCGGTGTGCACGGGAAGGCGTGCGGTTCCAGGTGGAGCTGCCGCCCGGTCCGGTGCGTGGCGTGGCCGACGCGCGCCGGTTGCGGCAGGTCCTCGACGGCCTGTGCGAGAACGCCCTTCGCGTCACGCCGCCCGGCGCCCCGATCACACTCGGGTTGACCGCCCCCGCCGTCCTCCAGGTGCGGGACGGCGGCCCAGGTCTCGCCCCGGAGGACTACGCGGTCGCTTTCGAGAGGGGTGTGCTCAACGCGAAGTACCGCGGCAAGCGACCGGTTGGTTCCGGAGTCGGTCTCGCGCTCGCCCACGGCCTGGCCACCCGCATGGGCGGCGCCATCACTGCGGGCCCCGCGCCCGAAGGCGGTGCGGCCTTCACCATCACGCTTCGGCCGGTGACCTGAGCCGCCGTGCTCGACGGGTGTCCTCGCGCGGCCCAACTCAGTCTTCGAGGTCGCCTTCGGTACGGAGGTAGACCTCGCGGAGTTGGGCGAGCAGGTCGGGGTCGGGGTCGGACCACAGGCCGCGGTCGGCGGCCTCGGTGAGACGCTCGATGATGCCGCGCAAGGCCCAGGGGTTGGACTTCGCCAAGAAATCCTGGTTCTGCCGGTCCAGCACGTACGACCGGGAAAGCTGCTCGTACATCCAGTCGTCGACCACGCCGGCTGTCGCGTCGAAGCCGAACAGGTAGTCCACTGTGGCCGCCAGCTCGAAGGCGCCCTTGTAGCCGTGCCGGCGCATCGCCGCCAGCCAGCGCGGATTCACCACGCGGGCACGGAAAACGCGGGCGGTCTCCTCGGACAGGCTCCGCGTGCGCACGGCGTCGGGACTCGTCGAGTCGCCCACATAGGACGCGGGCGCGCGGCCGGTGAGCGCCCGGGTGAAGGCGATCATGCCGCCGTGGTACTGGAAATAGTCGTCCGAGTCGGCGATGTCGTGCTCGCGGGTGTCGGTGTTCTTCGCGGCGACGGCGATCCTCGAGTACGAGTTTTCCATGTCCGCGCGCGCCGGTTCACCGTCGAGGTCGCGGCCGTAGGCGTAGCCGCCCCACGTCGCGTACACCTCGGCCAGGTCGGCGTCGTCGCGCCAGTTGCCGGAGTCCATCAGCGGCAGCAGTCCGGCCCCGTAGGCGCCGGGTTTCGAGCCGAAAATACGGGTCGTGGCACGGCGTTCGTTTCCGTGCGCGGCGAGGTCGGCCCGCGTGTGCGCCCGGACGAAGTTCTCCGACTCCGGCTCGTCGAGCCCGGCGACCAGCCGCACCGCGTCGTCGAGCAGGTCGATGACATGCGGGAAGGCGTCCCGGAAGAATCCGCTGATCCGGACGGTCACGTCGATCCGGGGCCTGCCGAGTTCGGCGAGCGCAACGGGCTCCAGGCCGGTGACCCGCCGGGAAGCCTCGTCCCACACCGGTTGCACGCCCAGCAGCGCGAGCACTTCCGCGGCGTCGTCGCCCGAGGTTCGCATGGCCGAGGTGCCCCACACCGACAGGCCCACCGAACGCGGCCATTCTCCGGTGTCCTCGCGATAGCGCCGCAGCAGCGAGTCCGCCAGCGCCTGCCCGGTTTCCCAGGCGAGCCTGCTCGGGATGGCCTTGGGGTCCACGGTGTAGAAGTTCCGGCCGGTCGGCAGCACGTTGACCAGGCCGCGCAGCGGTGACCCACTCGGTCCGGCCGGGATGTACCCGCCGTCGAGCGCGTGCAGCACCGCGTCGATTTCCCCGCGCGTGCCCGCCAGGCGCGGCACGATCTCCTCGGCCGCGAACCGGAGCACCCGTGCCACGGCTTCGTCGCCGGTGACCCCGGGAATGGCTTCCACCGACCAGCCGCCCGCCTCCATGGCTTCGACCAGCGACCGGGCCGACCGCTCGACAGCGTCCACTTCGGACAGCGTGGCGTTCTCCCCGAGGCCCAGCGCGGAACGCAGACCGGGCACGGCACCGGCCTGCCCGCCCCACATCTGCTGCGCGCGCAACATCGCCAGCACCAGGTTGACCCGCGCCTCGCCGGCCGGCGCCTCGCCGAGCACGTGCAGGCCGTCCCGGATCTGCGCGTCCTTGACCTCGCACAGCCAGCCGTCGATGTGCAGCAGGAAGTCGTCGAACTCGGCGTCGTGCGGCCGTTCGCCGACCCCGAGGTCGTGGTCCAGCTTCGCGGCCTGGATCAGCGTCCAGATCTGCGCGCGGATGGCGGGCAGCTTCGCCGGGTCCATTGCGGCGATGTTGGCGTGCTCGTCGAGTAACTGCTCGAGCCGCGCGAGGTCGCCATAGCTCTCGGCGCGGGCCATCGGCGGGATGAGGTGGTCGACGATCGTGGCGTGCGCACGTCGCTTGGCTTGCGCGCCTTCGCCGGGGTCGTTGATCAGGAACGGGTAGATCAGCGGAAGATCACCCAGCACGGCGTCCGGCGCGCACGACGCCGAAAGGCCGGCTGTCTTGCCCGGCAGCCACTCCAACGAACCGTGCTTGCCCAGGTGCACCACCGCGTGCGCGCCGAACTCGTGTTCCAGCCAGCGGTAGGCGGCGAGATAATGGTGGCTCGGTGGCAGGTCCGGATTGTGGTAGATCGCCACGGGATTCTCCCCGAACCCGCGCGGCGGCTGGATCATCAGCACCACGTTTCCGGCTCGCAGGCACGCCAGCACGATGTCGCCGCCGTCCACATAGAGCTCGCCCGGTGGCGGCCCCCAGTGCTGTTCCATGTCCGCGCGCAGGTCCTCGGGAAGCGTGGCGAACCATGTGCGGTAGGTCTCGGCCGGAACCCGGACCGGATTGCCGGCCAGCTGGTCTTCGGTCAGCCATTCCGGATCCTGCCCCCCGGCCGCGATGAGCGCGTGGATCAGCTCGTCGCCGTCCTGCGATGCCAAGCCGGGGAACGGTTTCGGCCCGAGGTCGTACCCGAGCTCGGCCATCCGGCACAGCAGTTTCACCGCCGAGGCCGGGGTGTCGAGGCCGACCGCGTTGCCGACCCTGGCGTGTTTCGTCGGATACGCCGAGAGCATCAACGCGACCCGCCGTTCGGCGGGCGGGGTGTGGCGCAGGCGCGCGTGCGCGAGCGCGATCCCGGCGACCCGTGCCGCACGCTCGCGGTCGGGGACATAACGGGGAAGACCGTCGTCTACTTCCTTGAAGGAGAACGGGACTGTGATGAGCCGCCCGTCGAACTCCGGCACCGCCATCTGGTTCCCGGCGTCCAAAGGGGACAGTCCTTCGTCGCCGGCCCGCCAGGTCTCGCGGTCACTGGTCAGGCAGAGCGCCTGCAGGACGGGCACGTCCAGCGCGGCGAGTTCGGCCACGTCCCATGCCGCGTCATCGCCACCGCCACCGGCGGTGGACGGCCGGGTCCCGCCCGCGGCGAGCACGGTGACCAGCAGCGCGTCGGCCCTGGCCAGTTCGGCCATCATTTCCGGCTCCCGTGACCGCAGGGACGCGCAGTAGACCGGCAGCGCCCGGCCACCGGCGTCCTCGATGGCGTCCGACAGTGCCTCGACGAAGGCCGTGTTCCCGGCGAGGTGGTGAGCGCGGTAGTAGAGAATCGCGATGACGGGCCTTTGCCGCGGTACCGTGCTTCGCCGTGGAGTGACCGCAGCGCGAAGCGCTTCCGTCGGGGGGCGTACGAGGACGCCCCAGAGCGGCTGCGGCGCGGGCGGGTCGAAGCCGTCCCCGGTGAGCAGCAGGGTGTCGGACAGGAACCGGTACAGCTGGGTGAGGTTGTCCGGACCGCCCTGCGCCAGGTACGCGTGCGCCTCGGTGGCGATGCCCGCCGGGACGGTCGAGAGGCTCATCAGCTCGGCGTTCTCCGTCTGCTCGCCGCCGAGGACCACCACGTGCCCCCCGTGCGCGAGGACCGTGTCGAGCCCCTGCTGCCACGTCCTCGCCGAGCCCAGGATCCGGACCACGACGATGTCCACACCGTCCAGCAGGGTCGGTAACTCGCCGAGCTCGAGCCGGGACGGGTTGGCCATCCGGTAACCCGCCCCGGACGCGCGCGCGCTCAGCAGGTCGGTGTCCGAAGTGGACAGCAGCAGGATCGTCACGCTTCCACCTTAGGCGGATCGCTCCCCCAACCGAGGGAACGGTTCGGTGGAGAAAATCACCTCCACGCCCACCTCGAAATACTGCGCGATCCGCAGGGCCAGGTGGAGGCTGGGGCTGTACTCGCCGCGTTCCAGGTACCCGATCGTCTGATAGTGCACCCCGAGCGCTTCGGCGAGCTGCCGTCGCGAGATCCCGCGTTCCGCCCGCAACATGGCGATGCGGTTGTAGATCGTCTCGCTCATCGGGGCATCCGTTGTAGTGCCTTCTCCCGGCGGGCGGCCACGGCCGAGCCCGACTCGCGGCGCGCCATCTTCCGCAAGACTATCGGGGCCACCACCAGCCCGAGCACCGCCCACGCGCCGAGTGCCGCGACGGTCTCCAGATGCCGCCAGGAGTGCCCGATCTCGGCGGCCGCCGCGGCGTCGGGCAGCAGCGCCGAGCGCATGCCGAGGCCCAGCCAGTAGATCGGGAAGAACTGGCCGATCACCTGCAGCCAGCCGGGCAGTGCCGAGCCGGGGTAGAAGATCCCGGAGATCGCCACCAGGCCCATGATCGGCAGCATCACGATGCCCATGGCGCGCGGACTGCTGATCAGCGAGCCGAGGATCGCGCCGATCGGCATGGTGCCCAGAAAACCCAGCACGATCACCCAGGCCAGGGTCAGCCAGGCGCCGACACCGAAGTCGAGGCCGTCCGTCACGAAGACTCCCGGGATCAGCACCAGCACGCACCCGATCAGGGACATGCCCGACACCTGGATGATCTTGCCGATCAGGTAGCCCAGCATCCCGTTCGGGATGGCCTTGGCCCGCAGCAGCGTGCCGTCCTCGCGTTCGGTGGTCAGCGCCTGCGCGACGTTCACCAGGCCGCCGAAGGCGATGTTCATGCCGAGCACGCCGGGCAGGGTCCGCGAGCTGAGCGAGAAGGCCATGCCCGGCACGGTGGCGCCGCGCATGAACACCATGACCACGGTCAGGATCACCGCGGGAAACAGATAGGCCCACAGGTCCTGGGCGGTGGTGAAGGTCTGCTTCAGCTCGATCCGGCCCCGGTCCAGCCCGGCCCGGGCGGTGGTCACCAGCGCGCTCATTTCCCTTCCCCCTGTTCGAATCGGCGCACGAGCGCCATGTAGGTGTCTTCCAGGCCGCCGCGGCGGACCTCCAGGTCGCCGATTTCCTCGCCGTACTGCAGGAACAGCTGGTGCACGAACTTCGTGGCCTCGGTCGTCGTGTGCACGAAGCGCTGCCCGTCCCGGGTCCACTTGACCTCGGCCTCCGTGGCCATCTCCCGCGACAGCTCGTCGGCCGAGCCGTTCGCGATGATCGAGCCACCGGCCAGGATGAGGATGCGGTCCGCGAGCTTTTCGGCCTCGTCGAGGTCGTGTGTGGTGAGCAGAATCGTGGTGTTGTCGTCGTCGGCGAGCCGGTGCACCAGGTCGTGGAACTCCCGGCGCGCCTCCGGGTCGAACCCGGCGGTCGGCTCGTCGAGGAAGAGCAGTTCGGGGCGGCCGACGATGCCGATCGCCACGTCGAGCCGCCGCCGCTGGCCGCCGGAGAGCCGGCCGACCCGCTTGTGCGCGTGCTCGGTCAGCCCGACGGCCTTGACGAGTTCGTCGACGTCCCACGGCTCGCGGTAGTTGCGGTAGTAAGTGGCGAAGTGCGCCAGCAGCTCCCGGACGCCCCATTTCGCGTGGTCGCGCCAGGATTGCAGGACGACGCCGAGCCGGGCCCGCCATGCCTCGTCGCCCTTCGCCGGGTCCGTGCCGAGCACCTGGACGTGCCCCGCCGAGCGCATGCGGAAGCCTTCCAGGATCTCGATCGTGGTGGTCTTGCCGGCGCCGTTCGGCCCCAGCAGCGCCAGCACCTCCCCGCGGGTCGCCGTGAAGCTCACGCCGTCCAGCACGTCGTTCGTGCCGTAGCGCATGCGCAGGTCCTGCACGTCGAGCACGGCACCGGCCGGTTCCGTGTGCTGGACGACCCCTCGGGGCCCGCTCAAGGTTGTCATAGGCCTTCTCCCCAATGTCGATGTATTGCAACGAAATGTAGCAGGTGTGCTATATTTCGTCCAAGTCTTTCGACGTCACGCCGCTCACGCGGTTTTCGGCCTCGCCTCCCCTAAAGTGAGCTTCATGGCGATCCGTGCTCGTGCCGACGCGTGTCCAGGCGTCTTCGCCACTCACGATGCCGCGGATGGCGCCCTGGCCCGGGTGCGCCTGCCGGGTGGCCGGTTGACCGCGGGACAGCTGCACGTGCTCGCCGGGTGCGCGGAGGATCTCGGTGACGGCTCGCTGCACCTGACTTCTCGTGGCAACGTGCAGCTACGCGGGCTGAATCGCGACGACGGCTCGCTGGTCCGGCGGCTTTCCGACGCCGGCCTGCTGCCCGCGCCGAGTCACGAGCGGGTGCGCAACTTCCTCGCTTCGCCGCTGAGCGGGCTGGCCGGTGGGCTGCTGGATGTCCGGCCGCTGGTCACCGCGCTCGATGCCGCCGTGTGCGCGCGACCCGAGTTGGCCGGGCTTCCGGGCCGGTTCCTGTTCGCCTTCGACGACGGCCGTGGCGATGTGTCCGCCGAGGATCCGGATGTCTGCTGGCACGCGCTCTCCCCGTCCACCGGCGCCCTGCTTCTCGCAAGTTTCGACACCGGTTTGCGGGTGGAGGTCCAGGAAGCGGTGTCCGCCCTCGTTGACATGGCCCTTCGCTTCCTGGCCGTTCGTGGTCCGGCCTGGCGAGTCAGGGAGTTACCCGAGTTGAGTGTCCTCCACCCGGGCATGGCCCGGACGGCCCCGCCGCGCGGCGAAGGGGCGGTGGGGCTTGGCGTTTTCGAGTGGGGCGTGGCCGGGGCGCCGTTGCTGGGGGAACTGACCGCGCGGCAGGCGCGCCGGATCGCGGAGATCGCCGAGTGGGCGGTGGTCACGCCGTGGCGGTCGATCGTGCTGCCGTCGGACGGTGATCTCGGTGATCTCGGTGATCTCGGTGATCTTCATGGCACCGGGCTGCTGACCGATCCCGACGCCCCGGGCGCGCGGGTCAGCGCGTGCATCGGCCGCCCCGGTTGCGCCAGATCCCGGGCGGACGTGCGGGCGGAAGCCAGGCGGGTACTGGACGCACTGCCCGTGCGGGACCGGGTTCATTTCTCCGGATGCGAACGCCGGTGCGGCAAACCGCGAGGACCCTACGTGGATGTCGTGGCCGGCCCGGGTCAGGACACGTGGGCGAGTTCAACCACCACTGCAGGAAGGGAAACGCAGTGATCGACTACATCCGGGACGGGGCGGAGATCTACCGCCACTCGTTCGCCACCATCCGGGAGGAGGCCGACCTCGCGATCCTGCCCGGGGACCTGGAACCGGTGGCGGTCCGCATGATCCATTCGTGCGGCATGGTCGATCTCGTCGACGATCTCGCCTACTCACTGGATTTCGCCGAATCGGCGAGGGTCGCGCTGGCCGGCGGCGCGCCGGTGCTGTGCGACGCCCAGATGATCGCCAGCGGCGTCACCCGGCGGCGGCTCCCGGCGGCCAATGACGTGCTGTGCACGCTGTCCGACCCCCGGGTGCCCGCGCTGGCCGAGCGGATGGGCACCACCCGTTCGGCCGCCGCGCTGGAACTGTGGCGGGAGCGGCTGGCCGGGGCCGTGGTGGCCGTCGGCAACGCGCCGACCGCGCTGTTCCGGCTGCTGGAGCTGATCGCCGAGGGCGCCGGGGTGCCGGCCGCGATCATCGGTGTGCCGGTGGGTTTCGTGGGCGCCGCGGAGTCCAAAGTGGAATTGGCCAAGCGGGCGCCGGCGCCGTATCTCACCGTGTACGGCAGGCGGGGCGGCAGCGCGATGGCCGTCGCCGCGGTGAACGCGCTCGCGAGCGAGGCCGAATGAGGACCGGGAAGCTGTGGGGTGTCGGCCTCGGACCGGGCGACCCCGAGCTGATGACCGTCAAGGCGGCACGGCTGATCGGCGAGGCGGACGTGATCGCCTACCACAGCGCGCGGCACGGCCGGAGCATCGCACGTTCGGTCGCCGAGCCCTATCTGCGTGCGGGGCAGATCGAGGAGAGACTGGTCTACCCGGTCACCACGGAGACCACCGACCATCCCGGCGGCTACGAAGGCGCGATCGCGGAGTTCTACGAGCTGAGCGCGAAGCGGCTCGCCGAGCATCTGGACGCCGGACGCGATGTGGTCCTGCTCTGCGAAGGGGACCCGTTCTTCTACGGCTCCTACATGTACATGCACGAACGGCTCGCCGACCGTTACGAGGCCGAGGCGGTGCCGGGCGTGACGTCGGTGAGCGCCGCGTCCGCCGTGCTGGGCCGGCCGCTGGCCCAGCGCGACGAGGTGCTGACCGTGCTTCCCGGCACGCTTCCCGTGCCCGAACTGGCCCGCCGGCTCGCCGACACCGACGCGGCGGCGGTGCTCAAACTCGGCCGCACCTTCGGGAATGTGCGCGAGGCGCTGAGTGAGGCCGGGAAGCTCGACGACGCTTGTTATGTCGAGCGTGCGACATGGCAGACCCAGCGCGTGGTGCCGTTCGCCGACGTCGATCCGGAGACCGTGCCGTACTTCTCCCTCGCGCTCGTGACGAGTCCTGCTTACGCGGCAAGGAAGTCGGGGCCGGCCAAGGCTGAGCCCGGGCGGGACGCCGGGGAGGTGGTGGTCGTCGGCCTGGGGCCGGCCGGCCCGCGGTGGCTGACCCCGGAGGCGGCCGAGGCGCTGGCCGACGCGGAGCACCTGGTCGGGTACGGGCCCTATCTGGCGAAGGTGCCCCAGCGGAAAGGCCAGGTGCGGCACGCGTCGGGCAATCGGGTGGAGGCCGACCGCGCCGCCGCGGCGCTGGAACTGGCCCGGTCCGGGGCGCGCGTCGCCGTGGTCTCCTCCGGCGATCCGGGGGTGTTCGCGATGGCGTCCGCGGTGCTGGAGCAGGCCGCGCTGGCGGACGACCCGGTTTCCGTGCGTGTCCTCCCCGGCGTGACCGCGGCGCAGGCGGCCGCGTCGCGGGTCGGCGCGCCGCTCGGCCACGACTACTGCGTGCTCTCACTGTCCGACCGGCTCAAGCCGTGGGAGATCATCGAGCGCCGCCTCGACGCGGCGGGTGCGGCGGACCTGGTACTGGCGATCTACAACCCGGCGTCGCGCAGCCGCACCACACAACTGGCGCGGGCACGGGAGGTCCTGCTGCGCCACCGGGCCCCGGAGACGCCGGTCGTGGTCGCCCGCGATATCGGCGGCCCGGAGGAATCCGTGCGGGTGACCACCCTCGCCGGGCTCGATCCCTCCACTGTGGACATGCGCTGCCTGCTGATCGTCGGCTCGTCCCGTACCCGGCTCAGCCACGGAATGGTCTGGACCCCGCGCACATACTAGCCGCCCGCGAAAGCCGGACTCGCGGATGCACCGCGAGTCGGGCTTTCGTGACGGGCGAGTCGGGCTTTCGCGACGTGCGAGTCCGGGTCAGCGGGTGGGGGTGGAGCCGTTGGGTTGCTGCGGGCCGGGGCCGGGGGACCACCAGCCCCACTCGACCTTCTCTCCGCGCACCACGTGCGGAGCGACGCCCTCGGTGTAGGGCTCGATCTGCATCAGCTGGCCCCACGACTGGGTGGGCTGGCCCTGCAGGTAACTCGGCACCTCGGGTTCGTCGGCGAGTTCCTCGAGCCAGCCGTTCGGGCCGCCGCCCACGTTGTCCGCCCAGTTGGCCTCCGCCGCCAGGTCACCGGCGGTGATCCGGTAGGCCGGGATCTCGGAGATGCCGTCGTGGGAGACCACCGGGTTCATGCACGGGTAGACGAAGGCCGCCGGCCAGTCCATGTACACCGGGGCGTTGCCGACGCGCTGGGTGAGCGTGGTGAAGGTCGGTACCCGCGGCGCGCTCACCGCGACCCAGCCGTCGTCGGTGACGTCGTCGTCCTTGGCCACCACCCGCACGAGGGTCACGTCCTGGGGCAGGTCGCCGATCTGCACCCGCTGGTCGGCCCACTTCCACTTGCCCCGGTCGTCGCCGGTCTTCTGCGCGGTGCCCGTGCTGGGCGCGAGCACCTGCACGTTCTTGGTCACCCGCACCCCCTCCGGGGTCCGCGTGCCGAACTCCAGCGACACGCTCGTCGCCTTGCCCGGCGGGGCCGCGACCGCGACCGCGACCTGAGCTCCGGAGTGGCTCGCCGGCAGCGCGTACCAGTCGGTGCGCAGCCGGCTTGTCGGTCCCTTGGGGTCGTGGAAGCTGCTCCACATCGGCACCGTGGCCGTGGTGTAGCCGTGCGGCGGGTCGCCCAGCGGCTCGCCGCTCTCACCCTTGGGGGTGTCGTGGAAACCGGCCGAGGTCGTGCCGTTGTCGTCGTCGGTCGTGGGCAGGCCGGGGTTGGCCTGGGGCGGCGTTTCGGGCAAGGTCCGCGCGGCGACCGGCTTGAGCACGCTGGCCACCGGGTCCTGCTCGACCATCACGTGATCGGACAGGTTGCAGCTCCTGCCGAAGATGTGCGCCACGTTCGCCGTGGCGAGGCTGTAGCTGCCCCACTGCTTCTGGATCGCCTTGCCCATGCTCGCGAACTCGAAGGCGACCACCAGGCCACACACCACGACCAGCGACATCGACCCGAGCCGCAGCGCGCGACCCCGGCGCTCGGTCACCGGCGGCGGCAGGTCAGGCCGCTGGGCGCGCACGTTCTCCACGAACGCGATCACCGCCGCCACGGCGGCGGCCAGCAGCAGCACCGTGGACAGGTGGTAGCCGTGGATCGAAGGCGCCTTGTCGAACCACGGCACGCCGAGCCCGGAGACGAACCAGTACGCGTTCGGTCCGGTCGCGGCCAGCGCGGCGACCACCAGCAGCCCCGCGGTGAACGCCGCGCGGTTGCGCTTGGACCGCAGCACGGTGGTGCTGGTGGCGAGCGCGGTCAGCGCGGCCATCGCCGAGCCCACCGCCGCGAACGCGCCGAAGTGGTGGGTCCACTTGGTCGGGGTCAGCGCCAGCAGCAGGAAGAACAGCGCCACGGTGCCGATCAGCCGCCGGGCGGGGCCCAGCGCGGCACCCTGGATCCGGCCCCGGCGCAGCAGCACGACCAGGCAGGTGCCGGTGCACAGCATGAGCAGCAGCACCGGGAACCGCCGGGTCATCGCGCCGTCGGCGCTGTTGGCGAACAGCAGCTCGTACCGCGAAAGTTCGTTGTACCAGGGTTCGTTGGGACCGACCAGGCCCCGCAACCGGGTGGCCTCCATGACCGTGGCCAGCGTCTGGTCCACGAACACGACGATCAGCACGATGAACCCGGCGGCCGCCATGGGCGCGAGCACCGGCAGCCACCCGCCTTCGCGGGCGCGGCTGCGCAGCATCTGGAACAGCGGTCGGGCGGCGACCAGGAACGGCGCCACGGCGATCAGCGCGGTGGGGGTGGCGGCCAGTGCCAGCGCCGCACCGATCAGGCCCAGGCACAACGGCAGCAGCCGCCGGGTGACCAGGCTCCGTTCCACCGCGCACAGCGCGACCAGTGAGCCGAGCGCGGCCCACGGCTCGGGGCGGACACCGTTGTTGAACGGCATCCACCACACCAGGAACACCACGGCCGCCGCCCAGCCGGCGGCACGGCTGTTGCGGACCTGGGTGCCCAGCCGGGGCATCACCTCACGGCTGATCAGCAGCCAGCTGATCACGCCCAGCAGGAACGAGGGCAGCCGGATCCACGGCGGCACCGTGGACACCTGCGCCATCAGCTCGTAGATGTGGTCGTTCCAGCCGAACGGCGCCTCGGCCACCCCGAACCAGCGGTGGTAGTTGGTCAGGTAGCCGACCGCGCCCGCGACCCTGGCCATGGTGAGGATGTAGCCGTCGTCGGAGGTCACCGGGCCGATGACCACCCAGATTCCGAGCACGCCGAACACGGACAGGTCGCGCGGGCTCAGCTTCCACCAGCCGATCGGGGCCCACCGGGGCGCCCGCCGCGCGCCCTTGGCGTCCAGCCGGTTGACCGCCAGCAGGCAGCCGATCAGCGACAGCACCGCGAACACGCCGATACCGACCTTGAAGCCGGTCGGTGAGGACTGGTACCGGGTGTCCGTGGTGATCGTTACGTTCAGCCCGTCGATCGGGTCCTTGCCCGAGGCGATGTCGGTGTAGATGCCGACCACGCGGGGCCGGACGTCGCCGCCCGAGTCGTAGACCGGGGTGCCGGCGACCTTGAGCGTGGTGTGCGTGGCGGTCGAGCCGAACTGGACGTCACAGCCCGCCGCCGGCAACGGCTGCCTGGCCACCTGCTGGCCCCGGCTGAACGCGCTGAGCACGCCGTTTTCCACCCGGAGCTGCATGCCGGCGCCCTGTTCGGTGCGTGCGCCGGGAATCGTGGAGAACAGCAGCGCGCCGCCGGGCTGGCGGGCGCCGATCGACTTGATCGTCGCGCACGGCACGGTGACCTGAAGGTCCTGTGCCCAGTAGCCGGTCAGCGGGGCGTTGACCGGCCTGGTGTCGGTGCCAACGGGCCACATGATCTTGGCGGTGTCCTGGACCACCGGGAGCAACGGGTACGCGATCGCGCAGATGGCCGCGAACAACCCGAGCACGACGGCCAGCGTCCGCCACAGCAGGGTGCGCGGCCGGGCGCCGGTGGTTTGACGACGTGGCTGATCATCGGCACTCACCTCGTCCGAGGTGACGGTCGGCGTCCTGCTGGCCATCCTCATTGGTCGAACGCTATCGCCTTGGGGTGTCGGATCTTCTTCGGGCTCGATGCTCACGGAATTATGCCCGCTTACCGCCGGTGAACCTGGTCAGGTCCGTGCTGGCCGGCGATCACGACGCCGCCGTGCGACGCACCCAGTCCAGCGCGGCGGTCACGTCCGCGACCGCGGGCGCGGCGGGCCGGGGCGGGCGCCGGACGACCACGACCGGGATGCCGCGTTCCCTGGCGGCCACGAGCTTGGCGGCGGTCATCGAACCGCCGCTGTCCTTGGTCACCAGCACGTCGATCCGATAGTCGCTGAGCAGGGCTTTTTCCTTCGCCAGCGGATAGGGGCCGCGGTCGAGCAGGATTTCGATCTTCGGCGGCAGCGGGGGCTCGGGCGGGTCGACGCAGCGGGCCAGGAACCAGGTTCCGGTGCATCCGGCGAAGGCCGCGAGGCCCTGCCGGCCGCTGGTGAGGAAGGCCCGCTCGCCGAGCGTGCCGACCAGGCCCGCGGCCTCGTCGAGCGTGTCGACCCACCGCCAGTCGTCACCGTCCTGCGGTTGCCAGCCCGGTCGCTGGAGCCGGAGCAGCGGTACTCCCGCCTTCTTCGCGGCCGTCACGGCGGAGGTGCCGATGCGCTCGGCGAACGGGTGCGTCGCGTCGACCACCGCGCGCACGTCGTGGTCGGTGAGCCAGCGCGCGAGTGCGTCGGGTCCGCCGAAGCCGCCGACGCGGACCTCACCCTCGGGCAGCCGAGGGTTGGCCACACGCCCGGCGAGCGACGTCACGACGCGCACCTCACCGGCAAGCGCGGCGGCCAGCTCACGGGCTTCGGCGGTGCCGCCCAGCACGAGAATCACGAGAGCAATAATTACCTGTGCGCTATGGCTGGACCACCGGAGCATGCGCGACCGCGGCCACGACGGCCGCCTACACCGCGCTGTTGACCGGTGAGTTCCCCGATCCCGTCGAGGTGCTGCTGCCCAAGGGAAAGCGGCCGAGCTTCGCGTTGGCGACCGAGCGCCTGACCGGTTCCTCGGCGACGGCCGGGGTGATCAAGGACGCGGGCGACGACCCGGACGTGACGCACGGTGCGCTGGTCCTCGCCACCGTGTCGCCCGGTGAGCCGGGGGCGGGCGTGGTGTTCCGCGCCGGGGAGGGCGTGGGCACGGTCACCCGGCCAGGGTTACCGCTGGCGGTCGGCGAGCCCGCGATCAACCCGGTGCCGCGCCGGCTGATGACCGAGGCCGTCGAGCAGGTCGCCGGGGCCCACGACGGCAGCGGCGATGTTGTGATCGAAATCTCGATTCCAGGTGGTGAAAAGCTGGCGGAGCGCACCTGGAACCCCCGGCTGGGCATCGTCGGCGGGCTGTCGATCCTCGGCACCACCGGGGTCGTGGTGCCCTATTCGTGCTCGGCCTGGATCGAAAGCATCCGGCAGGGCGTGGACGTGGCGCGGGCGATGGGGCACCGGCACGTGGCGGGCGCGACCGGCAGCACCTCGGAACGCGTGGTCGCGGAGCGCTACGGGCTGCCGGAAAGCGCGTTGCTGGACATGGGCGATTTCGCGGGCGCGGTGCTGAAATACCTCCGGCGGCATCCCGTGCCCCGGCTGTCACTGGCCGGTGGATTCGCCAAGTTCTCCAAGCTCGCGGCGGGGCATCTCGACCTGCATTCCCAGCGCTCGCAGGTGGATCTCGGCCTGCTGGCCTCGCTCGCCGCGGAAGCCGGTCGCCTGGAACTCGCCGAGCGGATCAAGAACGCGAACACGGCCTTGCACGCCCTGCAGTTGTCCCAGGCGGCGGGGTTCCCGATCGGCGACCTTGTCGCCGTGCGCGCCAGATCGGTCGCTCTTGACGTTCTCGCGCACGCTCCGGTGGCGGTCGACGTCATCGTGATCGACCGTATGGGAACCATCGTGGGGCGTACGGGCACGAATACGGGTGGTAGCAGTGACAAGTGACCCTCGGATGGCGTTCCTGGTATCCGTACCCCGGCCGAGATCCCCAACTCCGGCTGTTGTCGTCCGGGTTTGGCGGTGTGTGCGCCGGCGGACGTGCGGTGGGCACCGGTGGCGGGATGACGGGCGGCGGTGGTGCCGTCGTGGTGGGGGTTTCCCGCTTCCGGGGCGGTGGCGGGGGCGGCATGGTGGTCGTCGTGGTGGTGCTCGGCGCGGTCACCATGGCGGCCGGGCTGGGACTGGGCGCACTGACCGCGGGCGGGGCTTCGCCCGAGGTGCCGGTGGTCTCCGACGGGGTCGGCCGGGTGTCGAAACTCGGCGGCGCGGGTGCGACGGTGATCCGTCCGGGCGCCGACTGGGAACCCGGGTCCTCGGCGTTCACGCTGGTGTTCTCGAGCGGGGTCCTGACCGCGGCCACGACGATCAGCCCGCCGACGAAGCTCCCAGCGATCCACAGCCAGCGTCTGTCGCGCGGTGGGGTCGGTGGTCTGGACGAGTGACGCCCCATCGCGGCTCACCTTTCACAAGATCCAGCTGATCATCGCGGAGTTTTGAAGCTACTCTCAAGAACGCCCCTTTGTTGGCCAAACGGTCGAATCAGTGCCGCGCCGGCCGGCCCTGGGTATTACAACCAGCTGGCCACGCCACCGTGACCCGAGCAGGTGCCCTGCCGGTGCTGGCTGAAGCTGTAGGTGCCGTCCTTGCATCGGGCAGTGGCGCCCGGGGGCGGCGAGCCGGCTTGGACGGGCCTTGGCACGCAGTTCCCGTCGCTGTTCACATACTCGTCCGGACCACAGGAAGAGGCCCTGCGCGTGGCCGCCGAGGGCGCCGTGCCGGCGTTCGGCGCTGGTGCGGGCGGAGGCGCGATGCTGATCTTCGGTGCTGTGGTGACCGGGGGAGCCCCGATGGTGGCGGCCGTCTGACTTGACGGCGTAGGCGGGATCGCGGGCCAGCTGGGCAACGCACCGGTGCTGCTGACGACCGTGTCGGTGATGGCAGGCGCCGGGGTGGCCGGACGCGACGATCCGACGTCCGCGCAGCCGCTGACGAGCAGTATTGCGCCGGCCACGGCCGCGGTAATCGATGGCCGGCGCTTGCCGTGTCTTTGCGGCACGAAGTTGTTCACGCTCACTCACCCCTTGGTTGATCTATGTGCAAGGGTGAGTCGGCGCGGGCCGACGAGCTGTATCAGGTGGTTGATTGCGAAACGGTTTCAGCTCTCGCGGCGGTCCCAGGGGTCGTCGTCTCCGACCCGGTCCCGGGTGAGTAGTTCTTCCGCGGTCAGCTTCTGTCGATTCCGTGACACCGAGTAAAGGTAGCTGTCCGGGAAGGTCTCGGCGGTCAGGACGCGGCCGACGAAGATGACGGCGGCACGGTCGATGCCCGCGGCGCGCACCCGTCCGGCGATGTCGCCGAGGACGCCCCGCACGATCCGCTGGGTGGGTTGCGAAGCCCACGCCACCACCGCTGCCGGGCAGTCGGCGCCGTAACGCGGCAACAGGTCCTCGACCACCTGCTCGATCCGGTTGACCGCCAGGTGCAGCGCCAGGGTCGCGCCGGTCGCCGCGAAGGCAGGCAGGTTCTCGCCGGACGGCATCGGGGTCGAGCGCGCCCGCACCCTGGTGATGACCAGGCTCTGCCCGACGGTCGGCACGGTCAGTTCCCGGCCCAGGGCGGCGGCCGCGGCGGCGAAGGCGGGCACACCGGGGACGATCTCGTACGGCACCCCCGCCGCGTCCAGCCTGCGCATCTGCTCGGCGACCGCGCTGTAGATCGACGGGTCGCCCGAGCACAGCCGGGCCACGTCGCCGTTCGCCGCGACCAACTCGGCGACGATCTCGTCGAGGGAAAGCCGTGCGGTGTCGACGAGTTTCGCCCCCGGCGGGCAGTGCGCCAGCAGGTCCGGCGGAGTCAGGCTGCCCGGGTAGAGGCAGACCGGGCAGCGCGCGAGCAGGTCACGGCCGCGCACGGTGATCAGGTCGGCGGCACCGGGGCCTGCCCCGACGAAGTAGACGGTCACGCGGTCTCCCAACGTTTGCGCGCGCTCCACTGGGTCACCGTCCTGGCGGGTGCCCAGCCGGTGAACCCGCCGAGCGGTGCGGCATGCTCGACGCCGATCCGGATCAGCTCGCCGTCGTGCTCGGTATAGGCGCGCGCCAGCGCCTGCTCCGACCCAAGGGTGACCGCGTGCGCGACCAGCCTTCCGCCCGGTGCCAGCGCGGACCAGCAGGCGTCGAGCGCTGCCAGGCCTCCGCCGACGAACACCGCTTGCGGCGTCGGAAGCCCGGCCAGGGCGCCGGGCGCGGTCCCGGTGATGACCCGAAGTTCCGGCACGCCAAGGCGTTCCGCGTTGCGCTCGATCCGCTTGGCGCGCTCGGGGTCGCGTTCGATCGCGATGGCCCTGTTCAGGGGATGTGCGCGGGACCATTCGATCGCCACGCTGCCGGCGCCCGCGCCGACGTCCCAAAGCAGCTCGCCCGGAACCGGCGCGAGCCGGGCGAGCGCCGACGCCCGCATGTCCCGTTTGGTGAGCTGGCCGTCGTGCTCGAAGACGTCGTCGGGCAGGCCGAGCAAGGGCAGCGCCGGGCCGCTACCGCACCGGATGGCGAGGACGGTGAGCGGATCGGTGGGTTCGGACCACTCCCGTGCCAGTGCCTCGACGCGTCGTTCGGCCGGTCCGGCGAGTTGCTCGAGCGCCGTCATCGAACTGTCCCCGAAACCTCGTTCGGTGAGCAGGGCGGCAACCTCGTCCGGTTCGGAACCGAGCACGAGGATCCGGCGGCCGGGCGCCAGCGCGCGGCTCACCCGGTGCACACTGCGACCCACCACGCTGATCACTTCGGTCTCCTCGGCGGACCAGCCGAGACGTGCCCGCGCGAGCGCGACCGACGACACCCCCGGCAGGATCCGGACCTCCTGTGTTTTGCGGGACACCCGCGCCCGGTCGGGCGTTTCGGGTGTGGCTTCGGGATGGTCGCTCGGGCCGCCCTGCTGTGTCTTGCGGGGGACCCGCACCCGGTCGGGCGTCCCGAGTGTGGCTTCGCGATGGTCGCTCGGGCCGCCCTCCGTGAACCGCTTCAGCAGGGTCGTGCCGATCCCGGACAGCAACGGATCGCCGCTGGCCAGCACACAGATCCGCTTACCGGCATGTGTGGCGAACAACTCGTCGAGCGCGGGCAGCAGCGGGCTCGGCCAGGGCACCTTTTCGACGTCGACGGGTACCAGGTCGAGCTGGCGCGGGCCGCCGAACAGCACGTCGCACGCGGTGATCTCGGCTCTGGCCGGCTCACCCAGCCCGGCCCATCCGTCGGCACCGATACCCACAACGACGATCGTCACAAAGCAAAACCGTATGCGATGATGCCTGCGACGGCCGTCTCAGGAACCCGGTGCGAATCCGGGGCGGTCCCGCCACTGTGACCGGTATGTCCGGGAGCCAGAGCTTGGGCGAGCCGTCGCGTGCCCGGCACGCGGCCAGTAGCCGGCGGGCGTGGAGACCCGCTCCGAGCCGAAGGAGGGCCCTTGCGGCCGTACCCGTTCAGCGCTGTCGTCGGGATGGACGAGTTGCGGCTCGCGCTCGTGCTGTCCGCGATTTCCCCGGCGATCGGCGGGGTTCTCGTCCGCGGCGAGAAGGGCACGGCGAAGTCGACCATGGTCCGCGCGCTGGCGGGGCTGCTGCCCGAGGTCGAGGTGGTCGAGCACTGCCGGTTTTCCTGCGATCCCGGCAAACCCGATCCCGCCTGCCCGGACGGCCCGCACGAGGACACCCAAGGTGTCCGGCGCCCCGCACGGCTGGTCGAACTACCGGTCGGCGCGGCGGAGGACCGGGTCGTCGGCTCGCTCAACCTGGAACGCGCGCTGGCCGAGGGTGTCACCGACTACCAGCCCGGCCTGCTCGCCGCGGCCCATCGGGGGCTGCTCTACGTCGACGAAGTCAACCTCCTGCACGACCACCTGGTCGACACCCTGCTGGACGCGGCGGCGATGGGTCGGGCGACCGTCGAGCGGGAGGGGGTTTCCGTCTCGCACGCGGCGCGGTTCGTGCTGATCGGCACGATGAACCCGGAGGAAGGCGAGTTACGTCCGCAGCTGCTGGACCGGTTCGGGCTGACCGTCGAGGTCGCCGCCAGCCGGGATCCCGGGCAGCGGGCCGAAGTCGTCCGCCGCCGTCTCGCCTACGAGGCCGACCCGGACTCCTTCGCCGCCGGCTACGCCACCCAGGACGCTGCGCTGGCCGGGGAAATCCAAGCGGCACAGGAACTTCTGCCCTCGGTGGCGCTCACCGACGACGCGTTGCGGCAGATCGCCGAGGTCTGTGCGGCCTTCGAGGTGGACGGGATGCGGGCGGACATCGTCACGGCGCGCACCGCGGTCGCGCACGCCGCCTGGTGCGGCCGGGAAGTTGTGTCCACAGAGGACATTCGGGTGGCGGCGCGGCTGGCGTTGCCACACCGGCGCCGGCGCAATCCCTTCGACGCGCCGGGCATCGACGAGGAGCAACTGGACCAGGCGCTGCGCGACGCCGAGCCCCCGGAAGATCCCGGCCCCGACGATGACGGGCCCGGTTCGCCCGAGCACGCCCCGCCGGAAACGGACGGCGAGCAGTCCGAAGGCGGTACCCGTACCGACACGCAGTCGGCCGGGAAACCGTTCCAGGCCAAAGTTTTCCGGGTCCGCGGGGTCGGCGAGGGGGAGCGTGGCAGGCGGTCCAGGGCCGAGCACGAGGGCGGCCGCACGGTCGGCGTCAAGCCCGCGAGCGCGCGGGAAGGACGGCCGCATCTTGTCGCCACGTTGATGGCGGCCGCCCCGCACCAGCGGGCGCGGGGCCGGGACCGCGCCCTTGTGCTGCGTCCCGGCGATCTGCGGTTCGCTCGGCGCGAGGGCAAGGAGGGCAACCTCGTGCTGTTCTGTGTGGACGCGTCGGGGTCGATGGGTGCGCGGGCGCGGATGCGTGAGGTGAAGGCGGCCGTGCTGTCGTTGCTGCTCGACGCTTACCAACGGCGTGACAAGGTCGGTCTGGTTACCTTCCGCGCGGGCGGGGCCGAACTGGCACTGCCGCCGACGATCAGTGTCGAAGCCGCGGCGGCGCGGCTGGAAGCCCTGCCGACCGGCGGGCGGACCCCGCTGGCGGAGGGATTGCTCGAAGCGGCGCGGGTCCTGCGTGTCGAGGCGATCCGGGATCCTCGCCGGCGGCCGCTGCTCGTCGTGGTCACCGATGGCCGCGCGACCAGCGGTGCGGATGCCGTCGGCCGTTCGCATGCCGCCGCGGAACTCCTTGCCGGCGCGAGCGTGTCGTCGGTGGTGATGGACTGCGAGAGCGGCCGGATGCGATTGGGCCTGGCCGCCGAACTGGCCGCACACCTCGGCGCGGAGCACGTTCCGCTCGATGAAGTGTCGCTTGTGGATGAGGTTCGGACAAGGATCAGGAGGGCGGCCTGAGTGACCATGGCGAAGCTCCGCTCAGGTTGTCCGACCGGGTGCGGGTGTCCCGCAGGGCACAGGAGGGCGGCCTGGGTGACCGTGGCGAAGTTCTGTTCAGGTTGTCCGACCGGGTGCGGGTGTCCCGCAGGGCACAGGAGGGCGGCCTGATGCCGCAAGGGAAACCCGAGGTCGTGCCCGGCGACGGGCTCACCACGCGGCAGCGCCGGAACCGGCCCGTGTTCGCCGTGCACACCGGAGCCATGAAGGGCAAGTCGACGGCCGCCTTCGGGATGGCCTTGCGGGCATGGAACCAGGGCTGGTCGATCGGGGTGTTCCAGTTCGTCAAGTCGGCGAAGTGGCGGGTCGGCGAGGAGTCGGCGTTTCGTGCGCTGGGGGCGCTGGACGAGGGTGGCACCGTCGAGTGGCACAAGATGGGCGAAGGCTGGAGCTGGTCGCGGAAGCAGGGGAACGAGGAAGATCACGCGGCGAACGCGCGGGAGGGCTGGGCGGAGATCAAGCGCCGGCTGGCCGGGCAGCGGCACGACTTCTACGTGCTGGACGAGTTCACCTACCCCCTGAACTGGGGCTGGATCGACACCGCCGAGGTGGTCGAGACGATCTTGGCCAGGCCCGGCCGCCAGCACGTGGTGATCACCGGCCGGAACGCGCCGGCGGAGCTGGTGGCGGCCGCGGACCTGGTCGTGGAGATGACGAAGATCAAGCATCCGATGGACGCGGGGCAGAAGGGCCAGCGGGGGATCGAATGGTGACCGCATGGTAGACCGTTTGATCATCGCCGCCCCGGGTTCGGGACATGGCAAGACGACTGTCGCGACCGGGCTCATGGCGGCGTTGCGTTCACGCGGGCTGCGGGTTTCCGGGCACAAGGTGGGCCCCGACTTCATCGACCCGGGTTACCACGCGCTCGCCACCGGACGCCCGCCGCGCAACCTGGATCCGTTCCTCCAGGGCGAGGACCTGGTGGTGCCGCTGTTGCTGCACGGGGCCGCCGACCTCGCGGTGATCGAGGGCGTGATGGGGTTGTTCGACGGCGCGCTCGGCACCGAGGGATACGCGTCCACCGCCCATGTGGCGCGGCTGCTCTCCGCACCGGTGGTGCTGGTGGTCGACGCGAGCGCGGCGAGCCGTAGTGTCGCGGCGACCGTGCTCGGCTTCGCGCACTACGACCCGGAACTCGAACTCGCCGGGGTGATCCTCAACAAGCTGGGCTCCGAGCGGCACGAGGACGAGATCCGCGCCGCACTGCGGCCGACCGGGATTCCGGTGCTGGGCGCGTTGCGGCGCAGCGACGACATCCACGCGCCGAGCCGTCACCTTGGTCTCGTCCCGGCGGCGGAGCGGGCCGCGGAGTCCCAGCGTCTCCTGCCGAAGCTGGCCGCGTGGATCGCCGGTGGTGTCGACCTCGACGCGATCACGCGGGTTGCGCGCGCGGCGCCTCGCCTTGCCGGTTCGCCGTGGGGCCCTCCGGCTGTTTCAGGGCCTCGACGGGTGGTGGCCGCGGCCGGGGGACCGGCGTTCACCTTCCGCTACACCGAGACGGTGGAGTTACTGGACGGGCTGGGCATCGACGTGGTCGAGCTGGATCCGTTGCGGGACAAGGCCTTGCCAAGGGACTGCGCCGGGCTCTATTTCGGTGGCGGGTTTCCGGAGGTGCACGCCGAAGAGTTGTCCGCCAACGTTTCGTTGCGGGAGGAGGTCGCCAAGGTTGCCGCCGCCGGGATGCCGGTGGTCGCCGAGTGCGCGGGCCTGCTCTACCTGTGCGGTGAGCTTGACGGGCTCCCGATGGCCGGGGTACTGGACGCCACCGCGCACATGACGAACCGTGGCGCGCTCGGCTACCGGAAGGCGACCGCGCCCGCCGCGCATCTGCTCGGCGAGGGCGGGCAGCACGTCACCGGCCATGAGTTCCACCGCACCGAAACCCTGCCACGGCAAGGAAAAACCGCGGCCTGGGTATGGGACGGCACCGGTGAGGGTTTCGCCTCGCCCACCTTGCACGCCTCGTATCTGCACGTCCACTGGGCGGGACACCCTTCGCTGGCACGACGGTTCGCCGCGGCGGTACACGCCCATGGATGACTACGACCTGCATCATCACGGCGACCGCGAGGTCGGCGCCGGTCTCGTTGATCTCGCCGTCAACGTGCGGTTGCCGGAACCACCCGAATGGCTGCGCCGTGAACTCGCGGATGCCCTGTCCGGCCTCGCCGCCTACCCGGACCCCACTGCCGCCGCCGAGGCCGTCGCGCTCCGGCATCGCCGCGCACCCGACGAAGTCCTGGTCACCGCCGGTGCCGCGGAGGCCTTCACGTTGGTAGCCAATGCCGTGAGGCCCGGGCACGCGGTCGTCGTCCATCCACAGTTCACGGAACCGGAGGCGGCGCTGCGCGCGGCGGGCCATCCCGTGCACCGGGTGGTGCTCACGGACGGGTTCCAACTCGCCGCCGATCTGGTGCCCGAGGACGCGGACCTGGTGTTCGTCGGCAACCCGACGAACCCGACGTCGGTGCTGCATCCGGCGTCGACCCTGCGGGCGCTGCTGCGGCCGGGACGGTTGGTCGTCGTCGACGAGGCTTTCCTGGACGCCGTGCCCGGCGAGCCGGAATCCCTTGCGGGGCAGGCGCTTTCCGGGCTGCTGGTGATCCGGAGCCTGACGAAGACGTGGGGTCTCGCCGGTTTGCGCGCGGGCTATGTCCTCGGCGAGCCCGCGGTGATCGACCGGCTTCGAGCCGTTCAGCCACCCTGGTCGGTGTCCACCCTCGCCGCCCGGGCGGTCGTCGCCTGCTGCCGCCCGGCGGCGCTGGCGGAGGCGGAGGCGCTGACCTGGTCCGCCGAGCGAGACCGGAAGCATCTTGCCGACGGCCTGCGCGCCCTGGGTGTCGAGGTCGCGGGAGAACCAAAGGCCCCGTTCGTGCTCGTCCGCATTCCGGGCGGCGACCGGCTCCGCCTTCGCTTGCGGACCGCCGGTTACGCGGTCCGCCGTGGCGACACCTTCCCCGGTCTCGGCCCGGACTGGCTCCGGATCGCCGTCCGCGACGAACCGACGATCGCGGGGTTTCTTCGCGTGCTGGAAGAACTACTGCTGTAACAGGTACTCGGTCAGCTCCGCTGGATACGAGAGCGCGGCCAGGTGGCCGCCGGGGACCACATCGGTGTCGATACCGAGGCGGTCCCGGGCGACTCGGCGCTGGAACTCCAGCGGGAAGAACCGGTCCCCGGCCGCGGCGACCACGCGGGTGGGCACGTCAGGCCATTGCCGGATATCGCAGGGCTGGCCGAACACGATGTCGGCCTCGCCGTAGTCATGCGATTCTCCCGCGACGACGACGTCAGCGGGCACATCATGCAGGAAGTAGGTGCCCTGGTCGAACTCTGTCGGGTACCCGGCCGCTTGAGCCGCCGCGATGCGGGCTGCCTCCGATCCGGTGTTGCCCCACCACTGCCCCGGTGTTTCGCCAGGCCGCGGGATCATCGCATTGACCAGCACAAGGAGGTCGACCGGACGGCGGGCGCACGCCATCGCGGCGGTGAAGCCGCCCAGAGACTGGGCCACCACCACAACGCTGTCGTGATCGCCCATCGCGCCGCCCACCGCGTCGGCGTACTCGGGCAGCCCTGCGGACTCGTCCGGGCCGGGCAGGTCGACCGCGACGGCCTGGTGGCCGCGGGCCCGCAACTCGGGCACCACCCGATGCCAGAACCAGGCCGCACCCCCGGCGCCGGGAATGAGCACGAACAACACACTCACGTCAACCTCGCTCTCGTCGGCTCTCAACGAGTAAGACCGCCGAGCAGGACCAGAATCATCGGGAGCGGGCGCGGTGCCGTCAGCAGGTGATGACTCTGGCGGCGGAGACCGACTTGAGACCCTGGACGCCGGGGCGGCTCCATCGTCATCACCAGCTCCGCCGCCGGGCTGCGCTACGGTTCGGCCAAGCACGCCGTCGTCGGCCTCATGAGCACCCTGGCCCTGGAATTGGCGCCGCACCACATCCGGGTCACTCCACCCCCACCCAGGTCGAGACGCCGACGATCATGCACGAGGACACCTTCCGGCTCTTCGCCCCCCGGCCTGCCCAACCGGACCCGCGACGACTTCGCCGAACGCTCCCAGGCGATGCACGCACTCCCCGTACCCGGGGTCGAGCCGCTCGACATCACCGAGGCGCTGCTCTTCCTCGTCTCCGACGCGGGCCGCTACCTGACGGGCACGGCACTACCGGTGGACGCCGGCTGCCTGCTCGGCCGGTACTCGTTTCCTGACACGTTGGGGGGCGGCCAAGACAGCCGGGGATGAGTTGATCTCGGGTGCAGTTACCGGGGGGTGCCGTCGCGTCCGAGTGGCCGCGGCTGCGGCAACTCGTCGGTGTCCTGGCCGGGCACCAGCGGAAGGAACGCGGTGAACCCCCAGCTCTCCAGGCGGGTCAACTGGGCCCCGAACTTCCCGCTGCGCCGCACCGGCGAGGCCACCACACCCTGTTCCCGGAGCCGCCGCGCCGCCGCCAGGGCCCGTGCGACCGGTACGTCCGCCTCGTAGAGCACCGCGATCCGCTCGCCGGCGGGAGTGGTGCCGACGAGGTCGACGATGCGCTCGAACCCGATGGAGAACCCGCACGCCGGCACCTCGGTGCCCAGGGAGCGGCCGATCAACTCGTCGTAGCGGCCCCCTCCGGCGATCGAGCCGGCCGCGGCCGGGTGCGTGATCTCGAAGATCTGCCCGGTGTAGTAGCCCATGCCACGCACCAGGGTCGGGTCGAACGCCCACGTCACCCCGTCCAAGGCGGCCAGGTAGTCGGCGGTGGTGGCCAGGTCGGCGGCGACCTGTTCGGGCAGGCCGGGGACCACGTCGGCCAGCACGTCGGCGACCTTCCCGGCGGGGAGGTCGGTGAGGGATTCGATCTTGTCCCGGGCGGCCGCCACCACCTCGGCGGGCAGGCCACGGTCGTCGACGAGTTCGGCGCTCACTCCGTCCCAACCGATCTTGTCCAGCTTGTCCAGGGTGACGAAGAACCCGGCCTGGGCTTCGACTCCCACCCCGGCGGCGGTGGCCAGCGCCGCGAGGAACCGGCGGTCGGACAGCCGCACGGTGGTCCCGTCGAGCCCGGCGGCGGCCAGCGCCTGGGTGGTGGCTTCGATCAGTTCGGCCTCGGCGAGCACGCTCGGCTCGCCGACCAGGTCGATGTCGCACTGGTAGAACTGCCGGTACCGGCCCTTCTGCGGGCGTTCCGCCCGCCACACCGGCCCGAACTGGAACGACCGGAACGGCTGCGGCAGCTCCGCCCGGTACTGGGCGTAGAAGCGGGTCAGCGGCACGGTCAGGTCGTAGCGTAACCCGAGATCCACCAGCTCGGTCAGCGCCGTACCGGCGGGGAGCTGCTCGTTCAGGCCGCGCCGGAGGATGCGGAAGAGGAGCTTCTCGTTCTCGCCGCCCTGCCCGGCGGTCAGCCGCTCGATCCGTTCCAGCGCCGGGGTTTCGATGCGCTGATACCCGAACCGGCGGTAGACGTCCTGGATCAGGCCGAGCACCCGGTCCCGGGTCGCCACCGCGGCCGGGAGCAGGTCACGGGTACCCCGCGCGGGGCTGTTGTCCATCTTCACCACGAGTGAGTCCTCACCTGAAATGTTGTTGGTAGCCAAGGGAATCCCGGGCCGCGGCGCCGGGCGGCGGGCAGCTTGGGGCAGGTGGCGAGGGTCAATGTCGCTCGCGCGGCTCCCGCACCGCCTCCGCGCGCCGGTCGGCGATCAGGGTGACGTGGGTGGCGCCATCAGTGTGGGCGACCAGCGTGTACTCCGCCTCCGGTCCCGCCGGCCGCCACGCCGCCACACCGCCGCATCGAGGCCCAGGGCGAACCGGACCGTCGCCTTGTTCCCACCGGCCTGCGCCGTGGCGATGCCTGTCCCCGATGTGGCGGTCACGTCCCGCACCAGTGCGGCCCACCCGAGGGCGCCGAACACGCCGCCGGCTGCTCATGCGTCGGCCCCGCGGACTCGCGCAACCGGGTCAGCTCGGCGGCCAGGCGCAGCCACCGCACATACGGGCTGATCACCACGCCTCCCTGCACGCGACAAGATTCTGCACAGTTCGAATTCTCGCATACGGGGGTGGTCAAGCAGTCAGTACGACGCGAGCGCCACCAACGCGGCGGTGGCCGCTGTTTCCACGCAGGCGCCGAGGACATCCCCGGTGATACCGCCAAGCCGGCGCACGCAGCGCCACAACAACAGCCCGGCGCACGCGTAGGCCACCGCGACCGCCATCGGCCCGCGCCACCACGGCAGGCCGGGAGCGAACGAAGACAACGTCAAAGCCAGCAGGAAGACGACTGCCGCCAAGGGAATCGGCACGGACCCGGCCACTGTGGCGCCGAGGCCCGACGGGCGCGCGGACGGTATGAAGCGGACGCAGCAGGCCGACAGGACGCACCGGCTCGCCAGCACGGTGGTCACCGTGGCGGGTATGCCGTGTCCGGCGGTGATCGCGCCCGCCAGTGCTCCACATTGGACGATCAGGACGAGGACGAGGGTGGCGATTCCGGTGGGGCCCGAATCGCCGCGGCGCATGATCTCCAGGGCTCGGGAGCGGTCGTATGACGCGCCCAGGCCGTCGGCGGTGTCGGCGAGGCCGTCCAGGTGCAGGCCGCGGGTGGCGAGGGCGACCGACCCGACGGCGAGTCCGGCCCTGACCAGCGGAGGCAGGGGAAGGAAGGTTACCGCGCCGGCCAGGGCCGCCGGCCCAACGACCGCGACGGGGGCCAGGGCCATGGCTCTACCCGCCACGCGGCGGTCGATCGTGCCCGGCGGCCGGACCGGCAAGGCGGTCAGCGTCCCGACCGCCATCCGCAACGAGTCCTTCACGCGAGGTCGGCGAGAAGGCCCATGTCGGCGATGATGGCGCGGGCGGCACGCAGGGTCGGCACGGCCTGTACGGCGCCGCTTCCCTCGCCGAGTCGCAGGCTGAGATCGAGGATCGGCTCGAGGCCCAGCGCCTTCAGCGCGAACGCCTGCGACGGTTCCGTGGATCGGTGGCCCGCCAGCCACCAGCGCTCGGCGCCCGGCGCGATCTCGTGCGCCACCAGTGCGGCCGCCCCGGAGAACACGCCGTCCAGCAGCACCGGAACCCCGCGCGCGGCGCCCTGCACCAGGAATCCCGCGGTCGCCGCCGCGCAGGCGCTGCCCAGGGAAGTCAGCAGCGAGAACGGCTCGGAAACCCGCGAACCCGCCCGGGCGAGCGCGGTCGAGACCACCGAGACCTTGTGCGCTCGTCCCGCCTCGTCGATGCCCGTGCCGGTGCCCACGACCTCCTCGGCGGGCAGGCCGAGGCACGCAGCGACCAGCGCGGCGGCGATCGTGGTGTTGCCGATGCCCATGTCCCCGGGGATCAGCAGGTCCGCGCCCGCGTCGATCTCCTCGTCCGCCACCGACCGGCCCGCGTCGAAGGCGCGCTCGGCCTCGCCGGGTTCGAGCGCGTCGGTGACGTCGATCGAGCCGGAGCCGCGCCGGATCTTGTACGCCCGCACCCCTTCGGGGACGCCGACGAGACCGTCGTCCACGCCGATGTCGAGTACCCGGACCCCCGCACCGACCTCGGCCGCCAGCACGTTGACCCCGCTCTTGCCGGACAGGAAGACGCGGACCATCGCCGCCGTGATCTCCCTCGGATAGGCTGAAACACCAGAGACACCGGAGACACCGTGGTCACCGGCGAACACCACCACACGCACGTCGTCCAGCGGCCGCGGCGGCACCTCACCGTGCGCGGCGCACAGCCACGCCGCGATTTCCTCCAGCCTGCCGAGCGCGCCGAGCGGTTTGACCAGCGCGTCCAGCCGGGTCTGCGCGGTGGCGAAGGCTTCGGCGTCCGGAACCGGGATCTCGATCACAGCAGGGCCCTCTCGTCAAGGTACAGGACACGCCCGGCGACGACCAGTTGCACGCTGTCGGCCTCGGCGCCGACTCGATTGTTCAACGCGCCCAGCACGTCGCGGAACAGGCGGCCGGAAACCGTTGCCGGTACCACACCCATGCCGACCTCGTTGCTCACCGCGACGATCGGCACATGCGCCACGGTGAACGCGTCGAGGAAGTCCTCCAGCCGCTCGTCCAGGCGCAGTTCCCAGCCCTCGGCCTGATCCCAGGCGCCGACCTCGCCGAGCACGCGGCTCACCCAGGTGCCGAGGCAGTCGATGAGCAACGGTCTCGAAGCCTTCCGCAGCGTAATCGCGAGATCGATCGTTTCCACGGTCCGCCAGTTGCCGGGCCTGCGGGCCTGGTGTCGCGCGATCCGCGCCGCCCACTCCGGGTCGTCGTCGCTCGCCGGCGGCCCGGGCGCGACGTAGACCACCTCCGGATGGCAGCTCATCAGCCGCTCGGCATGCCGCGACTTGCCCGAGCGCACGCCGCCGAGCACGAGCACCTTGGCCTCGTCCCGCTGGCGGAGCAGCCGCGCGGCGGTCTCGAGCGAGGCCGCGAGCCGCTGGGTCAGCTTCGTCATACCGGGCATTGTCGTCTACAAGCTACCGTCGCGACCGTGGTGGATGGAAGATCGTTGCGGTTTGCCGAACGCGAGGTCCGCGCCGGATCGTCGAACGCGTTGGGTCTCGCTGCCGGTTACGCTCTGGACATGCTGCTGGGTGACCCGCGCCGTGGTCATCCGGTGGCTTTGTTCGGCCGCGCGGCGGCCGCACTGGAGCGCCGGATGTGGGCGGATTCGCGCGCCCGCGGGGTGGTCTACACCGTCGTGTGCGCCGGTGCGGCCGCGGGCCTTGGCGCGGTCCTGCAACGCAGGAGCCGGTTCGCCGCCACGGCGCTGGCCACCTGGATCGTGCTCGGCGGGCGGGGGCTGGCCGCCGAGGGCGAGGCGATGGCCGAACTGCTCGACGCGGGCGACCTGCCCGCCGCCCGCCGCAGGCTGAGCCATCTGTGCGGGCGCGACGCCACCGAGCTCGGCGTCAGGGAACTTGCCCGGGCGGCAACGGAATCGGTCGCCGAGAACACTTCGGACGCGGTCGTGGCGCCGCTGCTGTGGGGTGCGGTCGCGGGCGTCCCCGGTCTGCTCGGCTACCGCGCGCTCAACACCCTGGACGCCATGGTCGGCCACCGTTCGGCCCGCTACGAACGCTTCGGCTGGGCGGCCGCCCGTGCGGACGATTTGGCCAACCTGGTCCCGTCGAGGATCGCGGCGCTGGCCGCCGCCGTGTTGAGTGACCGTCCGAGCCGAGCCTGGCGGATCTGGCGTCGCGACGGCTCACGGCACCCGAGCCCGAACGCGGGTCAGGTCGAGTCCGCGTTCGCCGGCGCGCTGGGCGTCCGCTTGGGCGGCGTGAACAGCTACGGCGGCCGTGTCGAAGACCGCGGCACGCTCGGCGACGGCCCCCCGCCGGGAACCGCTGACCTGAGGCGAGCGGTGGCGCTGTCGCGAGCGGTCGGTCTGGCGGCGTTGGCGATCGCGGTGGTGCGATGAGTTGGTCGCGGAAGGAGCGCCCTGCCGGCACGATCGCGAGCAAGCTCGCGGAGGAGGAAGCGTGAGCGTTCTCGTCGCGGGCACCACGTCGGACGCGGGCAAGAGCCTGGTCACGGCGGGCATCTGCCGTTGGCTGGCACGACAGGGCATCCGGGTCGCGCCGTTCAAGGCGCAGAACATGTCCAACAACTCGATGGTGTGCGCGGACGGCGCGGAAATCGGGCGCGCCCAGTGGCTTCAGGCGCGCGCGGCCGGAGTCGAGCCGGAAGCGGCGATGAACCCCGTGCTGCTGAAACCGGGCAGCGACCGCCGCAGCCATGTCGTCGCCCTCGGCAAACCGTTCGGGGTCCTGGAAGCGGGCGAGTACGCGACCGGCCGGGCCGGCCTGGGCCAGCTCGCCTTCGACGCGTTCGCCCAACTGCGGGCAAGGTTCGACGTCGTCGTCTGCGAAGGCGCCGGGAGCCCCGCCGAGATCAACCTCCGCGCGGGCGACTACGTCAACATGGGCCTGGCCCGCCGGTTCGGCCTGCCGACGCTGGTGGTCGGCGACATCGACCGCGGCGGGGTCTTCGCCGCGATGTACGGCACCCTCGCCCTGCTCGACGCCGAAGACCAGGAACTGGTGAAGGGCTGGATCGTCAACAAGTTCCGTGGCGATCCCGGCCTGCTGCACCCCGGCCTCGACCGGCTCGAAGAACTGACCGCGCGCCCGGTGCTGGGCGTCCTGCCGTGGCTCCACGGCGTGTGGATCGACTCCGAGGACGCGCTCGCCGCCGCCGGCTGGACCCGCGAGCGGCACGGCGGCTCCCTGCGGGTCGCCGTGGTGCGGTTTCCACGCGCCTCCAACGCCACCGATGTCGACGCGCTCGCCGCCGAGCCCGGGGTCGCGGTCAGCCTCACCGCCGAGCCGGACGTGGTCCGCACGAGCGACGTCGTGGTGCTGCCCGGTTCGCGTGCCACCGTCGACGACCTGCGGTGGCTCCGCGACCGTGGCCTCGCCGGCGCGCTGACCGAACGCGCCGCGGCGGGGCGTCCCGTGCTCGGCCTCTGCGGCGGCTACCAGATGCTGGCACAGGAGATCACCGACCACGTGGAGTCCGGCGTGGGCACCGTCGTGGGCCTCGGCCTGCTGCCCACGACGGTCACGTTCACCCCCGAAAAGACCCTCGGCAGGCCCGTCGGGCACTGGCGTGGCCACGAGGTTTCGGCCTACGAGATCCACCACGGCAGCGCGGTCGCCACCGGGGACGCCGAGCCGTTCCTGGACGGCTGGCGCAGCGGTGCCGTCTGGGGCACCACCTGGCACGGCGCCTTCGACAACGACGGCTTCCGCCGCGCCTGGCTCGCCGAGGCCGCCGCTCAGGCCGGAATCGCCTGGTCACCGGCTCTCGGCGCGCCCGGTTTCGCGATGTTGCGCGAGTCGATGCTGGACCGGCTCGCCGACGCCGTCGACGAGCATTTGGACACCAGGACGCTGTCCCGGCTTGTGGCCGGTTGAGTCCCCGTGCTGTCTCGGCAGCCGTGGTTCACACCGCGCGGACCTTCACACCTTCCATTTCGAAGGCGGCCACCAGATCGGGGTCCGCGTTCACGCTCGTGATCAACATGTCGAGGTCGAGCGTGGCGCAGATCCGGGCGAAGGCGTACCCGCCGAGCTTGGAGGCGTCGGCCACCACGACCACCTGCCGCGCGCGTGAGACCAGCAGCCGGTTGACGTTCGCCTCGGCCTCGTGGTCCGAATACGCCCCGCGCAGCGGATCGATCGCGTCGACACTGATGAAGGCGATGTCCAGGCTGATCTCGTTCAGCGTCGCGGCCGCGTACGGCCCGGTGAGCTCGAACGAATGGGGCCGGGCCACGCCGCCGGTGGCCACGATCTTGATGTTCTGCCGCACGGTCAGCTCGTGCGCGATGTTGAGCGCGTTCGTGACCACGGTCAGGGCGTGCGTGGCGCCGCTGTCGTTGAACTCGGGCCTGGTGGCGATCGCGCGGCTGACCTCCCTGGTGGTCGTGCCGCCGTTGAGCCCGATCACCATGCCGCGCTGGACGAACCGGGCGGCCGTCGCGCCGATCCGCTCCTTCTCTCTGGCGTGCTGTGCCTTGTGCCGGCCAGGGAGGTCGTAGGCGACGTTGCCGGTGACCGCCCCGCCGCGCGTGCGGGTCAGCAACTGGCGCTCCGCCAGATGATCAAGATCGCGCCGGATCGTCGCGAGGGAGACCTTCAGCTCTTCGGCCGCCTCGTCGACCTCTATCCGGCCCCGCTGCCCCAGCATCTCGAGCAACGTGTTCAGCCTCTGATGCCGATGCATCGGTGCAGTATCACCTTCTTCGGCGCCATAGGGAAATCGTCCGTGGTTGGGTAACCGCGATCTGGAATGACACCCTGTTGATCTTTCAGGAAATCGGCCGATCCGTCGGCGCGATCGGGGCGGGCAGCACGCTGTCGCCGGTCAGGTAAGCGTCGACGGTGGCCGCCGCGGAACGGCCCTCGGCGATCGCCCAGACGATCAGCGACTGGCCACGGCCCATGTCGCCGGCCACGAACACGTTGTCCAGATTCGTCCGGAACGACGCGTCGCGCGCGACGTTGCCGCGCTGGTCCAGGTCGACGCCCAGCGCGTCCAGCAGGCCTTCGCGCTGCGGGCCGACGAAACCCATCGCCAGCAGCACCAGCCCGGCGGGCAGCTCCTGTTCGGTGCCTTCGACCGGCACGAACCGCCCGCCTTCGTTGCGCACCTCGACCAGCCGCAGCGCCCGTACCCGGCCGTCGGGACCGGCGAGGAACTCACTCGTGTTGACCGAATAGCGCCGCTCGCCGCCCTCCTCGTGGGCCGAGGACACGCGGTAGATCATCGGGTAGGTCGGCCACGGGTGCGCCTCGGAACGCGATTCCGGCGGCCTCGGCATGATCTCCAGCTGGGTCACCGAGGCCGCACCCTGCCGGTGCGCGGTGCCGACGCAGTCCGCGCCGGTGTCACCGCCGCCGATGACCACGACGTGCTTGCCTTCCGCGGAAACCGGCGACTCCGCCAACTCCCCGGCGGCGACCCGGTTGGCCGGTGGAAGGTATTCCATCGCCTGATGCACGCCCGGTAGCTCGCGGCCGGGAACCGGCAGGTCACGCCACTGGGTGGCGCCACCGGCCAGCAGCACCGCGTCGAACGACGACCGCAACTCGTCGGCGGTGACGTCCACGCCGGCATTCACCCCGGCGCGGAATTCGGTGCCTTCCTCGCGCATCTGCTCCAGGCGCCGGTCCAGCCGCCATTTCTCCATTTTGAACGCCGGAATTCCGTAACGCAGCAGCCCACCGATGGCGTCCGCCCGTTCGAACACGACCACGTCGTGCCCGGCACGGGTCAGTTGCTGCGCGGCGGCCAGTCCGGCCGGTCCCGAACCGACCACGGCCACCTTCTTCCCGGTTTTCGCCGCCGGGACTTCCGGGCGGATCCAGCCGGATTCCCACGCCCGGTCGACGATCGAGATCTCCACCCGCTTGATGGTGACCGGATCGTCGTTGATGCCGAGCACACACGCGGTTTCACAGGGCGCCGGGCACAGCGTGCCGGTGAACTCCGGGAAATTGTTCGTCGCGTGCAGCCGCTCGCTCGCGTCCCGCCAGTCCTCGCTCCACACCAGGGTGTTCCACTCGGGAATCAGGTTCCCCAGCGGACACCCCTGATGGCAGAACGGGATCCCGCAGTCCATGCAGCGCCCGGCCTGCCTTTCCAGGGCGTCGGCGGGAAAGTCCTCGTAGACCTCCCGCCAGTCCTGCAGGCGCAGGAACACCGGCCGGCTCTTCGGGGTCTGGCGCTTGGTGGTCAGAAAACCCTTGGGGTCAGCCATGTGCCGCCTCCATGATCGCTTCGTTCACGTCGCGGCCGTCACGCTCGGCGGCGGCCTGGGCCGACAACACACGCTTGTAGTCCTTCGGCATGACCTTGCCGAACCGTTCCACCGCCACGTCCCAGTCGGCCAGCAACGCGTGCGCCACCGCCGATTCCGTTTCCACGTAGTGCCGTTCCACGATGTCCCGGAGGAATTCGGTGTCCTCGTCGTCGAGCGGATCCAGGTCCACCATTTCGCGGTTGACCCGCAGCGCGGACAGGCCGAGCACGTAGGCGATCCCGCCCGACATGCCCGCGGCGAAGTTCCGCCCGGTCGGCCCGAGCACCACCACGCGGCCCCCGGTCATGTACTCACAACCGTGGTCGCCGACGCCCTCGACCACCGCGACGGCGCCCGAGTTCCGCACGCAGAACCGCTCGCCCACCTTGCCGCGCAAGAAGATCTCGCCACCGGTGGCGCCGTAGCAGATCACGTTCCCCGCGATGATGTGCTCCTCCGCGGTGAACTGCGCCTCCCGCGGCGGCCGCACGATGATCCGCCCGCCCGACAGGCCCTTGGCCACGTAGTCGTTGGCGTCGCCGAGCAGCCGCAGGGTGATCCCGCGCGGCACGAACGCGCCGAAGGACTGCCCCGCCGTCCCGGTGAACGTCACGTCGATGGTGTCGTCCGGAAGGCCCTCGCCACCCCAGCGCTTGGTCAGCTCGGAGCCGAGCATGGTGCCCACGGTCCGGTTCACGTTGCGCACCGGCAGTTCGAGCCGTACCCGGTCGCCGGAGTTCAGCGCGCCCTCGGCGAGCTGG
Organism: Amycolatopsis sp.; assembly: GCF_035276945.1. Classification (GTDB taxonomy): domain Bacteria; phylum Actinomycetota; class Actinomycetes; order Mycobacteriales; family Pseudonocardiaceae; genus Amycolatopsis_E. The sequence goes on along the minus strand of NZ_DATELF010000003.1, from coordinate 63,315 downwards.
ATCAGCGTGTTGTCCAGCGCCTTGTCCAGCCCGTGATCCTGCGCCACGATCTGGTGCCTGGCCGCGCGCGGCGGGAGCGCGGGTACGTGGAAGATCGGCGATAGATCCAGACCAGTGGCCTTCCAGTGCTCGACCGCGCGTCGCTTGTCCAGCAGCTCGGCGTGCCCGACCGCCTCGGCGACCGACCGGAAACCCAGGCGTGCCAGGTACTCCCGGACCTCCTGGGCGATGAACTCGAAGAAGTTCACCACATATTCGGCCTTGCCGTCGAACTTCGCGCGCAGCTTCGGGTTCTGCGTGGCCACCCCGACCGGGCAGGTGTCCAGATGACACACCCGCATCATGACGCAGCCCGACACGACCAGCGGCGCGGTGGCGAAGCCGAACTCCTCCGCGCCGAGCAGCGCGGCGATCACCACGTCCCGGCCGGTCTTGAGCTGCCCGTCGGTCTGCACCACGATCCGGTCCCGCAGCCGGTTGGCCAGCAGGGTCTGCTGGGTCTCGGCGAGCCCCAGCTCCCACGGCCCGCCCGCGTGCTTGATCGACGACAGCGGCGAGGCGCCGGTCCCGCCGTCGTGCCCGGAGATCAGCACGACGTCGGCGTGCGCCTTGGACACGCCGGCCGCTACCGTGCCGACACCGACCTCGGACACCAGCTTGACGTGGATCCGCGCGGCCGGGTTGGCGTTCTTGAGGTCGTGAATCAGCTGCGCGAGGTCCTCGATCGAGTAGATGTCGTGGTGCGGCGGGGGAGAGATGAGCCCGACACCCGGTGTGGAATACCGGGTTTTCGCGATCCACGGATAGACCTTCGCGCCCGGGAGCTGCCCGCCCTCGCCCGGCTTGGCGCCCTGCGCCATCTTGATCTGGATGTCGTCGGCGTTGACCAGGTATTCACTGGTCACCCCGAAGCGGCCGCTGGCGACCTGCTTGACCGCCGAACGGCGTTCGAGATCGTAGAGCCGTTCCGGGTCCTCGCCGCCCTCACCGGTGTTGGACTTGCCGCCCAGCCGGTTCATCGCGATGGCCAGCGTCTGGTGCATCTCCTGGGAGATCGAGCCGTAGGAGATGGCGCCGGTGGCGAACCGCTTGACGATCTCGGAGACCGGCTCGACTTCGTCAAGGGGCACCGGTGGCCGTAGGCCTTCCCGGAACTCGAACAATCCGCGCAGCGTCATCAGTTTTTCGGACTGCTCGTCGACCGCGCGGGTGTACTCCTTGAAGACCTCGTACCGGCCGCTGCGCGTCGAATGCTGCAGCTTGAACACGGTGTGCGGGTTGAACAGGTGCGGCTCGCCCTCGCGCCGCCACTGGTAGTCCGCGCCGGTCTCCAGCTCGCGGTGGCTGGCCCGGCGGTCGTCCCGCGGATAGGCGTGCCGGTGCCGCCGCGCGACCTCCTCGGCCAGGGTGTCGAAGCCGACGCCGCCCAGCCGCGACGTGGTCCCGGCGAAGCACGTGTCGATGACCTCCTTGCCGAGCCCGATCGCCTCGAAGATCTGCGCGCCGGTGTAGGAGGCCACTGTGGACACTCCCATCTTCGACATGGTCTTGCGCACGCCCTTGCCCAGTGCCTTGATCAGGTTCCGGGTGGCCTGCCTGGGGGTGACGCCGGGAATCTTGCCCTGCTCCGCCATTTCCTCGACCGTGGCCATCGCCAGGTAAGGGTTGACCGCGGCCACGCCGTATCCGATGAGCAGTGCGATGTGGTGGACCTCGCGGGCGTCGCCGGCCTCGACCAACAGGCCGACCTGGGTCCGCGTCTTCCGCCGGATCAGGTGGTGGTGCACGGCACCGGTGAGCAGCAGCGACGGGATCGCGGCGTGGCGGGCGTCGGTGCCCCGGTCGGACAGCACGATCAGCCGCGCGCCGTCCTCGATCGCCTCCGAGACCTCGGCGCAGATCTCGTTCAGCCGGCGCACCAGTGCCTTGCCACCACCGTCCACTTCGTACCGGCCGAGCACGGTGACCGCCTGGAACTCCGGCAGGTCTCCGTCGTCGTTGATGTGCACGAGCTTGGCCAGTTCGTCGTTGTCCAGCACCGGGAACGGCAGCACGATCTTGCGACAGTGCTCCGGGCCCGCGGCCAGCAGGTTCGGCTCGGCGCCGAGCTGCGTGCCCAGCGAAGTCACCAGCTCCTCGCGGATGGCGTCCAGCGGCGGGTTGGTCACCTGCGCGAACAGCTGGGTGAAGTAGTCGAAGATCTGCCTCGGCCCACTGGACAGGGTGGCCAGCGGCGAGTCGTTGCCCATCGACCCGATCGGCTCCGCGCCACCGCGGGCCATCGGTTCCAGCAGCGTTTCCAGCTCTTCCTGGGTGTAGCCGAAGGCCTGCTGGCGGCGGACGAGTGACGCGTGCGTGGGCACTTCGCGTTCCCGCTCCGGCAATTCCTCCAAGCACACCGAACCGGCGTTCAGCCATTCGTCGTACGGGTGCCCGGCGGCCAGTTCGTCCTTGATCTCCTCGTCGTCGATGATCCGTCCTGCCGCGGTGTCGACGAGGAACATCCGGCCCGGCTCGAGGCGGCCCTTGCGGACGATGCTCGCCGGGTCGAGCTCCAGGACGCCGACCTCGCTGGCGAGCACCACGAGCCCGTCCTCGGTGACCCAGTAACGCGCGGGGCGCAGCCCGTTGCGGTCCAGCACCGCGCCGATCTGGGTGCCGTCGGTGAACGCGACCAGCGCCGGCCCGTCCCACGGCTCCATCAGGGTGGAGTGGAACTCGTAGAAGGCCCGCCGGGCCGGGTCCATTTCCTCGTGGTTCTCCCAGGCTTCCGGGATCATCATGAGCACCGAGTGCGGCAGGCTCCGGCCGCCGAGGTGGAGCAGTTCCAGCACCTCGTCGAAGGTCGCCGAGTCGCTCGCGTCCCGGGTGATGACGGGGAAGATCCGCTTGAGATCACCGGGAATGAGGTCGCTGGCGAGCATCGACTCGCGGGCGTCCATCCAGTTCCGGTTGCCACGCAACGTGTTGATCTCGCCATTGTGCGCTACATAGCGGTACGGATGGGCCAGCGGCCACGACGGGAAGGTGTTGGTGGAGAACCGGGAGTGGACCAGGCCGACGGCGCTGGTCACCCGCTCGTCCGCGAGGTCGGGGAAGAACCGCCCGACCTGCTGCTCGGTGAGCATTCCTTTGTAGACGATGGTGCGCGAGGAAAGGCTCGGGAAGTAGACGCCTTCGAGCTCCGGCGCGTGCTCGACCCGCTTGCGGACGCAGAACGCGGCGCGTTCGAGGGCCAGTCCGGTGACTTTTTCGTCACGCGGAGCGAGAAAGAGTTGGGTGAAGTGGGGCATACAGGCCGCGGCGGTGGCGCCGAGCCCTTCGGGGTCGACCGGAAGCTCGCGCCAGCCGAGGACGGACATGCCCTCCTCGGCGGCGATGCTCTCGATCGCGCTCATCGCGCGGCCGCGCTCTTTTCCGCCCGTGGGCAGGAAGGCCGTGCCCACCGCGTACCCGCCCGGTTCCGGCAGTGCGAAGCCGGTCACCGCGCGGTAGAAGGCGTCCGGCACCTGGATCAGCAGGCCCGCACCGTCGCCGGTTTCCGGTTCCGCTCCTCTGGCGCCACGGTGCTCGAGATTGCGCAGGGCGGCCAGCGCCTTGCGGACGATGTCGTGATCTCGCCGTCCGGCCAGGTCGGCGACGAAGGCAACGCCACAGGCGTCGTGCTCGAACTCTGCGTCATACAAGCCCTCAGACTTCTTCGGGCTGTGGCGGTTCACGGCTGGCCGCCTCCTCGGGCGTCGGCACCGCCTGCGTTTCCCCCTGTGCGGGAAGGGTTAACGGAATCGCCGTGCGATGCGATGGTCTTCTCGAGAGGGAGCGGCGATGCTCGCCCCGCGAGTGCGCAGGCGGCATCGCCAGGCCACACGTCGATGGATGGCCGTGGTCGTTCGTCGAAAGTGTGCGCTTGGGTTGGTCCCGGGTTCGCCGGTCTTATGACAGTAGTGTGAATGCAACGTTATCGACATACGGCGACGTCGACGCGTGGGAAATGCCACGTGCCGGTTGACGCATGGGCCATGTGCGTCTAAAAGGGCCTGAACAGGGAAAACGTGTCCGCGCGAGCCAACCTGATCGATTCACCCGGGCCGGTGACGGTAACCAAGCCGTTACCCAATCACGACCCGGGCGGGAGGTCCGGCCGCGAAATGTTTCCGCGGACGGCGCTCCGTCACTAGGCCGCGGTATAGGGGTAGAGACCGTCCAACGTCGCACTGCCGGCGTCGGTGAGGACGGCCGGGACCCGCTCACCGGGGTGGCCGGTCCGGGCGGGGGCGACCAGCCCGAGGTTGGCCAGTCGGCGCGCGGTCGTCTGGTCCGCGCACGCGAGACCGTCGAAGAACAGGTCAGGCTCACTGCTGCAGGTGATCTCCGCGCGCCCCGCGGCCACCGCGCGCAAAGTGGCCCGTTCCCGGTGATTCAACTCGACGTCCATGTGCGACTCCCATCCCGCGCCAGCCTTAGCCGATTAAAACCCGGCTGACCAGCGATTCCGGGAAGGTGTGCGCCATGTCTCGGCAAATTTCCATATGGTGGAACGCGGATATTCGCCTGTTACAAATCGGGCGGATCAGACCAACCCGGGAACGTTTGTCAGCTCGCGAATACCGCGGTGACGCCGCCCAACTCGCCCATGTTCGCGAACACGGTGTCGCCAGGGCGGACCGGGAAGGCGCGGGTCATCGACCCGGGCAGGACGACGTGGCCCGGTTCGAGGTCGATGCCGAGCGGGCCGATCGTGTTGGCCAGCCACACGAGTGCGTTCAGCGGTGAGCCGAGCACGGCACCGCCCGCGCCGGTGGCCACGAGGTCGCCGCCGATCTGCAGGGTGCAGCCGACCAGCCGGAGGTCCACCGAGGACAGTGCGGTCGGCTTGCTGCCGAGCACCACTCCGCCCGAGGACGCGTTGTCGGCGATGGTGTCGACGATGGAGATGTTCCAGTCGGTGATCCGCGAGTCCACGACCTCCAGTGCCGGCACCACGAAGTCGACCGCGCGAATGGCGTCGGCGACGGTCACTCCCGGACCCGAGAGCTTCCTGGCGAGCACGAAGGCGATCTCCGGCTCGATGCGCGGTTGCAGGAAGGTGTCGGCGCGGATGGGCTGGTGTTCCAGGTGGAACATGCCGGTCAGCAGGTGCCCGTAGTCGGGCTGGTCCACCCCCATCTGCTGCTGCATGGCCGCGGAGGCGAGCCCCACCTTGTGGCCCTTGATCTCCTCGCCCCGTTCGGTCCAGACGCGCACCTGCTCCTGCTGGATGCGGTAGGCGTCGGCCACGGTCGCATCGGGGTGGGCCTGGATGATCGGGGCGATCGGCTCACCCTTCTCGTAGGCGAGCAGCAGCCGGGCGGCCGCGTCGGAGATGGCGGAGGGTTCCATGGCGCTGGACTCTGCCTCTTCGCCTGGCGGCACCGCAACCCCGCCGTCCCGCTGGGCGGCACGGTGCGAACCGAAGCCCCCTCACTTCCCGTCCGGCGCCGGTGTAGTCCGGCGGCTTCGCTCGCCGAGGGCGAACACCGCCCGCCGGATCACTACGGTTGATGCTTATGCGGGAGATACTTCGCCAGCGGTTGGGCGACGGGGTCGCCTTCGACGCCGGGACGCTCGCGCTTTACACCACCGACGCGTCCAACTACCGCCACACGCCGATGGGCGTGGTGCGGCCACGAACGGCGGAGGAGGTGGAGGCCGCGGTGGCGGCCTGCCGGGAGGCGGGGGTGCCGCTGATCGCGCGCGGCGCCGGCACGAGCATCGCGGGCAACTCGACGGGGCCCGGCCTGGTGCTGGACCTGTCACGCCACTTCGCCGGAGTGCGCGAGCTGGACGGACGTCGCGCGCGGGTCGCGCCCGGCACGGTGCTCGACGATCTGCAGGCGGTGGCCGCGCCGCACGGGCTGCGGTTCGGGCCGGACCCGTCCACGCACAGCCGCTGCACGATCGGCGGGATGATCGGGAACAACGCGTGCGGCTCGCATTCGGTCGCCTGGGGCCGCACGGCCGACAACCTGGAGCGCATGGAGGTGCTGCTCTACGACGGCACCCGGCTGGCCGTCGGCCCGGCCTCGAGGTCTGAAGTGGACAGGCGTGCCGCGCTGCCGGGCACCGAGGGCAGGGTGTACCGCGAGCTGCGGGACCTGGTCGACGGCAACCTCGCCCTGCTGCGCACGGAGTTGGCGACCTGGGGACGCCGGGTGTCCGGCTACGGCCTGGAACACCTGCTGCCGGAGAACGGGTTCAACGTGGCGAGGGCGCTCGTCGGCAGTGAAGGCACCTGCGTGACGGTGCTCGACGCGACCATCGGGCTGGTCGAGACGCCCCGGCACAAGGTCCTCGCCGTGTTCGGGTTCGACTCGGACATCGCGGCGGCCGATGCCGTGCCCGAAATCCTGGCGTCCGCGCCGCTGACCGCGGAGGGGCTGGACCGTGGGCTGATCGATCTGGTGCGTGACGGCTCCGACCTGCCGCCGGGACAGGCGTGGCTGCTGGTGGAGCTGTCCGGCGCCGAACCCGGCGAAGCCGGGCACCGCGCCCGCGAACTGGCCCGCGCGCTCGGCGACCAGCCGGCGGGGTTCGCGATCCTCACCGATCCGGCGGCGCAGCGCCGGTTGTGGCGCATCCGAGAGGAGGGCGCCGGGCTGGCCACCCGCATGGCGGACGGATCCGAGGCCTGGCCGGGCTGGGAGGACGCCGCCGTGCCGCCGGAGAACCTCGGCGCGTATCTCCGCGAGTTCAAGCGGCTGATGGCCCGGCACGGCAGGCACACCGTGGTGTACGGCCACTACGGCGAAGGCTGCCTGCACATGCGGATCGACTTCGATCTGCTGTCGAAACCCGGCATGGCCGGCTTCCGGTCCTTCGTGGAGGACGCCGCGGATCTCGTGGCGGCGCACGGTGGCTCGCTGTCCGGGGAGCACGGCGACGGCCAGTCCCGGTCGGAGCTGCTACCCCGGATGTACAGCCCCGAAATGATGCGGGTGTTCGCGCGGTTCAAGGGGATCTTCGACCCGGGCGGCATGATGAACCCCGGCGTGCTCGTCGACCCGCGGCCGGTGGACGCGGACCTGCGGGTCCGGCGCGCGCCGCGGGAGATCGAGTCGGTGACCCTCCTCGGCTATCCCGAGGACCACGGCAGCTTCGGCGAGGCGATGCGGCGCTGTGTCGGGGTCGGCAAATGCCGCAACACCAGCGGTGGCGGTGTGATGTGCCCGAGTTACCGCGTCACCCGGGAGGAGAAGCACTCGACGCGCGGGCGGGCACACCTGCTCGCCGAGATGGTCAACGGCGAGCTGATCACTGGTGGCTGGCGGTCCGCGGAGGTGCTCGACGCGCTCGACTTGTGCCTGTCGTGCAAGGGGTGCCTGTCGGACTGCCCGGTCGACGTCGACATGGCGACCTACAAGGCGGAGTTCTACCACCAGCACTACAAAGGACGCCTTCGCCCCGCCGCGCACTATTCGATGGGCTGGCTTCCGTTGTGGCTGCGACTTTCGGCGGTGGCGCCGGGGCCAGCGAACCGGCTGGCGCCGAAACTCAAACGTCTCGGCGGTATCGCGCCGGAGCGCGACCTGCCCGCCTTCGCGCCGCGGCCGTTCACCCGGACCGGGCGCCGGCGCGGGAGCGGCAAGCCGGTCCTCCTGTGGCCGGACACGTTCAACAACTTCTTCACCCCGCACGTGCTCCGAGCGGCCACGGAAGTGCTCACCGCGGCGGGCTACGACGCGCTGCTGCCGGACAAGGGTATCTGCTGTGGACTGACCTGGGTCTCGACCGGCCAGCTCGGCATGGCGCGGCGGGTGCTGCGGCGGACGTTGTCGGTGCTGCGACCCCACCTCGAGGCGGGCTACCAGGTGGTCGGCCTCGAACCGAGTTGCACCGCACTGTTCCGCGGTGATCTGGGGAACCTGCTGCCCGGCGACCCGGTCGCCGGACTGCTGGCCGCTCGCACGCGGACCTTGGCCGAACTGCTCTCGGACACGGATCTGCCGTTGGACGATCTCGGGGTGGACGCGATCACCCAGGTGCACTGCCACCAGCACGCGGTGCTCGGCTTCGCCGCCGACGAGCAGCTGATGGCCAGGGCGGGCGTCCGAAACTCCACTTTGGACTCCGGATGCTGCGGGCTGGCCGGGAACTTCGGGTTCGAGCGTGGGCATTACGAGGTGTCGGTGGCCTGCGCCGAAGACCGCCTGCTGCCCGCGATCCGGGCGGCGAGCGAGGAGACGGTGGTAGTCTCCGACGGTTTCAGTTGCCGGACCCAGATCGCCCAGACCTCCGGCCGGACCGCGGTGCACCTGGCGGAACTCGTGGCGCGGGCGTTGCGATGAACCGAGCCGAGGTCTCCTGTGCCGTCCGGCTTCTGGTGCGAAGACTTGCGCTTGGATACGCGGGAATCGGCCGCGCCATCATCTCGGGCCTGATCGGCGCGCTGGGCACGGCTCCGCGACTGTGGCCGCCGCCGGGATCCGCGGCGCCGTCCGGATCTGCGGCGCCGCCGGGCTGTGGAGCATCGCCTACGGGTGGCGGCTCGCCCGCTGTCGAGACACGGGACCGGCGAGTCGTGATCGAGGTGACCGACCAGGGTGCCGGTTTCGTCCCGGAAGAGGTGCCGCCCGTCCGGTACGGTCTCACGAATTCGCGTCTCATTTCGCTGTCGGGGTGACAGGGCGTCCGTGGCCGACCTCGTGCTCGTGATCCGCAACCGGTCCTGGGGCCAGCGGTGTTTGCTATGACGGGCGCCTGCCGTGCGCTTCGGCGGTGCTCTTGATCGGCTCAGCCACAGCTCGGCCAGCGGCCGTGAAATTGTTTCGCATGTGATTTTGATCATCAGTTCGATACAATAAAAGAGGCAGGGGAATCGGCATCCGCGGGGAAGCGGACCCGGCCCGAACCGTCCACCACGACGTCAGGGAGGTGTTTCCCGACCCAGGACCAAGGCCGCGGGCACTGCGGAAAATCCAGCGTATTCAGGTCGCGATGAACCAGTTTGCCGCACAGTTGGCGGCGGTCGCCGAGTTCGCGCGTTCCCGGCTGGTCCGACCACATCACCAAAAGTACCGGGGTCGTCACCATCACCCCCGCCGGCGACCAGTTAACCCCACCACCACGAATCCCGGACAAACCCCTTCCCGAAAACCAACCACTACCAGCGACAAACCACCTTCATTCTGGGGTCGTACGACTCCGCTTCCTTGCCGTTCCAGACCGCGCATCGCCGCTTTCAGTCGATCGCTGACCGTGCGAGCCCTGTCGACCGGCGCGGAAGGTCGTACCCGCGTCGCATAATGGGCGACATGTCTACCCATCGACACCATGCCATCGACTACGTCGAGCTGACGGTTACGGACCTCGAACAGGCCAAACGCTTCTACGCCGAAGCGTTCGGCTGGCAGTTCAACGACTACGGGCCGGGATACGCGGGCATCCGGAGTCCGCAGGGTGCGGCGGAGGTGGGTGGCCTCCGTGCGGACCAGGAGGTTCGGGCGGGCGGCCCACTCGTGCTGCTCTATTCCACCGATTTGGACCGGTCGGTGGAGGCCGTGAAGTCGGCCGGCGGTCAAGTGGTGAACGGCCCCTGCGAATTCCCCGGTGGACGTCGCTTCCACTTCACCGACCCCAGCGGGAACGAACTGGGCGTCTGGGCAGCGGTGTAGCGCACGCCGAGATCGTCGCCGGTTCTGGCGCCGAGATATGACCTGGTCTGCCGTCCATTCAAGACTCCGAGGCGGCACCGTGGGCAGGAAAGCGCCCTCCCTCCCCGGCGGGAGAGAGGGCACTTTGCGGTGATGACGCGAGCTACGGCAGGAACAGGAAGGCTGGGCCGTTCGGGGAGCCCAGCCCGGTCACGTTGTCGTAGCCGGCGGTGGTGTGGATCGTCAGGTTCGGGTAGTCCAGTTTCCGCGCGGAAACGATCAGACCGCTTGAGGCGTCGACGGAGTTGGCGTAGTCCACCCGCTCGACCGCGGCCTCCACGTGTGTCACATCGCTGATCGACGGCGCCTTCGCGGTCGCGTAGATCAGGGGGTTGAGGAAGCCGTGGTGGAAGTGGTCGAGACTGTCGGACACCGCGACGATCCCGGCGAACACCGGCGACGACAGGCTCGTGCCGCCGATGCGGAACTGGTCGTAGTAGACACCGTCCGGGAAGGTCTGCGTCTGCCCGATCAGGAACCCGGTGTTCGGGTCGCCCACGGTCGAGATGTCCGGAACCACGCGGCCCCGGTGGTTGCCGTTCTGGTTCTGCCTGGCCAGCGTGTCGGGCACGCTACCTCGCTGGTAGAAGGGCTCGTCGTAGATCACGCTGGTGCCGCCGCCGGAGCCGGACGTGAAGTTCCCGGGCGGGCCCGGCACGTACGCGCCGTTGGTCAGCACGCTCTTGCCGGTCTCCCAACCGGTTTCGAAGATCTTCTTCCCGTTCGCGCCGATCGCCAGGCTCGTGCCACCGACCGCCGTCACCCAGCTGCTCGTGGCGGGGAAGTCTGCCGACGGCTTGCCGAGCACGGCCGCGTTGTCGCCGGAGTCACCGGACGAGAAGTACATGCCGATGCCCTCGAGCGCGGCCTGGACCATGATCTGGTTCCAGGATCGCACCTCCGACGCCGGGATGTCCTCGCCGCTGTCCCCATAGGAGTTGGACACGAGGTCGGCCTTGTGCCCGGCCACGATCCAGTTCAACGCCTGGTCCAGCGACGGGTCCTGGCAGTCGGAGCCGCCCACGTAGAGGATGTTCGCCGCCGGGGCGAGCGCGTGCACGGCCTCGACGTCGAGCGTCTGCTCGCCGTACCAGCCCGCCGCGTCGCAGCGGTCCGGTGGCTCGGCCTCCGAGTTCGTCGGGAAGATCTTTTCCGCGAACTGCCACTTCTGGAGCGGGTGCGACGGGTCGTTGCGGCGCGCGTACTCGGCCGCGTCGGCGTACAGCGTCGGCGAGGCGAAAGCGTCCACAATGGCCACGGTCGTGCCGAAACCACCGAAGCCCACGTTGTCCACACCGTAGGCGGAACGCAGTTGCCCGGGCTTGTAACCGCATGGTGCGTACGGCAGGTGCTGGCCGCCGTAGGCCGGGTCGGTGGTGTCGATCTTCTGGCCGTAGTAGTCACCGCACGGCTGCGCGTTGCGGAAACCGGCCGTCGGCGGGACGTCCGAAGGCGAGCCGTCGGTGTGGTCCGGCTTGAGCAGTTGCGACGCCTGGTCGACACCGATCACGCCGAGCACGGAACCGGCCAGGTCGGCAGGCACCGAAAGCTCCTTGTCGGCCGCCCTCAGCACCTGGCCGTCGACGCGGTACTTGGCCAACTGCACGCCGAACGCCTTCTCCGCCTGGTCGGCGGTTCCGGTCGCCTCCACGTAGGCCCGGTTCGACGGCACGTCGCCGATGCCGAACCCGCTGGCCGACAACCAGTCACGCACCGACTTCACGGTGGCATCGCTCGCGGCGAACCGGTCGGTGACCTGGCCGGGGGTCAGGTACTGCCGGTAGGCGCCGCTCGACGGGTCGCTGACCGCCTGGGCCGCGGCTTCCGCGCCCGCCTGGTCCCGCATCGCCAGGTACACCCGGAAACTCAACTTCGAGGCGGGATTCGCTTCGGCAACTTTGGTTTGGGGGGTCGCCCACAACGGATGTGACAGCGGGATCACCGCGCGCCCCTGTGCCGCCCAGGCAGGCGCCGCGCTGATCGTCAGTCCCGCCAAGGCGACCGAACAGAACAGGGTCAGAGCTCTTCGCACCGCAGACTTCTCCTCTTGACATCGAAGGCTGAACTGCGCAGAGATTAGAGCGGAAACCCGTTCAGGGGAAGGAAAAGGTCGCGCAGACCGACGAAATGCCCCGGCGTCGGCGGAAAATCGGGTTTCCTACTTTGGTGGTAAACCGGATAAAAAGCTCTATTCGCCGAGCGAAGGAGGCTGGGTGCACGCGAAGTATGTCTCGGACAAGTATGAGCCGGCCCGCGGGCGTTGACCGCGCGGAAGTCGCCACGGAACGACATATCGACATTCCCGAAGAAATGCTGGAGGTCCACCGGTGGGAGAAACTTTCCGGCCCCGGCCCCGGCCCCGGCGCCGCAACCGACGCACGAACTCGCGGAGTTGTGGTGCGAGTAGAAATCGATATCTCATGTCTAGGAGACACTAGGTAGACGGTGAGAGTAAATGGTTCAGCAACGGCCGGAGCGCCGCCGGGTCCTCGGCGTGGGCATTGTGGCCGAGACCGGGGAGGATGACCGGGTTCGGGCACAGCTCGCGCAGGTGCTCGGCGGGGGACATCGGGTCGTGCTCGCCCGCCGCCAGCACGACCTGGGCCCGGGCCGCCGCCAGCATCCCCGCGATGTCCGGGGCGGCGAAACCGAGCGCCCCCTGGTCGAGCGCGACCTGCCAGCCATCGCCTTTCTCGACCACACCAGGCTCGACGGCAGGCGAGTCGACGGTCCACAGCCCCTGCAGTCCGGCCACCTTCAGCCACCGCTCGGCGGCCTCGTCGTGGGTGGCGAACGTCCGCGCCGGCCACGCCGCCAGTTCGCGCGACTTCGCCACGTCCTCGGGCGACCAGCGCACCTTGATGCCCAGCCCGCACACCGCCGTCACCGGCACCCCGAACCAGCCGCTGGCCAGCGTCAGCGCGAGCGCACCGCCCAGCGAATGCCCGAGCACCACCACCTCGCGCCCGGCCGGCACCAGCTCGGACACGTCGGCGGCGACCCCGCCGAAGGAGTACCGCGCGGGCGGCGCCGACCGGCCGTGACCCGGCAGGTCCGGCACGATCCAGCTGCCCGGCCACCAGCTCGCCAGCTGGTCGAGGAGCCCCTGCCAGACTTCGCCCGTGCCACCGAGGCCGTGCAGGAGTAACAGAACCGGATCGCCGTTGCCGCCTCGTCGCACGTACATGGCACCGATCTTGCCAGGGCGTTCGCCGTCGTGGCACCGTTAAACCACCGAAAAGACCTTTCCGTGTCAAGGAAAAGCGGGCGCCAAAAGCGTCCGCGAACGACGAGGAGCCACCGACGTGACCGAGATTTTCGGCCATACCGGCCATGAGCAGGTCGTGTTCTGCCAGGACGCGGCAACCGGCCTCAAGGCGATCATCGCCGTCCACTCCACCGCGCTGGGTCCCGCGCTCGGCGGAACCCGGTTCTACCCGTACCCGAGCGAAAGCGACGCGCTGGCCGACGTGCTGGCGCTGGCCAAGGGGATGTCCTACAAGAACGCGCTCGCCGGGCTCGATTTCGGCGGCGGCAAGGCGGTGATCATCGGCGACCCGGCGACCCTCAAGTCGGAGGCGCTGCTGCGGGCCTACGGCCGTTTCGTGCAGTCGCTCGGCGGCCGCTACATCACCGCCTGCGACGTGGGCACGTATGTGGCCGACATGGACATCGTGGCCAGGGAGTGCTCCTTCGCCACCGGTCGTTCGGCCGACAACGGCGGTGCCGGCGACTCCTCGGTGCTCACCGCGTTCGGCGTCTTCCAGGGCATGCGGGCCGCCGCCGGACACCGGTGGGGCAGCCCCGACCTCGCGGGCAGGAGAGTCGGGGTGTCCGGAGTGGGCAAGGTCGGGTATCTCCTGGTGGGACACCTGATGGAGGCGGGTGCGGAAGTGGTGATCAGCGATGTCGCCCAGGCTGCGATCGAACGCACCGTGGCCGCGTACCCCGACGTGCGGGTCGCCCACGACCTGATTCGTTTCGACCTCGACGTCTTCGCGCCCTGCGCACTCGGCGGCGCGCTCAACGACCAGACGGCGCCCGCGCTGCGCGCCGAGATCGTCTGTGGGGCGGCGAACAACCAGCTCGCCCACCCGGGCATCGACAAGCTGCTCAAGGACCGCGACGTGCTTTACGCGCCGGACTACCTGGTCAACGCCGGTGGGGTGATCCAGGTCAGCGACGAGCTGCACGGTTTCGACTTCGTCCGTGCCCGCCGCAAGGCGGAAAAGATCTTCGAAACCACCCGGCAGGTCTTCGCGCTGGCCGATGCCGAGGGCGTGCCACCCGCGACGGCCGCGGACCGGCTGGCCGAGCGGCGGATGTCGGAAGTCGGCAGGCTGAGGTCCATCCTGGTGCCGTGAAAGGGATCTTCGAGGTGGCGGGCGTGCGGGGCCGGCTGCACGCCCGCTGCCGGTCACCGGCGCCGAAACCGCGAGCCGAGCCTGCGCGACACCGCTTTGTTCGCCTTGTCCGTGAGTGACAACACGGCCGCTGACCTGCTGTTCGACCGGGGCGGCTGGACGCGGGTGCCGATCCTGTGCTGTTGTGCCGTTATGGCGCGAATCAGCAGACGAGGATTGCTTGGGGCCGGCGCCGCGGCGGCGATGTTCGCCCTGCCCGCTCCGGCCATGGCGACCGGCGGCGTCACGTTGCGCTGGTGGGGCAACAACGGCTGGGAGATCCGCATCGGCGGCAAAACCGTGCTGATCGACCCGTGGCTGACCCGCTTCGAAACCGGCACCTACACCCCGGAGGGCGCGGACCCCGAAACCCCGCTGTGCGTGGACACCGGGCTTATCGACTCCTATGTGGACAGCGGTGTGTTGCGGGCCGACCACATTCTGGTCACGCACGGCCATTACGACCACCTGACCGATGTTCCTTACCTGGCCAAGAAGACCGGCGCCACGGTGCTCGGCACCGAGACCCATCTGAACCTGATGGCCGCGCTCGGCGCGCCCGAGGACCAGCTCGCGGTGGCCACCGGCGGCGAGTACCTGGCCTTCGACGGATACACCATCCGCGTGTTGCGCTCGGTGCATTCCGCGACCGGTCCCCGTGCGCGGGTCCCGTTTCCCGGCACACGCCCCGGTTTCGGCACCAAGTTGCCGAAACCGAAGACAATTCGGGATTTGGTGGAGGGCGGCACCCTCGCTTACGAGGTCAGTGGCGGTGGAATGAGTGTGCTCGATTTCGGGGGTTCGAACTACGTCGAATCCGAACTGACCGGGCTTCGCCCGGACGTGCTGCTCCTGCCGGCCGGCGGTGCGAAGGTGGTCGACTATGTGGCCAGGTTACTACGCGCACTCGGATACTCGCGCTATGTGCTACCGACGCATTGGGACGACTTCGACTATCCGCTGAGCCAGCCCGCGAAGGACTACGGCGGTCTGGAACCGTTGCGCGCGGCCGTCGCCGCCGCGAGCCCGTCAAGCCGCTTCGTCGTGCTTGACCACCTGGAAACCTTTACCCCCTGAGCGTCCTATCCGGACTTGCGGCGGAAGGTCCGCTTGCTGGCGGCGGGTCCGTGCGCGTGCGCGTTCTTGCCCCCACCGTTTTCGTGCGGTGCGCTCGCGCGGGCCTTCGCCTGCTTGCGCTCGAGTGCTTCGCGGAACTTGCGCTTGACGTCGTCCTCCGGATCACCGGACGAGGCTGTGGTTTCGGACATGCACCCACTGTAGCTTGCGGGGACACCCGCGCCCGGTCGAGCTTGCGGGGACACCCGCCGCCCGGTTGAGTTTGCGGGACACCCGCGCCCGCCCGGCCAGCATGATCAGGGCTTGGTGATTGTGGATCATGTGGGGCCTCCGGTTTCACCCGCGCCGCCGGATGGCCAGTCGCTATTGAGTCCATCACGCAACTGGCGGCCCGCCAGTAACTCGGGTCAAGTGCGTCTACTCTTACCGCCATGGTGAAGTCTGCCGCGGGACCCGGTCGCCCGCGTTCCCGTGACGCGGCCGGTCTGCCCGCCGTCACTCCAGAGAAAATCATCTCCTCCGCGCTGGAGTTGACCGCCCGGCATGGCCTGGACAGCTGGACCCTGCGTCAGCTGGCCTCGGCCGTCGATGCCTATCCGGCGGTCGTCTACCATCACGTCGGCGACCGGGAGGCCGTGGTCGCCGCCGTGGTGGAGCGGGTCATCGCGATGCTTCCGGTACCGGAGGCGGACCTGCCGTGGCGGGAATGGTTCCGTGCACTGTGTACCGATCTGCGCACGGTGCTGATCGGTTATCCCGGAGTGGCCCGAAGACTGGCGCTCTACGGCGCCACGTCGTCCGCGGCGGCTATTGTGGACGGTGGGGTGCAAGCCCTGAAGGCAGCCGGTTTCGGTGACGAGGCCCCCACGGTCTACCAGCTCGTGTTGAACGCCGCGTGCCTGTTCATCTCCGTGGAGGACGAGAAGCACCGGAACACCGCGGAGAAGGAACGCGCCGGCACGGGGCTGGCGGAGTTCCGCGACGACCAGGAGCGGCCCGGCCTCGCGGCCATGGCCGCCGACGTGCACCGCACGCTTTCGGATCCCGTCAGGTGCGCCAACTACTACGCCGACTTCTACGACTACGCCATCGACCGCTGCCTCGACGGCGTCGCCTGCCGGCTCGCGAACCTCAACCCGCCGTCCGCCTAGGGGCAGATGATCTTGGGTTGCGGGTTGTAGTGGACCGTGCGGGTGTCCCGCTTGACCTCACGCCCGGAGCCCGCCTCCCGCAGGATGCGCGTGTCCGTGGTGGTGAAGCCGGGCGAGCCGTTGCCCGCGTGGCAGTTCTCCGCCGGGCCGGGCTTTTCCGTCGGCTGGGTGGGGTCGGTTCGCGTGCCCGGCACCGACTCGACGTCGTACCGCTTGGTGCCCCACAGCTTGAC
Organism: Amycolatopsis sp.; assembly: GCF_035276945.1. Classification (GTDB taxonomy): domain Bacteria; phylum Actinomycetota; class Actinomycetes; order Mycobacteriales; family Pseudonocardiaceae; genus Amycolatopsis_E. The sequence continues at coordinate 46,762 of NZ_DATELF010000003.1, read as the reverse complement.
CGTGATCGACGACGGGGTCCAGATCGTCTGGATCGCCACCCCGGTCGGCGAGTCGTTGGTGAACTTGAGGTCGATGACGCTCGAGCCGTTCGGGTTCTGGAACACCGTCGCCTCGCGGGCGGCCGGGTACCGGCTGATGTAGTAGCTGTGCTCCTTGTGCCCGGCGTCCTTCAGCCCCGCGAAGTACGACGCGTTGTACAGCGTTGTCGCGAACTGGGAGATGCCGCCCCCGACCTCGCGGGCGGGCGCGCCGTTCTCGATCACGCCGGCCTCGACGTAGCCCTGCGCGGCCCCGCGCGGACCGGTGAAACCGTTGAGGCTGAACGTTTCCCCCGGCTTGACGATCGCGCCGTTGACCTTCTGCGCCACCGTGCGGATGTTGACACCGGAGTCGGCCGCGAAACCGCCCGTGGTGAACTCGCCGATGACCTCCCGGATACCGAGTTGGTTCGCCTGGTCGGTGGTCACCTTCGCCGCGGCGGTCTTGTACTTCGCGGTCAGCTCACGCCCGTTGGTGCGCTTGAGCACCTCCGGCATCGGCTGCAGAGTCGGGTCCCAGTCCACGACCTTGCCGTCCACGGAGGGATCGACCGAGGGCTGCCCGCCGTTGAACACGATCTGCGCGTCCTTGCCCTCCTTCTCGGTCGGCTTGAGCTGCGGTCCGGCCGCCTCGGCCAGCTTGGCGTTGTCGATCTTCAGCACCAGGCTGCCGCCGTCGCCGGGCACGAAACTCAGCGCGGTGGCGATGGCCTTCGGGTCGAGCCTGGCGTCCGTGCCCTCACCGTGGATGGTCAACGGGCCGGACACCGCGGGCATCGCCAACACCTCGAGCGCGGTCTTCACGGCCTCGGCGGTGACGGTGACGGGGGTCGTGGTGACCGGCAGCTCCACGGTTCGCCCGGACGCCCAGTTCGTGAGCACTTCCCGGGTCGCCGCAACCACGTCGAGGCGCTGCCCGCTCTTCGGTTCGACTGCGACGGGTTTGGCGCCTTCGAACCGGATCGTGCCCTCCACGGGATCCCGGTCGATCTGCCACCGCAGGTTGGTCAGCGCGTTGTTGACCCGCGCTTCTTCGGTATGCGTCACCACGCCGACCTCGCGGGTGGTGAAGAACGAGGCGATTCGCGTGACCGGGTTGAGCGGCTGGTCGCCTGCCTGATCCAAAGTGGACGCCCAGTCCAGGCGCAGGCCCGCCCAGACCGGGTCGAGCGTCGTTTCGACGTCACCGGCGTGGATAGCGACGGGCTTGGCCAGCCGCGGTTCGATCTGCTCGCGCAACCGCTGCTCGGCGTCAGACCGCTTGAGCCCGCCGACGTCGACTCCGGCCACCGTCACCCCGCGCGGCACGTCGCCTTGGCTGACCAGGAGATCGATGGCGTACAACGCGACGAGCACGCCGAGTGCGGAGCCCGCGATGACGGCCAGCCTGCGGAGCGGGCGCTTGTGGCGGATTGCCGGGATTACCTCGGTGACCGGTTCCAGGATGTCGGTTCGCTCGGGGTCGCCCACGGATCCTTCTCCAACCATCCAGCGCTAACCACGCAACTGGGATGAAGGGTACGGTCCGGACTTCCGGTAGTCGTTGGGGGGTGGTGCGGGCGGGGTAGACATCAAGGCATGCGGTTGCTCATCATCGCCGACACACACGTGCCGAAGCGCGCCCGTGCGCTGCCCGAACAGGTTTGGCGGGAGGTCGAAACCGCCGACGTCGTGGTGCACGCCGGAGACTGGGTCGAGGTGGGCCTGCTCGACGAGCTGGAGTCCCGTTGCCGCAGGCTGATCGGCGTCTACGGGAACAACGACGGCCCCGCGTTGCGGGCGCGGTTACCCGAGGTGGTCAGGGCGGAACTCGAGGGCCTGCGGCTGGCGGTGGTACACCAGACAGGTCCGGCGAAGGGGCGCGAGCGGCGGTGTGCGGCCGCCTACCCCGATGCCGACGTGCTGGTGTTCGGACACAGCCACATTCCGTGGGACTCCTTGGCGGACAACGGGTTGCGCCTGCTCAATCCCGGTTCGCCCACCGACCGGCGCAGGCAGCCCGAGTGCACCTGTCTCACGGCGCGGGTGTCTCAGGGCCGTCTTCAGGAGGTGGAGTTGCATCCGGTCCTCCGGCGGTGACGAGCGTCTGAAGCACTGCGGGCAGTGCCCCGAGATCGAGGTCGCCGTCCACCGAGCGCAGCAAACCGAGCCCGATCGACATGCCGTACAGCGCGATTCCCACGACCTCGGGCGGAACGGGCAGGCCCAGGCCGCACCGGTCCAGGCAGCTGGTGAGCAACTGGGTGATGCTGCGACGGACCTCGGCGTTACGTACGGCCATCTGGTGCCGCAGCTTCGGATCGCGCCGGGCGTGCGTGAGGTACTCGATTTCCAGCATCATCCACGTCTCGTCCGAGGTAACCCGCTCCCACCATGCGGAAAAGGCGCGCAGCAAGTCTTCCGGCCCCTCGGCGGTGGACAGCGACTCGGCCATCGTCGCGTCCCTCTCGGCGCGGATCCGGTCGAGCACGGCGAGGCACAGCTCGTCCTTGCTGCGGAAGTTGGAGTACACCGCGCCCTTGGAATACCCGGCCGCCTGCGCGACCTTGCCCAGCGAGGTGCCCGAGTAGCCGTCGCGGAGGAACAGTTCGGTCGCCGTGGCGATGAGCCGGTCACGGGTGTGTGCCTGACTTTCGGCGCGGGTGAGTCGGGGCATACGGTCTAGGGTAAGCGCCCGATTGTACGGTGTTTAATCGGCTACCACCTGCCGGAAAACGATTCCCGCGTCGACCAGTCTGGCCCGCAGTGCTTCTCCCATCGCGGCGGCCGGGGTGACCTGGCCGGGGGTGGCCGGCACCTCGTCGAAGGCCAGGCACAACGCCGATTCCGCCAGCATCTTCGCGGTCTCGCCGTAGCCCGGGTCACCGCCCGCCACCTCGGTCACCACGCGCTGCCCGCCGCCTTCGCCGGTGAACCGTACCTTGAACCACGACCTCGCCCGCCGTTCCGGGTCCGGGCCCTGTCCGGGTTTGACCCCGGGTTTGATCGCGCCCAGTGCCCTGCGCACGGGCGGGAACTGGGCGAGCACGACCACCGCCGCGACTCCGGCCGCCATCCCCGCGACCACCGGCAGCCGTTTGGCGGAGAGGTAGTGGGTGTAGGTGAAATCCGGCCCGTACCGCTCCAGCGCGGCCGCTGAGCGGGCCACGACCTGCGGGTCGACGGTGGGTAACGGGACCAGCCAGCGCCCGGTGCCGGGATCCCGATGCGGTTTGCCGGTCTCCACCCGCACCCGGCGCCCGGCTGGACGGGGTTCGGCCTTCGCTCGTGCCCGCGCCGCGCGGATCGCCGGCAGCATGCGGGACGCGGCCGTCATCGCGGACGCGTAGGTTCCGCCGGAGAACGTCCCATTCATCCGGAGGTGGCCGGTCACGCGCAGCGGCACGCCCTCCGGTAACTGGTTGACGGTGTAGAACACGCCGAGGTCGTGGGGGATCGAGTCGAACCCGCAAGCGTGGACCAGCCGGGCGCCGGTCTGCCGGGCGCGGGCATGGTGGCGGAGGTAGGTCAGGTCGAGGAACTCCGGCTCGCCGCAAAGGTCCACGTAGTCGGTACCGGCCTCGGCACACGCGGCCACCAGCGGTTCGCCGTACCGGGTGTAAGGCCCGACCGTCGTGATCACGACCCGGCTCGATTCGGCGACCTCGCGCAGCGACGTGCGATCTTCCGTCTCGGCATGCAACAGGGTGAGCCCGGCGCAGGCCGGGTTGATCGTGGCTAAGCGGGCGCGGACGGCTTCGAGCTTGGCGCGGTTGCGCCCGGCCAGCGCCCAGCGGCAGTCCCCCGGCGCGTGCCCGGCAAGGTACTCCGCGGTCAGCCCGCCGGTGAACCCGGTCGCGCCGAACAAAACCAGGTCCTGATCGCGCGTCATATCGGGCACGATAACGGAGTGTGGAGCATTGAGCCCGTCGCAATCGACCGTCCCGAGGCCGTCACAGTGATCCGGGATTACCTCGGCTACGTCGCCAGCCGCTTCTACGGACGACCCGCGACCTCGACCGAGGTCGACGCCGCGCCGGCCGCGGAGCCCGCGGCGGATCTCGCGGTGTTCTTGCTGGCCAGGGACGGCGACAAGGTGACGGGATGTGTGGGGCTCCGGCTACTGGATCCGCGGATCGCCGAGCTGACGAAACTTTTCGTCTACCCCGCGGCTCGTGGTCACGGAGGCGGGTCCCGCCTGTTGAGCGCCGCCGAGAGGACCGCGCGTGAGCTGGGCGCCGTAGTCATGAGACTGAACACTCGTAGTGACCTCGTCGAGGCCAAAGCCCTGTATACAGCCCATGAATACGTCGAAGTCGAGCCTTACACCAACGGTCCCTACGTGGACCACTGCTTCGAGAAAAGCTTGCGCAGATCGGATGTTTGCCGGGCTCGCTCGAGGCTGTAAAGCAATCCCCCCTGGCTCTAAGACAGTTCATCGGCTATACATCGGATGTCTGCCGTTCGACGAAGCAGGGAGCGTCCGTGGCTCGCATCACCGGCCTGGAGGTACAGGACATCCGGTTTCCCACCTCGCGGGAACTGGACGGATCGGACGCGATGAACCCCGATCCCGATTACTCGGCCGCGTACGTCGTGCTGCGCACCGACGACGGCCCCAGCGGCTACGGCTTCACCTTCACCATCGGGCGCGGGAACGACGTCCAGGCCGCCGCGATCCACGCGCTGGAACCGCTGGTGGCCGGCCGGGAGGTGCCGGAGGACGCGACGGCGCTGGCCGCGCTGTCGGCGACTCTGGTCGGCGACTCGCAACTGCGCTGGCTCGGCCCGGAGAAGGGGGTCGCGCACATGGCGGTCGGGGCCGTCGTGAACGCCGCCTGGGACCTCGCGGCCCGGCGCGCTGAGCGTCCATTGTGGAGATTCCTGGCGGAGATGAGCCCGGAGCAGATCGCCGGGCTGATCGACTTCCGGTACCTCTCGGACGCGCTGACCGAACGGGACGCCGTGGACATCCTCCGCGCGGCCGAGCCCGGCAAGGCCGAGCGCATCGAAAAGCTGCTCGCCCGCGGCTACCCCGCCTACACCACGACGCCCGGCTGGCTCGGCTACTCGGACGCAAAGCTGGTGCGGCTGGCGAAACAGGCGGTCACCGATGGCTTCGACATGATCAAGCTCAAGGTCGGCGCGAGCCTGGACGACGATCTGCGGCGGATGCGCCTGGCCCGGGAAGCGGTCGGGGACGGCGTGCGCGTCGCGGTCGACGCCAACCAGCGCTGGGACGTCGGCGCCGCCATCGAGTGGATGACCGCGCTCGCGCCGTTCGACCCGTACTGGATCGAGGAGCCCACCTCACCGGACGACGTGCTCGGGCACGCGGCCATCGCCAACGCGCTCGCCCCGATCAAGGTCGCCACCGGGGAACACGTCCAGAACCGCGTGATCTTCAAGCAGCTGCTGCAGGCGAACGCGATCTCGGTGCTGCAACTGGACGCCAGCCGGGTGGGCGGGGTCAACGAGAACGTGGCGATCCTGCTGCTGGCGGCCAAGTTCGGCGTGCCGGTCTGCCCGCACGCCGGCGGGGTGGGGCTGTGCGAGCTGGTGAGGCACCTGGCCATGTTCGACTACGTGGCGGTGTCCGGCAGCGACACCGATCGTGCCGTCGAGTGGGTGGATCACCTGCACGAGCACTTCACCGATCCGGCGCTGGTGCGCGATGGCCGGTACGTCACCCCGACGGCCCCCGGGTTTTCCGCGCAGATGCGGGACGGGACCTTGACCCGGTTCCGGTTCCCGGACGGCCCCGAATGGAGGCAGGCGTGAGTGACAGTGGGCGGCTGTGCTCGTGGTGGCCGACTGGGTGTGGGTGTCCCGCAGAACACAGGAGGCAGCAGTGAGCGAGTTTGACGGCTTGGTGGCGGTGGTGACCGGTGGCGCGTCGGGCATCGGCCTGGCTGCCGCGGAAACGCTCGCGGAACGTGGCGCACGGGTAGCCGTGCTGGACCTGAAGCCGGACGCGGCCGAACCGCTGACGGCCTTCCCGTGCGACGTCACGGACGATGTCAGCGTCGTCGCCGCGGTTTCCGCGGTCGCCGAGCGGTTCGGCGGGATCGACATCGTGGTCAACAATGCCGGGCTCGGGGCACAGGGCGACGTGACCGCGAACAGCGACGAGGAATGGCACCGGGTCTTCGACGTGAACGTGGTCGGCATGGCCCGGGTGAGCCGCGCCGCCCTCCCGTACCTGCGGTGCTCGGCGCATCCCGCGATCGTCAACATCTGTTCGATCGCGGCGACCGCGGGGCTGCCGCAGCGGGCGTTGTATTCGGCGAGCAAGGGTGCCGTGCTGTCGCTGACCCAGGCCATGGCCGCCGACCACGTGCGCGAAGGCATCCGGGTCAACTGCGTGTGCCCCGGCACCGTGGACACGCCCTGGGTCGGCCGCCTGCTCGACGCCGCCCCCGACCCGGAGGCCGAACGCGCGGCGCTGGCGGCGCGGCAGCCCACCGGCCGGCTGGTCACCGCCCGCGAAGTCGGCCACGCGATCGCCCATCTGGCCAGCCCGCTCTCGAGCGCCACCACCGGCACCGCACTCGCCGTCGACGGCGGCATGCAGGGCCTCCGCGTCCGCCCCAGCTGAGACGGTCTACTCGCGACGTTGTTCAAGTGGGTCGGCCAGGAGCCGGCAGTAGTCTCCGCCGGAGTCGTCGAGCCAGACGTCCTGCTTGCCGGGACGTTGCGTGCGGTGACGCCGAGCCGACCGGCGCCGGGGCTGCCGAGCGCGTCGAACGCGGCGGCGTGCTCGATGGTCCCTGACTCGATCGACATCAATGGTGGCCGTGAGTAGCGTTGGCCTCCGAACGAGACCCGCCTTGCTCGCGGCCCCATGGACATCGGTGCCCGGACCGCCGTGACGCTCAGGCGAGCGTGGAGCGCAGCCAGTCCTCGACGCCGGCGATGTGCACGGTGGCCCAGGACGCGGCCACCTCCGGTTGGCGGGCGGCGATCGCCCGGTAGATCGCCGCGTGCTGCTCATGGGTCTTGTCCAGGGCGCCTTCCTGCGTGAGGCCGCGCCACATGCGCGCCCGGGTGGTCGGCCGGGACAGGCCCTCGAGCAGCGAGCACAGCACGGGGTTGCCGGAGCCCTCGGCGATCTGCCGGTGGAACGCCAGGTCCCCGGCCACCAGGTCCTCGACGGTGGGCGCCCTGGTCACCTCGTCGAGCAGCCGGCCAAGGCGTGCGATCTCCGCCTCGCTCATGGTGCGGGCGGCCATGGCGGTGGCCGCCGGCTCGAGGATCCGGCGGACGGCGAGGAAGTCCAGCACGCTGTCGTCGCGGTGGAAGTCGACCACGAAGGTCATCGCGTCGAGCAGCAGATCCGGCCGGAGGCTGGTCACGTAGGTGCCGTCGCCCTGCCGCACGTCGAGCACCCTGATCAGACACAACGCCTTGACGGCCTCCCGCAGCGAGCTACGGGAAAGGCCGAGTTGCTGGGCGAGCTCCGCCTCCTTGGGCAGGCGGTCGCCCGGGGCCAGCTCGCCGGAAAGGATCATGCCCTTGATCTTCCCGATCGCGACATCCGTGACCGGCATGCGTTTAGCCTGCCACTACCCGCAACCTCGAGGTGTAGCGGGGAGAGAACGTGGGTAGTACCTCTGCGCAATTGGAAAGGTCGCGGAGGTGAGTGAGGACATGGCGGACACGTCACGGCTGCCCACGCCGGTCGCTGAAACCTGGGAATGGCAGCGGCGCGGGAACTGCCGCAATCTGGACAGTTCGGTGTTCTTCCATCCGGACGGGGAGCGGGGCTTCGCCCGCGCGGACCGGGTGGCCCGGGCCAAGCGGATCTGCATGTCCTGCCCGGTGATCGTGGAATGCCGGCACCACGCCCTCACCGCGGAGGAGCCGTTCGGTGTCTGGGGCGGGCTCGACGAGACCGAACGGCGGGCCGCGATCCTCCGCCGCAAGCAGCTGCTGAACGAGCACGAAGGGGAGAAGGAGTGCGTTTCGGCTACACGTTGATGACCGAGCAGGCCGGGCCGCGGGAACTGGTCCGGCACGCCGCCTCCGCGGAGGAAACCGGCTTCGAGTTCGAGGTCATGAGTGACCACTACTTCCCCTGGCTGGACGAGCAGGGGCATGCGCCCTACGCGTGGAGCGTGCTGGGCGCGGTCACCCAGGTGACCGAACGGGTGGAGCTGCTGACCTTCGTGACGTGTCCGACCATGCGGTACCACCCCGCGGTGGTGGCACAGAAGGCCGCGACCATTTCGCTGCTGTCCGGCGACCGGTTCCTGCTCGGCCTCGGCGCGGGGGAGAACCTCAACGAGCACGTCATCGGCCGCGGTTGGCCGCCGGTGAATGTCCGGCACGAAATGCTCAGCGAGGCGGTCGAGATCATCGGCGACCTTTTCGACGGCGAATACGTCAACTACACCGGCCGGCACTACCGCGTCGACTCCGCGAAGCTGTGGGACTTGCCGGAGCGCCGGACCCCGGTCGGCGTGGCGGTGTCCGGTCGGCAGTCCGTGGAGCGGTTCGCCCCGGTGGCGGACGCGATGATCGCCACCGAGCCGAAGGGGGAGCTTTGCCGGGCCTGGGACGAGGAGCGGGCCCAGGTCGGCGAGGACAGCACGCGCAAGTTCGGTCAGTTGCCGGTCTGCTGGGACCCCGACCGCGAAGCCGCCGAACGCCGGGCGCGCGAGCAGTTCCGGTGGTTCGGCGGTGGTTGGAAGGTCAATTCCGAGCTGCCCGGCCCCGCGTCCTTCGCCGGGGCCACCCAGTTCGTCACCCAGTCCGACGTCGCCGGGGCGATCCCGTGTGGTCCGGACCCCGAAGCGGTCGTGCAGGCCGCGCGGCCGTTCGCCGACGCGGGCTTCACCGACCTGGCCCTGGTCCAGATCGGTGGCGCCCAGCAAAACGGCTTCTTCGACTTCGCGGCCACGGAGCTGCTGCCGGAGTTGCGCAAGGCCTACTTTTGATCGTCCGCGATGAGGTCGCCGTCGCGAGTGATCAAGGCGCGCAGCTTGGCCAGCGCACGGTGCTGGGTCACCCGGACGTTGCCGGGCGAGATGCCCAGGGCCTCCGCGGTCTCCCCGGCGGAGAGCCCGACCGCGATCCGCAGGGTGACGATCTCCTGCTGGAGCGGGGGCAGTGTGGCGAGCAGCTTGGTCAGCCGGTCGCCGAGGTCGACGTTGAGCGCGTGCTTTTCCGGCTCGTTGTGCGCGAGCGGGCGCTCGGGGAGTTCGGCCATGGGGTCGGAGCGGTCGCGCGAGACCAGCCGGTAGGCGTCGGCGACCTTGTTGGAGGCGATGGCGTGCACCAGATACAGGAATGAGCCGCCGCGGTCCTGGTAGTTGGGCAGCGCGTGTAGGACGGCCAGGCAGACCTCCTGCGCGACGTCGTCCGCGGACAGGTAGGAAAGGTCCCGGCCACCGAGGCGGGCGCGGCAGTATCTCACGGCGACCGGAGTGATCATGGCGATGAGCCGGTCGATGGCCTGCGGATCACCGGTCGCGGCCTCACGTACGGCAGGGTCCAGTTCTTCCTTGGTCAACCGCTGGCCTGAGCGGGGGAAGGAGGTCGGGGTGAGGAACCCCGGTTCTTCCCGCGGTTCAGCGGGCACTTCCCGCGGTTCAGCGGGCACAGGAGTAACGGACGGGACGTTCGTTCTCATAAGTCGGCTCCCCAACGACAGCGACGACCCTACGACCGGCCGTCGTCGGGGTCCCTGATTACCGTCGGTGAGCGGGTACTCCCATTCATACCCTGCCAACCCGCTACCGACGCGACTGTGCGTAATCGTAAGCGGTCGCTCGTTGGCAGTCCAGATTTCACGAAGAGATAGCCCATTTGCAGCAATTGGACGCGCGGGGGCGCTCCAGACCTGTGTGTTTCGCGCAGTATCGCGCGCCAGAATGCACATTTCGCCAATTTGCATCACGAGTAGCAAGCGATAATTAGCGACTCGTGAAGACCCACCATCGAAGGATGGCAAATCGCAAGGTGCCACCAACGATACTCGCCACCGCGAGGGCGACGGCTTCCAAGGTGGCGGACGGTGACCGGATGATCGCTTCGAGCGACATCAGCGCGACCGACCCGTAGCCGGCGTAGAACAGGAAAGTCAGGGCGGACTGCAGGTGCAGCCGTAGCCTGGAGGCCCGATGCCCGGCGAAGGTGACGCGACGCTGGAATTCGGTATTGGCCACCGTGGTGATCGCGAGGGCGACGATGTTCGCGGCGACCGAACCGAGCACGGGCCGTGCTGCGAGAAACAGCAACTCCTGCGCTCCGGTGGTCACCGCACCGGCCAGCACGTACCAGACCACCGGATGGCGACGGGCGCCCGTCCACAGTGAGGTGGCCATGCCAAAAAATTTATCTAGCCTCTGCAACTTTTTGCTACGCAGGCGGCAGTGACGTCGATCTCGGCGTTTGCTCATCGCGCCCCGGGGTATCGCGAGGCTATGAGTGAGGCTCACGGACACCCGATTCCCGATGTCGTGGAGACCGATCCGGCGGCGCTCAGCAGCAGCGAGGACCTCGACGAGGACCGGCTCCGCGTCGACCCGCTCGAGGAGGGGGTCGAGCCGCCGGAGCGGTACGCGCACTCGGATCGTTTCGGTACCACACCCGGCGAAGAGCACGAAGGGGAGAGCCTGGGCGACAGGTTGCGCCAGGAGCAGCCGGACGTCCAGCCGGACGACGTGCCCGAACGGCCCGTCGCCGCGACGCCGGCCGATGAACTCGACGAAACGATCGACGACACGACGGCCGACGCCGACCCCGTCGAGGAACCGTTCGCCATGCCCGAAGATCGCGAAGGCCGGGTGCCTTCGGTGGAGGAAGACCAGAACGCGGACAAACCGGGCGGCTCGGTCGCCCAGACCATCAGGACGCCACCCGAACCGTGAGATCGATCACCGAGGGTCGCTCTGCGAGCACGATCGCGTGCGCCTACGGTCGGTGGTACGAGCGCACGTAACCGAAGGGATGTAGACCATGCTCGCGATGACCGATGCCGCGGCGGACGCGATCACCGCGCTCACCGCACAAGAAGGAAAGCAGGAAACGGGCGGGCTGCGCTTCGAGGTCCAGGCTCAGCAGGATTCGGGCGCGCAGCTCGCGCTGTCCGTGGCCGACCAGCCGGAGGCCGGGGACCAGGTCCTTGGCACCGAGGGCGGGGCCAGGGTGTTCCTGGAACCGCAGGCGGCCCAGTTCCTCGATGACAAGGTGCTCGACGTCCAGCAGGACGAGTCGGGCCAGCTGAACTTCGCGGTGATGCCGCAGCCTGCTCCGGGCGCCCCTCCCGTATGACCGGAGCCGCCTGATCGAAGTACCCGGCCCGACGTGACGTCCGGCTTCGAACGTCACGTTGGGCCTTTTCGCACCCGGCCAGACCCGCACCCGCCGGGCGTTCCAGCGTCCGCGTTTCCCTCTCCGCACCGCGAGTTCCCGTTCCACAAGGGAGCCCGCCCAGCTCCGGGCTGCCTCAGGAGTTTTGTCGAGCGGCTTCTCAGCCCAGCTTCGCCACGATGTCGGCCACCTGGTGAGGCATCGAAAGGAACGGTGAGTGAGAGGCGTCGAGCGCCACCACGGAGGTCGGGTTGTCGGGAAATGCCGCGTCTGCCTCGCTGATGAACTTCTGCTGCGGGGCCGGACGGATCGCGTTGTCGCGAGTGCACATGCCTGCCAGCCGCTGCTGCTCGGACTCCGTGCCGCCTGGCGGACCTGGCGAGGTGGCGCGGACAACGAGCGGGAAGCAACCGTCGAGCACCATACGTGCGGGGCACCGAGCCCCAGCCGTCGCGAGTCAGCATGGTGGCACCGAGCGCGATGCCGGCCGGAGCGTCGGGCGTCAGCAGTCCCATGGCGGCGTCGGCGACGGACGGGTCGACATCGCTGTAGAACGCGTCTGCCAGCTGCTGACGATAGGCCGGATCGTCCGAGGCGGGGTCGAGCCGCTGTGCGCCGACCTCGGCCGGGTTGGCCCGTAAGGCTCGTCCGATCAATGCGTCCGCGTTCTCGGGCATCCGCGCGTATGCGACGGCCGGAACGTTTGAGGCCGGCACGAAAGCGGTCAGATACACCGCGTGTGCCACCAACTCCGGCACCGTTTGGGCCGCCCGCGTCGGCACGGTGCCGCCCATGCTGTGCGCCACCACCGTGACCGGGCCGCCCCGGCCGACCCTCCTTGATCTGCGAGACCAGCAGGTCGCCTGCCTGGTCGAGGTCTACCCCCGTCACCGGCGACACCTCGGTGGCCACGGTTTCCGGCGATGGCGGGCGCTTGGTCAGGCAGTGCTTGGTCAGGCAGTGCTTGGTCAGGCACTGTGGCCGTCGGGCGTGAAGCCCGTGCCCCGCGATGTCCACCGCCACGGCCAGGCGGCCGATACTCGTTACACGGGTGAGGACCTCGCTCCAGCACCAGGAACCGTGCCGGTAGCCGTGCGGGAAAAGTGGGGTCGAGCCGGCGGATATCCTCACTCCATTGTGACGGCAGGCTTTGGCAGCCGGATCTCCGCACCCGTTCCGAGTGGGGATTCGCCATGCCCGGCGCGGGAGAGGTGCGGGAGATCAGAACACGTCGGAGCGAGTTCGACCGATGGGTTTTCGGCTGCGGAAGGCGAAACTCGCCTACTGGTCTATGTCGAGGCGCTAGAAGTGTCGAAGGAGGTCGGGGAACCGGTCGAGGCGGAGGACGCGGTTGTCGGCCGGGTCGAGTTCGCAGCCTTCCAGTGTCCAGGTGTTGTCGTTCGGGATGAACACGGCGTTCATCCCGGCCTGCCGCGCGGGTTGGATGTCGGACGCCGGAGAGTTGCCGATCATCCAGGCGTCCGTCGGCGTCCACCCGTGTTGCCCGACCAGCCGCAGATAGATGCCGGCGTGCTTCTCGGGCACGATGTGCACGCTTTCGAAGTGACCGGCGAGCCCGGAGGCGTCGATCTTGCGCTGCTGCTCCTCGGTGTCGCCCTTGGTGAGCAGCAGGAGGTGATGACGCCCGCGCAACTCGTCCAGGGTCTCGGCGACCCCGGGGATCAACTCGACGCGGTGGTTGATCAGCGCGTCCGCCAGTGCCAGGATTTCCCGCCGCTCCGGTTCCGTCGCCGGCCGTTCTCGCAGCTTCTCGAAGCATTCGCGCAGGCTGCGCAGGAAGATCCGGGTGCCGTAGCCGTGTACGGCGGAGTTGGCGCGCTCGACGTGGTCGAGGACGGCCCGCAGTTCCGTTTTGCCGAGGGTGGGATGCGCGAGCCAATCGAGATAGTCGTCGATGACGCGCTCGAAGACGACGTTGTTTTCCCACAGGGTGTCATCGGCGTCGAACACCAGAACCTGCTCCGTGTGTCGCATGCCCGGAATAGTACTGTCGTACCAATCAAGGGTGCACGGGGTTTAGCGGCTCGCCGCCGGACAGCACTGCGGCGACGTTCCGGGCGGCCAGCAGTGCCATCTCGGTGCGGGTCTCCACCGTCGCCGAGCCCAGATGCGGGGTCAGCACGACGTTGTCCAGTTCCAGCAGCCGCGGTTCGACCTCGGGTTCCTTTTCGAACACGTCGAGTGCGGCTCCCGCGATTTCCCCGTGCAGCAACGCGTCGGCGAGCGCGGGTTCGTCGACGACCGGGCCGCGGGTGGTGTTGACCAGGAACGCGCCCGGTTTCATCACGGCGAGTGCTTCGGCGTCGATCAGGTGCGTGGTCTCGGGGGTGAGCGGGCAGTGCAGGGACACCACGTCCGCCGTCGCCAGCAACTCCGCGGTGGGCACGAAACGCGCGTCGAGCCCGGCCTCCGCGGCGGAGCGAGACCGTCCACTGTAGATGATCCGCATGCCGAAGGCCTTCGCCCGGCGCGCCACCGCCTGCCCGATCTGGCCGAGCCCCACGATGCCCAGGGTCTTGCCCCGCAGTCCCGCGCCCAGCATGAAGCCGAGGTGGAACGACCACGGCCGCCGCGCCCGCAGCAGGCGGTCGCCCTCGGCGATCCGGCGGGTGAGCGCGAGCAGCAGGCCGAAGGTCAGGTCCGCGGTCGCGTCGGTGAGCACGCCGGGTGTGTTGGTCACCAGCACGCCCCGCTCGGCCAGTGCCGCCACGTCGACATTGTCGTAACCGACCGCGACGTTCGCGACCACGCGCAGGCCAGGGCCGGCCGAGTCGGCGACGGTGCCGTCGATGCGGTCGTGCAGCATGCTCACGATCGCGGCCGCGCCGCGCGCAGCCTTCCGCAGTTCGTCGGGGCTCAGCGGACGATCCACGTCCGACATCCACACCTCGCCCGCCTCTCGCAAGATGTCGAGCGCCGCTTCGGGTACCCGCCTGGTGACCACGATCCGCATGTGCCCACCTTGCACCAAGCGGGGCGGACGACGTAAGTTCATATGGAGAACTTTTGTTCGGATTGCGAACGGAACGAGTCATGGCTGACATACTGTCCCTCGCCGAAGCCGTCGCCGGGCTGGTCCACGACGGTGACACGGTGGCGCTCGAAGGATTCACCCACCTCATCCCGCATGCCGCAGGTCAGGAGATCATCCGCCAGCGGCGCCGGAACCTCACCCTGGTCCGCATGACCCCCGACATCATTTACGACCAGCTGATCGGCGCCGGCTGCGCGCGCAAACTGATCTTTTCGTGGGGCGGAAACCCGGGTGTGGGCTCGTTGCACCGGTTCCGCGACGCGGTGCAGAACTCGTGGCCGGTCCCGCTGGAGATCGAGGAGCACAGCCACGCCGGGATGGCCAACCGTTATGTCGCCGGCGCCTCCGGCCTGCCGTTCGCGGTGCTGCGCGGGTACATCGGCACCGACCTGCCCGGCCACACCGACACGATCAAGCAGATCACCTGTCCGTTCACCGGCGAGCAACTGACCGCCGTGCCCGCGATCAACCCGGACGTCACGATCATCCACGCGCAGCGCGCCGACCGCGCCGGCAACGTGCAGATCTGGGGACTGGTCGGGGTGCAGAAGGAAGCCGTGCTCGCGGCCGAACGCAGCCTGGTCACCGTCGAGGAAATCGTCGACGAGCTGAGCCCGGTGCCGGGCGGCATGGTGCTGCCGAGTTGGGCGGTCACCGCGGTGGCCGAGGTCCCGCACGGTGCGCACCCCTCCTACGCCCAGGGCTACTACGAACGGGACAACGCGTACTACGAGTATTGGGATTCCATTGGGCGGAATAGGGACTCGTTCGAGCAGTGGCTGAACGAGAAGGTGTTCGGCGAGACCCTCCAGGAGGCACGATGAGCGACAGTCGCGAAGCCCTGCTTGTGGGTGCCGACCGGGTGTGGGTGTCCCGCTGGACGTTGGAGGCACCGGCGGGCGACAATCGCGAAGCCCCGCTCGTGGGTGCCGACCGGGTGCGGGTGTCCCGCAGGACACTGGAGGCACCGGCGGGCGACAATCGCGAAGCCCCGCTCGTGGGTGCCGACCGGGTGCGGGTGTCCCGCAGGACACGGGAGGCGAAATGACCGTAGTCGCGGAGTCGGGGCAGACGTACACCTCCGACGAGATGATGTCGATCGCCGCCGCCCGTGCGCTGAGCGGCGGGCAGCGAGTCTTCGTCGGCATCGGCCTGCCCTCCACGGCCGCCAACCTCGCGCGCCGCACGCACGCGCCGGACCTCGTGCTGATCTACGAATCCGGCACGCTCGGTTCGAAGCCGAGCCGCCTGCCCGCGTCCATCGGCGACGGGATCCTGGCCAAGACCGCGGACGCGGTGATCAGCGTGCCCGAGGTGTTCAACTACTGGCTGCAGCCCGGCCGCATCGACGTCGGTTTCCTCGGCGCCGCGCAGCTGGACAAGTTCGGCAACATCAACACCACGGTCATCGGCGACGACTACGCCAACCCGAAGGTCCGCCTGCCCGGAGCCGGTGGCGCTCCGGAGATCGCCGCGTCCTGCCAGGAGGTGTTCGTGGTGGTGCGGCAGAGCAGGCGGAGTTTCGTCGAGCGGGTCGACTTCGTCACCTCCTTCGGGCACGGCCGGGGCAAGGGCGACCGTGAGCGGCTCGGCCTGCGCGGGGCGGGCCCGACGCTGGTGATCACCGACCTCGGCGTGTTCCGGCCCGATCCGGAGACTTCCGAGCTGGTGCTGACGCAGCTGCACGAGGGGGTCGAGGTCGAGCAGGTGCGCGAGGCGACGGGCTGGGACCTCACGGTCTCGCCGGAGCTGTCCCGAACCCCTGCCCCGACCGAAGCCGAGTTGAAGGCCCTGCGCGAGCTGAAGGCGGCCAAATGACCGACGCATTCGTCCTCGACGCTGTCCGCACCCCGTTCGGCCGGTACGGCGGTGCGCTGTCCGGCGTCCGCCCCGACGACCTGGCCGCACACGTGCTGCGGGAACTGGCCGCCCGCACCGGTCTCGATCCATCCACAGTGGACGAAGTCGTGCTCGGCGACGCGAACCAGGCGGGCGAGGACAACCGCAACGTGGCCAGGATGGCGACGATCCTCGCGGGCTGGCCGACCTCCGTGCCCGGCACCACGGTCAACCGGTTGTGCGGGTCCGGGCTCGACGCGGTCATGCAGGCCAGCCGGTCCATCGCGGTCGGCGACGCGTCGCTGGTCGTCGCCGGTGGCGTGGAGTCGATGAGCCGCGCGCCGCTGATCCTGCTCAAGCCGGAAAAGGCATTCGCGGCGGGGAACCAGACCCTGCATTCGAGCACCTTGGGCTGGCGGATGGTCAACCCCGAGATGCCCGAGCAGTGGACGATCTCGCTCGGCGAAAGCACGGAACGGCTCGCCGAGCGCTACGGCATCACGCGTGAGCAGCAGGACGAGTTCGCCCTGCGCAGCCATCTCAACGCGGCCAAGGCATGGGACGAGGGTTTCTACGACGACCTCGTGGTCCCGGTGCCCGGCACCGACCTGACCCGCGACGAGGGTGTCCGACCGGACTCCACTTTGGACAAACTGGCCAAGCTGAAGCCCGCTTTCCGCCAGGCCGGCACGATCACGGCCGGCAACGCCTCCCCGCTCAACGACGGCGCTTCCGCCGTGCTGCTGGGTGACGAGAAGGCCGCCGAGCGGCTCGGCAGGACCCCGCTGGCGCGGATCGCCGGTCGCGCCGCGGCCGGGGTCGACCCGGACGTCTTCGGCATCGGCCCGGTGCGCGCCGCGGAGATCGCGCTGGAGCGGGCCGGGATCGGCTGGGCGGACCTGGCGGCGGTCGAACTGAACGAGGCGTACGCCGCGCAGTCGCTGGCCTGCCTCGCGGACTGGCCGAAACTGGACCCGTCGATCGTCAACGTCCACGGCGGCGCGATCGCCATCGGCCATCCGCTCGGCGCCTCCGGCGGCCGGATCCTCGGCACGCTCGCCCACGACCTGCGCCGCCGCGGTGGCGGTTGGGGGCTGGCGGCGATCTGCATCGGTGTGGGACAGGGACTCGCGGTCGTCCTGGAAGCGTAGCGCGTCGATCGGGGAGCGGAATGGCGGCATTCAAGGTGAGGCCTGACCGCGCCCCGCGCGCGAAGTCGCCGGAAGAAAAGGAGAATTCGCAATGGCAGCTCCGGCCAGTCGCAGGTTGACCCTGCCGCGCTACCGGCGGGACCCGGAGGGCACGCATCCGCCGCTCGACTCGCCGGGCTACCGCTCGACGAAACTGCGGCACCCGAAGCAGCCCCTGGTCATGGTGCCGCAGCAGCTGACCGAGGTCACCGGGCCGCTGCTGGGGCCGGGCAGGCTCGGCGACGTGGACAACGACCTGACCCGGCAGCACGAGGGCGAGCCGGTCGGGCAGCGGATCGTCGTGCACGGCAGGCTGCTCGACGGCGACGGAAGGCCGATTTCGAACTCGCTGGTCGAGATCTGGCAGGCCAACGCCTCGGGCCGCTACCGGCACATCGGCGACAACTGGCCGGGCACTCTCGACCCGAACTTCGACGGGCTGGGCCGCACCATCACCGACGCGGACGGGCACTACGAGTTCACCACGATCAAGCCCGGCGCGTACCCGTGGAAGAACCACGACAACGCGTGGCGCCCGGCGCACATCCACTTCTCGGTGTTCGGCACCGCGTTCACCCAGCGCCTGGTCACGCAGATGTACTTCCCGGACGACCCGTTGTTCTTCCAGGACCCGATCTTCAACTCGGTGCCGGACGAGAAGGCGCGGCAGCGGATGATTTCCCGGTACGACCACAGCCGCACCACCGACCACTGGGCGCTCGGTTTCGAGTTCGACATCGTCGTGCGTGGGCGCGAAGCCTCGGTCTTCGAGAACGAGGAGGACGAGTGAGCGACGATCGTTTTCTCTGTTCGCTCGTCCGACCGGGTGCGGGTGTCCCGCTGGACGTTGGAGGCACCGGCGGGCGACAATCGCGAAGCCTTGCTCGTGGGTGCCGACCGGGTGTGGGTGTCCCGCTGGACGTTGGAGGCACCGGCGGGCGACAATCGCGAAGCCTTGCTCGTGGGTGCCGACCGGGTGTGGGTGTCCCGCTGGACAAGGAGGACGAGTGAGCACGCCATCCCAGACCGTGGGGCCTTATCTGGCGATCGGGCTGCCATGGGCCGACGGGCCGACGGTGGTCCCGGAGGGCACGCCGGGCGCGGTGTGGATCCGCGGTACGGTCACCGACGGCGCGGGCGACCCCGTTCCGGATGCCCTGATCGAGACCTGGCAGGCGGATCCCGGCGGCCGCTTCGACCACCCGGACGATCCGCGTGGCCGCGTCGAAGGTTTCCGTGGCTTCGGCCGGTGCCCGACCGGGTCCGACGGCACGTACGGGATCCTCACGCTGCTGCCCGGCGTTGTCCCCGGTAGCGACGGCAAGGACCAGGCGCCGCACATCGACGTCTCGGTGTTCGCCCGCGGCCTGCTGAATCGGGTCGTCACGCGGATCTACTTCCCGGAGAACGCCGAGGCGAACGCGGCCGACGCGGTGCTCAACTCGGTCCCGGAGGATCGGCGTGACACGCTCGTCGCCACCAAGACCGAGGACGGCTACCGATTCGACGTGTACCTGCAGGGACCCGGGGAAACTGTGTTCCTTGATGTTTGACCAGCGCCGTTGCCAACCGCTGGCACGAACGCGTAGACAGGCCGATGGTCTGGCTCCGCGTTCGTCCGCCCTTCGGGCGTGGGGCAGCGAGCGTGGTTGATTGCCCGAGAGGAGACCAATCCTTCGTGCCTGAGCTGTTCGATCCGCTGCTGGCCGCGGGCCCGGTCCGGGACGAGGCCGGGGACGCGGCCTGGTTGCGTGCGCTGCTCGACGTCGAAGCGGCGCTCGCACAGGCCGAGGCCGACGTCGGGGTCATCCCGGCCGAGCACGCCGACCGGATCGCCGACGTGTGCCGTGAGGGCTACTTCGACGTGGCGGAGATCGGGGCGAAAGCGGTCGGTGTCGGCAATCCCGCGGCGCCGCTGGTTCGCGAGCTGACCGCGAAGGTCGGCGGCGAGGCTGCCCGCTATGTCCACTTCGGAGCGACGAGTCAGGACGTGATGGACAGCGCGGCGATGCTGGTCGCCAAGCGCGCGCTCGAACCGCTGCTGGCGGACCTGGAAGCGTGCGCGGACCAGGTCGCGGAGCTGGTCCGCGAGCATGCCTCGACCGTCCAGGCCGGACGGACACTGCTCCAGCAGGCGCTGCCGGTGACCTTCGGGTTCGCCGCGGCGGGATGGTTGTCCGGTTTGGACGGTGCGATCGAGAGGTTGCGCTCGGTGCGGCTCGCCGCCCAGCTCGGCGGAGCCACTGGCACGCTCGCCTCCCTCGGCGCGTACGGGCCTGCCGTGCTGACCGCGTTCAGCCGGCGCCTCGAACTCGCCGAACCCGCGCTGCCCTGGCACACCGAACGCGGCCGGATCGCCGAACTCGCCGGGGCGCTCGGGCAAACCTGCGGGACCGTCGCCGGGATCACCCGCACGATCGTGCTGCTCGCGCAGACCGAGGTCGCCGAGGTCTACGAGCAGGCCGAAGGCGCGGGCGGCTCGTCGACCTTGCCGCACAAGCGAAACCCGGTCGCCGCGGTGGCCGCGCAGGCCGCCGCCCAGCAGGCACCCGGGCTGGTGAGCACGCTGCTCGGCGCGATGGCGCAGGAATACCAGCGCGCCGCCGGGTCATGGCATGCCGAGTGGCGGCCACTCACCGAGTTGTTCCGCGGCACCGGATCCGCGGTCCACTGGCTGCGGACGAGCCTGGCGCGGCTGGTGGTGGATCCTGATCGGATGCGGGCCAACCTCGAGATCACCGGCGGCGCTTTGCTGTCGGAGCGGGTCGCCAGCGAACTGGCTGCCACGACAGGTCGGCTGGCCGCACACGACGCGGTGGCCGCGTGCACGAAACGCGCGTTGGCCGGTGAAGGGGAGCTGGCGGAGTTGCTGGCCCAGGACCTGTTGGTCAGCAAGCATCTGAGCACGGAGCGGATACACGAGCTGCTCGACCCGGCGCGGTATCTGGGCAGTGCGCCGCTGTTCGTCGAGCGGGCTCTGACGGCACACGAGAAAGGCGGAACGTGAGCGTCGAGGTTCACCATGTGATCGACGGGCCCGCAGACGGCGACGTCGTGGTGCTCAGTAACTCGCTCGGCAGCAACCTGCACATGTGGGACCCGCAGGTGAAACCGTTGACGGACAACGGCTTCCGGGTCGTGCGTTACGACACGCGGGGGCATGGCGAGTCGCCGGTGCCCGCCGGGCCCTACACCCTCCGGGAACTCGGCGAGGACGTGCTGGCGCTGCTGGACCGGCTCGGCGTGTCCGCGGCGCATTTCGTGGGGCTGTCCCTGGGCGGCATGACCGGGATATGGCTCGGCGGGCACGCGCCCGACCGGGTCCGGAGCCTGGTGCTGTGCTGCACGTCGGCCCGGCCCGGCAATGCGTCGATGTGGGTCGAGCGGGCGGCCGACGCACGTGCCGGGGGCATGGCGGAGATCGCCGGCGCCGCGATGGGACGCTGGTTCACCGAAGCGTGGCTGGCGTCCAATCCTGAGGCGGTCGGCCGGATGCGCGAAATGGTCGCGCGCACGCCTGGCGACGGCTACGCGTCCTGCTGTGAAGTGCTGGCGGACCTCGACCTCGTCGGGGACCTGCCGAAGATCACCGCACCGGCACTGGTGATCTCCGGCGCGGACGACCCCGCCCTGCCTCCCGGTCACGGCAGGGTCATCGCGGACGGCATTCCGGGCGCCCGGTTCGAGGTCGTCGCCCAGGCCGCCCACCTGGGCAACGTCGAGCAGGCCGGGAGGTTCAGCGAGTTGATCATCGAGGCGATCAAGTGAGCGACGAGGTTTTCGAGGCGGGGATGGCGGTACGGCGCGAGGTGCTCGGCGACGAGCACGTCGACCGGGCCGTCGCCGGCACCACCGATTTCACCCGGAAGTTCCAGGACTACATCACCCGCTCGGCGTGGGGTTCGATCTGGACCAGGGACGGACTGGACCGCAGGACCCGCAGTTGCGTCACGCTGGCCGTGCTCACCGCCCTGCACTGCGAAAACGAGATCGCGATGCACGTGCGGGCCGCGATCGGCAACGGCCTGACCGCGGACGAGATCGGCGAGGTGCTGCTGCACACCGCGGTCTACGCCGGGGTGCCCGCGGCCAACGCGGCCTTCGCGATCGCGCAGAAGACGCTGGCCGAACTGGGCGAGCCGTCCGCCAATACCATCTGACCAATGGAGACCCGCGGATCACACCACGTGCAGTCGCTCGAACGCGGCCTGGCGGTGATTCGCGCGTTCAACGCGGGAGCCCCGGAGCCGACACTGTCCGAAGTGGCCCGTGCGACCGGGCTGACCAGAGCCGCGGCCCGGCGGTTCCTGCTCACCCTGGTCGATCTCGGTTACGTCCGCACCGACGGCAAGCACTTCTCGCTCACCGCGCGCGTGCTGGAACTGGGTTATGCCTTCCTGTCCAGCATGACGCTGCCGGAAGTCGCCCAGCCGCATCTGGAGCGGCTGTCGGCGGAGGTGCACGAGTCGAGTTCGGTGTCCGTCCTGGAGGGCACCGACATCGTCTATGTCGCGCGGGTCGCGGTCTCGCGGATCATGACGGTGAGCATCAACGTCGGGACCCGCTTTCCCGCCCACGCCACGTCGATGGGACACGTGCTGCTTGCCGGGCTCGACCCGGACGCCCTTGCCGCGTACTTCGAGCACGCCCGGCTGGACCGGCTCACGTCGCACACGCTCACCTCGCCCGCCTCGCTCCGGGCTGAGCTGGCCAAGGTGCGCGAGCAGGGCTGGGCGCTGGTGGACCAGGAACTCGAGGAGGGCCTGCGCTCGGTGGCGGCCCCGGTCCGGGACCGGCAGGGGATCGTGGTGGCCGCCGTGAACGTGTCGACCCACGCGAGCCGGAACACCCTGGAGTCGGTCCGCGAGGACATGGTGCCGCCGCTGTTCGCCGCCGCCAAACGGATCGAAGCCGACCTCGCCGTCGGCCCGGCCCAGGCCCGCCGTGGCTGACCGCGGGTCGCCCGTCAAGGGACGGTGCGCGGGCTTGTTGCTCGCGGCCGGCGCGGGCAGGCGGTTCGGGCGGCCGAAGGCGCTCGTCGAACTGGACGGGGAGCCGCTGGTGCGGCGCGCGTTGCGGGTGCTGACCGACGGCGGCTGCGAGCCGATCCGGGTCGTGCTCGGCGCGCGGGCCGAAGACGCGCGTGCCCTCCTTCCCGACCCTTCGATCGCGATCGACGCCCCCGACTGGCAGGACGGCATGGGCGCGTCACTGCGTGCTGGTCTCCGGGCGCTTCCCGACGCCGACGCCGTCCTGGTCCACCTTGTCGACCTGCCCGGGGTCGACGCCGGCGTGGTCGCCCGGCTGCGTGCGCTCGCCTCCCCGGAGGTCGTCGCGCGGGCGAGCTATCACGGTAGGCCCGGTCATCCCGTCCTCTTCGGACGCCGCTGGTGGGCCGAGATCGCGGACAGCGCGCGAGGCGACCGCGGCGCCCGGGACTGGCTCGCCGGACGGCAGGACCTGCGCCTCGTCGACTGCTCCGACCTCGGAAGCGGCGCCGACGTCGACACCCCCGCCGACCTGAACCCGTAGTGTGGGCAACTGTGACGGTCAATTCCCCCGAAGAGCTGGCGAAGACGCTGGAGCGCGTGGGCTACCTTGCCGACGACGGCGTGGCGACGGCCGCGTTCCTCGCGCTGCGGATGCGGCGACCGCTGTTCTGCGAAGGCGAACCCGGTACCGGGAAGACTTCGCTGGCGGTGTCTCTCGCCGAGTCACTGGACCTGCCGCTCATCCGGTTGCAGTGCCACGAGGGCATCGACGCCGCGCAGGCGCTCTACGAATGGGACTTCCCGCGTCAGTTGCTGCACCTGCGCGCCCTGGAAGCGGGCAGCGAAACGCTGGACGTGAACGCGGCCGAACAGTCCCTCTACACCGAGCGTTTCCTGCTGGCCCGGCCGCTGCTGCGCGCACTGACCGCGGCCCCCTGCGTGCTGCTGGTCGACGAGATCGACCGCGCCGACGACGAGTTCGAGGCCTTCCTGCTCCAACTGCTCGACGAAAACGCGGTGACCATCCCGGAGTACGGCGAAATCCGGGCCGAACAGCCGCCACTGGTGATCCTCACCTCCAACCGCACCCGCGAGGTCCACGACGCGCTCAAGCGCCGCTGTCTCTACCACTGGCTCGAACATCCGGACCTGTCCCGCGAGGTCGCCATCCTGCGCCGCCGTCTGCCGGGCGTCGGCGAGCGCCTGGCGACGCAGATCGCCGGGGCCGTCCGCCGGCTGCGCGAGCTCGAGCTGCTGAAGCCGCCGGGCATCGCGGAATCCCTCGACTGGGCGCAGGCCCTGCTCGCGCTCGACCGCGACGAACTGGACGCCGAGGCCGCTGCCCGAACCCTGGGCGCCGTCCTCAAGTACAGCGAGGACATCGACCGCGTCCGCGCCAAACTGGACGCCTTGCTGGCTTAGGAAGTGTTTCCAACCGGGCCCTCCGTCGGCGGGGAGGCGCTCGGTCCCGAGTACGCCGAGCAGCTGCAACTTCTCATAGTTCTCGCCGCGTGGCGGTGATCACCAGCAGCGGCTTCTGATCCTCGGTGAACAGCACCTGGCAGTCGACCTCGATCGCGCCGAGCTGGGGATGGACGAGCGTCTTGTGGTCTTCGAAGCGCTTGACGACCTCGTGCCGTTCCCACAACTCGGCGAACTCCGCGCAGGCCGTCCGCCGCGCCCGCACGAGCTCGCCGGCCGAAAAGTAGGCCGGCTCAGGAAACGCCCGGGATTTCGCCGAGCCCGCCTTCGATGAGGTCGAAGGCACGGTCGATGACCGCGACCTGGTCACGCCGGACCTCGTCCCCGTCGGCGCCGTCGAGGATCCGGTTGATCGCGTGCTCGAAGACCGAGCCGGTCGCCGCCGCGATCACGGTCGCCGCGAGTTCGGCGTCCGTGCGGTCGGGAATCTCCTCGGCGAGGACCCGGGCAAGCATGTCCCGGGTTTCGCGGTCCTGCTCGAGGGTGCGGGCGACGAGCGCGGGGCTGGATTTGACGATGAGCCAGAACCCGCGTGCCCCGTCGATCGCCCCGGACAGTGGATGCCCCGTGGCCAGCAGTTCGTGGTGGTAGCGGCGAAGCGTGGCCAGGACGGGTTCCTCGGACGGGCGCTCGCGGATGATCTGCTCCAGCTCCTGGAGCCGGTCCGCGTGCCGGTCGAGGAACAGGTCCTCCTTGCGTGGGAAGTAGTTGAACACCGTCATCTTCGAGACGCCGGCGGCCTCGGCGACCTCGGCCACGGTCACGTTGTCGAACCCGCGCTGGATGAACAGGCCGCTCGCGATGTTCGAGATCATCCGGCGGGTCGCCTGCTTCTTCTGCTCACGTAGTCCCTGTCTCGCCACACGCTAATCCTATACCCGACCGAAACATAGACTCGGTATAAGTTTGCCCCCATGATGGGCGTCATGAACACAGATGTGGTGATCTCCGGGGGCGGGCCGGTCGGCCTGATGCTGGCCTGCGAGCTGTGCCTGGCCGGTGTGGACGTGCTGGTCGTCGAGCGACTGTCCGAAGTGGATCAAACGGTCAGGGTGGGGGGATTCAACCTGCCCACCGCCGAGGCGCTGTACCGGCGCGGCCTGCTGCCCGCGGTGGAGGAGTACAAGCGGCAGGCCTTCGAGCGGATGAAGGCGTTTTTCAAGCAGCAGACCGGCGACGCGCCACCGATGCCGAGGATGGCCGGACATTTCGCCGGGATCATGGTCGGCGCCGCTTGTCGCCGCAGTGGCCGTGTCCAGAAGGGTCCGTGTCCTGTTCGCGTCGCTCGCTGCCAACTTGGGTGGAGCGATGTCCCCGAGGTCACGTGTCTCCTTCCTGTTTCGATCGGCGTGGTCGTGATCATACCGTGGGGTGCGCGTTGTGGCCGGACTCGCCGTGTGCGGTTTCACCGCTCGGGGTCGTGGCCGCGACGCTCCCACCGGCCCCGTCATCCCTGCCCGCGATATGCGGCGGGCAGGAGGCGGCACCGCCCGCCGGATGCCCCCGGGATCAGCGCCCACGCACCCGGAAAGGACGAGGCGTCACAGACCCAGCGGCCACCGGAACCTTTACCCGCAGCACTGCGGAGACAGACCACCTCCGGTTGCGGATCCGCACCGACTCCGGCCGCTACGCTACGCACACGAACATGATCGGAGAGTGGACGCAGCGTATGCGGCAGGCAGGCGTGGCCGGGCGGCTGGTGATCGACACCTACCACCCCGAGGTCGGCCGCTACGGGCACGGCCTGGCGATGAGCGCGGCCGAGGATGTCTTTGTGGCCGACTCGCAGCTCGTGGCTACTGCGCTGCGGGAGCTGCCTGCAGGCGCCGTGCACCCGACCGCCCTGGCCGTGGCGAACATGGTGGGCATCGTGACCGGGTTCGTCGGCGATCTTGCCGAGGCGATGGACTGGCTGGCCGCCCGGCCGGTGCCCTCCACGCCCGCTGTCGACCGGGCGGTGACCGATCAGGCCATCCACCTGGCCACCGACGTCGCCACGGTGCGGGCGATGCCGGGCTGGGCTCCGGCGGTGGGCCACGCCTGGCTGGCCCGCGCCGAGGTGCTGGCCTCCTATCGCAAGCAACTGCCGCCGGAGGCGGACCTTGACCGGGTGGTGGAGTCGCTGCTGCACATGCACCACAACCGGGCGATCGGCATCGACACGGACAGCGAACGCACCTGTCGCCGCCTGGCACGGCAGGCCGCGCTGGCCTGGCGGACACGACAGCAAGGCGGCGAGCAGGGGTGAGGCTGACCGATCCGCTCACACCACCACCCGGGCACGATCCCACGCCGGAGTGGAGCCAGTCGCTGGGCGCCGGGGCGGCCGGGATCGCGCTGCTGCACGTCGCCTACGCCCACAGCGGTGCCGGAGACCAGGGCACCGCCCACCAGTGGGTCACCGCGATGACCCGCCACCCCGTGGTCGCCGACCCGGACGCCTGCGGGCTGTTCCGCGGCGCCCCCGCGGTCGCCTACGTCCTGCGCATCGCCGCGCGGCCCGAATACGCCACCGCGCTGGCCGCCCTCGACGGCCACATCACCGCGCTCACCCGGTGCCGCCTGGACCGGGCCCACCAGCGCATCGAGCGCGGACAGCTGCCCCGGCTGCGTGAGTTCGACCTGATCAACGGGTTGACCGGGATCGGCGTCTACCTGCTGCATGCCCGCCACACCGAGTTGCTGCGCGAGGTCCTGTCCTACCTGGTCCGCCTCACCGAACCGATCACCGTCGACGGCCAGACCGTGCCCGGCTGGTGGACGGGCCACGGGCCCGCCGATCATCCCTCGCCGGACTGGCCGGGCGGTCACGGCAACTTGGGCATGGCACACGGGATCGCCGGGCCGCTGGCGCTGCTGGCCAGCGCGACGCTGGACGGAATCACCGTGCCCGGCCAGACCGACACCATCGACCACCTCGACACCTGGCTGGACGGCTGGCGTTGCGGCACCCCGTCCCGACCGTGGTGGCCCGGCATGATCACCCGCACCGAGTACCGAACCGGCTCTATCGGCCAGCCAGGCCCGCAACGGCCGTCCTGGTGCTACGGAACCCCCGGACTGGCCCGCGCCCGCCAACTGGCAGGCCGCGCACTGGCCGACCCCCCGCGGCGGCGGCGGGCCGAAGCCGCGCTCGCCAGCTGCATCGCCGATGACGCTCAGCTCGCCCGGCTCCGCGACGGCTCGCTGTGCCACGGCTGGGCCGGGCTCGCACACACAGCCTGGCGGGCGGCGGCCGACGCCGGAGCAGACAGCGACATCGCCCGCCTGCTCCCGCCCCTGCTGGCCCGCTGGCGGCAGGAAAACCCGCAACTATCAGACCCCGAGGGGATGCTGGAAGGCGCTGCGGGCGTCGCGCTGGTTCAGCACACCATCACCAGCACCCCGACCAGCGTGAACACCGGCACGCCGCCCGCCGCGCGGTGGGACGCGTGCCTGCTCACCGCACCACCGGCCCTGCAAGAAACACACCTGGAAGGAAGCGCATGACGAGCATGACCAGCAGCGGCCCGGAGGACCTGCGCGACCGCATGGTCGAAAACATCAAACAGGCAGGTCACCTGCGCTCCAGCCGCATCGAGCAGGCGCTGCGCACCGTGCCCCGGCACCGGTTCGTGCCCGAAGCCTCGGCCGAGGACGCCTATGCCAACAAGGCCATCACGATCAAACCCGGCGAGAACCGTCCCGCCAGCTGCGCCTCCGTGCCCACCGTCGTGGCCATGATGCTCGACCAGCTCGACCCCCGACCGGGCGAGAACGTCCTCGAGATCGGCGCCGGCACCGGCTACAACGCCGCCCTCCTGGCCGAACTCGTCGGCGAGCACGGCCAGGTCACCACCATCGACATTCACCCCGACGTCACCGACCACGCCCGCACCGCCCTGAACGAGACCGGTTACGGCCGCGTCCGCGTGCTCACCGGTGACGGCGCACTCGGCGACCTCGAACACGCCCCCTACGACAAGATCATCGTCACGGTCGGGCCGTGGGACCTGCCCGCGGCGTGGTTCGACCAGCTCGCCCCGGGCGGCCGGCTGGTCGTGCCGCTGCACTGGCGCGGTCAGGCCCGCAGCGTCGCCTTCGTCCACGAAGACGCCGTGCTGCGCGCCCACGACAGCCAGCTCTGCGGCTTCATCCCCATGATCGGCATCGTTCCCACCGGGGAACAGACCCGCGACATCACCACCGACGTTGCCCTGTACTGGGATGCCGACCAGCCCATCGACCTGGACGCACTGCGGAACGTCTTCACGGGCACCGACACCACCGTGTGGTCGGGTGCCACGGTGGTGCCCAACGAGCCCTTCGACGGCATCTGGCTGCGCCTGACCGCCACCGAACCCGGCACCTGCCGCCTGGCCGCCGACGACACCGCGCTGGAGGCGGGCGTCTGCACGGCGGCCTTCCCGTACCGCACCCCGGCCCTCGTCGAGGGCGATTCGCTGGCCTACCTCACCAAACCCCGCCCCGTCGAGGACGCGGGCGAGCGCCGGTACGAACTCGGCGCCACCGGCCACGGCCCCGCCGGAGCGACCCTCGCCGAACGGCTGTGCGAGCAGATCCGCGCCTGGGACCGCGACCGCGCCGCCCAACCCACCATCACCGCCTACCCCGCAGACACACCCGACGACGAGCCGGCCCAGGGGCTGGTCGTCACCAAGCAGCAAACCCGGCTCGTGCTGTCCTACTGACCCCGCACAGCCGACCTGGACGGTGCCAGCGACGCCGAGCACATGGTGGTGTGCGGACCGACAGCGAGGGGCCGCACAGCCGGTGTTGGGGCTGGTCCTGGCGCCGCTGACGCCCGGCGAAATCGGCACAGGTAGGTCGGCGCACGTGTGCCGACCTACCTGACGTCCAAATAGGACGCGATCGCAGCGATGATCGCGCCGATGTCCTGGACGGAGACAGGGTTTCTGCTGCCACCGACACGTTGCCGGGGCGGGTGTGGCGTGGGAAGCCCGAGTCGTCGCAGGGTCTCACCCAGGGTCTTGGCGTCCCAGCCGATCCGGTCCGCCAGTTCGGCGGTCGCGATGATCCCGGTTTCCCGGTCGTCGATGGCCTCGGCCAGCAGCGCCAGGACCTCCGGCACCTCCCGATCACCGTTCTCGCCAGGCTCCTCGCTATTGGCGGTGTGGGCTGCCAGTTCGGCCAGGGCCGCGTCGTCGACCGGGTCTGCCGGGGTGTGCCCGGCGGCGTCCCGCCCCAGCGCGAGATCGTCCAACGGTGGTTCCCCAGGTATTTCGCGATGCCCCGAACACCGATCGGCCCCCACTCTCGCAGCAGCCACCGGATGTTCTCCGGCGTCCACCAGCCAGTCTTCGGGTCTTGTCCCCGCTCCGCCGCCTCCAGCGCGCGCCGATGCGCGGCGAACGGTGGCCGGATCACGTCCTGGCAGGCGTCCCGCAGCCGCGTCCACTCGCCCTCCGTGTACGGGGTCAACGGGGTATGGAGCGTGCGGCGTTGCGGGTTGAACGCCCGCCCCTGCACCAGCCCCCACGTCTCCGCCGACAGCACTACGACTTGGTGCTCGTGTGCGGCCTTGAGTAGCCCTCGGGTCGTCTGCTCCGTGACGTGCCCGCAGCCCATCCAGAACTCGGCCAGCCGCGCCCGGCTCAACTGGGCGGCCGAGCCGGTGAAGCCGGCATTGGACAGCCAGGTCACCAGTTTCCGCAGCCCGAATATGTAGTTCCACACGGTGCTCGCGGCGTCGATCCGGCCGTGCGGATGGACCAGGTTAGTCAGGCCCTCCAGCAACTCCTGGCTCAACGTCGGGTTCACTTCGGCGGTTTCGCCGACTTCGGCGGTCACGCGAGTGCCCTTACTGAACAGGCACGACAGCCCCAATGGCTGCTCAAGCAGGGTCGCGGGCATCAGATGTCCTCCAGGTCGTCGTCGAATTCCTCGTTGGCCTCGTGTTCCGCCGCTGCCCGGTCGGCGAGCCCGTGCTTGGCGGCCGACCGGGTGTAGGCGTCGGCGTAGACCCGGGTCATGTCCAGGCGCCGCAGGTACGCCTCGGTGGGCAGCGCGCTGCTGTGACCGAGCAGGTCACGCAGCACCGTCAGCGGGTCGCACTTGGTCAGATACAGCGCCAAGGCGCTGTCGCCGCGCGTTGCCAGCTCCGCCTGCGCGACCTGCTCGTAGTGGCCACCGACAAGCCGTTCCAGGGTCTGTATCGCGAACGTGTGACGTAGCCGATGCGCATGGACATGCGGGAACCGGGGCTCGAACCGTTCGCGGATGCGCTGGGAGGTCCGCTCGAACAAGCAGGGGGTGTCTTTCGAAAAAAGGATCGGCGGGGTGTCGATCCCCGGATTTTCCGTTCGACCCAGGGGTGAGAGGGTCGCCACAGAGGGACCCGGACAAACAGGGAGAAACCAGCGATGAAGTTCATGCTGATCATGCGTGCGACCGACGAAGCCTTCTCGAAGATGATGGGCATCGACTTCAACGAGATGCTCGAAACCGTCGGCAAGTACAACGACGAGATGATCCGGGCCGGCGTGCTGGTCGCCGCGGAGGGACTCGACGACGCCGCCGAGGGCGTGGTGGTCGACCACTCGTCCGAGCCGCCCGTGGTGACCGACGGCCCGTACGGCGAGACGAAGGAGCTGTTCGGCGGGTTCTACATCCTGAACGTGGCATCGAAGGAAGAGGCCGTCGAGTGGGCCAAGCGTTCGCCGATGACCGGCCCGGGCTTCAGGACCGAGATCCGCCGGGTCGCCACGATCGACGAGTTCCCGCAGGACAACGAGTGGGTCCAGAAGGAGCGGGCGTGGCGCGAGGCCACCGGCCAGCTCTGAGCGGATCGACCAGGAGATGTCCGGTCCGACCGGCCGTGAGGCCGTCGCCGCCGTCTGGCGCATCGAGTCCGCCCGGATCGTCGGTGCGCTCGCGCGGCACACCAGCGACTTCGCGCTGGCCGAGGATCTCGCCCAGGAGGCGCTGGCCGAGGCACTCGTGACCTGGCCGCGTGACGGTGTACCCCGCAGCCCCGCGGCGTGGTTGCTCACCGTCGGCCGGCGTCGCGCGATCGACGCGTTCCGACGGCGCTCTGCCCTTGACGAGAGGTACGCCGCCCTCGCCCACGACCTGGGCGAGGGCGGCGTCGCCTCGGGGAGCGTGCCCGCCGATCCGGCCCGGGGGGCCGAGGACGTGCTGTGGGATCCGGACCAGATCGACGACGACGTGCTCGCGTTGATGTTCATCTCCTGCCATCCCGTGCTGTCGCGGGAGGCGAGGGTCGCGCTCACCCTGCGAGTGGTCGGCGGTCTGACGAGCGACGAGATCGCCAAGGCCTTCCTCGTCCCGACCGCCACCGTGCAGGCCCGGATCACCCGCGCGAAGAAGACCCTGGGGGCGGCCCGGGTGCCGTTCCGGGTGCCGCCGGCCGAGGAGCGGGCCGAGCGGCTCGGCTCGGTGCTCAGCGTGGTCTACCTGATCTTCACCGAAGGGTCCTCGGCCAGTTCCGGTGACGATCTGATCCGGCTCGACCTCGCGAGCGAGGCGCGACGCCTCGCCCGGGTGCTGGCCCGGCTGGTGCCGGACGAGCCCGAGGTCAACGGCCTGCTGTCGCTGCTCGAGCTGACCGCGGCGCGGTTCCCCGCGCGCACCGGACCGGACGGCGAGCCGGTGCTGCTGGAGCACCAGGACCGCCGCCGCTGGGATCGCGCCGCGATCCGCCGGGGACGAGCGGCACTGGCACGCGCGGAGCAGGTCGGCCGGGGACTGGGCGCCTATGGCTTACAGGCGGCGATCGCCGAATGCCATGCCATCGCCGGGTCGGTCGAGGCGACGAACTGGGAGCGCATCGTGCTCCTTTACGAGGCCCTCGGCCGGCTCGCGCCGTCACCCGTGGTCGACCTCAACCGGGCGGTGGCGGTCTCCATGGCCCAGGGACCGGCCGCCGCCCTGCCGATCGTGGACGAGCTGGTGACCGCCGAGGCACTGCCGAACTCGCACCTGCTGCCGACCGTTCGCGGGGAACTGCTCGCCCGTCTGGGACGCACCGGCGAGGCGCGCGCCGAGCTGGAGCTCGCGGCCCGGCTGTGCGGCAACGCGCGCGAGCGGGCGGTGCTGGAGCGCAAGCTCGCCGACCTCGGCTGATTAAAGGCGGCGATCACGGCGGGGCCGGGCCGAGGTGGCTCGCCGGTGCCGGTCACCGGGGGCTGTACCCGCAGGCGACAAGAGCGTAGCCGAGAGCACCGGCGAAAGTGAGGAACAATGGAAAGGTGACGACCCCTGATCCGTTGCCGAGCCTCGTCGGTTTCGCGACCGCCCTGCGCGAAGCCGGGCTGCCGTGCGGGCCGCAGCGGGTGCAGGCCTATCTCGACGCCGTCGAGCGGGTGGATGTCGCCGAAACCGGCCAGCTGTACTGGGCGGGCCGGGTCACGCTCTGCGCCGACCCCGACGATCTGCCGCGCTATGACAGCGCTTTCGCCCAGTGGTTCGCCGCGGCCACCCCCGAGCCGAAGCCGGCCACGGTCCGCCGCGAGCAGCAGGCCAGGGTCGCCGCGATGGCGGAGGAGCTCGCCGAGGGCGGCGATGCCGAGGGCGGGTCCGACGAACTGCGGGTGGCCGCGACCGACGTCGAAGTGCTGCGGCACCGCGATCTCTCCGAGCTGACCTCGGCCGAGCGGCGGCATCTGCGGGAGCTGCTCGCCGTGCTGCGGCCCGAACTGCCGACCAGGCGATCGCAGCGGCAGCGCCCGGCCCGGCGCGGCTCGCTCGACCCCGACCGGACCTTGCGCGCGATGCTGGCGGGCGGGGGCGAGCTGGTCCGGCCGGCGCACCGGCATGCGTCTCGTCGCCTGCGGCGTGTCGTACTGCTGCTGGACGTCTCCGGCTCGATGAGCCCCTACGCGGACGCGCTGCTCCGGTTCGCCCACGTCGTGGTCCGGCGCGCCCCGGCCGACGTGGAGGTGTTCACCCTCGGCACCCGGCTGACCAGGGTCTCCCGGCAGTTACGGCAGCGGGACCCGGAACGCGCGATGCTCGCCGCCGGGGAAGCCGTCGCGGACTTCGCGGGCGGCACCCGGCTCGGCGAAACGCTGCGGGTGTTCCTGGACCGGTGGGGGCAGCGCGGGGTCGCGCGGCGCGCGGTGGTCACGGTGTTTTCCGACGGCTGGGAGCGCGGCGACCCGAGCCTGCTCGGCGAGCAGCTGGCCAGGATGCGGCGCCTGGCGCATGCCGTGTTCTGGGTGAACCCGCACGCGGGCCACGACGGCTACGCCCCGGTGCAGTCGGGCATCGCGGCGGCGCTCCCGCATATCGATCGTCTGCTGGCCGGTCACAGCCTGGCCACTTTGGAACGACTGTTGGTGGAGATACGCGATGCATGACGTGCTGGACGAGCTGTACAAGCGCTGGGCCGACGGCGAGGCGGTCGGCCTGGGCACCGTGGTGTCCACCTTCTCCTCGGCGCCCCGAGCCCCGGGCGCCGCGATGCTGGTCGGCGCGGACGGTGAGGTGGTGGGCAGCGTCTCCGGCGGGTGCGTCGAGGGCGCGGTCTACGAGCTGGCGCAGGAGGTCGTGGCGGACCGGAAGCCGGTGCTCCAGCGCTACGGCGTCAGCGACGACGACGCGTTCGCGGTCGGCCTGACCTGCGGCGGGATCATCGACATCTACGTCGAGCGGATCGACCGGCAGACCCTGCCCGAGCTGGCGGAGGTGGTCGACTCCGTCCACAGGGGACAGCCGGTGGCGGTGGTCACCGTGGTCGAGCACATCGACCCCGCCCGCGTCGGGCGGCACATGATCGTGTGGCCGGACCGCACCGCGGGCAGTCTCGGCACCGACCGCATCGATGATGCCGTCGTCGACGACGCCCGCGGGCTGCTCGCCACCGGGCGCACCGGAACGCTGCATTACGGTCTCGAAGGCGAGCGCCGCGGCGAGGGCATGTCCGTCTTCGTCAACTCCTTCGAGCCGCCGCCACGGATGCTGGTGTTCGGCGCGATCGACTTCGCCGCCGCGATGGCGCGCATGGGCTCTTATTTGGGCTACCAGGTGACGGTGTGCGACGCGCGGCCGGTTTTCGCCACGGCGAGCCGGTTCCCCGACGCGGACGAGGTGGTCGTGGACTGGCCACACCGGTACCTCAAGGCCGAAGCCGAGGCGGGCCGGATCGACCGGCGCACGGCGGTCGCCGTGCTCACCCACGACCCGAAGTTCGACGTGCCCCTGCTGGAGGTCGCACTCCGGCTGGACGTCGGTTACGTCGGCGCCATGGGTTCCCGCCGCACCCACGACGACCGGCTGGCACGCCTGCGCGAGGCCGGTTTGACGGAGGAGGAACTGTCCCGCCTGGCTTCCCCGATCGGCCTCGACCTGGGTGCCCGCACACCCGAGGAGACCGCGGTGTCGATCGCCGCCGAGATCATCGCCCTGCGCTGGGGCGGTGGCGGGCGCCGCCTCAGCGACCTCTCCGGCCGCATCCACGCGTAGGACCGTTTTGAAGTGGTTCGCGTGGCGGTGCGGGCAGGAAACCTGCGCCCGCCCGCTCACCGCCACGAGTGGTGGGTTCGTACGTGTACGAATGGCCCGTTCGTCGATCATTGATCCGCGGATGCGGTGATAACCAGTCCACTGGTGACGCACTTGCGGAGTGGGGCGGAAGCGCTCGTCCACTCGGACTTGTCCCTGGGCGCCATAAGGAGCAGGCTCGGTATGAAGCCGATCACGCTCCATCCAGGAGGCCTGATGCGTATCACCGTCACTGTCGACGGAACCCAGTACACCGATGAGGTCGAACCCCGAACGTTACTCGTGCACTATCTGCGGGACAAACTCGGGAAAGTCGGTACCGTCATCGGCTGCGACACCAGCAACTGCGGGGCCTGCACCGTTCACCTCGACGGGCACAGTGTGAAGTCCTGTTCGGTGCTCGCCGTGCAGGCCGACGGCTGCGAGATCACCACGATCGAAGGTCTGGCCCGCGACGGCCAGTTGCACCCGGTGCAACAGGCGTTCCACGACAACCACGCGCTGCAATGCGGCTTCTGCACCCCCGGCATGATCATGCAGGCCATCGACCTGCTCGCGGACAACCCCGATCCGGACGAGAAGGCGGTCCGCGAGGGCCTGGAAGGCAACCTGTGCCGCTGCACCGGTTACCAGAACATCGTGCGCGCGGTGCGGGACGCCGCCCGTCACATGAGCCCCGGCGCGGGACCCGAGGCCGAGCGGGTGACCGAGCCCGAGGCCACGCGCGCCCCGAGCGGGGTCGGAGGCGAGTGAAATGACCGCGACCATCGAACCCGAGGTGGGCAAGGCCCGCACTCGTAAAGAGGACGCCCGGCTGATCACGGGCCGGACCCGCTGGACGGACAACATCACGCTGCCCGGGATGTTGCACATCGCCGTGCTGCGCAGCCCGTTCGCGCACGCCCGGATCAACTCGATCGACACGACCGAGGCGAGGGGCATGCCGGGGGTCGAAGCCGTCTACACGGCCGCCGATCTCGACCCCGACGGCGCGATCGGGCTGCCGTGCGCTTGGCCGGTCACGCCGGACATGAAGCATCCGCGCCGCCCGGTGCTCGCCGACAAGCAGGTCAACTTCGCGGGCGAGGGCGTCGCCGCCGTGGTCGCCCGGAGCGTGGCCGAGGCGCGTGACGCGCTCGAGGGGATCGACGTCGACTACGACGAGCTGCCGGTCGTGCTCGGCTTGGAGAACGCGCTCGCGGAAGCCGCCCCACTGGTCCATGAGGACCTGGGCACCAACCGCAACGCCCTGTGGGTGTTCGACTCCGGCGAAGCCGGCACCGGCGGCAGCGTCGAAGAAGCCATCAACACCGGCGAGGTCGTGCTCAAGCGCCGGTTCCGCCAGCAACGGCTGGTGCCGGCATTCATGGAGCCCCGGTCGTGCGTGGTGGACCCGACCAGCGCGCAGATCACCATGTGGTCGGCGACCCAGATCCCGCACATCCTCAAGACCATGGCGGCGCTCACCCTCGGCATCCCCGAGCACAAGCTGCGGGTGATCGCGCCGGATGTGGGCGGCGGCTTCGGCGGCAAGATCGCCGTGCTGCCGGAGGAGGCGCTGGCCCTGCTCGTGGCGCTGAAGCTGGGCAAGCCGGTGAAGTGGACCGAGACCCGCTCGGAGACCATGCAAACCGCGCACCACGGCCGTGACCAGATCCAGGACATCACCATCAGCGCCAACCGCGACGGTACGGTCACCGGGCTCAAGGTCGAACTGCTCGCCGACATGGGTGCCTACCTGGGCCTGGTCGGGCCGGGCGTGCCGATCCTCGGCGCGTTCATGTTCAACGCGATCTACAAGATCCCGGCCTACCACTTCGCCTGCACGAACGTGTTCACCAACACCACGCTCACCGACGCCTACCGCGGCGCCGGCAGGCCGGAGGCCACCTTCGGCATCGAGCGGATGATGGACGAGCTCGCCGCCGAGATCGGCATGGACCCGCTCGAACTGCGGGAGAGGAACTGGATCAAGCACGAGGAGTTCCCGTTCACCACCGTGTCCGGGCTGACCTACGACTCGGGCAACTACGAGGCCGCCACGGAGAAGGCCAAGCAGCTGTTCGACTACGACGGGCTTCGCCGCGAGCAGGCCGAACGCCGGGAGCGCAATGATCCGGTCCAGCTCGGCATCGGCATCTCGACCTTCACCGAGATGTGCGGGCTCGCGCCGTCGCGGGTGCTCGGTTCGCTCGACTACGGTGCCGGCGGCTGGGAGCACGCGGCGATCCGCATGCTGCCCACCGGCAAGGTCGAGGTGATCACCGGATCCTCCGCGCACGGTCAGGGCCACGAGACGGCGTGGAGCCAGATCGTGGCCGACCAGCTCGGCGTGCCGTTCGAGGACGTCGAGGTGCTCCACGGCGACACCCAGTCCTCGCACAAGGGCCTGGACACCTACGGGTCGCGGTCGCTGGCCGTCGGCGGGATCGCGGTGGTCAAGGCGGCGGACAAGGTGATCGCCAAGGCGCGCACCATCGCCGCCCACCTGATGGAATGCTCGCCGGACGACCTCGAGTTCGAGCAGGGCAAGTTCACCGTGCGGGGCACCGACAAGTCGACCACGATCCAGGATGTCGTGTTCGCGACCTTCATGGCGCACAACCTGCCGGAGGGCGTCGAGCCGTCGGTCGACTCGGAGGCGGTCTACGACCCGGAGAACTTCTCGTTCCCGCACGGCACGCACCTGTGCGCGGCCGAAGTGGACACCGAGACCGGGCGCGTCCAGTTGCGGTCCTACGTGTCGGTGGACGACGTCGGGGCCGTGGTGAACCCGCTGATCGTGGAGGGCCAGGTGCACGGCGGGCTCGCCCAGGGCATCGCGCAGGCCCTGTTCGAGGAGGCCGTGTTCAACGAGAGCGGCACGCTTACCACCGGCACGTTCGCCGACTACCTGCTGCCGTCGGCGGCCGATCTGCCGTCCTTCACCACCGACCGGACGGAGACGCCGTCGACCACGAACCCCTTGGGCGTCAAGGGAGTCGGCGAGGCGGGCACCATCGCCTCCACCCCGGCGGTGGTCAACGCGGTGGTGGACGCGATCCGGCACCTGGGCGTCAACGACGTCGAGATGCCGTGCTCGCCGATGCGGGTCTGGTCCGCGATCCACCGCGGCCGGACCGGCGCGGGCGGCCTCGGCGCCGAAGCAGGCGGTGGGCTGGGTTCGATCGACGCTACTGGAGGTGCACAGTGATTCCCGCTGCCTTCGACTACATCGCTCCGTCCACAGTGGACGAAGCGGTGCAGGCACTGGCCGACGCGGGGGAGGACGCCAAGGTGCTGGCCGGCGGGCAGAGCCTGCTGCCGGTGCTGCGGATGCGGCTGGCCGCTCCGTCGAAGATCGTCGACCTGGGCCGGATCGCCGAGCTGCGCGGCGTCCGGGACGAGGGAGACCACCTCGCCATCGGCGCCATGACCACGCACTACGACGTTCAGCGCGACCACCTGATCGCCGAGCACGCCGCGCTACTGGCCAAGGCAACCGACACGGTGGCCGACCCGCAGGTCCGGCACCGCGGCACCTTCGGCGGGTCGATCGCACACGCCGATCCGGCGGGCGACCTGCTCGCCCCGGCGCTCGCGCTGGACGCGGAAATGGTTATCGCGGGCATGGACGGGCGGCGTACCGTCCCGGCCGCGGAGTTCTTCCAGGACTTCTTCACCACGGCACTCGCGCCGGAAGAAATCCTGGTCGAGGTGCGGGTGCCGAAGTTCACCGGTTGGCGCGCGCACTACGAGAAGTTCAACCGGGTCGCGCAGGCCTGGTCGATCGTCGCGGTGGCGGCGGCCGTCCGGGTCGAGGGCGACACGATCGCCGAGGCCAGGGTCGGGCTCACGAACATGGCCTCGACCCCGGTCCGGGCCACGGCGGTGGAGCAGGCGCTGGTCGGCCAGCCGGCGACCGCGGAGGCCATCCGCTCGGCGGCCGAGCACGCCGCCGAGGGCACCGCGCCCACCCCGGACTCGAACGCCGACGTCGAGTACCGCCAGGAGCTCTCCCGGGTGCTCACCGCGCGGGCGGTTTCCGCCGCTCTCACCGGTTAGGAGCCGTTGGACGCCAGTAAGGTGACCTTAAGGCAGATACGTCATTCGAAACGCGCGACGGGTACCTGGTGACGGAGAGCAACGGTGGGTCCGCACACGGGTTTTGACTGACGCTGAAAAGTTCGGCAGAAGGGAGGTCGGGCCGTGCGGCTTGACCATGAGTTCACCGTTCCGGCATCGCCTGAGCATGTCTGGCAGGCCGTCACCGACCCGCAGCGCGTGGCGCCGTGCATGCCGGGGGCGACGCTGACCAAGGTCGAGGGCGAGACCTTCACCGGCACGGTGAAGGTCAAGCTCGGTCCGATCTCCCTGCTCTACAAGGGGTCCGGGGAGTTCCTGGAGGCCGACGAGGCGGCTCGCAAGATCGTCATCAAGGCCTCCGGCAAGGACGCCCGCGGCGCGGGCACGGCGGCCGCCACGGTGACCGTGACGCTGGCCGAGGAGAACGGTGGCACGAAGGGCGCGGTGGCCACCGACCTGAACGTCACCGGCCGCCCCGCCCAGTTCGGCCGCGGCATGATCTCCGAGGTCGGCGGCAAGATCCTCGACCAGTTCGCGTCCAACCTGGCGGAGCAGTTGCAGCAGCCCGCGGCGGCGGCCGAACCGGCGGAGGCAGCGGCGGAGCCCGGAGCGGCGGCGGAAGAGCCGGCGAAACCCAAGCTTGAGGCCGTGAAGCCGGCGCCCCGGCAGGAGGCCGAGGCCATCGACCTGTTCGACTACGCGGGCACTTCGATCGCCAAGCGCCTCGCGCCGGTACTCGCCGGTGTCGTGGCCTTCCTCGGCGTGCTGGCGATCATCCGCGCCATTCGTCGCCGGTAGGAGTGGGTTCTCCCACATCCCGGGAAAGATCGGGCCCGGCGGCGGGTTGTACGGGGTGTGCGGAGCGAGACCGACGTGGTGGTGATCGGCGCGGGGCAGGCCGGTCTGTCGGCCGCGTATTTCCTGCGCCGAGCCGGGTTCCGGAACGGGTCCGGGTTCGTGGTGCTCGATCACGGCAAGCGGCCCGGCGGGGCGTGGCAGTACCGCTGGCCGTCGCTGACGCTGGGCAAGGTGCATGGCATTCACGACCTGCCCGGCATGCCGTTCGGCACGCCCGACCCGGACCTGCCCGCCGCCGAGGCCGTGCCCGCGTACTTCGGCCGGTTCGAGAAGACCTTCGACCTGCCCGTGTCGCGCCCGGTGGACGCACGTTCGGTGAGCCGCGCGGACGACCGTCTCCTGGTGGAGAGCGTGACGGACGCGTGGGCCGCCCGCGCGGTGATCAACGCGACCGGAACCTGGGACAAACCGTTCTGGCCCCACTATCCGGGACAGGAGACCTTCGCCGGGCGCCAGCTGCACACCGCCGACTACCAGGGAGCGGAGGAGTTCCGGGACCGCGAGGTGATCGTGGTCGGCGGCGGCACCTCGGCCGTGCAACTGCTCTTGGAGATCGCCGAGGTCGCCAGCGGCACCACCTGGGTGACCCGTCGCCCGCCGGTGTTCCGTGAAGAGGAGTTCACGCCCGAGTACGGTCGCGCGGCCGTCGCGAAGGTCGAGCGCCGGGTCCGGGACGGTTTGCCGCCGGGCAGCGTGGTCAGCGTGACGGACCTGATGCTGACGCCGGAGGTCCGCCGCGCCCGCGAGCGCGGGATCATGGACCGCAGGCCGATGTTCGCCCGGATCGCTCCTCGTGGCGTGGTCTGGCCCGACGGCGCCGAGCAACACGCCGACGTCATCCTGTGGGCCACCGGTTTCCGCGCCGCCCTTGACCACCTCGCCCCCTTGGGGCTGCGTGAGCCGGGCGGCGGCATCCGCCTGGACGGCAGCCGCGTGGTGGCCGAGCCGCGCCTGCACCTGATCGGCTACGGCCCGTCCGCCAGTACCATCGGCGCCAACCGGGCGGGCCGCGCGGCCGCCCACGAGATCCGGCACCTGCTCAAGTAGCTTCGACCACGACCGGATCGCCGAGGCGAACGTGGCCGGGCGCCATCGTGGAGCCGTGGACACCCAGGCACATGTCGTGCTCGCGGGCGATGGCGCGCAGCACCGAGGGGTCCCGGCGGGCGGTGTCGGGGTCGATGTTGACGATCACGCAACGCCTGTCCCGGCGGTCCACGCGCAGGCGCAGGTCTTTGATCCGCAGCACGTAGCCGATCCAGGACTCCTCGGCCGATTCCGTTTCGACGAGCAGGTTGGGCCGGAAGCGCCGGACGTCCAAGCTGCCGACGCTGTTCGTGGTGATCAGGGAAAGCGGGCTGGTGTCGAAAATTCCTCGATCCTGTTTCCGCACACGGACGTCGCCGAGTTCGGCGGCCAGTTCCGGGTCGGTCACATCATGCACCTCGCCGGAAGGCGAACGCACCAGCACGGCCGAGGTGTCCGGCTTTTCCGGCGTGGAGAAGAACGGTTCATAGTGCCACAAGTCGTTGCGCTGCCGGATGGTCAGCCAGGGGAATCCGCTGCGCACTTTCCCCCGCGGACGAAGGCCCAGCGCCGGTCCCCGGCCAGGCCGTGCCAGGACAGCCAGGCCTCCTCGAGCGGCTCGGCGGCCATTGGATTTGACGGGGTAACGCCACAACCCGGCGACCCGGCCGATTTCGCGACGCATCGATCCGCCTCCTTCTCCGCAGAAGAAGGCGCCCTTGACGTGTCGAGCGTGGCGGACCGTGGTCCGTCGCAGCGCCTCTCGACCCGTTCGACCGTATCAAATCGGCAGCCGGAAAACTCTCCGCGCGTTGCCGCCCAAGTACAGTTCGCGAGCCTCGGGGCCCAGTTGGAGCTCGCCGAGCCGTTTCAGACAGGTGCCGGCACCCAGCATCGGGTAGTTGCTGCCGAACAGCACCCGGGTCCGGCCCCGGCCGCGCATGAATTCGATCAGTTCGGCAGGCAGACGATGAACCACATAGGCCGAGGTGTCGATGTGGAAGTTCGGATACTTGCTCGCCAGAGACAGCACTTCGGCCATCCACGGATAACCG
This sequence comes from Amycolatopsis sp., assembly GCF_035276945.1. Lineage (GTDB taxonomy): Bacteria > Actinomycetota > Actinomycetes > Mycobacteriales > Pseudonocardiaceae > Amycolatopsis_E. The sequence continues at coordinate 5,379 of NZ_DATELF010000003.1, read as the reverse complement.
ACGTGCCCGCCGACCACGACCAGTTCGGGAAAGTCCAGCAGCACCTCGTCCAGGTACGGAATGGGGCGGCCGGGTTCCGAGGGCCGTAGCGGGCCGGTGTGCCCGATCTGGGTGCAGAACGGCACGTCCTCCTCGACACAGGTGACAAAGATGGGGTAGTACCGCCGGTCGTTGGGCGGGAGATTCCACAACCAGGGCACGACGCGCACCCCCACGAATCCCAGGTCCCGCGCGCACCGCCGGATGTCGCGCACGGCCCGCACGGGGTCCGCCAGGTCCACCGCCGCGATCCCGGCGAACCGGTCCGGGTGGGTGGCGACGATCGCGGCAACCTCGTCGTTGGAGATCAGCACGCCGGAAGGGGAGTGCCAGGCGGACAGCAGACCCATCCGCACCCCGGCCTCGTCCATGGCGTCGAGCGTGGCCGAAAGCGGCGGCGCCAGCAGGGACATGCCTGTCCAGCGCAGCAGCGGTTCGAGCCAGGGCTGCGCCATAAAGATTTCGTTGGGCTGCTGCATCCACACGTCGATGACTTCGTCCGGCATGGGCCTCCCCTTCCTCGGCAAACCTACCGCCTTGACAGGGTTGCCCAATGGATCAATAGTGGTCCATTGACGGCTGACGGGGCACGCGGAAAGGTTGGCGGATGACCGACGCCAAGGGCATGCTCACCATCGACGAGCTCCGTGAACTGTCCGATTCGGGCGCCGTGGACACGGTGCTCGTCGCGATGACCGACATGCAGGGCAGGCTGCAGGGCAAGCGCTGCGCCGCCCGGTACTTCCTCGACGAGGTCGTCCCGCACGCCGCCGAAGCGTGCGACTACCTGCTCGCCGTCGACGTGGACATGAACACCGTGGCCGGCTACGAGATGTCGTCCTGGGAGCGTGGCTACGGCGACTTCGTGCTCCGCCCGGACCTGTCCACGCTGCGGCACGTGCCGTGGCACGAGGGCACCGTGCTGGTGCTCTGCGATGTCGAGCGGGTACAGGGTGGTGACGTTCCCGCGTCTCCCCGGCAGGTGCTGCGCCGCCAGCTCGACCGGCTGGCCGAACGCGGGCTGGCCGCCTACGTCGGCACCGAGCTGGAGTTCATCGTCTTCGGGGACACCTACGAGCAGGCCTGGCAGCGCGGTTACCGCGAGCTGACCCCGGCCAACCAGTACAACGTGGACTATTCGATGCTCGGCACCGCCCGCCTGGAGCCGCTGCTGAGGCGCATTCGGAACGACATGGCGGGCGCCGGCCTGTATGTCGAGTCGGCCAAGGGCGAGTGCAACCCGGGCCAGCACGAGATCGCCTTCCGGTACACCGAAGCTCTGTCCACTTGCGACAACCACAGCATCTACAAGACCGGTGCCAAGGAGATCGCCGCGCAGGAGGGCAGGAGCCTGACCTTCATGGCGAAGTACAACGAGCGCGAGGGCAACTCCTGCCACATCCACATCAGCCTCCGCGCAGGCGACGGCGACGCCGTGCTGGCCGGCGGCCGGCCGGGTGGGTTCTCCGAGCTGATGGAGCATTTCCTCGCCGGGCAGCTGGCCTGCCTGCGCGAGCTGACCTACTTCCTCGCGCCGAACATCAACTCGTACAAGCGGTTCGCGCCGGGCAGCTTCGCGCCGACGGCCGTCGCCTGGGGCACCGACAACCGCACCTGCGCGCTGCGCGTGGTCGGGCACGGCGAGTCGCTACGGGTGGAGAACCGGGTACCGGGCGGCGACGTCAACCCCTATCTCGCGGTGGCCGCGCTGGTCGCCGCCGGGCTGCACGGCATCGAAAACGAACTGCCGCTCGAGCCCGAGTTCATCGGAAACGCCTACGACTCGGACAAGCCGACCGTCCCGAGCACCCTCCGCGAGGCGGCCGGGCTGCTGGCGGAGAGCAAGGTGGCGCGCAAGGCCTTCGGCGACGACGTGATCGAGCATTACCTCAACGCCGCCAGGGTCGAACTGGCCGCCTTCGACGCCGCCGTCACCGATTGGGAGCGTATCCGTGGCTTCGAACGCCTCTGACAAGCAGTCTTCTCCGCGGCCCCGCGCGAGGCCTCCGGCTTCGGGCACGCTCACCGCTCACCCTGGGAGCCGCGCGAATCTTCTGCGTCCCAAGCCCCGCATTGGCATCTCCACCTACGTCGAGCAGGCGAAGTGGGGAGTGTGGGGGACCGCCGCCGCACTGCTGCCCATGTCCTATGTGGACTGTGTGGTGGCGGCAGGTGGTGTGCCGGTACTGCTGCCGTCCATGGGTGAGGACACTTCGGTACTGTCCGCCGTGGACGCTCTGGTGCTCGCCGGTGGTGCGGACATCGACCCCGCCTGCTACGGCCGGGCCGCGCACGAGAAGACGATCAGCAGGCCCGAACGCGACGCGTTCGAGTTCGCGCTCCTGCGCGAGGCCCTGCGGCGGCGCCTGCCCGTGCTGGGGGTGTGCCGGGGAATGCAGGTGCTCAACGTCGCCTTCGGTGGCACGCTCACCCAGCACCTGCCCGACGTGGTGGGCACCGAGCACCAACCCGCTCCGGCGACCTACGGTCCCAACCGCGTCACCGTCGCGGAAGGCAGCCGGGCGGCCGGAATCCTGGGCAGTGAAGCGAAAATCCAGTGCTACCACCATCAGGCGGTGGACCGGCTCGGCGATGGCCTCGCCGCGGTGGCCTGGGCGCCGGACGGCGTCGTCGAGGCCGTCGAACTGCCCGGCGAGGACTTCGTGCTGGGCGTGCAATGGCATCCCGAACAGGACGACGGGACCGCGCCCGCCGGCGCCGGAGACCCGCGGCTGTTCGCTGCGCTGGTGGGAGAGGCTCGATGACGAAACTGATCAACCCGGCGACCGAGGAGGTCATCCGGGAGGTTCCGCTCGCCTCCGTGGCGGAAGTGGACGAGGCCATCGCGAAGGCGCAGGCGGCCCTGCCCGCTTGGCGAGTCGTCGCCCCGGGCGACCGTGCCAGGCTGCTGCGCCGGTTCGCCGACGCGGTCGACGCCGATCTCGAAAATCTCGCGCGGCTCGAAGTCGTCAACTCCGGGCACCCGATCGGCAACGCGCGCTGGGAGGCGGGCAACGTCCGCGACGTGCTGCACTACTACGCCGCCGCGCCGGAACGTCTGCTCGGGCAGCAGATCCCCGTGCCGGGCGGGGTCGACGTCACCTTTCACGAACCGCTCGGCGTGGTCGGCGTGATCGTGCCGTGGAACTTCCCGATGCCCATCGCGGCCTGGGGTTTCGCCCCCGCGCTCGCCGCGGGCAACACCGTGGTGCTCAAACCGGCCGAACTGACCCCACTCACCGCCCTGCGCCTGGCCGAACTCGCCCGGGAAGCCGGTGTCCCCGAAGACGTCTTCCAGGTCCTGCCGGGTCAGGGAGCGGTGGTGGGGCAGCGTTTCGTGACCCATCCGGCCGTGCGCAAGGTGGTGTTCACCGGCTCCACCGCGGTCGGCAAGCAGATCATGGCCGGTTGTGCGGACCAGGTGAAGCGGGTGACCTTGGAGTTGGGCGGCAAGAGCGCCAACATCGTCTTCGCCGACGCCGACCTTGAGCGCGCGGCGGCCACCGCCCCCTACGGCGTCTTCGACAACGCGGGTCAGGACTGTTGTTCCCGATCGCGGATCCTCGTGCAGGAATCGGTCTACGACCGGTTCATGGAGCTGCTCGAGCCTGCCGTCAACGGTGTGGTCGTGGGCGATCCCGGTACGGAGGGCACCGAGATGGGGCCGTTGATTTCCGCTCAGCACAAGGCGAAGGTGTCGTCTTACGTCACCGGCGAGACGCCCGTCGCGTTTCGCGGCAGCGCTCCCGAAGGCCCCGGTTTCTGGTTCCCGCCGACCGTGGTGACCCCGAGGTCGCTCGCCGATCCGCTGGTCACAGCGGAGATCTTCGGTCCCGTGGTGGCCGTCGTCCGTTCACCGACGAGGCCGACGCGATCCGTCTCGCCAACGACACCGAGTACGGGCTGTCCGGGTCCATCTGGACCTCCGACGTGGGGCGGGCACTGCGGGTCTCCCGGGCGGTCGAGGCGGGCAACCTGTCGGTCAACTCGCACTCGTCGGTGCGCTACTGGACCCCGTTCGGCGGCTTCAAGCAGTCCGGCCTCGGCCGCGAACTCGGTCCCGACGCCGCGGCGGCCTTCACTGAAACGAAAAACGTGTTCATCAATACGGACGCGGTGGAATAGGCGAGACAAGCATTTCTGATGAGAGGGACACCCGGTACGGGGCGGGGAGGCGGGCCGCCGACGCGGTCGACCGGCAGTTGACGACAGAGTCACGGCCTGGCTACCCGCCCCCGCGGGTTGCATGAAAATGGAGGTTTGAATGCAGCGTTTCGACGGGCGCGTAACCGTGATCACCGGCGGCGGCAGCGGAATCGGTCTCGCCACCGCGCGGCGGCTGGCGAGCGAGGGCGCCAAGGTGGTGATCGCCGACGTCGACGAGGTGGCCGGGAAGGCCGCCGCCGCCGAGGTGAACGGCGAGTTCGCCGCCACCGACGTGACCAGTGAGAGCCAGGTCGAGGCACTGTTCCAGTCCACTGTGGACTCATTCGGCTCGCTGGACGTCGCGTTCAACAACGCCGGGATCTCGCCGCCTGAGGACGACTCGATCCTGGTCACCGGCATCGACGCGTGGCGGAAGGTCCAGGAGGTCAACCTCACGTCGGTGTATCTGTGCTGCAAGTACGCCATCCCGCACATGCGGCGGCAGGGCAGGGGCTCGATCGTCAACACCGCGTCCTTCGTGGCCGTGATGGGCGCGGCGACCTCGCAGATCTCCTACACGGCGTCCAAGGGTGGGGTGCTGGCCATGACCCGCGAACTCGGCGTGCAGTTCGCGCGCGAGGGCATCCGGGTCAACGCGCTCTGCCCGGGGCCGGTCAACACGCCGTTGCTGCGGGAGCTGTTCGCCAAGGACCCGGAACGCGCGGCGCGGCGGCTGGTGCACGTGCCGCTGGGCCGGTTCGCCGAACCGGAGGAGATCGCCGCCGCCGTCGCCTTCCTGGCCAGCGACGACTCCTCCTTCGTCAACGCCACCGACTTCCTGGTGGACGGCGGAATCGCGGGCGCGTACGTCACGCCCCTGTAGGGACGAAACGGTACGGTCCACGCGTATGCGACCCCTTCTCGCGTGGACCCTGGCCGCGGCCGCCGCCCTGGCGGCCGCGCCCACCGCCCACCCCGTCTCCGCACCCTCGAACTGCCCCCGCCTGACCGGCACTTGGTACGGCGACAACCGCGCCCGCCTCCAGCAGGTGATCGACGAGCGCGGTACCTGCTCAGGAGCCGGCGGCCACCCGGTCGCCGTCTTCGACTGGGACAACACCGTCACCAAGAACGACGTCACCGACGCCACCCTCTCCTGGGTCCTCAGACACGACGGGCTCCTGCGTCCGGTCC
>NZ_DATELF010000002.1:0-7440 GCF_035276945.1 Amycolatopsis sp. | reverse complement strand
GGATCGAACAAACCGTCCAGATCCCAACCCCGATCGTCCGGAAACTCACCGATCGCATCCACCCCACCGGACACCAGATCCCACAACTCCTCCGGAGACGAAACCCCACCCGGAAAACGACACGACATCCCCACGATCGCGATCGGTTCGCCGCTCCGGTCCTCCAGCTCCTCGAGCCGCCGGCGCGTCGCCAGCAGATCGGTCGTCGCCTGCTTGAGGTACGTGCGGAGCCTGTCTTCGCTGGTGGTCACGCGTCTCGCCTTCCACGGGAATTGCCGAGCTGGTCCAGCAGATCGAAAAGTTCGTCGTCGGTGGCCGCGGCCGGGTCGATGGCCACCTCGGCCTGCCCGGCCGCCGGTGCCTCGAGTTTCCGGACGAGGTCACGCAGCCGGCCCAGCACCTTCTCCTGCCCACCGTCGCCCGCACCGAGCAAGGCCGGGATCGCCAGCTCCACGCTGTCCAATTCGGACAGAGCCGAATCGGCGGGAGTCTTGGTCGCCGGGGCGATCCGGGCGGTGAGCTCCCTGGCCAGTTCCACCGGGGTCGGGTGATCGAACACCAGCGTGGCGGACAGCCGTGAGCCCGTGGCGTTCGCCAGGCGGTTGCGGAGCTCGACAGCCGTCAGCGAATCGAACCCCAGGTCCTTGAACTGCTGATCCGGGTCGATGGCGTGCTGGCCGCTGTGCCCAAGGACCACCGACGCCTCACGGCGCACCAGGTCGAGCACGACACGCTGCTGCTTCGCGGCGCTCAGCCCGGACAGTCGCTGCACCAGTCCGCTCGTCGTCTCGCCTTCCGCCGCGCTCCGCTGCGGCGTGCGGCGCACCAGACCCGTCATGATCGTGGGCACGTTGTCCACATCGGCGCGCAGAGCGCCGATGTCCACCACCGCGGGAACCACCACCGCGGCCGCGATGCCAAGGGCGGAGTCGAAGCGCGTGAGCACCTCCTCGTCGCTCATCGCCACCGCGCCGCCACGCGCGATCCGGGCGAGGTCCGTCTGCCCGAGGCCGCCCGTCATCCCGCCCGAACCGCCCCACAGCCCCCAGCCCAGCGAAACAGCGGGCAGACCGTGCCGTTTGCGGTACGCGGCCAGGCCGTCCAGGTACGCATTAGCCGCCGCGTAGACACCCTGTCCGGGGCTGCCCACGACCCCGGCCATCGACGAAAACAGGACGAAGGACGACAGGTCCATTTCGCGGGTGAGCTGGTGCAGGTTCCACGCCCCGAGCACCTTCGGCGCCAGCACGGTGGCCACCTGTTCCGGCCGGATCGCCTCGATCGGGGCATCCGCCAAGACGCCCGCCATGTGCACGACAGCCTGGAGCGAATGCCCCCGCACCACCTCGCGCAGCGACTCGAAGTCGGTCACGTCGCATGCCGAGACGGTCACGTCGGCGCCCAACCCGGTCAGCTCCTGCCGCAGCTCCGCCGCGCCCTCCGCCGCGAGGCCCTGCCTGCTGATCAGCAGCAGACGCCGCACGCCTCGTTCGGTCACCAGGTGTTTCGCGAACAGTCCACCCGAAACGCCCGTCCCGCCGGTGACGAGGACCGTTCTGTCGGGGCCGAGCCCTTCCGGGATCGTCAGCACGACCTTCCCGGTGTGCTTGGCCTGGCTCACGTACCGGTACGCGCCGGCCGCGTGCCGGATGTCCCACGCGGTCACGGGCAGCGGCCGCAGGTCGCCGCGTGCGAACAGCGCCAAGAGCTCCTCGAGCATCTTGGCCAGGGTGTCGAGGCCCGCGTCCATCAGATCGAACGCCTGGTACCGCAGTTCCGGGTAGTCCGCCGGGTCACGGATATCCGTCTTGCCCATCTCGAGGAACCGGCCACCGGACCGCAGCAGCCCCAGCGACGCGTCCGCCTGCGCCCCGGCCAGCGAGTTGAGCACGACGTCGATCCCGGCGGAGGCGAAATGGGTGGCGAACTCGGTGGTCCGCGAGGAAGCGATGTCCACTTCAGCGATCCCCAGCCCGGTCAACACCGGCCATTTGCCCGGACTCGCCGTCGCCAGCACCTTCGCGCCCCACAGCCGGGCGAGCTGGATCGCCGCCATGCCCACGCCTCCGGCGCCGGCGTGCACCAGCACGGTCTCGCCGGAACGCAGGCCCGCCAGCTCACGCAGCCCGTACCACGCCGTCAGGAACACGATCGGGACCGTGGCCGCCTCGGCGAACGACCAGCCCTCCGGGATGGGGGCCACCGTCCGCCGGTCCGTCACCACGACCGGTCCCGCGGCAGGCAGCAGGCCCAGCACCCGATCGCCGACGGCCAGGCCGGTCACCCCGGGCCCGGTCTCGACGACCACTCCGGCGCCCTCACCACCGAGGGCACGCTGGTCGGCCACCATGCCCAGCGCGGTGACCACGTCACGGAAGTTGACCCCGACCGAGCGCACCGCGATCCGCACCTCACCGTGCTCCAGTTCGCGGTCGCCCTCTGCCCACGACTGCAGGGTCAGGTCGGACACGCTGCCGGTGCCGCGGCTGGCGAGCCGCCAGGAGCCCGGTGGCGGGGTCAGCGGTTCACCGGGCTGGCGCCGCACCAAGCGGGGAATCCTCGGCCTGCCGGACCGGATCGCCACCTGGTCCTCACCAATGCCGGTCATGGCGGGCACCACGGCTCGCGAAGCGGGATCGTCGTCGACGTCGACCAGGACGAACCGGCCGGGGTGCTCGTTCTGCGCCGTGCGCACCAGACCCCAGACCGGTGCCAGCGCCGGATCGACCTCGTCGCCGGAAACCGCCGCGACGGCGCGTGTCGTCGCCACCACCAGCCGGGCGTCGCTTTCCTTTTCCTTGGCCAGCCACCGCTGGACGAGGTCGACCGTCTCGCCGACGACCTTCGCGGGCTCGTTCCCCGTCACCCGGACGACCTCGGCGACCGGGGCTTCCTCCGCTTCGCCAGTGACCGGGATCTGTTGCCAGTCCACGAAAAACAGGCCTGCACCGGACTGCTCGCGCACGGTGTCGGCGGTGACCGGCCGGGTGACGATGCGGTCGACCGCGGCCACCGGCGCACCGGACGAATCCGCCATGTCCAGCCGGAACGCGTTCGGGCCGGTGGACTGCCACCGCACTCGCAAAGCGGTCGGCCCGGAAGCGTACACCCGCGCGCCGCGCCATTCGAATGGCATCGCCGCGCTCGCACGTCGCCCGACCGAGTCCACCGCACCCACGTGCATGGCGGCGTCCAGCAGCGCCGGGTGCATCAGAAACTTGTCCTCGACGCCCGGAGTGGGGAGCTCCACCTCGGCGTAGAGCTCGTCGCCGAGCCGCCAGGCACGGCGCAGCCCCTGGAAACCGGGACCGTAGGTGAACCCGGCTTCCGCGAGCGAGGCGTAGGGCTCCGTCAGGTCGAACGACTCCGCTCCCGCGGGCGGCCATTCGGTGAGTGCCTCACCAGTGACGCCGCGGGTCGCCGGGCCCACCGTGGCGGTGGCGTGGCAGACCCACTCCGATTCCTCACCGCCGGCACGCGAATGCACTGTCACCGCACGGTTCCCGTCCTCAGCGGGCGCGGCGACGCGCACCTGCACCTGCCGGGGCGCACGATCGGCCAGCACCAGCGGCGACTCGAGCACGAGCTCCCTGATCTCCGGGCAGTCCACCTGACCGCCCGCGTGCCAGACCCAGTCGGCCACGCCGGTCGCCGGGACGACGACGGTGCCGAACACGGAGTGGCCCGCCAGCCACGGCTGCAGCCCGGTTCCCACACGACCGGTCAGCACCACGCCGGACTCCTGCGTGAGATCCACGACCGCGCCCAGCACCGGATGGGCGGAGACCCGCTGTCCCAGTGCCGAGGCGTCCGTGACGTCCGAGGCCTTTGTGGACGTGAGCCAGTACCGCTCGTGCTCGAACGGGTAAGCCGGCAACGCCACCCGCGTACCCGTCCGGCCGAGCACGGCGGGCCAGTCCACCGCCAGCCCCGTGGTGAACGCGGCGGCCAGGCCGGCGAGCACGCGGTGCGGGCTGTCGTCGTCACGGCGCATGGTGCCGTTCACCGCGACGTCCGACCCGGCCGCCTGCGCGGTCTCGCTGATCGCCACGGCCAGCGAGCTGTGCGGACCGACCTCGAGAAAGTTCCGCACGCCCTGGTCGAGCGCGAACCGCACGCCCTGCTCGAACCGCACGCTTTCGCGTACCTGGCGAACCCAGTAGCCGGCGTCCGGTTCGATCGGCCGTCCGGTCACGGTGGACACGATCGGGATCGTCGGCTTTCGGTAGGTGAGCCGGATCGCGATCCGCTCGAACTCCGCCAGCATCGGCTCCATCAGCGGGGAGTGGAAGGCATGGCTCACCCGCAGCCGGTTCACCCGCCAGCCCTTGGCCAGAAGCTCGTCTGCCAGCGCGTACACGGTCGTCACCTCGCCGGAGAGCACGGCCGACGTAGGGCTGTTGGCCGCCGACACCACGACGTCCGTGCCTTCCAGCAGCGGTGTCAGGTGGTCCAGCGCGCGCATGCCGCCGGGCGCGGCGACGGCGACCATCCCGCCGCCCGCGGGGAGCGCCTGCATGAGACCGGCTCGCGCCGAGACGAGAGCGCAGGCGTCGGGCAGGTCCAGCACACCGGCGACGTACGCGGCGGTGATCTCGCCGATCGAATGCCCCAGCAGGTAGTCGGGGCGCACTCCGGCCGCGGACAGCACTTCCCAGAGCGCCACCTCGGCGGCGAACAGCGCGGGCTGGGTGTAGCCCGTGCGGTCCAGCGCTTCGGCGTCGGAGAGCATGACCTCGGCGAGGCCCGGACAGTCCAATTCCGACAGAACCGAGCGCAGGGTCTTCGAGAACACCGAGCCTTCCGGCCAGGACCGGCCCATGCCCGCCCACTGCGAGCCCTGGCCCGAGAACACGACCGCCGACCTGCCCGGCAGGACCGTTCCGTGCACGACGGCCGGCGACGTCTCGCCTGAGGCCACCGCCCGCAGGCCGGTCATGGCCGCCTCGTCGTCCTCGGCCAGCACCACGGCTCGGCGGGCCATCGCCGAACGTCCGGTCAGCGTCGTGGCCACATCGGTCAGGCCGGCGCCCGCAGCCTCGACCAGCCGCTCCGCGTGCGCCGAGAGCGCTGTATCCGTCCGCGCCGAGAGCACCACCGGCACCACGCCACCCGGGAACACCGGGTCCGCGGACTCCGCCTCCGGAGCGGGTTCGGGGGCTTGCTCGAGGATGATGTGGGCGTTGGTGCCGCTGATCCCGAACGAGGAGACTCCGGCGCGGCGGGGGCGCCCGGTCTCCGGCCAGTCGCGGGACTCGGTCAGCAGCTCGACCGCGCCACCAGTCCAGTCCACCTTCGGCGTGGGTTCGTCGACGTGCAGGGTTTTCGGCAGGCCGCCGTGGCGCATGGCCTCGATCATCTTGATCACGCCGGCTACGCCCGCAGCGCCTTGGGTGTGGCCGATGTTCGACTTCACCGACCCCAGCCACAAGGGCCGGTCCTCGTCGCGGCCCCGCCCATAGGTCGCCAGCAACGCCTGCGCCTCGATCGGGTCGCCCAGACTCGTGCCGGTGCCGTGCGCTTCGACCGCGTCGACCTCGTCCGCCGACACCCCGGCGGCCGCCAGGGCCGCGCGGATCACTCGCTGCTGCGACGGGCCGTTCGGCGCCGTCAACCCGTTCGAGGCGCCGTCCTGATTCACCGCCGAACCCCGCACCACGCCGAGAATGCGATGCCCCGCGGCACGCGCCACCGAAAGCCGCTCCAACAACACGAGCCCGACGCCCTCGCTGAAACTGGTGCCATCCGCCGCACCCGAGAACACCTTGCACCGCGCGTCCGGCGCCAAACCTCGCTGCCGCGAAAAGTCGACGTACAGGCTCGGCGTCGCCATCACCGTCACGCCACCCGCGAGCGCCATCGAGCACTCATCGCGGCGCAATGCCTGCACCGCAAGGTGAATCGCCACCAGCGACGACGAACACGCCGTGTCCACCGTCAGCGCGGGCCCCTCGAAACCCAGCGAGTATGACACGCGACCCGACGCCACACTGCCCGCGTTCCCGGTCAGCCGATAACCCTCGAGCTCCTCGATGCCGGTCTGGGTACTGACGGCGTATTCCTGGTTGATGACGCCGACATAGCACCCGACAGCGGTTCCCGCGAGCGCGCCGGGATCGATTCCCGCGTCTTCGAAAGCGTGCCACGAGGCCTCGAGCAGCAAGCGCTGCTGCGGATCCATCGCCAGCGCCTCGCGCGGGCTGATCCCGAAGAACCCCGCGTCGAATCCCGCCGCGTCCTCGAGGAAACCGCCCTCGCGCACGTACGACGTCCCCGCACGATCGGGATCGGGGTCGAACAACCCGTCGAGGTCCCAGCCCCGGTCGTCGGGGAAGGTACCGATCGCGTCCACACCGCCGGAAACCAGTTCCCACAACTGCTCAGGGGACGTGACTCCGCCAGGAAAACGGCACGACATCCCCACGATCGCGATGGGTTCGTTCGTGGTCGCCAGTATCTGGCTGTTGCGCTGCTGGAGCCGTTCGTTCTCCTTCAGCGAGGCACGCAGCGCTTGGACGAGCTCTTCGTTGGACGTGGCCATGTTCGTTCTCCGTGCTCCGCGTCTGTCCCGGACTTGCCGGCTCACTGCCCGGCGCTGCCCAGCGCCCGTTTCACGAGATCCTCGGCATCCATCTCGTCGATCCCGCCGTCCCCGGCCGCCGGGGACCCCGCCACGTCCGAGCCGGCCAGCTCCAGCAGGGTGTCCAGCACGCCCGCGTCCCGGAACCGGCTCAGCGGCGTCGCGGCGAGTACTCGCCGCAGTTCGTCCTCTCCGGACGCCGGGGTAGCGCTTTCCCCGTTGCCGGGGAACAGTTCCGTGATCAGGTGGCCGGCGAGCACCGCGGGCTTCGGGTAGTCGAAGACCACCGTCGCGGGCAGGCGCAGGCCGGTCACCTTGGTCAGGCGGTTGCGCAGCTCGACCGCGGTCAGCGAGTCGAAGCCCAGCTCCTTGAACGCCGTCTCCCCATCGAGCGCCTCACCCGTCTCGTGCCCCAGCACGGCCGCCACCCCGCTGAGCACCAGGTCCAGGACGGCGTGTTCGCGCTCGGCCGCGGTCACCCCGTCGAGACTCCGCGCCCAGGATTCGGCGGACGCCGTCGCGACTTCCGCCGTGCGCCGCGCGGGCCGCACGAGGCCACGCATGATCGCCGGGACCCCACCGTCCGCGGTGCGCACCGCCGAAGTGTCGAGGTGCATCGGCACCAGCGCGGCCTCGGTGCTGCGCAGCGCCGCATCGAACAGCGCCATTCCGTCCTTTTCAGACAGTGGTCGCACCCCGCCTCGGGCGATTCGGTTCTGGTCCGTTTCGTTGAGGTGGTGGGTGAGTGTGCTGGTCTGGGCCCAGTAGCCCCAGGCGAGTGCGGTGGTGGGAGTGTTCGTGTGGGAGTTCCAGTGTTGCGCGGCGGCGTCGAGGTACGCATTGGCGGCGGCGTAGTTACC
>NZ_DATELF010000001.1:0-4878 GCF_035276945.1 Amycolatopsis sp. | reverse complement strand
TTCGCGGGCGTCGCGGTCGGCGACGTCGAGGACCCGCCCGGTGTCGAGGAAGACGTCGATCCGCTCGCCGGTCACCTCGAACCGCCACGGCTGCGAGTTGTGCGGAGACGGCGCGCGGATGGCCGCGTCCAGGGCAAGCCGGACCGGGCCGTTGAGTGCGGTGATCGTCATCGTGGAACTCCAAGCTGGTGTCGTGCTAGGTCCACATTCGGTCCTCGCACCGCTTTCCAGCAGAGTCGGGGGTCCCCGAACGCCGGGTCTTAGTGCCCTGGGCTCACCCTGCTGCCTCTGGTCAGCCGGAACGACCGATGGAACGATTGGGTCATGGGAACTGCCGATGACCTGCCGACTTCGATCCGTGGCACGTTGTCACAGTTGCGCCTGCGTGAGTTGCTGCGTGAGGTGCAGGACCGGGTGGAGGAGCTGGTCGGCGCGCGGGATCAGATGGACGGGCTGTTGGAGGCCATGCTGGCGGTCGCGGCGGGGCTGGAGTTGGACGCCACCCTGCGCCGGATCGTGCACGCGGCGATCGAACTGGTCGACTGCCGCTACGGCGCGCTCGGCGTGCTCAACCCCGACCACGAGGGCCTGGCGGAGTTCGTCTACGAAGGCATCGACGAACAGACCCGGCAACGGATCGGCGACCTGCCCACCGGACACGGCCTGCTCGGCCTGCTGATCCGGCAACCGACACCACTACGCCTGGACGACCTCTCCCGGCACCCGGCCTCCTCCGGCTTCCCCGAACACCACCCGCCCATGCAAACGTTCCTCGGCGTCCCGGTCCGCGTGCGGGACGAGGTGTTCGGCAACCTCTACCTCACCGAGAAACACAACGGACAACCCTTCACCGAGGACGACGAAGTGGTCGTCCAGGCCCTGGCCGCCGCAGCCGGCATCGCCGTGGAAAACGCCCGCCTGTACGAAGAAAGCCGGATGCGGCAACGCTGGCAAGAAGCCACCAGCGAGATCCGCGCCGAACTGCTCGGCGCCGCCGACCCCGCCGACGTGCTCCACCTGATCGCCAACCGCGCACTCGCGCTCACCGCCGCCGACTACACCTTCCTCGCCCAACCCGACGACCCCGACCTACCCACCACCGACGTCGACCACCTGATCATCACCGTCTGCGCCGGCCTCGACGCCAACGGCCTCACCGGCCACGAAATCCCCATCAACGGCTCCTCCTGCGGCGCGGCCTTCCGCGACGCCGTCCCCCGCCGCGTGGACAGCCTCACCTACGACCTCTCCACCGGGCTGGAAGAAACCTTCGGACCCGCCCTCGTCCTGCCGCTACGCGCCTCCTCCGACACCATCTCCGGGGTACTCGTCGCGCTCCGCAAACAAGGTGAAGACCCCTTCGACGCCGGTCAACTCCCCCTCGTCGCCGCCTTCGCCGACCAAGCCGCACTCGCCCTCAAACTCGCCGACGACCAACGCCACCTCAACGAACTACGCGTCACCGCCGACCGCGACCGCATCGCCCGCGACCTGCACGACCACGTCATCCAACGACTCTTCGCCCACGGCCTCGCCCTGCAAAGCGCTTACGCCCGCACCCGCAACCCCGAAATCCAGCAACGACTCGCCGACCTCGTCGAAGACGCACAAAGCATCATCGCCGAAATCCGCACGGCGATCTTCGACCTCCACGGCGGCCTACAAGGCACCACCCAACTACGCAAACGCCTGCAAGAACTCATCGCCGAACTGACCGACCAAACCGACCTACGCACCACCGTCCGCATGTCCGGCCCCATCGGCGTGATATCCCCCGAACTCGGCGACCACGCCGAAGCCGTACTACGAGAAGCACTCTCCAACGCCATCAAACACGCCCGAGCCAGCACCATCACCGTCACCGTATCGGTCGACGACGACCTCGCCATCGACGTCACCGACGACGGCATCGGCATCCCCGACACCATCGCCCACAGCGGACTGCACAACCTCGCCGACCGCGCCCACCACGTCAACGGAACATTCACCACCCAACGCCTCGACACCGGCGGCACCCGCCTCTTCTGGCGCGCACCCCTCAACTGATCATGGGGACTTTGGTCCTCACCATTGGGGACCTTCGGCGGCCCGCGCGGGTGACCGGCGGCCCGTAGTGTTGAGCGGGAAAGGTGGTGTGCGGTGATCAAGGTGTTCCTCGTCGACGACCACGAGGTGGTCCGGCGCGGTGTCAAGGACCTGCTCGAAGCCGACCCGGAGCTGACCGTGATCGGCGAGGCGGCCAGCGCGGCGCAGGCGCTGGCGCGGATTCCGGCGCTCCAGCCGGACATCGCCGTGCTCGACGTCCGCCTGCCCGACGGCAACGGCATCGAACTGTGCCGCGAGCTGCGGTCCCGGCTTCCCGAGCTGAACGTGCTGATGCTGACCTCCTACACCGACGAGGAGGCCATGCTCAACGCGATCATGGCCGGTGCGGGCGGCTACGTCATCAAGGACATCCAGGGCCTGCAACTGGTCTCCGCGGTCCGCGACGTCGGCGCCGGGCGGTCGCTGCTGGACAACCGCGCCGCCGCGACCCTGATGGCCAAGCTCCGCGCCGAGGCGGACTCGGGCGGCCCGCTGGCCGGGCTGACCGAACGCGAGCGCACGCTGCTCGACCTGATCGGCGAGGGACTGACCAACCGGCAGATCTCCGAACGCATGTACCTGGCCGAAAAGACCGTCAAGAACTACGTTTCCCGGCTGCTCACCAAGCTCGGCCTGGAACGCCGCACCCAGGCCGCCGTCCTCGCCACCAAGCTACGCGACGGCAAACGCCCGAGCACCGGCGACGAGTAACCCCGCGAGTCGCCCTTCCCCGACACCCGAGTCCCGCTCCCGCAACCCGCGAGTCCAGCTTCCGCGGACGGCGAGTCCGGGTCACGCAACACGCGAGTCTGGCTCTCGCGACCCGCGAGTCCGGCTTCCGCGATCGGTGAGTCCAGCTTTCGCGAGCACCGAGTCCGGCTTCCGCGATCGGTGAGTTCCCGATTCGCGGCCCACGAATCGCCAGCTCGCGAATGGGCGCCAGCGAAGGCGAACTCGTACGCGTGAAAACCGTAAAGTGCAGCGGAAGGAGAACTCGCACGCCACCAAATCGGACTCACCAGTCACCAGACCCCGACTCACCAGTCACCAGACCCCGACTCGCGGGTCTCGGGAGCCCGACTCGCGCGGGTCAGGAGGGGGCGGAACGGATGATCATGACCGGGCAGTGGGCGTGGTGGATCAGCGCGTGGCTGGTCGAGCCCAGCAGCAGGCCGGTGAATCCGCCGTGGCCCCGGGTGCCGACCACGACCAGTTGCGCCTGCCGGGAAAAGTCCAGCAAGGTCTTGCGAGGCTCGCCGGCCACGACGATCTCGTCCACCCGCACGTCCGGGTACTTCTCGCGCCAGCCGGCGAGGCTTGCCGACAGCACGACGCGTTCCTCGCCGAGGATCGCCTGCTGCTCACGGGGTGATGGGCCGGCATGTTCGGCTTCGCCTACGGCATGCACGGCAGCCAGCGCCGCACCGCGCCAGGTCACCTCGTCGAAGGCGGCCGCGACGGCGGACTCACTCGCCGGAGCACCGGCCACTCCGACGACCACCGGCCCGTCCCTCCCCTCGCCCCGGACCACCACGACCGGGCAACGGGCGTGCGCGGTCACCGCGCTCAACGTAGATCCCGCCAGCATGCTCACGAGGCCAGTGTCATCCGGTGCGCCCAGCACGATCATCCGCGCGTGCTTCGAATGCTCGAGCAACACCGGCACGGGCGGGTGTGAGGCCATTTCGGTGGTTACCGGCACGTCGGCCGGCACCTCGCGGACCGCCTCCTCGAGCAGCCGGTGGCCGTCCCGTTCGAGCGCGGCGAAGGCCTTGCGCAGCACGGGCAGTCCTGCGCCCTCCTGGCCGGCCAGCGGAGCGAACGCGTAGACGAGGTGCAGGCGAACCTTGCGCAGCGCGGCTTCCCCGGCGGCCCAGCGCAACGCGGCATCCGCTTCCCCGGTCCCGTCCACCCCGGCGATGACGGCGCCTTCGCCGGCGATCATGGCGCACTGACCGAGACGGTAGCGCGGATCACCCCTGGCACGGCTTCGGCCAGCAGGGTCGCCACGTGCCGGTCGGTTTCGTCGTCGAACGCGTCGGTGATCCGGACGACGCCGTCGTGGACGTCGACCTGCCACCGGTCGGGCCCGCCGTAGATCGCGAGATGACGGCGGACGTCCGTGGCGATTTCCGAGTCCTGACGGGCCAGGGTGCGGATGATGTCCCCGCGGGTCACGATGCCCACCACGTGCGAACCCTCGACAATGGGCATCGCGCGGATACGGTCGTCCAGCAGTGCCCGAGCCACCACGGCGAGGTCGGTGCCCGGCCCCATTCCGGTGACCGGGCTCGTCATCACCTCGGCCACGGTCTCCCCCGGCCGCCGGGGAGTCTGGTCCGCCGAACGCGGATCGGGCGCGATTCGTTCGGCGATCAGGTCGGCTTCGGTGACGATGCCGACCAGCCTGCCATCGCCGTCCACGACCGGCAGCGCGGTGAACCCGTGTGCCGAAAGCAACGCGGCCGCCTGCTTCGACAGGGTTTCCGGTTCCACCGTCACCACCGGCGCGCTCATGATGTCCTGAGCTCGCATGATCACTCCAAGGGGGTCTGGGGGCTTGCCCCCAGGCGGGGTCTGGGGGTCGCACCCCCAGAAGACACAGCGGTCTGGGGGCTTGCCCCCAGGCGAGGTCCGGAGGTCGCACCCCCAGAAGACACAGCGGTCTGGGAACTTGCCCCCAAACCGGATCTGGAGGTCGCACCTTCAGAAGACACAGCGGTCTGGGAACTTGCCCCCAAACCGGATCTGGAGGTCGCACCTTCAGAAGACACAGCGGTCTGGAAACTTGCC